>NZ_JBITET010000002.1:0-820708 GCF_044455385.1 Micromonospora sp. NPDC051227
TTAGCCGTCTCGAAGGATCGCGCGGTGGCCGTCTCCTATCTACCCAACACGCCCATCACGGGCAAGTCGTACACCACTCCCGTGGGCGCAACCCGCAGCGCCGGAATGCGCTGCGATCTCGCGCAGGCACATTTGGTTCGGGGAGAAAGTGAGGAGGCCCGCTCTCATCTACGGGAAGCCGGCTCGCTGGTGAACATGACCGGATCTGTGCGATACCGGCGCCGGATAGATCGGATTAAGGGCTTGACGGATTCGGCGTCAGGCCAGCAATGACGTGCAGGATGGCGACCAAGGTTCCCGACCCCGCCAACTCGCCGCGCGCCATCAGGTCCGGCATGTCACTCAGCGGCACCCACTCGACGCGACCGGCCTCCTCCGCGTCCGTTGGCGGGCCGAAATAAGTGGCACCACGCCCAACGAAGATTTCATGTGGCGAGTCGACCATGCCGATCATCGGCTGGTAGGTGACCACACGGGTCAGGCGCGAGGGCCGCCAGCCGGTTTCCTCCTCCACTTCCCGGCTTGCCGCCGCTACCGCCTCCTCGCCCGATTCGACGATGCCGCCGGGCAGTTCCCACCTTGTTTCGTCAGGGATGAATCGGTAGCGCCGCAACATCAGAACTCGATCGTGTTCGTCGAGCACGGCGACGACGGCGACACGATCCAGCCGAACGACATGGTGGGCGAAGGGTTCGAGTCCTGGCGGCTCCACGTCGACCAGATCAAGTCGCAGCCACCGATCCTCATACACCGTTCGTTCGCCCAGAATCCGCCATGGCCCCGGCTCGCCCGTCGTGTTCTCGTGCACCCCGTGAAGCTACCGTCGCCCACCACGCCGGACATCCCGTCCGTAGCGGCAGTACCTGATCTTGACTCGTGGATGCAGGGCTGCGCGCCGACTTCCCGTCGGATAGTGTCCGTCCGACCACGCAAACGTGAACTCGTTGCGGGATCGTCAGACGGAGGCGGCATGGCCAGCATCGAGGAAGTCAAGGCGGCGCTGATGCAGGCCGCCGAGCAGGGCAATGCCACCATCAACCAGATCCGGGCCGCCGCCGACAACACCGAACAGATGCTGGCCCGGCTACGCGCAATCTCCGCCGGCACCGGGCACCCGACCATCGCCGAAGCCATCGCCCGCGGCGAACAGAGTAAGCAGCGCCTGGCCGAAGCCATGGCCCTGGTGCAGGGCAGCTCGGAGGCGGCACGTCGCTACATCAGCATCCTCGGCTGAGCATCGGCCACAGCGATGAGCGTTGGCGAGGTCAAGGCGTCCCTTCGCGCGGCCATCGAAGCCGCCCGCCAGGGACGGCGGGTTTTCGACCAGGCCGCTTCCGACGCGGAGGCAGCGACCCGAATGGCGGACGCCGTCCTACAGGGCAGCCGGAACGAGGACGTAACGGCAGCACATCAGGCGCTTGCCGCAGCCGGGGCAGAGGTCGAACCGACCCGCCGCCGCTTCGACAACACCGCCAAACACGCAAACACCTACCTCACCCGCCTCGGATGAGCGGCAGCATCGCCGAGGTCGTCGCGCAGCTTCTCGCCGTACGCGAAAAGCTCGACACCGCCGCCGTCACGGCGCTGCGCGCCCGGACGGATGCGGAGCAGGCCCTGGCACACCTCGCCGGGGTACAGCGAGGCAGCGCTGACCGGGGGTTAAGCGCGGCAGTCGCGGACGCCAAGGTGGCCCGCGACAAAGCCGGCCGCTACGCCCGCCTCCTGGCCGAGGCTGCCCGACACATCACCGTGTATGTCAACACCATCGCCCCCGGTGCCGCGTCCTCCGGCCCAGTTAATGAAGCATCGCCATCCGGCGAGCGCCTGGTAGAGGAAGCAGAAGGCCGCAGTCGGAAAGCCGAGGCATTCCTCCGCCGGCACATCAGGAAGGCGGACGATTCCGAGGACACCCTCAAACAGACCGAACAGTCGATCACCACTGGCCTTCGCGAGCTGCAAAAGAGCTTCAAGGGCTCGGGATCGAGTGGTAGCACGACATCCACCTCCGCCAGCCCCGGCACGCCGGTTGACCGCCCTCAGTTGGAGCACCCGGTCACATCAGTCATCATGGCTGCTGGCGCAGTCGTGGTGGGCCTCCGAGGTGTCTGGAACATGGCAAAGAAGCGCCGCGAGAGGAAGCAATCTGATGAGCAGCCCTGAAATGGTCGACTACATCCGGACGATGGTCAGAGGCGACCACGAGGCCAACGACCGCGTCGAAGCCCGCCTCGACCAGCTCGGCTGGGACGGCTTCCCGACCCTCCTCGGTGCGGTCTTCTACTTCGCGGTGAACCGACGCTTCGACGAACGGACGCCCCCTGGAGAGATCATGCGGTTCGTGGCCGACATGCGAGCGGCAACTCCCGCCGGTGCGCCGGAAATCGACGCCAATTCCGCCGAGACGCTGATCCGGGCCGCAGTGGATCCTGATGTCGAGACAGCCATCGATCCGCAGATGGCTGGTCGAATTCAGGGGTTGGTGATCCTAGCCATCTTGGGCGATGACGCCATTGCCGACGACGACCTAGACGCATTGCTCGCCGATGCCGTAGCGCTGGCCAACCGAGTGTGAGGCGACACTGGACAACTGCGACCGAGAGAACGACAAGATTAAGCGGGCTGACCCGTCTACGCTCCAGCTCCGGCTGCTGGCGCGACCCCGACGCCTTGTTCCCCCGATCGCGCCAGCAAACCCACCCGCAGTCAGTTAGCGGACAGAAGCGCAGACACAAGCCAAACTGCTGACGCCTAGGGCTCCGACCGGCAAGCGGAATCGGCCAGGCGGATCCCCCGACATCCAATTGGGCAACTCTTTCCGTTCGTACGTGCCGACGGTCCCGCCGCTTTCCGTGCCGGATCGCGAGTAACTTCTCGTACCACCGCCTTCACGAGGAGTCACTTGCATGTCTGAGGAGACCTGGCTCGCTGCCCGCCTGATTCCTACGTCGGGCATCAACGGGGCGGAGGAACAAGAGCGTCGAGCGACCTCCGCCCTGCTGGCGGTGATGAGCGCGGTCCGGGAGTTCGGGCGTGCGCTCACCCAGTCCCTCGGCGCACCGGCCGGATCGGTGCAGACCTTCATCGAAGTCCCGTTCAAGCTCGGAAACCAGCAGCTCTTTCCGGACGGTCTCATCCGTGTCACGCGAGGACAGCGGCAGTGGACGGCGCTGGTGGAGGTAAAGACCGGCAGTAACGCGCTCAAGACCGAGCAGTTGGAGGCATACCTGGATATCGCCCGGGAGCAGGGCTTCGACGCCCTTATCACGATCTCCAATGAAATCGCCCCCGTTCCGGGTCAACATCCGACCGCGATCGATCGCCGGAAGTTGCGCAAGGTCGCTCTGTACCACCTGCCCTGGACGGAGATCCTGACCCAGGCGGTGATCCAGAAGGAATACCGTGGCGTCGCTGACCCGGACCAGGCGTGGATCCTGGGCGAGCTGATCAGGTATCTCGAGCATCCCCGTTCAGGCGCGCTGGAGTTCAGCGACATGGGGCCGGCCTGGGTGCAGGTGCGCGACGGAGTATCAGCCGGAACGCTGCGGGCCAGCGACAGCGGAGCGGCGGACGTGGTCGGACGCTTCGACGCCCTGATCCGTTACGCCTGCCTGCGTCTCGGACGACAGTTGGGTACTGATGTCACCCCTGCGCTGAGCCGCCGCGATCTTAGCGATCCGGCCGCGCGCACTCAGGCGCTGGTCAACCAACTCTGCACTACCGGAACGCTGACCGGCAGCATCAGGATTCCAGGCGCGGTCGGCCCTCTCCAGGTCGTGGCCGACCTGCGGGCCGGGCAGATCGCCTGCCATGTCGATGTGGACGCCCCTCGCACCGGCAGACCGACCACAAGGGTGAACTGGTTGATTCGCCAACTGAGGGACGCGCCGGAGACGGTTCGCATCGAGGCGTTCGCCATGCATGCCCGAGGCGGAGGTGCGACGGACCTCCTGCGCCAGGTCCGCACCGAACCTACGACGCTGATCATCGACCCCACCCGCGAGCTTCGGGCGTTCCGGGTCGCCCAGAGCACGGCGGCGGGAACGAAGCGTGGCAGCGGACGGGGTGCCTTCATCGATTCTGTATTACAGGCGATCGACGACTTCTACGAGCAGATCATCCAGAACTTGAAGCCGTGGATGCCCGCGCCGCCGCGCCTGCGTACGCCCGAAGACGTCGCGCCCGTGCAGCCGGTCGCGGCCAGCCTCGTCTCCACCGCCATCTCGTCCCAGGACAGCCCGGAGTTCGATACGCCAACGGCGAGGGACAGCAACTCTGGAGTTGGCAGCCAGTTGGAGGAGTCATCCGAACCCGGGTGAACCCCGCACCTCAGACCTTCCGGGCAAACAGCGCCACCGCCAGATCCATCGGCGTAAACAATTCGGCGGGGCGGGAATCACCAGGTCAGGATGGCGCCCACGGTCCGCTGACGAACTGCCCATCGCCGACGAACGGGCGGACGTTGGGCACGCACCCGCCCAGGCCCATCGTCTGCGTCATCATGACCGGGGCCGGCTTGCCGCGACCGCCGCACTTCATGTGGGCGAAGCCGAGGAAGTGGCCGAACTCGTGATTGATCACGCCGGCGTGGTACTCGTCGATGCTGACCGGGTATCCCGGTGAACCCTGGAGCCAACGCCGCAGGTTGATCATGATGGTCTTGCCGTACTTGCAGGAGTAGACGCCCTCGGTGTCGACGCCGCTAGCGCCGCAGAGCCTGTCCACCGTCCTCGGGGTCGCGAGCCGCACGTCGACGTCGACAGTCGAGGTGGCGACCCGCTGGAAGGACCACGACGCGCGGGTCAGGTTCACCGCGGCGTTGCTGACCGGGTGCTGTGCGGACGTGGCCCACCCGTTCGGTGCGGCCAACACCTGCTCGATGCTCGCGGCGAACCGATCCGGCTTCCAGGCGGGGATGTCACCCCATTTGATGCCCTTCTCCACCGAGACGCTGTAGCGCACCCGCTTCTTGCCCTTGCCGATCACGCGACCGTTGCCGGTGGCGGTGGTGAAGGTGCCCGCGGCCCTGGTGGGGATCTGCGCGTCGGTCGGGATCTGCGGAGTCGGGCTGGAGGTCGGCGTGTCGCCGGGGCTCGGAGCTGAGCTCTGCGTACTCGGGCCGGAGCGTGGGACTTCGGCCTGCCCGGACGCCGGTGCCGACAGGTTACAGGCGGCGGTCGCCAGCACCACTGCCAACGAGATCGGCGCGAGCAGCCGTCCGTTGATCCGCACGTCGAAACCCCCAGGTGCAATCACGGGTGAGCGAGGAACACCGGAAGGCTACGTGACTGCCTGTAAGGAAACTGTCAGGATGATCTGCGGCATAACCCGGTCAAGGGATTACATATCCGGCGTGCCGCGCAGGGTGAATCACGCTGGGTATCAGAGCGGGCGAGGTCAGGCGCCCGCTACGACGTGGTCGATCACCAGGTGGGCGGCGCCGGTGATACCGAGGTCCTGGCCGGCGGCGACCCGTTCGATGAGCAGGGTCTGGGTGGCCAGCGGGAGGCACCGCTCGTAGAGGGTGGCTCGCATGCTGGCCAGCAGCGGCTCGCAGTCGGCGAGCCGACCACCGATGGCCACCACCTGCGGGTTGAAGAAGTTGACCACCACGGCCAGGATCTCGCCGACGGCGCGGCCGGCCTGCCGGGCGAGGGCGGTGGCCTGCCGGTCACCGTCGTCGATCAGGCGGATCACACCGGTCAGGTCGGAGACCGGCACACCCTGCTCCCGGAGCGCGGTGACCAGTGCGGCGCCGCTGGCCACCGCCTCCAGGCAACCGGCGTTGCCGCAGGTGCAGGGTGGCGCGGGATCGGCCACCACCCGGCAGTGGCTGATGTCCCCGGCCGATCCCTGCGCGCCCCGGTGCAACCGTCCACTGGAGATCACACCGGAGCCGATTCCGGTGCCAGCCTTGATGTAGACGGCGTGGTCCAACTCGGAATGAGCGGTGCGGTGCGCGCCGAGCGCCATCAGGTTGGCGTCGTTGTCCACGATGACCGGCACGTCGACACGGCCGGCGCAGAACGCGGCGACGTCGAAGCCGTTCCAGCCGGGCATCCTCGATGGGCTGACGATCCGCCCGGTGGAGTGCTGCACCGGACCGGGAATCCCGATGCCGACGCCGCGGAGCGCACCTCCCGTCGAGCCGCCGGCCACCGCCCCGCCGCCGGCCGTCGGATCGCTGCTGACCAGCGTGGCGACCTCGGCGAGTAGCGCGCCGAGCACCGCCTCCGGGCCGTCCTCGATGCGGACCGGCAGGGTGCGGGCCTGGACCACCCGCCCGGAGAGATCCAGTACACCGACGCGGGCGTGATGCGCGCCGAGGTCGATGGCGCCGACCACGGCGCCGCCGGTGGGCACGGCGAGTTGGCGGGGTCGCCGCCCACCCCGGGACCGCCCGGCACCGGCCTCCTCCAGCAACCCCTGGCTGATCAACGCCTCGACCCGCTGGGAGACCGTCGACGGGGAGAGCCCGGAGAGGCGGGACAGGTCGGCCCGACTGACGGCCGCACCGGTGGCCACCCAGCGCAGTAGCTCCCGGGGGCCGCCCCGGAGGGCATCGCGTGGCGCGTCGTCAATCGTCACGTCAGCTTCTTAGCACCCGGAGTTTGTTCAAGCAACCGGTTGACTTAGTTTGCTGGCTACCTTTAGATGGCCCTGTTGGTTCGATATGAAGCTGACTTAGTTTTGTAGTCGAAGGAAGTGAGGCCGTCTGGTGGCACCGGAGATGACGGGTGCGAACCGACCGATGGTGTCGGTAAGCGGCCTGAACAAGTGGTTCAGTCCGCTGCACGTGCTCAAGGACATCGACCTCACGGTGGCCGCCGGCGAAGTGGTCGTCGTGGTGGGGCCCTCCGGCTCCGGCAAGTCGACACTGTGCCGCTGCCTCAACCGGCTGGAGACCGCCGGGCAGGGCAGCATCGAGATCGACGGTGAGCCGCTGCCCGCCGAGGGCCGCGCGCTGGCCCGGCTGCGCGCCGATGTCGGCATGGTCTTCCAGTCCTTCAACCTCTTCGGGCACAAGACGGTGCTGGACAACATCACCCTCGGCCCCACCCGGGTCCGCCGGATTCCCCGACCCGAGGCGCGGCAGCAGGCGATGGCCCTGCTGGAGCGCGTCGGTATCGCCGACAAGGCAGACCACCACCCGGCCCAACTCTCCGGCGGGCAGCAGCAGCGGGCCGCAATCGCCCGAGCCCTGGCGATGCAACCGAAGGTGCTGCTATTCGACGAACCGACCTCGGCCCTCGACCCGGAAATGGTCAACGAGGTGCTCGACGTGATGGTCTCCCTCGCCGCCGAGGGGATGACCATGATCGTGGTCACCCACGAGATGGGTTTCGCCCGTCGCGCCGCCGACCGGGTGGTCTTCATGGACGACGGCCGGATCGTCGAGTCCGGCACTCCCGACGAATTCTTCGCAGCTCCGCGCACCGAGCGGGCCCGCGACTTCCTATCCAAGATCCTCCAGCACTAGCCCCCAACGGGAGGGTGTCATGTCAATCTTCAAGAAGAGCTTCACCCGGCGACGCTCGCTCGCCCTCACCGCCACCGCGGTGGCGGTGGCCCTCGCCGCCGCCGGCTGCGGCGGCGACAGCGGCGGCAGCGCTCCGACGCTGCCCGGCAACCCCGGCCTGGGCGGCGACGGCGTGGTTGCCCAGTCGGTGTACGACGCCGCTCCGGTGGCCACCGACGCGGACATCCCGGCCGGTTCCACCATGGACGCGATCCGCAAGCGCGGCTACCTGAACATCGGCGGATCCCTGGACGCGCCGCTGCTCGCCCAGCAGAACCCGGTCAGCGGCACCATCGAGGGCTTCGACGCCGACATGGCGAAGTTGCTGGCGAAGTACATCATCGGCAAGCCCGAGGTGAAGACGACGACCATCGGCACCCAGACCCGGGAGGCCATGCTCCAGGCCAAGTCGGTGGACGCGGTCTTCCAGACGTACACGATCACCCCGCAGCGGGCCACCCAGGTCGCCTTCGCCGGGCCGTACCTCACCTCCGGCCTCGCCGTGGGGGTCCGCAAGGACGACACCTCGATCAAGAGCGTCAAGGACCTCGCCGGCAAGACCGTGATCGTCGGGGCGAACACCCCCGCCGTCACCGCGCTGCCCTCCGCCGCGCCCGGCTCGAAGCAGATCGCCTTCGGCACCGACCCGCAGGCGTTGCAGGCGCTGCTGCAGAAGCGCGGCGACGCGTACGTGCAGGACTTCACGCTGCTCGCCTCGGGCGCCAAGGCGAACCCGGGGATGAAGGTGGTGGGCGAGCCATTCACCACCGAGGCCTACGGCATCGGCCTCAACCGGGAGGACGCGCAGTTCAAGGAGTTCGTCAACAACTGGCTGAAGAAGATCCAGGCCGACGGCACGTGGGCGAAGGTCTGGGAAGGCACCCTCGGCTCGGTGGTGGAGGGTGGGGCGCCCACCCCGCCCGCCCTCGGTTCCGCCGACGGCTCCTGAGCAACCTCTCGTACCGATGGAAGCCCTCACCGCCCACCTGAGCGAGCTTGGCCACGGCCTGGTCACGACTGTCGAACTGACCGTCGTGACCACCGTCGGCGCGATGCTGCTGGGCATCGTCGTGGCCACCCTGCGCATCGCCCCCGTCCCGCTGCTACGCGCCATCGGCACCGCGTACGTGGAGGTGTTCCAGAACCTTCCGCTGCTGGCGCTACTGGTGCTCTTCGTGTTCGCGCTGCCGACCATCGGCATCACGTTCCCGCTGTTCACCTCCGCCGCGATCGTCATCGCGGTGTACGAGGGGGCGTACCTGGCCGAGGCGATCCGCGCCGGGATCAACACGGTCGGTGTGGGCCAGGCTGAGGCAGCCCGAGCCATCGGGCTCACCTTCGGCCAGTCCCTGCGGCACGTGATCCTGCCGCAGGGACTCCGGGCGGTGATCCAGCCGATCGGCAACATCTGCATCGCGCTGCTGATGAACACCTCGCTGGCCGCCGCCGTCGGCGTGGTCGAGCTGACCCAGGCGGCCAACACCGTGAACCTGGTCGAGGCCCAACCGATCGCCGTGTTCACCGGCGCGGGCCTCGCCTACATGCTGCTGGCGCTGATCATCGGTCAGGTCACCGGCCTGCTCGAACGAAGGCTGGCGATCGTCCGATGAACAAGACGCAACAGATCCTCTTCGACGAGCCCGGCCCCCGCGCCCAGCGCCGAATCCGGATCGCCACAGTGCTGGGCGCGATTCTCCTGGTCGGCGCCCTGGTCGCGGCTGTCTACCAGTTCGCCAGCCACGGCGAGTTGGCCGCCGCCCGGTGGGAACCGTTCACCACCTGGCCCATCTGGCGGTACCTGCTCAACGGCCTCTGGGCAACGGTGCGCGCTGCCGCCGCGACCGCCGTGCTCAGCGCCGCGCTCGGGCTGCTCCTGGCGCTCGGCCGGCTGTCGACGCACCGCCCGCTGCGCTGGCTGGCCGGCGCGTACGTGGAGATCTTCCGGACCGTCCCCACCCTGCTGCTGATCTACGTGACGCTGTTCGCGCTTCCGCAGTACGGGCTGAACTTCCCGCTCTTCTGGAAGCTCGTGGTGCCGCTGGTGGTCTCCAACTCGGCGGCGTTCGCGGAGATCTTCCGGTCCGGCATCCTGGCGCTGGACCGCGGGCAGACCGAGGCCGGCCTCGCGGTCGGGCTGCGCCGCGGGCAGGTGATGGCGCTGGTGGTCCTGCCGCAGGCGCTGCTCCAACTCGCCCCGTCCCTGGTCAGCCAGCTGGTCGGGCTGCTCAAGGACACCTCGCTCGGCTTCGTGGTCAGCTACACCGAGCTGCTCTACAGCGGGCAGGTGCTCTCCTCGTACACCCACCTGCTGATCCAGACGTTCCTGGTGGTGGCGCTGATCTACCTGGTGGTCAACGCCTCGCTGTCGAAGTTCGCCCGCGTACTCCAGGCCCGCAACGGCCGCTTCGGCGGCCGGCGGACCGCCGAGCTGCCCCCACCACTCCTCGAAGGGAACACCCCCCGGTGACCATCTTCCGCTACGCCGAACTGGCCCGGGTCGTGCGCAACGGCTTCGTCGAGAGCCGGCACTACGGCAGCGTCGTGGTGCTCGACCCGGACGGGGCTGTCGCCCTCGCCGCCGGCGTACCCGACGAGCCGGTGCTCCCCCGCTCCACCCTCAAGCCGGTGCAGGCACTGGCCTGCCGGACGGCGGCAGGGGACGAGCTGACCGGCCCGGCGCTGGCCCTCGCCGCCGGCAGCCACACCGGCGACGACCGGCACGTCGAGGTGGTTCGAGCGATGCTGGCCGGGGCCGGCCTGACCGAGGACGCGCTCGGCTGCCCGGTGGACTGGCCGGAGGACGAACCGACCCGGGACCGGCTGATCCGCGCCGGTGGACAGCGCGACCGGATCCGGATGAACTGCTCCGGCAAGCACGCCGCGATGCTCGTCGCGTGCGTCGCGCGGTCCTGGAGCACCCACGACTACCTCGACCCCGACCACCCGCTCCAGCGGGAAACCGCCGCCGCCGTCGCCCGGCTGGCCGGCACGCCGATCGCGCACCACGCTGTCGACGGCTGCGGGGCACCGCTGTTCGGCCTGTCGCTGACCGGCCTGGCCCGTACCTTCCAGGCGTTGGTCACCGCGCCCCCCGGCAGCGACGAGGCACTGGTCGCGCAGGCCATGCGCCAGCATCCGGAGTACGTCGGCGGCTGGAACGGGCACCCGAACACCGACCTGATGCGGGCGCTGCCCGGCGTCCTCGCCAAGGGCGGGGCCGAGGGCGTGCTCGCGGTGGCCGCACCGGACGGTCACGCGGTGGCGGTGAAGGCGATCGACGGTTCGCCCCGAGCCACCACCGCCATCGCCATCGCCGCCCTCGACGCCGTGGGCGTACCGGTGGGTGGGGCCGACGCGCTGCGCCAGGTGCCGGTGCTCGGCGGCGGCGTGCCCGTTGGTGCCGTCACGGCCGTCATCGACTGGACCACAGCACCGTCTCGGACCGAAGCGGCATCGCCTCGCACGGAAAAGGAAGAATCATGAACACATTCGAGATCTGCATCGACAGCGTCGAGGGAGCGGTCGCCGCCGAGGAGGCCGGCGCCGATCGGGTGGAGTTGTGCTCCGCGCTCTTCGACGGCGGGCTGACCCCCAGCCTGGGCACCATCGAGACGACAGTGCGCGCGGTCAACCGGATCCGGGTACACGTGATCGTCCGTCCCCGCGCCGGCGACTTCATCTACTCGCCGTTCGAGATCGAGGCCATGGAGCGGGACGTGCGGGCCGCGGTGGCGGCCGGCGCGCACGGCATCGTGATCGGCGCGTTGACCGCCGAGGGTGACGTCGACGTGCCGACCACCCGCCGGCTGATCGCCGCCGCGGGCGACGTCAGCATCACCTTCCACCGGGCGTTCGACATGACCCGTGACCCGCACGCGGCGCTGGAGCAGCTGATCGAGCTGGGCGTGCACCGGGTGCTCACCTCGGGTCAGGAGGTCAGCGTGCTGGAGGGTGCTCCGCTCATCGCGGACCTGGTGCGCCGGGCCGCCGGCCGGATCGTCATCATGCCGGGCGGTGGCATCACCCCGCGCAACATCGCCCGGATCGTCGAGGCGACCGGCGCCGACGAGTACCACTTCGCGGCCCTGGTCAGCTCGGACAGCCCGGCCGTGCACCGCAACCCGGCGCCGCTGATGGGTGGCAGCCTGAACCGGCCCGAGTACGAGCGCTCGGGCACCTCGGGCGCCCTGGTCGGCCAGGTGCTCGCCGCCGCCCGCGCCTGACCGCCGGATCGCGCCCCCGGGCGTGATGCCCGCCCTGCCCCGCCCACCTCGCGCCGATCTTGCACTTTCTGCGCCGACACAACGGGATATCCCGCCCATGTCGACAACAGAAACTGCAAGATCGGCGCGGGGCGGCGCGCGCGGGGCGGCGCGCGCGGGGCGGCGCGCGCGGGGCGGCGCGCGCGGGGCGGCGCGCGCGGGGCGGCGCGCGCGGGGCGGCGGGGACGGCGTGGTTAGCTCGACGTCAGGTCGTTGACGCAGCGCAGCACCGGGCGGGCGACGAGGGCCGCCGGGTCCAGCGCGGCGTCGGCGCGCACGGTGAAGGTCGTCGACTCGCCGGGCAGCAGGGTGACCAGGGCTTTGTCCACTTCCGCCGTCGCATCGAGGCGGTCCGGGAAGAGCGTCAGGTCGCGCAGCACCGTGCGGGCGGTGACCCGGACCCGCTGCCCACCGTCGACCGGCTCGACCGTCGCGTCCCAGGCCGCCGCCGGCCAGTCCACCTCCCGGTCCTCGGCGAAGAACCACAGGCCGCGCTCCGCGGTGCCACCGGCCTCCGCGACCAGCAACTCGCGCCGGGCATCCTCCGGCCGCGCCAGGTCCGTCGGCAGCGCCAGCACCACCGAGGAGTACGCCGGGACGTCGAGGTCGACCGAGGTCTTCGCCCTCGGCTCCCCGGTGAGCGTGAACCGGGTGACCGCGGCCGTCGCGGTCCATGCCTCGGCGGTCTCGTTGACCGCCACCAGGGCCAGGCCGCCGTCGCGCGGCTGCACGGTGAGCAGCCGGTCGGCGTACGCGTGGCGCAACGCGTGCCACAGGGGTTTGCGGCGACCGTCGCCGTCGACTGCCGACCAGGAGGTCACCGGCCAGCAGTCGTTGAGCTGCCAGACGATGGTGCCCGCGCAGACGCCCCGGTGCGAGCGGAAGTGCTCCACCCCGAGCTGGATCGCCCGGGCCTGGTTGAGCTGCGTCAGGTAGTGCCAGTCGTCGAAGTCCGCCGGGGCGGGCAGGTGCGCGTCGAGGCCCCGCTGGAGCTTGGCGTCACCGCCAGCCGCCTTCTGGTGGTGCGCCATGCCCGGTGAGTCGTGCGCCAGGGGTTCGTCGCTCAACGCCCGCCGCAGCGTGGCGTACGCGGGTGGGGCCTGGTAGCCGAACTCGGCCACGAAGCGCGGAACGTACTCCCGGTATCTGGTGTAGTCGTCGGTGTTCCACACGTCCCAGATGTGGGTGGTGCCGTGCGCCGGGTCGTTGGGGTGGATCGCCTCGGTGCCCGACCAGGGGCTGCCCGGCCAGTACGGGCGGGTCGGGTCCAGCTCGCCGACGATCCGGGGCAGCACGTCGAGGTAGTAGCCGCGCCCCCAGGTGCGCCCGGCGAGGGCCTGCTGCCAGTCCCAGTCGTGCCAGCCCCAGATGTTCTCGTTGTTGCCGGTCCAGAGCACCAGCGACGGGTACGGCGCGAGCCGGGTCACCTGCTCGGCGGCCTCGGCGGCCACCTCGGTGCCGAACGGTTCCTCCTCCGGGTACGCGGCGCAGGCGAAGAGGAAGTCCTGCTGGACGAGGAGACCGCGCTCGTCGGCGAGGTCGTAGAAGTCCGCCGACTCGTACCGGCCGCCGCCCCAGACCCGCAGCAGGTTGACGTTGGCCGTGACCGCCTGGTCGAAGCGCTCGGCCAGCCGAGCCCGGGTGATCCGGGTGGGGAACACGTCGTCCGGGATCCAGTTGACGCCGCGGACGAAGACCGGTACGTCGTTGACCGACAACGCGAACGGGGTGCCGTGCTCGTCGGGTGTGGTGTCCAGCCGTACCGAGCGGAAGCCGATCCGGTGCGACCACTCGTCCAGGGTGTCACCGTCCGGCGAGTGCAGTGTCACATCGATCGGGTGGCGCGTCTGCTCGCCGTACCCCCGGGGCCACCACAGCGCGGGCTCGCGAACGGTGAGGCTCAGCACGGCCGTGCGCTGCCCGGCCGGTACGACCACCTCGGCGCGGGCGCCGTCCACGGCCGCGCGGACGGTCAGCGGGACGTCTGCGACCCGCTCGACCTCGACGTGCACCTCGACCCGGCCGTCGCGACCGTCCATGGTGACCAGTGGACGGACGGTGGCCAGTCGGGCGGTCGACCAGGCGTGCAAACTGATCTCCTGCCAGATGCCGGCGGTGACCAGCGTCGGCCCCCAGTCCCAGCCGAAGTTGCAGGCCATCTTGCGGATGAAGTGGAACGGCTCCGGGTAGGCGTTCGGCCGGTCGCCGAGCCGTTCCTGCTGCGCCTCGGCGTAGCGGTACGCGGAGTCGAACGTGACCACCAGGTCGTTGTTCCCGTCGCGCAGCAGCGGTCGGACGTCGAACCGGTAGCCGCGGTGCATGTTCGCGGTGCGGCCGACCTCCACACCGTTGAGGGTGAGCGTGGCGACGGTGTCCAGGCCGGCGCAGACCAGGTCGACGCGCTCGTCGCCGCCCGCCCGGTGGACGACTGTGGTCTGGTAGACCCAGTCGGTGCGTCCGATCCAGGCCAGCGACCGCTCGTTGTCGTCGAGGTAGGGATCGGGGATCAGCCCGGCGTCGAGCAGATCGGTGTGCACGCAGCCCGGCACGGTCGCCGGCACGGACCGGCCGGCGATCTCCTCGGGCACCTGTGCGCCGGGGGCCGCTCGCACTGTCCAACCGTCGTAGAGTGCCTGTCGGCTCACGATTTCACCGCACCTTCCCGCATCGAAAGATGCCGTACTGAACCGGATAAGCTGAGCTACGGTACGGTCCGGAATCCGGGCTGTCAACGGCCAGAGAGCGAAGGAGCACGCCGGTGAAGCGGCCGACCATCGCCGACGTCGCCCGACGCGCCGGGGTGTCCAAGGGCGCCGTGTCGTACGCGCTGAACGGGCAGCCCGGCGTCTCCGAGGCCACCCGGCAGCGCATCCTGGCCATCGCCACGGAGATCGGTTTCAGCCGCAGCAGCGCCGCCCGCGCCCTCTCGGCCGCCACCGCCGGGGCGATCGGCCTGGCCCTGTGCCGACCGGCGCGAACCCTTGGCGTCGAGCCGTTCTTCATGGCGCTGATCAGTGGCGTCGAGGCCGAACTCTCCGCCCGCTCGTACGCGCTGACCCTCCAGGTGGTGACCGACCCGGACGCCGAGATCGCTGTCTACCGGCGCTGGTGGGGCGAACGGCGGGTGGACGGGGTGCTCGTCTGCGACCTGCGCACCGACGACCGTCGCATTCCCGCACTCGAAGAGCTGCAACTGCCGGCGGTGGTGATCGGCGGCCCCGGCGGCACCGGTGAGCTGGCGAGTCTCTGGTCCGACGACGCCGCCGCGCTGACCGAGACGGTGGAGTACCTGGTCGCGCTCGGGCATCGGCGGATCGCCCGGGTCGCCGGCCTGCCCGACCTGCGGCACACCGAGATCCGCACCGACGCCTTCGCGGCGGTTTGCCAACGGCTCGGCCTGGTCGACGCGGTCACCGTCTGGTCCGACTACACCGGCGAGGAGGGCGGCCGGGCCACCCGCCGGTTGCTCAGTTCGGCCGGCCGGCCAACCGCTGTCATCTACGACAACGACGTGATGGCCATCGCCGGGCTCTCCGTCGCCCAGGAGATGGGCCTGACCGTGCCCGGCGATCTGTCCATCGTGGCCTGGGACGACTCGCCGCTGTGCCGGCTGGTGCACCCGCCGCTGACCGCGCTGGGCCGGGACATCCCGGCGTACGGCGCGCACGCCGCCCGGCAACTGCTCGCCGTCGTCGCCGGGCAACCGGCCGGGCGGGTGCAGGACGAGACACCTCACCTCACGCCGCGCGGCAGCACCGCACCGCCCCGGGGGAGATGAACCGGTTCAGCGAGACGCTGAGGGAAACTCCTCGAAGTACGCCTCGACCCGCTCGGCCGTCGCCGGCCGGGCCAGCGCGAACCCCTGCCCGTACCGGCAGCCACCCCGGCGCGCCCCCTCGACCTGGGTCGACGACTCCAACTCCTCGGCGACGATCTCGACGCCCAGCCGCTCACCCACGTTGACCACCACGTCGATCAGCGGCGGTTGCCCGTCCGGGCGTGCGCCCACCAACTCCGGGCCCACCTTGAGCAGGTCGATCGGCAGGCGGCGAAGCTGGGCCAGCGAGGCGTGCTCGGGCCGGAAGTCGTCCAACGCGGTGCGTACACCCAACGACCGGAGCCCGGCCAGCCGAGCCACCACTGTCGACAGATCACCGGCGACCCTCGGCTCGCTCACCTCCACCACCAGCCGCTCCGGTGGCACCCCGTACGCGGCCAGCACGGCCGCGAGCCGCTGGACGAAGGCGGGGGTGGTCAGCTCCCGGGTGGTGACGTTGACCGCCATCCACAGCTCCCGGACACCCACCGACCAGTCGGACAACTGCCGGCAGGCCCGGTCCAGCACCCACCACTCCAACTCGCCGACCAGGTCCAGGTCCTCGGCGACCGGCAGCAACTCGGCCGGGAGCACAGTGCCGAGCACCGGGCTGCGCCACCGCAGCAGCGCCTCCGCGCCCACCGGCTGCCCGTCGGCCAGGTCGACCACCGGCTGGTAGACGAGGTCCAGCTCGCCGCGCGCCACCGCACCGGGCAGCTCGCGCTCCAGGTCGAGCCGACGCACCAGCTGTTCCTCCAGGAACGCGTCGTACCACTCCACTCGGTCCCGGCCCAGCTGCACGGCACGTCGCCGGGCCAGCTCGGCCTGCCGGAGCACGTCCGCCGGCCCGGCGCCGCTCACCTCGGCCAACCCGATGCTCGTCTGCACGCGCAGCATCGCGCCGGCCAGCCGGTAGGGCGGGCTGAGCGCGCTCAACAGTCGGGTGCCCAGCGCGTACGCCAGCACCGGCCCGGCGGCGGTGACCACCGCGAAGCCGGTACCCGTGCACCCGGTGACCAGATCGTCGGGGGCGATGACCGCGCGGGCCCGGTGCACCGCCTCGGCCAGCACGTCCTCCCGGGCCGTCGGGCCGAGACCCTCGGTGCCGTGCAGGTCCACCAGTAGCAGCGCGCCGGCCGACGCCGGAACGTCGCCGATCGCGGCCAGGGCGTCCAGCAGGGCGGCCCGGTCGCCGGGGCTCGCCGCCGCGGGTCGCTGGTTGAGCCCCGAGAACGCGGAACTGTGATCTGGCGACCAGGTCGAGCCGGCACCCATCGCGGTCGCCGCGCCCTCCGGGGCGCCCGGCCCCCGCTCGGGCGGCGGCTCCGGCGCGCCCGGCCAGCGGCCCGGGGCCGCACGGCGGTGCCGCAGCGAACGGCCGGCCGGTCGCCGATGAGCGGCACGCCGAACGGACGTGGACGCGTCGCCCGCGCGCAGCAGCTCGCGCAGCACCAGGGGCGGCATCGCCGCCAGGGCCAACAGCACGCTCGTCCGGTCCGGTGCGCGGCCGGCTCCCAGGTGCAGACCCGATGCCAGCAGCAGCACCGCCGCGGGGAGCACCGACTGGGGCCAGGCCGCGGCGACCGGTTCCGCCGACTCCGTGTCGTCCGCCGCATCCGCCGCGCCGACCGCGACGAGCAACATCCCGAACACCAACGGGGGTACGGCCAGCAGTGCCACCCGGCCGGCCGGCGCTGACGGCAACGTGGCCAGCAGCACCAGCCCGCCCACTGTGAGCAGGACGCCGCCCCGGCAGAGCGCCGCACCCGAGCGCCGACGTGGCCCCGCGAACGCGTTCAACGCGGCCATGCCCAACCCGCCCAGCGTCAACGCGCAGACCAGCCGAACCGGGACCGGAAGGCCGTCGGGGGGCAGTAGCAACCAGCCGGCGAGGGCCAGTCCGACGGCCGGGCCGGTCGACTCGACCAGCCACCGCAGCCGGACCGGGGCCGCCGGCCGGGATCGGCCGGGGAGCCGGTACAGACCGGCCGTCGAGAGGGCCGCCACGACCAGCGAGCCGATCAACACGGCGAGGGTGTGCCCGATGCCGGCCAGGGGCAACACGACGGCGGTGAGACCCGCCGCCACCACCGCCGCGTCGAGTAGCACCCCCGCCGCACGCGGTGTCGGATCGGTGCCGCGCCGCGACGCCAGCCGGGATAGTCGCAGCCCGGCGAGCGTGGCGCCGGCACCGGCGGCCAGCGCGATCACCACCGAGGGCGGGACCAGGTCGACGGAACCGGCGAGGAGGAGCAGCGCCACCGCCACGGACGTGGCGGCCTCCGGTGCCGCACGGCGGGGGACGAGGACGCGGAACGGGTACGCGAGGAGCACGGCGGTCGCCTTCGTGAGGGGGCACGGGGGCGGTGCGGCGGTGCGGGACATCGGACGTTGCGAGTCCGCTACCCACGATTGGCAACGATGGACGGCCGAATTGGTTACTTGCCGGTCACTCAGGGGAGACAACGACCTGTGTCACTGTACGGCGTACCGCACGCTGCCGGCACCGCCCGCCGCGAGCCGAAACAACCCGGAGTGGGATCATCGGAGGGTGAGTAAGCCCGACACGGTCCGCTTCCGGTACAACCAAGCCATCCTGGTGGCCGCGATCATCGCCTTCGTCGGCGCCCTGCCGCTGGCCAACGCCCGGGACTACCTGCTGCCGGTGCTGCTCGTCCCGCTCGCCGTCGCGGTGTGGGCCTGGCGGGCCGGCACCGACGCCGACGCGCGGGAGCTGCGCATCCGGGCGCTGGTCGGGCAGCGTCGGATCGAGTGGGACCAGGTCCTCGAGCTGACCACCGACCAGCGCGGGCGCGCGGTGGCCCGGCTCGACGACGGCCGCCAGGTCACTCTGCCGGCCGTCCGTGGGGCGGATCTGCCCCGACTGGTCGCGGCGACCGGCCAGCCGCTGCCGGACGCTCCGGCGGACACCCCCGGTCAGTAGCCGTCGACCACCGTGTTGATCAGCGGTTGCCCGGCGGCGAACCGGCGGACCTGATCGCCCACCAGCCGGTAGGCCCGTGGCAACAGCCCGCGCACCGACCCGCCGACGTGCGGGGTGAGCAACACGTTCGGCATGCCCCAGAGCGGCGAGTCGGCGGGCAGCGGCTCCGGGTCGGTGACGTCCAACGCCGCCGAGATCCGACCGGTGCCCAGCTCGGCGACGAGCGCCTCGGTGTGCGCGACCGGGCCGCGGGCGGCGTTGACCAGCAGCGCCCCGTCCGGCATCGCGGCCAGGAACGCCTTGTCGATCAGGCCACGGGTCTGGTCGGTGAGCGGCACCAGCACCACCACCACGTCCGCGTCGGGCAGCAGCCGGGGTAGCTCCTCGACGGCGTGCACCCCCTGCTCCGGGCGGGCCGTCCTGGCGACCAGGGTGAAGCTCACGTCGAACGGAGCGAGCCGGTCGCGCACCGCAGCACCGATCGAGCCGGCGCCGATGATGAGCACCCGCTTACCGGTCAGCTCGTCGGTCGGGGTGTTCTCCGCGAACGTCCAGCGCCGCTCGGCCTGCGCGCGGACGAACGCCGGGAACGCCCGCAGCTGGGTGAGGATCGCGGTGACGACCCACTCGGCGGTGGACGGGTCGTGCACGCCCCGGGCGTCGCAGAGCGTCACAGCCGGCGGTGTCCGGCCGGCCCAGGCGTCCGCCCCGGCGGAGAGCAACTGCACCACGGCCAGGTCGGGCAGCTCCCGCAGCACCGCCGTCGCGTCCGAGCCGCCCAGGAACGGCGGCACCCAGAAGCGGACGTCGGCCGCCTCGGACGGCATCCGGTCAGTGTGCTCGAAGACCTCCACTGTCACGTCCGCGGGCAGCTCGCCCAGGAGGTTCAGGCCGGCCTGGTGCGGAATCCATACCTTCACGTCCGTCGACGATAGTCCCCGCGGCCGCTGCCGGTGCAGGCACGGCGGCGAACCGGCGTCCCGAGCGGTGGCGCACGAGGCGGCGGCGGGCGAGACTCAGCACAGCGAGGTTCGATCCGGGCCCGCGCGAGGTATAAGGAAGGGTCGGAGGGCCGTCCGCCTCCGCCCGGCAGACAGGTGCACGATGAACGACGGCTCCCCCGCCTCCGCCCGGCGTTCCATTGCGCCACCCTCGGTGCTCGGCGACCCGGCGCGATTGCGCGCGCTCGCCGACACCGGGCTGGACGCCGCCCCGGACGAGGCGTTCGACCGGTTCGCCCGGCTGGTCAGCGACCTGTTGGACGTGCCGGTCGCGCTGGTCTCCCTGGTCTCCGCCGACCGGCAGTTCTTCCCGGGGGCGGTCGGGTTGCCGGAGCCCTGGTCGGAGCGTCGGCAGACCCCGCTGAGTCACTCGTTCTGTCAGCACGTGGTGGACGACGAGGTGCCGATGGTGCTGCCGGACGCCCGGCTCCACCCCCGCGTCCGGGACAACCTGGCCATCGACGACCTTGGCGTGGTCGCGTACGCCGGGATACCACTGACCGACCTCTCCGGCCGGGTGCTCGGCTCGCTCTGCGCCATCGACAGCAAGCCCCGCGCCTGGACGGCAGCGCAGCTGCGGACCCTGGCCGACCTGGCCGCCGCCTGCTCGTCGGAGCTGCGGCTGCGGATCGCGCTCGACGGCGCGCAGGAGGCCCGGCGGCGGGTGGTGCAGGCGCACGGGCGGCTGGAACTGCTGGCCGGGGTGAGCGAGACGCTGGCCGGCACCCTGGACGTGGGCATCGCGCTGCGCCGGCTCGCAGCCACCATGGTGCCGCTGCTCGCCGACTGGTGCCTGCTCACCCTGATCGGGCCGACCGGCCTGCCCCGCGAGGTGGTCTCGGTGCACCGGGACCCGGCCCGCGCGGCGGACGTCGACCGCTTCGGCGATCTGCTGCGTACCGGGCTGAGCTCCGAGTCGATCATCCGGACCGTGCTCCGGACCGGCCAGCCCCGGCTCGGCAGCGTGGCGTCCCTGGCCGACGTGACAAGGGGCACCACCCACCCGGAGATGGCCTCCATCGCCAGTCGGCTGGGCATCGCCTCCTACCTGAGCGTGCCGGTGCGGGGCGTCGGCGGCACGGTGCTGGGGGCGATCACCCTCGTCAACGGCGGAGAGCGTCAGCAGTTCGACGACCGGGACCTGCTCACCGCTGTCGACATCGGCCGTCGGGCCGGCCAGGCCGTCGGCAACAGCTCGATGTACGGCGAGCAACGGCACGTCGCCGAGGTCCTGCAACACAGCATGCTGCCCCAACTGCCGGTGGTGGCGGAGCTGGAGTTGGCGGCCCGCTACCAGCCGGCGGCCGACCGGGTCGAGGTGGGCGGTGACTGGTACGACGCCTTCGTGCAGCCCGACGGCGACGTGATCGCGGCGATCGGTGACGTGGCCGGGCACGACATCGAGGCGGCGGCGACCATGGGCCAGCTGCGCAACCTGGTGCGGGGCAACGCCTTCGGCCGGCCGGATGCGGTCGGGTCACTGATGAGCAACCTGGATGGCGCCATCCGTGGCCTGCGGCTGCCGATCGCCGCCACCGCGACGCTGGTGCGGATCTGTCCGCAGCGCGCCGGTGTGCACGAGGTGACCTGGTCCAACGCAGGGCACCCGCCGGCCCTGGTGGTCCGGGTCGGCGGGGCGGTGGAGTCCCTTGAGGCGACGCCGGAGCCGCTGCTCGGCCTGGGCCGCCCGTCGCCCCGCAGCAGCCAGTCGACCATCCTGGCCACCGGCGACACCCTGCTGCTCTACACGGATGGGCTGATCGAACGGCGGGACCGCTCCATCGACGAGGGGTTGGCCGAGCTGGTGGGCCGGCTGACCGGCACCGACACGCTGCCCCTCGACGACCTGTGCGACCTGGTGCTCGCCTCGATCCGACACCGTGAGGACGACACCGCGCTGCTGGCCGTACGGGCTCGGTGAGTGGTTAACCGGGGATCATCGAGCGGGTCCATCGGCACCCGTTGCCTCTCGACGGGCCCGGCCGGGTCGCGCGGCGGGCTACCCTGGGCCGGGTGAGCGCCCGTCCCCCGTACCCTCGCATCCACCGCCTCCGGGTGGCCCTCGCGGCGTCCTGCGCGGCGCTGCTGTTCACCGCCGGTTGCAGCTTCGGCGAGCCGGAGCCCGACCCGGCCGGCGAACCGCCCAACCTGCCGACCCCGTCCGCGTCGGCGAGCCCCGGCGGTGCCGGCCAGCAGGCGGTGGCGACAGTGCTCGCCAAGGGTCTGCGGGTGCCGTGGGCGATCGCCTTCCTGCCGGACGGCGGTGCGTTGGTCACCGAGCGGGACAACGGCCGGATCCTCCAGGTCGGGCCCGAGTCCGGGCCGGACGGGCTGCGGGTCCGCCCGGTGCAGACGATCCCCGACGTGGCGGCGGCGGGCGAGGGTGGCCTGCTCGGCGTCGCCGTCTCCCCCGACTACGCCCGGGACCGGACGGTGTTCGTCTACTACACCACCGAGCGGGACAACCGGGTCGCCCGGCTGCAACTCGGCGGGCAGCCCACCCCGATCCTCACCGGCATCCCGAAGGCCAATGTGCACAACGGTGGTGGGCTGGGCTTCGGACCGGACAAACAGCTCTACGTCAGCACCGGTGACGCCGGTCAGCGCCCCCTCTCCCAGGACGTGAAGAGCCTCGGCGGCAAGATCCTCCGGATCACCCCGGACGGTAAGCCCGCCGCCGGCAATCCGTACCCCAACTCCCCGGTCTGGTCCTTGGGGCACCGCAACGTCCAGGGTCTCGCCTGGGACGCCGCTAAGCGGATGTACGCCGTCGAGTTCGGCCAGAACACCTGGGACGAGATCAACCAGATCACCAGGGGCGGCAACTACGGGTGGCCGGAGGTCGAGGGCCAGGCCGGCGACAAGCGGTTCACCGACCCGATCGCGCAGTGGGCGACGTCGGACGCGTCCTGCTCCGGTCTGGCGGCCACGGACCGGCTGCTGGTCACCGGCTGTCTGCGCGGCAAGCGCCTCTGGGTGATGGAGCTGACCGACACCGGCACCCTGCTGGGTCAGCCCAGTGAGCTGCTCACCAACCGCTACGGTCGGCTCCGTGCGGTGGCCGCGGCACCGGACGGGTCGCTCTGGGTGAGCACCTCCAACCACGACGGCCGGGGCGATCCGGCGGGCGACGACGACCGGCTGCTGCGGGTGGTCTTCGCGGGTGGTGACGGCGGACGCAGCTGATTGCGTCACCATCCGTTCAGGTTTGCCAAGATCTTCCGACGGGCAGGTCAGAATTTCAGCATGGACGGGCAACGCGACGAGGGGCACGACGACGCCGGTGACCGGGACGACCCGGTGACCGGTGACGATCAGCCGCGCCCGACGACGGGTTGGTGGGTCGGCGCGGCCGGCCCGCTGCGCCGCCTCGGGCTGATCGTCGCCGTCCTCGCCGTGGCCCTGGCCGGGGCGGTGCTCGGGGTGCTGGCCGGTGGCCAGGTGAGCACCGACATCGGCCCGTTCCGGGCCAACCTCAGCATCTCCCCCGCCCGGGACGGCGGCACCACAGTCGACATCCCGCCGCTGGGCGCGCTGCTGCTCGACAGCCACGACGGGCCCACCCATCTCACCGTCCGGCTGGGCGCGCTCGACCAGGGGCGTACCGAGGCGCTGATCGACGATCCGGCCAGCATCAGCCGGGCCAGCCAGAGCGCCGTGGAGGACGTCCGCTCCGGGGTGATGCGCCTCGGCCTGCGTACCCTCGGCGCGTCGGTGCTTGTCACGTTGATCCTGGCCGGGCTGATCTTCCGCAACGCCCGGCGCACCGCCTGGGCGGGTGGGCTGGCGCTGCTGGTCACCGCCGGCAGCCTCGGCACGGCGGCGGCCACCCTTCGTCCGCAGGCCATCGAGGAGCCGCGCTACGAGGGGCTGCTGGTCAACGCGCCGGCCATCGTCGGTGACGCCCGCCGGATCGCCAACGACTACACCAAGTACGCGGAGCAGTTGCAGCGTCTGGTCGGCAACGTCAGCCAGCTCTACACCACCGTGTCGGCGCTTCCGCTGTTGGAGCCGACCCCGGGCACCACGCGGGTGCTGCACGTCTCCGACATGCACCTCAACCCCACCGGCTGGCAACTGATCCGGACGGTAGTGGAGCAGTTCGGCATCGACGTGGTGATCGACACCGGGGACATCACCGACTGGGGCAGCGAACCGGAGGCCTCGTTCGTCGCCTCGATCGGCCTGCTGAAGAAGCCGTACGTCTTCATCCGGGGCAACCACGACTCCGGCAAGACCGCCGCCGCGGTGGCCCGTCAGCCGAACGCGATCGTGTTGAACAACACGACCACGACGGTCGCCGGGTTGACCATCGCCGGCATCGGCGACCCCCGCTTCACCCCGGACAAGAACACCTCCCCGGCCGGCAGCGGGTTGACCCAGCAGGTGGCCGACCAGGTGATCGGGGCCGGCAACCAGCTCGCCGCGACGGTCCGCAGCTCACCGCGACCGGTCAACATCGCGCTCGTGCACGACCCGGCGTCGGCTGGGCCGCTCGCCGGCACCTGCCCGCTGGTGCTGGCCGGGCACACCCACTCCCGGCAGGTCTCCGAGCTGCCGCAGGCGCCCGGGCAGCAGCGCACCACGCTGATGGTGGAGGGCTCCACCGGCGGCGCCGGGCTGCGCGGCCTGGAGGGTGAGAAGCCAACCCCGCTGTCGATGAGCGTGCTCTACTTCGACGAGCAGAAGCTGCTCCAGGCGTACGACACCATCACCGTCGGCGGCACCGGCCAGGCCCAGGTCAACCTGGAACGACGCCTGGTGGAGAACCCGACCGCCGGCGTCCCCGCCACACCCACACCCACGCCGAGCGGTGGTGTCCCCGCCACACCCACGCCGACGCCGACCGGCTGAGCCGACGCCCGCCAGCGGACCGGCGGGCGGTCGACGGGTCAGCGGAGGGCGATGGCGGCCAGGGCGGCGTTGACGATGCTGCCGGGCAGCAGGTCGTGCAGTTCGTACAGCTCGGCGACGCTGCCGGACTGGCCGAACTCGTCCACGCCCAGCGGCACCGCCGGTGCGCCGACCGCCGAACCGAGCCAGGCCATCGCGTGCGACGCGGCGTCGTGCACTGTCACCACCGGCACCCGATCGGCGAACGCGGACCGCAGCGCGCCCGGCACGCTGGGCACCGTGGCCGTCCGTACGCCCTGGCGAAGGGTGCGCTGCCAGGCCCGGTAGAGCCGGTCCAGTGAGGTCACGTCGACCACGTGCGCGGCGATGCCCTCGTCGGCCAACTCGGCAGCGGCGGCCAGCACCTCGGGCAGCACCGCGCCGGAGGCGGCCAGCTGCACCACCGGGGCGTCGACCAGGTGCGGGTACGCCTGGTGCGCGTCGACCAGCCGGTACGCCCCGGCGACGACCTGACGGCGCAGCACCGCGTCGCCGAGCCGCGCCCGGGCCGCCTCGAACGGCGCCTGGTCCAGCGGTCGGGTGCTCAACCGGAAGTAGTACGCGCCGTCCTCGGCGGGTGCGGCGGTCGCGGCCGGGGCCGACCCGCCGGCGATCTGACCGAGCGCGTCGCAGAGCAGCCAGTCGAGGGTGGCCGCGTACGCCGGCTCGACGAAGGTCACCCCGGGCAGCTCCAGGCCGACCGACGCGGTGATCGTGGACTGGTGGGCGCCGCCCTCCGGGGCGAGGGTGATGCCGGACGGGGTGCCGGCCACCACGAACCGGGAGCCGGAGTAGGTGCCGTACAGGAACGCGTCGAGGCCGCGCAGCACGAACGGGTCGTAGACAGTGCCCACCGGCAGCAGCGGCTGCCCGGACAGGTCCCAGGACAGCCCGAGCTGACCGAGCAGCAGGAACAGGTTCATCTCCGAGATGCCCAGCTCGATGTGCTGCCCAGCGGGGCTCTCCGTCCAGCGCAGCATCCGGTCCTCGGTCCAGGAACGCTGCTCGGTGGGGGCGAACACCCCGGTCTTGTTGATGAACCCGGCGAGGTTGGTGGAGGTGGCCACGTCCGGGGCGGTGGTGACCAGGTAGCGGCCCACCTCCCGGTCCCGGGCCAGGTCAACCAGCACCCGACCGAAGACCTCCTGCGTGGAGATCGGCTTGGTTGCGCGTACTCCCGTGCTCTCCGGGACGGTGACCCCCAACGCGCGCTCGCGCGGCGCGCGGGACAGCGCCTCCCGGCGGGCGCCGGCCTGGATCCCGGCGGGTGACGCCGGGTCGAGGCGGTCCCACTCGGTCTCGGCGGTCAACCCCTGCGCGGCGCGCAGCGTGTCGACCTGCTCCGAGCTGAGCAGCGCGGAATGGTTGCGCGGATTGCCGGCGATGGGCAACCCCCAACCCTTCACCGTGTACGCGAAGACGACGCTGGGCCGGTCGGTGACCGCGTCACACTGGGCGTACGCGTCCAGCATCGCCTGAAGGTCGTGCCCGCCCAGGTCGGTGACGAGCGGGCCGAGCTCCTCGTCGGAGACGTCGGCGATCAGCTCGGCGATGCCGGCCGGAGCGCCGTCCAGGAACTGCTTGCGCAGCGCCGGGCCGGTCAGCCCGAACAGCGACTGGTACTGCTCGTTGGGCATCGCGTCGATCCAGTCGCGCAGCGCCTCGCCGCCCGGCCGGGCGTACGCCTCGGCGAGCCGGCGGCCGTACTTGACCTCCACGACGTGCCAGCCGGCCGCCTCGAACTGGCCCCGCCACTGGTTGATCCGAATGCCGGGGACCACCCGGTCCAGCGACTGGCGGTTGAAGTCGACGAGCCACATGACGTTGCCCAGCCCGGTGGTCGCCGGGTCGGCCACCGCCTCCCAGATGTTGCCCTCGTCCAGCTCGGCGTCGCCGATCAACGCCACGAACCGGGAGTGCGGGCGGGCCCCGAAGTGCGCGTCGACGTACCGCCGGGTGGCGGCGGCGAAGAGCGGCGCCGCCGCGCCCAGGCCGACCGAACCGGTGGAGAAGTCCACAGCGTCCGGGTCCTTGGTGCGCGACGGGTACGACTGGAGGCCGCCGCGGGCCCGCAGCCGGGGCAGGTAGGAACGGTCCAGGTTGCCGAGCAGGTACTGGATGGCGTGGAACACCGGGGACGCGTGCGGCTTCACGGCGACCCGGTCCTCGACGTCCAGGTGCGCGAACCAGAGCGCGGTCATCGCCGTGACCAGGGAGGCGCTGGACGCCTGGTGGCCGCCGACCTTCACACCGTCGCCGGTGGCCCGGTCATGGTTGGCGGCATCCACGATCCGGGTGGCGAGCCAGAGCACCCGCTGCTGGATCTCGTCGAGGACATCGAGGTCGTGCTCGGTCACGGTGGCTCCATCCAGGCGTCGCCGTTGACGCCCTCGCGAGGGGTGCGGGGTGGCCGCGTAGTCGACAGGGGGTGGCGGAAGGCCGCCGCCGGATCCCGGCGGCGGCCTGCTCCGGGTGGGTTTCAGCCCTGGACGCCGAGGCGCTCCAGGATCAGCTCACGCAGGGTCTTCGCGTCGGCCTGACCACGAGTGGTCTTCATGACCGCGCCGACCAGCGCGCCGACCGCCGCGACCTTGCCGCTGCGGATCTTGTCGGCGATGCCCGGGTTCGCGGCGATCGCCTCGTCCACGGCGGCGGTGAGCGCGCCGGTGTCCGACACGACCTCCAGGCCCCGGCTGGTCATGATCTCGGTGGGCGAGCCCTCACCGTCGACCACGCCCTCCAGCACCGTGCGGGCCATCTTGTCGTTGAGCTTGCCGGCGTCGACAAGACCCTGAAGCTCGGCGACCTGGGCGGGGGTGGCACCGATCTCGGCCAGCTCCACGCCGCTCTCGTTGGCCCGGCGGGACAGCTCACCCAGCCACCACTTGCGGGCCGCGGCCGGGGTGGTGCCGGCGGCCACGGTGGCCTCGATCAGCTCGACCGCTCCGGCGTTCAGCACCGACTGCATGTCCAGGTCGGAGAGGCCCCACTGCTGCTGGAGCCGACGCCGGTGCACCCGGGGCAGCTCCGGCAGGGCGGCCTTCAGCTCGGCGACCCAGGCCGGGTCCGGGGCGATCGGCACCAGATCCGGCTCGGGGAAGTACCGGTAGTCGGTGGCCGTCTCCTTCGAGCGACCCGGGGTGGTGTCACCGGTGTCCTCGTGGAAGTGGCGCGTCTCCTGGGTGATCCGGCCGCCCGCGTCGAGCACCGACGCCTGCCGCAGCATCTCCGAGCGGACCGCCCGCTCCACCGACCGCAGCGAGTTGACGTTCTTGGTCTCGGTACGGGTGCCCCACTCCGCGCCCGGCAGGTTGAGCGAGGTGTTCACGTCGCAGCGCAGCGAACCCTCCTCCATCCGCACGTCGGAGACGCCCAGGGTGCGGATCACGTCGCGCAGTTCGGCGACGTACGCCTTCGCCACCTCGGGGGCGAGCGCACCGGTGCCCGTGATCGGCTTGGTGACGATCTCTACCAGCGGGATGCCGGCCCGGTTGTAGTCGACCAGCGACTCCGTCGCGCCGTGGATGCGGCCGGTGGCGCCGCCGACGTGCAGCGTCTTGCCGGTGTCCTCCTCGAGGTGCACCCGCTCGATCTCGATCCGTACCGTCTCGCCGCCCACCTCGACGTCCAGGTAGCCGTCGACGCAGATCGGCTCGTCGTACTGGCTGATCTGGAAGTTCTTCGGCATGTCCGGGTAGAAGTAGTTCTTCCGGGCGAACCGGCACCACTCGGCGATCGAGCAGTTCAACGCCAGGCCGATCCGGATGATCGCCTCGATGGCCGCCTTGTTGGCCACCGGCAGCGAACCGGGCAGGCCCAGGCACACCGGGCAGACCCGGGTGTTCGGCTCGCCGCCGAAGTCGGTCGGGCAACCGCAGAACATCTTGGTGTTCGTGCCCAGCTCGACGTGGGTCTCCAGGCCGATCACCGGTTCGAAGCGCGCAACGACCTCGTCGTACGCGGGCAGTGTCGTGGTCATCGGGGCTCCTGCCTCACAGCGTCGGTGGGGTGAACGTGCCGACGGCGGACTCCAACGCGGCGGCGACCCGGTACATCCGGTCGTCGGCCATCGTCGGGGCCATCACCTGCAAACCGACCGGCAGCCCGTCGGAGAGCCCACAGGGCACCGAGATGCCCGGCCCGCCGTACAGGTTGGTCGGAATCGTGTAGAGGTCGGCCAGGTACATCTGGTACGGGTCGGCGGTCCGCGCGCCCATCGGGAACGCCACCGACGGGGTGGTCGGCGAGATCAGCGCGTCGACCCGCTCGAACGCGGCGGTGAAGTCCCGGGTGATCAGCGTCCGGACCTTCTGCGCCTGCCCGTAGTACGCGTCGTAGTAGCCCGACGACAGCGCGTACGTGCCGATCATGATGCGGCGCTTGACCTCCGGGCCGAAGCCGGCCTCGCGGGTCAGCGACATGACCTCCTCCAGCGACCGGTTGCCGTCGTCGCCGACCCGCAGGCCGAACCGGACACCGTCGAACCGGGCCAGGTTGGAGGAGCACTCGCTCGGGGCGATCAGGTAGTACGCCGGCAGGGCGTACGCGAATGTCGGGCAGGACACCTCGACGACCTCGGCACCCATCTTGGTCAGCGCGTCCACCGACTCGCGGAACGCGGCCATCACGCCCGGCTCGGCGCCCTCGCCCACGAACTCGCTCACGATGCCGAGCCGCACACCGGTGAGGTCACCGGTCGCGCCGAGCTTCGCCGCCGCCACCACGTCCGGCACCGGCTGCGGGATCGAGGTGGAGTCGCGCGGGTCGTGACCGCCGATCACCTGGTGCAGCAGGGCCGCGTCGAGCACCGTCCGGGCACACGGGCCGGGGGTGTCGAGCGACGAGGAGAAGGCCACCAGCCCGTAACGGGAGGTGCCGCCGTAGGTGGGCTTGGCGCCCACGGTGCCGGTGACCGCGCCGGGCTGGCGGATCGAGCCGCCGGTGTCCGAGCCGATCGCCAGCGGCGCCTCGTACGCGGCCAGCGCGGCGGCGCTGCCACCACCCGAGCCACCCGGGATCCGGCTCAGGTCCCACGGGTTGTGCGTCGGGCCGTACGCCGAGTATTCGGTGGAGGAGCCCATCGCGAACTCGTCCATGTTGGTCTTGCCGAGCATCACCGTGCCGGCCTCCCGCAGCCGCTGCACGATCGTCGCGTCGTACGGCGGGCGCCAGCCCTCCAGGATCTTCGACCCCACGGTGGTCGGCACGCCCCGGGTGGCGAGCACGTCCTTGACCGCGACCGGCACACCGGCGAGCGGGCCCAGCTCCTCGCCGGCGGCCCGGCGCTCGTCCACCGCGCGGGCCGCGGCGAGCGCGCCTTCGGTGTCGACGTGCAGGAAGGCGTGCACCCGGTCGTCGACCGCGGCGATCCGGTCCAGGTGCGCCTGCGTCACCTCGACGGCGGACGTCTCGCCCCCGGCGACCAGGGCCGCGATCTCCGTCGCGGTCATCTTGATCAGATCGCTCATGCCGTCACTCCGCTTCGCTCCGCGACGCCATGAGGCACCACGGCGCTGCACTGCTGATTCGCTCGCTGACGCTCGCTCATGAGGCCACATCCTCGGTCAGGATCCGCGGTACGCGGAACCGCTGGTCCTCGGCGTCGGGCGCGCCCGACAGCGCTTCCTCCGGGGTCAGGCACGGCGTGACGACGTCCTCGCGGAAGATGTTGGTCAGCGGCACCGAGTGCGAGGTCGGCGGGATGTCCGCGGCGGCGACCTCGCCGACCTGGGCGACCGCTTGGAGGATCACGTCGAGCTGGCCGGCGAACGTGTCCAGCTCCTCCTCGGTGACGGCGAGCCGCGACAGGCGCGCCAGGTGCGCGACCTCCTCGCGGGAGATGGCGGCCATCCGTGCCCCCTTCTGAATTCCTGCTGGTCGGGCGGTGTGCCGGCCGCGCGACAGGTGGAGCGTGACACGCGGTGACCGGAGCGAGTCTATTGTTCCGCTCCGGTGCCGCGTCCCCGACTCCCCCTCCAGCGACCCTCGTGCCGGGTCAGCGGGTGGGACGGCGATCGGCATCCGGCTGCGGGTGCCCCCCGGTCGGGCGGACCGGCCGGTACCGGGCCAGCCAGGTGACCAACTCCTCGGCCGGCATCGGCCGGGCGTAGAACCAGCCCTGAGCGGCGTCGCAGCCGGCGGCGTGCAGCATCCGCCAGGTCCGCTCGTCCTCGACACCCTCGGCGACCACCCGCAGCCCCAGCGCGCCGGCCAGCTCGATCATCGACCGGACGATCGCCGCGTCGTCGGCGTCGTCGGCCATGCCGAGGACGAACGACCGGTCCACCTTCACCTCGGCCAGCGGCAGGCGGCGCAGGTGCTGGAGCGAGGAGTAGCCGGTGCCGAAGTCGTCCAGCGCGATGGCCACCCCGATCCGGTGCAGGCGGGAGATGGTGGCCAGCACCCGGCGCGGGTCGGCCATCAACGCGCCCTCGGTGATCTCGACCTGAAGCCGCTCGGCCGGCACCCCGTAGCGGGCCAGCCGGTCGGCGATCTGGTCGGCGATCTCGCCGGTGTGCAGGTCGCGCACGCTCACGTTCAGCGCCGCGCGCAGGCCGATGCCGGCCGCCGACCACTTGGCGAGCTGCTCCACCACGTCGTCGACGACACGACGGGTGAGCAGTCGCATCACGGCGCTCTGCTCGGCGACCCGGATGAGTTCCTCCGGGTCGACCATGCCCCGCCGGGGGTGCCGCCACCGCAGCAGTGCCTCGACGCCGACCACCTCACCGGTCGCGATGGCGATCTGCGGCTGGTAGTACATGGTGATTTCCCCGGCGTCGTCGGCCGGCTCATCGTCCGCGTGTGCCCACCCGGTCGGTTCGAGTGGCTGCCCTGGTGTACCCGGCCCGACGTCCCGCCGAGCCCCGTCGCGCCCCTTGCCCGCCGCGCCCCCGTTCGGGGACCGTCGACCGATCCCGCCCCCGGCGCGCCGCTCCCGGACCGGGCCGGAACGGGCGCCGGCGACCGTGGCACGGGCGTTGCGCCCCCGGATCGGGTCGGCTCCGGTGGCGATCCGGTTGATCAGCTCATCGGAGTGCACCAGCTCGGCGTCGGTGCGCCGACGGCGTGCCCACCACCGGGCAGCTCCCGGCCGTGCTGTGGCGACCGCCGACGCCGGGTCCGCCGCTGCCGCGGACCGGTCCGACGCCGCGGTGGGCAGCGCGCCCTCGGCCGGGGCGCCGGTAGGCAGCGCCGCCCCGTCACCGCCGCGCACCTCCGCCGACGCGACAAGGGGTACGTCGGCAGTCCGCTCGGCGTCGCTCGGCACGCCGTGCCGGCCGTTCCCGTCCGGCTGCGCACCCTCGCCGCGGCCCTGAACCGCCGGCTCGGCGTCGGCGTCGAACGGCCCCTCGGCCGAAGGGCTGGTCTCCAGTACGCGGCGCAGGTCGGCGAGGAGGCCGAGGCGCTCGGCGGAGTTGTGGTCGGACTCCGGGGCGTACACGGCCACCGTGTCGTTGCGGTGCTTGGCGTCGTACATCGCGACGTCGGCGTGGCGCATCAGGGTGGCGAAATCCTCGCCGTGCTCCGGGAAGAAGGCGATCCCGATCGACCCGCCCACGTCCAACGGCAGCCCGTCGAGCGGCACCGGCTCGGCCAGCGCCTGAACCACCCGGTCGGCCAACTCCCGCGTCTGACCGACGTCGGTCAGCCCGGTCATCACGATGGCGAACTCGTCACCGCCCAGCCGGGCGATCATCTGTGGTCGTGGCTGCATGTCGGTGAGTCGGGCGCTGACCTCGACCAGCAGCCGGTCGCCCACGGCGTGCCCGAGGGCGTCGTTGACGTTCTTGAAACGGTCCAGGTCGATCAGCAGGAGCGCGAGTTGCCCGTCGGGTTCACCACGGGCGGTCCGCTCGGCGTGCAGGTGCACCTGCTCGGCCACCTCGGCCAGCAGGGCCTTGCGGTTGGGCAGCCCGGTCAGCGGGTCGGCGGCGGCGAGGTGCTGCTGTTCGTTGGTCAACCGTGCCATCCGGTAGACGGCGAAGAGCGGTACCAGCACCAGCGGGATCAGCGCGGCGCTGACCCGCGCCGCCGCGACCAGCACCGGGGCGAGCAGCAGCAGTGAGCCGGTGGAGAGCAACTCGAAGCCGAGGCCCTGGCGGACGGTGGGCCACCAGCGATCCCCGAACCGGAGCCGCACCGCCCAGCTGACCAACCCGTAGTTGACGACGAACCAGGCCAGCGCGGCACCGCCGACGGCGGCCACATCGGTCCAGTGCAACCGCCCACCGGAGAAGATGGTGCCCGAGCCGAGCTGGATCACCCCGTAGGCGGCGGCGAGAGCACAGGCGTACTGGCCAACGTTGAACGCCGTGCGCCACGCCGCGTGCCGCATCCGCCAACCCGAGACGACGACGCCCACCGCCTGCACCAGCACCGCCGGGCCGAGACCCCAGCCGAGCAGGATCGCGAAGGTGAAGCAGGTGGACGGGAACACCGCCGACGTCTGCCGGCGCCCCGGTGGCACGAACGGGCGCGCGTCGCAGACCACGGCGAGCGCGGCCATCGTCCAGAACGCCACCGGCAACTGGGACAACTCGCCGGGGAGCGTCGCGAGTGGAACGGCAGCGGTCAGCGCGGCGACCGCCAGGATGCCGGCGATGAAGGCGGCGAACAGTGCGACCCGTCCCGCAGGAAGCGAGTTGCGTGGGTCGGCGACCTCCACCACACCTCCCGACCGACCATCGGCGTGCCGGTGCGCGCGCCGTGACCCAATGAAACGCCCTCGGCCCCCAGTTTCCCGGTACGACAGTCACGAATCGGTCGTAGTCGTAATTAAGTTGGTATACGCGGCCAGTCGCCGTGCCCGGCCGCCGGCGGGGTCAGCCGCCCAGCTGAGCGACCTCCCGGGCGGCGTCCGGGCCGGCGTCCAGCAGGAGTCGGAACCCGTCCTCGTCGAGCACCGGCACCTTGAGACTGGCGGCCTTGTCGGCCTTCGACCCGGGGTTGTCCCCCACCACCACGAAGCTCGTCTTCTTGGAGACCGACCCGCTGACCTTGCCGCCCCGGCTCTGCACGGCCTCGGCGGCCTGGTCGCGGGAGAAACCGGCAAGGGTGCCGGTCACCACCACGGTCAACCCCTCCAACGGGCGCGGACCCTCGTCGACCGCCTCCTCGGCCATCCGTACGCCGGCCTCGGCCCACTTGCGGACCACCTCGCGGTGCCAGTCCACCGCGAACCACTCCCGGATGCTGGCCGCGATGGTCGGCCCGACCCCGTCGACGGAGGACAGCTCCTCCTCGGTGGCCGCGTCGATGGCGTCCATCGAGCGGAAGTGCCGGGCGAGCGCCTGGGCCGCGGTCGGGCCGACGTGCCGGATGGAGAGCGCCACCAGCACCCGCCACAGGTCCCGTTCCCGGGCGACCGCGAGATTGTCCAGCAACTTGGTGGCGTTGCTGCCCAGGCTGCCGTCCTTGTTGACGAAGAATGGCGACCGGGACAGCTGCTCGGCGTCGAGCTGGAACAGGTCGCCCTCGTCGCTGATGATCTCCGCGTCGAGCAGGGCGGCCGCGCCCTTGTAGCCGAGCACCTCGATGTCGAACCCACCCCGGCCGGCGAGGTGGAACACCCGCTCCCGCAACTGTGCCGGGCAGCTGCGGGTGTTGGGGCAACGGATGTCCACGTCGCCTTCCTTCGACGGTGCGAGCGGGGTGCCGCAGGCCGGGCAACTGGTCGGCATGACGAACGGCCGGGCATCGGCTGGCCGCAGGTCGACCACCGGGCCGAGCACCTCGGGAATCACGTCGCCGGCCTTGCGCAGCACCACCGTGTCGCCGATCAGCACCCCCTTGCGCTCCACCTCGCGGGCGTTGTGCAGGGTGGCGAGCGCGACAGTGGAACCGGCCACGCGCACCGGCTCGAGCACGGCGAACGGGGTGACCCGGCCGGTGCGCCCCACGTTCACGTCGATGTCGAGCAGCTTGGTGGTGACCTCCTCCGGCGGGTACTTGAAGGCGATCGCCCAGCGCGGGGCACGACTGGTCGACCCGAGCCGGCCCTGAATGGAGACCGGATCGACCTTGACCACCACGCCGTCGATCTCGTGCTCGACGTCGTGCCGGTGCTCGGCGTAGTAGGCGATGAACTCCGCCACGCCGGCCAGGTCCGGGACGACCCGCCACCGGTCGCTGGTCGGCAACCCCCACGACTTGAGCGCCGCGTACGACTCGGACTGGGCGGTGGGCTGGAACCCCCGGCGGGCGCCGATGCCGTGCACGACCAGGCGCAGCGGCCGGGTGGCGGTGACCCGTGGATCCTTCTGTCGCAGGCTGCCGGCGGCGGCGTTGCGGGGGTTGGCGAAGGGCGCCTTGCCCTGCTCCACCAGACCCGCGTTGAGATCGGCGAACGCGGCGATCGGGAAGTAGATCTCGCCCCGGACCTCCACCAACTCGGGAACGTCCGGGAATTCGGCGGACGCGACGAGCTGGCTGGGCACGTCCCGGATGCTGCGCACGTTTGCCGTGACGTCCTCACCGGTACGTCCGTCGCCTCGGGTGGCGGCCCGGACCAGCCGGCCGTTCTCGTAGGTCAGGTTGATCGCCAGCCCGTCGACCTTCAGCTCGCACAGGTAGGGCACCGGGCCGCCCGCGTCCCGTTCGACCCGCTCGGCCCAGGCCGCCAACTCCTCGTCGGCGAAGGCGTTGTCGAGCGAGAGCATCCGTTCGGCATGGGTGACCGGGGTGAAGTCGGTGGAGAACGTGCCACCCACCCGCTGGGTCGGCGAGTCGGGCGTCCGCAGCGCCGGAAACTCCTCCTCCAGCGCCTCCAGCTCGCGCAACTGCCTGTCGAAATCGGCGTCGGGGATGGTCGGCGCGTCCAGCACGTAGTAGCGGTACTGATGCTCGGTCAACTCCTGACTGAGCGCGGCATGCCGTTCCCGGGCCTGCGGCGTGGGCTCAGCCCCGGCCGCCGCCTCCTGCGCCGGGCTGACCTGCTGACCGATCTGTTCCTCGGACACACCGCCACCTTCGGACACGCCTGCGACCTCCCTGATCACGCTACTCCGGCACCGTATCGGGCCGGTGGGACAATCCGCCGCCCACCCGCGCCCGAAGCGACCTCACCCTCAGCCCCATCCGGTGATCACGTGATGCTCAGTAGCCGTCGACGGGGCGATCCAGCTACTGGTCATCAAGTGATCAAGGGTGACGGCCGAGTGCCACCGGGGGCATGGCGGCGTGGAGGTGTGCGTGCAGCGCGGCGGTGGGGCGGCCGCGGTGTGGTTGGCGGGCGGCGCGGGCGGCGGCGTGCAAGGATCGCCGGACGGTGCGGCCGGCGGGTCGCCGGGACGCGGAGGTACGGATGCCCGAGGCACTGCTCTGGGCGGTGGCGATCCTGCTGGCGGTGGCCGCCGGCTGGGCGTGGAACAGTTGGCGGCACCGGGTGGCCAACCGGCGTCCGGGCACCCGGCCGGGTCGGGGCGGCACCGGTGGTCGTCGTTCCACCCCGCCGCGGCCCCGTGGCGCCGAACGGCCGTCCACCAAACCCCGCTCGCGCGACACCGACCGGCACGGCGACGCCCCGGCGCCCGGTGAGATCTGGTGGGCCGACGTGCCGTACGCCGACGGCAGCGGGTCGAAGGTGCGCCCATGCCTGGTGCTGCGCGCCGACTCCCGGGGCGCCGACGTCCTGAAGATCACCAGCCAGGACAAGAGCGACAGGGACGACCACGTGCGGATTCCCACCCGGGAGTGGGACCCGGGCGCGGAGCACGACAGCTACCTCAGCCTCACCGAGCCGATCCGACTCAGCTCGGCCGCCTTCGCCGACCACGCCGGTCGCTGCGACGCCGACCTGTGGCGAAAGGTCCGCAGCCTGCGCCACCTCCCCACCTCCTGACCGCCCGCCGACCACCCCTCCCCGTCCTGGCGGCCGAGCGCGGCTCATGATCAACTCGGGTTCCTGAAAGTCGCGGTGTCCTGAGGCCCCGGATGCCCCGGTTTACAGGAAACCGAGTTGATCATGACTGCCCGGCCGAGGCAGGCCGGTCAGCCAACCAGGCGGGGCAGGCCGAGCAGGCCGAGCCAGGCCGAGCCAGGCCAGACCGAACCGGGCCGGATCAGTCCCAGGTCGCGCCGAGCGTGGCCAACTGGTCCGCGTACTCGATGCGGTCGGCCCAGTCGCGCGGCCAGGCGGTCATGCCGACGGCCGCGCCCACGAACGCGCCGGCCAGGGCGGCGATCGAGTCGGAGTCGCCGGCGGTGGTCGCGCCGCGGGCCAGCGCCGCGACCGGGTCGTCGGCGTGCCGTACGGCGCAGAGCAGCGCGGTGGCCAGCGCCTCCTCGGCCACCCAGCCCTCCCCGGTGGCCTGACACGGGTCACCACCGTCGTCCGGTAGCGCCAGGGTGTTGGTCAGTCGGCCCAGCACCGCCAGACACTCGTCCCAGCCCTGGGCGATGAACTCCTGCGGAGAACCGGACCCGGCGCGCTGCCAGAGGTCTCCCAGCCACCGCTCCCGGTAGACCAGGCGCTGGGACAGTGCCCGCTCGGTGAGCAGCGCGGGAAGGTCGGGCAGCGAGGCGCCCGCGCGCAGCGCGAAGACCACGTAGGCGGTGAGTTCGCTGGCGGCCAACCCGGTCGGGTGGCCGTGGGTCAGCCCGGCCTGCAACTGGGCCAACCCGGCGAGTGTGTCGAGGTCCACGTCGAGCAACCCGACCGGGGTGACCCGCATGTTGGCTCCGCAGCCCTTCGAGCCGACCACCGTCGCCTCCTGCCAGCGCACCCCACGGCTCAGCTCGGCGCAGGCGCGCAGGCAGGTCATGCCCGGGGCACGGTTGTTGTCCGGGCTGACCGCCCAGGCCAGGAAGCGTTGCCGCAGCAGTGGCTCCACTGCCTCCGGCGTGAACGACGGCGCCTCGTGCAGCGCCCAACCCACCGCCAGCGCCATCTGGGTGTCGTCGGTGACCAGTGCCGGCTCGCCGGACAGCTCACGCGGACCGGCCGGGCCGTACCGGCGCTCGATCTCGGCGACGGTCAGGAACTCGGTCGGCTTGCCCAGCGCGTCACCGTAGGCGAGGCCGAAGAGCGAAGCGGAGGCGCGCAGCGCAGAGGTGGGGATCACGGCGGCCATCATGCCCGGCCGCCGCAACCCACGGCGGGCTCAGTCCCAGCAGAGGCAGAACGGGTGGCCGGCCGGATCGGCGTAGACCCGGAAGCCCTCGCCCTCGCCGGGCAGCCGCCGAGCCCCCAGCGCGAGCGCCGCCTTCTCGGCGGCCTCGATGTCGTCCACCGTCACGTCGAGGTGGAACTGCTGTGGGCGCTCGGGATCCGGCCAGACCGGGGGGCGCAGGTTGAGCGCCTGCTGGAAGGCGAGGCGCGGCTGATGACCGGGCGGGCCGCCCAGCACCACCCAGTCGTCGTCGGAGTCGCCCTCGGCGAGCGGCACCCCGAGCAGCTCGGCGTAGAACGCCGCCAACGCCCGCGGATCCGGGCAGTCGATCACCACTGAACGCAGCTGTCCAATCATGACCGTCATCCTGCCCACCGGGTACGACAGGAAACCTCACACCTCGGCGAGCCGTCGGCCGGCGTCCCGGCACGCGGCGAGCACCTCCCGCGCGTACTCCGGGGTGGCACCGGCGAGACCGCAGGCCGGGGTGACCACCACCTGCTCGGCGAGCTGCCGACGGGGAAAGCCGAGGCGGTCCCAGACCTGGCGTACCCGATCGGCGATCTGCGCGGAGGTCGGCGCGCCACCGGCCGACGGCGGCCGGGCCGGCGCGGCCCCGGCCAGCAACCCGAGGCCGGCGTCGATCGCCTCACCCAGCGGGTCGAGCTTGGTGACCAGGTCCAGGTCGAGGGCGACCGCGACGGCGCCGGTGGAGCGGATCAGCTCCAGCGGCACGTCCGGGGCGCAGCAGTGCACCAGTGTCGGTACGCCGACCGCGTCGACGATCGTGCGCAGCAGGGCGGCGGCGTCCACCGACTCGACCGCCCGGTACGCGCCCAGCCCGCTCTCGGTCGGCACCCGCCCGGCCAGCACGGTCGGCAGTGACGGTTCGTCCAGTTGCAGCAGCACCGATGCCCCGGGCAGCCGGCGGGCAACCGCCGCGACGTGCGCGCGCAGCCCTTCGGCGAGGGAGCCGGTCAGGTCACGGACCGCGCCGGGATCGCGCAACAGTCGGCCACCGATCGGCAACTCCAGGGAGGCGGCCAGCGTGAGCGGGCCGGCAGCCTGCACCTTGATCGGCCCGTTGTACCCCTCGGCCTGCTCGGCGAGCTGGTCCAGGTCGCGTTCCATCAGGTCACGGGCCCGGCGCAGGTCGCGGCCCGGGCGTGGGGCGACCCGCCACCGCCCCGCGTACACCTCGACGGGCAGCTCGACGAGCAGCCCGGCGGATCGGCCGATCATGTCCGCTCCGGGGCCACGGGTCGGCAACTCGGGCAGGTGGGGCAGCTCGGGAAGTTCACCGAGGACCACCCGCTGAGCCTCGCCGATGTCGGTGCCGGGCAGCGAACCAATTCCGGTTGCCGCGCCGGCCGGCCAGGGCCACGCCTGATCTGTCACGGGCGAAGGCTATCCCGCGGACACCCGGGCCGTGCGGTCAGCCGGTGATGGTCGCGGAGCCGAGGACCACGTCGCCGGCCGGGTCCGGTCGGTACGCCACCACTGCCTGACCGGCGGCGACGCCGCGAACCGGTCGGCGCAGCTCGGCGTGCAGCCGGTCACCGTCGAGGGCGACGGTCGCCGGCACCACGTCGCCGTGCGCGCGCAACTGCACCTCGCACTCGACCGGGGCGTCCGGACGGGCGCCGCCGGTCCAGACCGGACGTACGGCGTGCACGTCGGACACGTCCAGGGCCTCGGCCGGGCCGACCGTCACCGTGTTGGTCTTCGGGGTGATGGAGAGTACGTAGCGTGGCCGGCCGTCCGGGGCGGGCCGGTCCAGGTGCAGCCCGCGGCGCTGCCCCACCGTGTACGCGTACGCACCGCTGTGACTGCCGACGACCGCGCCGGTGGACGCGTCCACCACGTCGCCGGGCGCCTCACCGAGCCGGCCGGCCAGGAAGCCGCGGGTGTCCCCGTCGGCGATGAAGCAGATGTCGTGTGAGTCCGGCTTGTCGGCCACGGCCAGGCCACGCTCGGCGGCCTCGGCGCGGACCTGCGCCTTGGTCGAGTCACCGAGCGGGAAGATCGACCGGTCGAGCTGCTCGCGGGTGAGCACGGCGAGCACGTACGACTGGTCCTTGGCCAGGTCGACACTGCGCCGCAGCAGCCCGTCCGCGCCGAGGCGGGCGTGGTGCCCGGTCACCACCGCGTCGAAGCCCAGGGCCACCGCCCGGTCCAGCACCGCCGCGAACTTGATCTTCTCGTTGCAGCGCAGGCAGGGATTCGGCGTACGACCGGCGGCGTATTCGGCGACGAAGTCGTCGACCACGTCCTCGTGGAAGCGGTCAGCCATGTCCCACACGTAGAACGGGATGCCGATCACGTCGGCCGCCCGTCGGGCGTCCCGGGAATCCTCCAGGGTGCAGCAGCCGCGCGCCCCGGTCCGATAGGTCTGTGGGTTGCGGGCGAGCGCCAGGTGCACGCCGGTCACATCGTGCCCGGCAGCCACCGCCCGCGCCGCCGCCACGGCCGAGTCAACCCCACCCGACATCGCCGCCAGAACCCTCACCGACCCACTCCCCTTCCCCGTCCCGCCCGTCCCCACCACAACCCTATCCACCAGCCCCGCAATCCCCCCGAACCCTGGCCCGCCCCGCGCACCCGTCGACGCGATCTTGCAGTTTCTGCGGCGACATATGCCGCACAAGGCGCGAACGGACAACCGAAAGTGCAAGATCGCGGGGGCTGGGCCCGGGTCAGCGGGGGGTGCGGAGGGCGGCGGCTCGGCGGGCTCTGTCGACCGCCGCCGGGAGGGCCGCGATGAGGGCGTCGATGTCGGCCTGGGTGCTGGTGTGGCCCAGGGTGAAGCGAAGCGATGAGCGGGCGCGGTCGTCGTCGGCGCCCATCGCCAGCAGCACGTGCGAGGGCTGGGCCACCCCGGCCGAGCAGGCGGAGCCGGTCGAGCAGGCGATCCCCTGCGCGTCGAGCAGGAGCAGCAGCGCGTCGCCCTCGCAGCCGGGGAAGGAAAAGTGCGCGTTGCCGGGCAGCCGGTCGGTCGGGTCACCGTTGTAGATCACCTCGGGCACCGCCTGGCGGACCCGCTCGATCAGGTCGTCGCGGAGCGCGGCCACCCGGGCCGCGTACTCCTGCTGACCCTTCACGGCCGTCTCCACGGCGACCGCAAAGGCGACGATGCCGGCGGTGTCCAGGGTGCCGGAGCGGATGTCGCGTTCCTGGCCGCCGCCGTGCAGCAGCGGCGTGGCCGGCACGTCCCGGGCGAGCAGCAGCGCGCCCACCCCGGTCGGGCCGCCCAACTTGTGCCCGGTGACGGTCAGCGCGGCGACCCCGCTGGCCCCGAAGTCGACCGGCACCTGACCGACCGCCTGGATGGCGTCGGTGTGGAAGGGCACACCGTGTTCGGCGGCGACGGCGGCCAGCTCGGCCACCGGCTGGACGGTGCCCACCTCGTTGTTCGCCCACATCGCGGTGACCACGGCCACCTGGTCGGCGTGCGCGGCCAACTCGGCGCGCAGGGTCTGCGGGTCGAGCCGACCGACGGCGTCCACCGGGAGCCAACCGACCTCGGCGCCCTCGTGCTGGGCCAGCCAGTCGACCGCGTCCAGCACCGCGTGGTGCTCGACGGCGCTGGAGACCACCCGGCGGCGGTCGGGCCGGGCTGCTCGGCGGGCCCAGAAGATGCCCTTCACCGCGAGGTTGTCGCTCTCCGTGCCACCACCGGTGAAGATCACCTCGGAGGGCCGGGCGCCCAGCACCGCGGCCACCCGTTCGCGTGACTCTTCGACCCGGCGGCGGGCACGACGGCCCGCCGCGTGCAGGGAGGACGCGTTGCCGACCTCGCGGGCGGTGGCGACGTACGCCTCCAGTGCCTCATCGAGCATGGGAGTCGTCGCCGCGTGATCCAGGTAAGCCATCGCCGTTCAGCGTACGGCCGACACCTTGGGGACCGGATGCCGGAGGGGACCGCACGCAAAGGCCGGGGTGGAACTCCACCCCGGCCCGATGCGCGCGGACCCGGTCAGGTGGGCGCCGCGGTGACGACGATGTTGTCGCGGTACTTGCGCGCCTTGGCGTCGAACGGGCCACCACAGGTGATCAGGGTCAGCCGCGGCTTGCCGTCGCGGGCGAAGTACCGGTCCAGCGGAATCTTGGTCTTGGCGTACTCCTCCCGGGCGACGACCCGGTAGCGCCGCGCCTCGCCGTCGCTGCCGGTCGCTGTCAACGTGTCGCCCTGGTCCAGCTCACGCAGCCGGAAGAACGCCCCCTTGCCCTGCTTGGCGCTGTCCACGTGACCGGCGATGACCACCGAGCCGGCCTCCGCCTCCAGGCCGGGGCCGTAGCGGTACCAGCCGATCTGGTCGACGCTCGGCGGCACCTCGAACTCGTTGGTCCGCTCGTTGATCCCGACCGCGTTGACTGTGGCGGTGACGCCGATCTCCGGGATCAGCAGCCGCACCGGCGGGATGATCTTCGGATTGGCGGGCAGTTCACCCGCGGTCACCGACACCGACGGGGCACTGGCGGCGGTCGGTGCGGGGCTGGCCAGCGTGCTCGCCTGCTCGGCCCCCACCGTCCCGGCCGGCTGGTTGGCGCACGCCACCAGAGCGGCGGCGGTGAGCGCGGCAACGCTGGCGGCCAGGGCCGCCAGCGCGCCGCGATTGCGCACCGTCACTTGCGGCCGGTCCGTGCGGTCGCCATCCGCACCCCACCACCAAGCAGCAGGAGTACGCCGGCACCGGTGAGCACGTACCACCAGGTGTTCACGCCCGTGCCGGCCTGGCCGCCGTCACCGCTGGGCACGCCGCCCGGGGCGGAGTGCAGGCCGGTGATGGTCTGGGCCACCACGTCGAGGGTCTTGCCCTCGGCGGAGCCGATCGCGTAGACGATCGTGGCGGTGCCCTCCTTGAGGTTGAGGTCCGCCGGGCCGATGGCCACGGTGTCGGTGCCGGCCAGCACCACGTCCGCCTTCACCTCGCCCGCGTCGACGTCGCCCTTGGCCTCGTTCGGGTTGGTCAGGTCCTCGAAGACCGGGGTGCCACCGGCGCGGACGTCGACCGCCGGGGCCGCGGCGGTGTGCCGGACGATCAGCCGGGCCTTGCCGGCGTCGACCTTCGAGACGTCGTTCACGAACGGAGTGATCTTCGGCTGGCCGGCGGCGTCGAGGTGGGCCGCGATGCTGAGACGGTCCGACAACTGCCCGAGCCGGCGCAGACCCAGCCGGACCCGGACCGCGTGGTGGACCGGTTGGTGATCGCCGACGAGCTGGCTCGTCTCCCGGACGACCAGCGACGGATGCTGGAGCTGGCCTTCTACGACGACCTGACACACCAGCAGATAGCCACCGTGACCGGCGTGCCGTTGGGCACCGTGAAGAGTCACATTCGACGCGGCATGGCGAGTTTGAAGCGCAGATGGGAGGTGGACGGTGCAGCACCTGGACCACGACCGGCTGGTATTTCTGGCGCTCGGTGAGAGCGAGGCGGACAACGGGGAGAGCACCCACCTCGCCACCTGCGCGCTCTGCCGCGCGGAGGTCGCGAGCCTTCAGCAGGTGGCGGGGCTCGGCACCGAGACGCAGGGCCTGGCCGACCTGCCCGACCCGCCGGAGCACGTCTGGCAGGGCATCGAAGCCCAGGTCAGGGCTGCGGAGGCCGGGCCGTTGCTGACCGAGAGCCGTCGACACCGGGTGCCCGAGCAGGCCGACACCACGACGGCCGAGCAGACCTTCGGTGCGGCGGCCGAGTCGACGGTGACCCGACTGGACCCGGCACGGCGATCCCGTCGGGGTCGCGGCTGGTCCGGTTGGGTTGCCACCGCGGTGACCGCGGCCGCCGCCGCAGCGGTCGGCGTGGTGGGCACCGTCTCGGTGCTCCGACCGGACGATCCGACGCCCACCCCGCCGCCGGTGGTGGTGGCGAGTGCACCGCTGGCGGCGTACGGGGCGACCCCGCCGACGGCCAAGGGTGACGCCCGGGTTTTGAAGGACGGCCAACTACATCTGCATGTGGCGAATCTCCCGCGCGTCGCGGGGTACTACGAGGTCTGGCTCATCAATCCGACGACGATGGAGATGTTCTCGGTCGGCACCCTGGGTGGCGGCTCGGACGCGCTGCTACCCCTGCCCCCGAATGTCGACCTCAAGAGCTACTCGGTGGTCGACGTCTCCGCCGAGCAGTACGACAACAACACCCGCCACTCCGGCGACAGCCTGCTGAGGGGCTCCCTGACGGGCTGATCGGCGGGCCGGCTCAGCTCCCCGGCTCGCCGATCAGCTCCCGACACGGCAGTGGCCGCCCGTTCACACGGGCGGCCACTGCCGTATCGCTGGCTTACTTGCGCTTGCGGATCTCCTCGGCGGCCTGCGGGACGATCTTGAACAGGTCGCCCACCACCCCGAAGTCGGCCAGCTCGAAGATCGGCGCCTCGCCGTCCTTGTTGACCGCGACGATGGTCTTCGAGGTCTGCATGCCGGCCCGGTGCTGGATGGCACCGGAGATGCCGAGGGCGACGTAGAGCTGCGGGGAGACCGTCTTACCGGTCTGGCCCACCTGGAACTGGTGTGGGTAGAAGCCGGAGTCGACGGCCGCGCGGGACGCGCCGACGGCGCCGCCGAGCAGGTCGGCCAGCTCCTCGACCAGCTTGAAGTTGTCGGCGTTGCCGACGCCCCGACCGCCGGAGACGACCACGCCGGCCTCGGTCAGCTCCGGGCGGGAGCCCTTCTGCTCGGCGACCCGCTCGACGACAGTAGCCAGCTTGTCGGTGTCGGTGACCGACACGCTGAGCTGCTCGATCGCCGGGGTGGCCGCCGCCGGGGCGGGGGTGACCGAGTTGGGCCGGACGGTGACCAGCGGCAGGCCCTTGGTGACCTTGGACTTGACGATGGTGGAGCCGGCGAAGGCGACCTGCGTCGCGGTGCCGTCGGCGTCCAGGCCGACCACGTCGGTCAGGATGCCGTTGTCGAGCTTGACGGCGAGCCGGGCGGCGATCTCCTTGCCCTCCTGGGCCGACGCCAGCAGCACGGCGGCCGGCTGCACCCGCCTGACCAACTCGGCCAGCACTGTCGCCTTGGGGGCCACCAGGTAGCCGTCGATCTCGTCACCCTCGGCGGCGTAGATCTTCTCCGCGCCGTACTCGCCCAGCTTGCCGCTCAGCGCCTCGGCGGCACCGGCGCCGCCCAGCACCACAGCACTCGGGGTGCCCAGCTCACGCGCGAGGGTGAGCATTTCCAGGGTGACCTTCTTGACGCCGAATTCCTTGGTGGCTTCGACGACGACGAGAACCTCGGACATGTCAGACCCCCCTCTCACACGAACTTCTCGGTGGCGAGGAACTCGACCAGCTTGACGCCGCCCTCGCCCTCATCAGTGATCTTGGCGCCGCCGGAGCGCGGGGGGCGCTTGGTGTGCTCGACGACGGCACTGGTGGCGCCGTCGAAGCCCACCTCGTCGGCAGCGACCCCGAGGTCGGCCAGCGAGAGCGTCTGCACCGGCTTCTTCTTGGCGGCCATGATGCCCTTGAAGGAGGGGTAGCGCGGCTCGTTGATGGTGTCCCAGACGGAGACCACGGCGGGGGTGGCGGCGGTGACCACCTCGTAGCCCTCCTCGGTCTGCCGCTCGACGGTCAGCGTCGCGCCGTCGACGGTGAGCTTGCGGGCACCGGTCAGCGCCGCGACGCCCAGTCGCTCGGCGACCATGTGCGGCATGACCTGGACCCGGCCGTCGGTGGACTCGGCACCGCAGATGACCAGGTCGGCATTGAGCTGACCGAGAGCCGCGGCGAGCACTTTCGAGGTGGCGACGGCGCACGAGCCGTGCAGGGCGTCGTCCAGCACGTGCACGGCCTTGTCCGGACCCATGGAGAGCGCCTTGCGGATCGACTCGGTCGCCCGGTCCGGACCCATGGTCAGGATGGTGACCTCGCCGCCGTGCGCCTCCTTGATCTTCAGCGCCTCCTCGATGGCGTACTCGTCCATCTCGTTGATCACGTTGTTCGCCGAACCGCGGTCGACGGTGTTGTCGTCATTGCGCAGGTTGCGGTCCGCGCCCGAATCAGGCACCTGCTTGACGAGTACGACGATGTTCATCGCGCTTCGACGACCCTCCTGTGTGGTGTTGCGATTCGCTCGCCCGGTCTGGGGCGCAGCGTCGCGCGTCGGTCGACGCCAGGTCAACCGCGGGCGGTTGTGCACTTGCCCACGGCGCAATGTTACCTGCCAGTAGGTTGCGCTCCGGCAGCACACAGAGTGACACAGCTCACCGACGCGCAGCCGGTCAGGCCGGCTCGGCCAGGGCGACCCGGATCTGGTCGATGGCGGTCGCCTCGGCGGGCGCCACCCCGTCGTGCGCCCGGGCCACCTGGTCCGCAGCGGCCAACACCAGTTCGCGGTACGCGTCCACGTCCCGTGGGGACTTCTCGCGCAGGATCCGCACCGCCTGCCCCAGCGCCGGCAGCACCACCGACTCGATCTCCAGCTGCGAGTCCCGGGGAAGTCGCGGCAGCGGGCCGGTGGTCAACGCTTCCTTGACAGTGCCACTGGCGTCGGCCAGCGCGCCGGACGCGGCGATGCTCTCCCGGATCACCCCCAGGACACCGGGGTCGGCGTTGGAGACCAGGAAGACGGCGCCGAAGGCACCGGTCTTGAGGGTCAGCCGCTCCTCGTCCGTCAACCGCTGCTCCATGATCACGGAGTGTAGACGTACGGGGTGGTGGTGGTGACCGCGACGAGGCCGAGTCGCTCCAGGATCGGCCGGCTGTCCTCCGAGGCGTCGACCTGCAACAGCGTCCGACCCCGCTGGTCGGCGAGCCGGGCCCGGTAGGTGACCAGCGCCCGGTAGATGCCCTTGCGACGCCAATGCGGCAGGGTGGACCCACCCCACAGGGTGGCGAAGCCGGTGTTCGCCGGGAAGCGCACCCAGCCGGCGCTCACCACCGTCGCGTCCGCCTCGGCCACCACCACTGTGATCGAGTGCGGGTCGGCGTCGATCTCCTTGGCCAGGCCCCACACCAGGTGCGAGCGGTCCTCCTGCCAGACCTCCTCCTCCATGGCGGCGATCCGCTCCAGGTCCTCCCGGGAGGTCACCTCACGCAGGCGTACCCCCTCGGGGGCGACGGGCAGCGCGGCGGCGAGCGGCGCGACCGGGCCGACCACGACGGTCTCCCGGTCCTCCGGCACGAAACCGGCGGCGCGCAGACGGTCCACCAGGTCCGCCGGTTCGTCGTGCGCGTAGGTCTTCCACTCGACCGACTGGCCGCGCTCGCGGAACAGCTGCACCTGCCGGGCGATCAACTCGTCCAGCGCGTCACCTGTCAACCCGCCCAGGTCGCGGTAGGTGAGGAACCCTCCGGAGTCGAGCCCCGTGATCCGGACCAGCGGCCCGTCCCGCTCCACGGTCACCCCGGCCGGAACCGGGTCGGGGATGTCCGGGCGGAGTTGGTTGTCGTACGCGGTGCGCAGCGTCGTTACGTCGAGATCAGTCACCGACCAAGGCTAAGCGGGAGGTAAAGCGGATAATCTCCCGTTGTGTGGAAGGCGATCAGGCGGTGGTTCGACCCGGCGGAGCTGGGCTCGGTCGGTGAAACACCGGACTACCGCTTCTCCCTGGCCAACGAACGGACCTTCCTCGCCTGGCTGCGCACCGGGTTGGCGCTGGTCGGAGGCGGGTTGGCCGCCGCGCAGTTCCTGCCACCTTTGCCGATGAGCCACCTGCGGGAGGTGATCGCGGTGGCGTTGCTGCTGCTCGGCGCGGCGGTCGCGATCCGTGCTGTGGACCACTGGGCGCGTACCGAGCGGGCCATCCGGCTCGGTCAGGAGCTGCCCGCGTCCCGGTTCCCCGCCATCCTGGCGCTCGCCGTCGGCGTCGGCGCGTTGCTGCTGGTGGCCGCCGTCCTGATGCGGGCGGTCGGCGGGCGGTGAGCACCGGACGCGACCCGGGGCTGCAACCGGAGCGGACCCGGCTGGCCTGGCGGCGCACCCTGCTCACGGTGACCGTGGTGACAGTGCTCGCCGTCCGGCTGGCGTCGACGGGCGACCCGACCGGTGCGCTGATCGCCGGCGGCACCGTTCTGGTGTGGGGCGCCCTGCTGGTGCTCTGCTGGCCCCGGGGTACGGGCACCGGTCCGGCCCGCACCGGCGGCCGGACACTGCCCCTGGTCACGGTGGGCACTGTGGTGCTGGCGTTACTGGGAGTGCTGCTGGTGCTGCGCGGACTGTGGTGACGCGATCCCGTGCGTCATCATGGGTGCATGGCCCGGCTTGGCGTACTCCTCTTCCTGGTGCAGATTGTCCTCGCCGTCTGCGCGCTGATCAGCTGCCTCTCCGCCGAGGAGGGCAAGATCCGTGCCCTTCCCCGGATCGCCTGGGTGCTGATCATCTTGTTCTTCCCGCTGGTCGGCTCGATCGCCTGGTTCATCGTCGGCCGGGAGCCCACCCCCGGCAGCCGCAAGGGCTGGCCGGGCGGCACCGGCGGTGGCGAGCGGCAGCGCCCTCGGCCGGTGGCCCCCGACGACGACCCGGAGTTCCTGCGCTCCGTCGAGGAGCGCGCCCAGCAGCAGGACCAGGAGCTCTTCCAACGCTGGGAGGAAGACCTGCGGCGACGCGAGGACGACCTGCGCCGCCGCGACGGTGAGCCGCCGCGCGAGGGTGACCGACCGGAGGTGTGAACGCGCCGCCGCCGGCGCGGGTGCGACGGCGGCGGCGGGTGCGACTCAGGCCAGGTTCGACGACCGGGGGTACGCGTCGGTCGGGTCGGTGAGCACGTTCACCAGGTACGGCACTCCGGAGTCGAACGCCCGCTGGAGCGCCGGGCCCAGGTCGGCCGCCTTGGCGACCGTCTCCCCCGCCCCGCCGAGCGCGCTGACCACTGTGTCGTACCGCAGCTCCGGCTGGAGGTCGGCGGCCACGTCGTAGCCGTACATGGCCCGCATCGGGTGCTTCTCCAGCCCCCAGATGCCGTTGTTTCCGACGACGATCACCACCGGCAGCTTCTGACGGACCAGCGACTCGACGTCCATCAGCGAGAAGCCGGCCGCGCCGTCGCCCATCAGCACGCAGATCTGCCGGTCCGGGTGACTGACCCTGGCCCCCATCGCGTAACCCATGCCGGTGCCCAGGCAGCCGTACGGGCCCGGGTCCAGCCACGTGCCGGGCTGGGCCGGCTCCAGGTACCGCCCGGCGTACGACACGAAGTCGCCGCCGTCGCCGATGGTGATCGCGTCCGGGGCGAGCGCCCGACGCAGCTCGCCGTAGATCCGGGCCGGGCGGATCGGATCGGTCTCGGCGGCCATCTCCGCGGCGTCCCGAGCCTTCGCCGCGTCCTCGGCGACGCGCAGGTCGGCGATCCAGTCGGAGTGGTCGGCCCGGTCGCCGGAGTGGTCGGCCAGCGCGGACAGGATCAGGCGCAGGTCACCGGCGGGGGCGACGGCCGGCTGCACGTGCGTCGCCCGCTGGCTTGGCGCGTCGACGATGTGCACCACCTTGGCGTCACCGAAGTCACCGAAGCTGAGCCGGAAGTCCAGCGGGGTGCCCACCACCACGACCACGTCGGCGCCGGAGAGCGCGGCCCGGCGGGCCTTCGCGAACGCCAGCGGGTGCTCCGGCGGGAGCGAGCCGCGACCCATGCCGTTGGTGAAGACCGGCACCTGCAACGCCTCGGCCGCCTCACGCAGCGCGGCGACCGCGTCGCCCGCGTACACGTCGGAGCCGGCGATGATGACCGGCCGCTGCGCCCCGGCGATGAGCATCGCCGCGCGGCCGACCTCCTCCGGATCCGGGGCGATCGGGTCGACACCCGTCACGGTCGGCAGCTCGACCTCGGCGACCGAGAAGACCGTCTCCAGCGGAAAGTCGAGGAAGGCCGGGCCGCGGTGCGGGGTGAGCGCGGCGTTCAGCGCCGCACCCACCGCACGCGGAATGTCGTCGGTGCTGAACACCGTCTCGGCGTGCTTGGTGACCGGACTGACCAGCGGCAGGTGGTCCATCTCCTGGAGGCTGCCCGAGCCCCAGCGGAACGCGGGCGCGCGGCCACCGAGCACCAGCACCGGCGAGGCGTTGAAGAACGCGCTGGTCATGCCGGAGATGCCGTTGGTGACACCGGGCCCGGCGGTGAGCACGGCGAGGCCGGGGCGACGCTGGAGCTTGGCCACCGCCTCGGCGGCGAAGACCGCGGACTGCTCGTGCCGGACGTCGTAGATCGGGAAGTCGGTCTTGTACGCGGCGTCGTAGAGCGGGAAGACGTGCCCTCCGGACAGCGTGAACATCTCCCGTACGCCGTGCGCGCGTAGTGCCGCGAGCGCCAACTCGCCGCCGTGACCCTCGATCCGCTCCGTCATGTCGCTCCCATCGTCCGTGGCCGGGATCACAGGTTACCGGCCAGTCACATGGCTCTGCGACCGTGGCCCCGGCCACCGGACGTTGCCAAGGTCAGGGCGCCGTCGGGGCGGCCGGCGACGGATCAGCGGCCGGTGAAGCCCGGCTTGCGCTTCTCGACGAAGGCCGCCATGCCCTCGCGCCGGTCGTCGGTGGCGAACAGCGCCGCGAACAGCTGGCTCTCCCAGGCCAGGCCGGAGTTCAGGTCCATGTCCAGGCCACCGTCGACAGCCAGCTTCGCCGCGCGCAGCGCCTGCACCGGCCCGGTCAGGTACGGAGTGATCAGCGCGACGGCCGTGTCGTACACCTCGGCGGCCGGGACGACCCGGTCGGCCAGGCCGATGCGCAGCGCTTCATGGGCGTCCACCATCCGCCCCGACATGATCAGGTCCTTGGCGCGGGCCGGACCGACCAGGCGGGCCAGCCGCTGGGTGCCGCCCGCACCCGGGATGATGCCCAGCTTGATCTCCGGCTGGCCGAGCTTGGCGTCCTCGGCGACCACCCGCCAGTCACAGGCCAACGCCAGCTCACAGCCGCCACCGAGGGCGTACCCGGTGATCGCGGCGACCACCGGCTTGGGGATCCGGGCGATCGCGCCGAGCGCGCTGGACAGGTTCGCCGCCCGGTCAGCCATGTCCACGTAGGACATCTCGGCCATCTGCTTGATGTCGGCGCCGGCGGCGAAGACCTTCTCCCCGCCGTACACGATGACGGCGCGGACCTCGGGATCGGCGGTGGCCGCCGTGGCGGCGGCGCGCAACTCCTCCTGCACCTGGGTGTTGAGCGCGTTCATCGGCGGCCGCTCCAGCCGGATCGTGCCGATGCCGTCAGTGGTCTCCAGCCGAACGAACTCGCCCACGCTGCCCTCACTTCCTCGTCGAAGTCGCGTGCCAACCTTACGACCCGGCTCGTTTGGGTAAGTAGTGTGGTGTCAGCCCCGTGGGCGGGAGTCCAGCCATGATCACGTATTACGACGACAGGTCGGTGCAGGTCACCTCCACCACCGTCAGTGTCGACGGTCGCAGCTACAAGCTGGCCGACATCACCATGATCTGGCACCGCCGGGGCACCCGTTCCTGGCGCGTGCTGGTGGGACGGGGTGCGATCGGAGCCGCGCTCGCCGGCCCGCTGGTCGCGGCGGTGCTCGGCATCGGCGTGGCCGTCTGGCTGCACCGCTCGCCCACCGTGACGATCGCGATCGTCGGCGCGTCGGTGCTGGTCGGGTTGGCCGTCGGACCGGTCGCCGACTTCCTCTTCGAACACCTGGACCGCTCGTACGCCCGGGGCAGCCGCCAACTGGAAATCTGGGCCCGTTGGCGGGGTCAGCCGGTGCGTCTGCTGCGCACCGGTGACGCGCTGCGCTTCGGGCAGATCTACCGGGCGGTGCAGCGCGCGGTCGAGCACAGCCAACCGGCCCGCCCCGCCAGCCGTCGTTAGCGGCCCACGCGCAGAGCCGGATCGGCTCGTCCGGCCGTGCCCGCACCGGAGGCGAGGGTTGCCTGCCGGTGGTTAGGCTTAGTGATGACCCTCTATTACCGGGACGACGCGGTGCAGGTGACCTCCGAGTCGATCCGGGCGGGCGGTCATGTGATCGCCCTGTCCGACGTGACGTTCGTCTGGCACGACCGGGGGCAGAAAACTCTCGCCGTCCGCGGCCGTGTGCTGGGGCGCGGCGTCCTGGTGCTGCTGCTCTCGCTGCCGCCGTTGGTCGCCGTGGTCTGCGTGCTGTCACTGGCGTGGTCGGCTCAGGACCGGGGCAACTGGCAGCTCGCGCTGATCATTCTGGCCGCCTGCGCGGTGGGGGCGTTGGCCCTGGCGCCGTTCCTGGAGATCCCCCTCGGCTGGCTGGACCGCTCCTACGAGCGTGGCAGCCACGTGCACGAGCTGTGGGTGCAGCACCACGGCCGGGAGGACCTGCTGGTGCGCACCCCCGACGCGCTACGGTTCGGGCAGATCTACCGGGCCGTTCAGCGCGCCGTCGAACAGCAGGGGGACCATTGATGACCACCCGCCGCGGCGAGGCCGTCGCCCTGGCCGGCCTGCTCGCCGCGGCCGGCGTCACCCATCTGGTACGCCCCGGCCTCTACGACCCGATCGTGCCGCGCGGGTTGCCCGGCCCGGCCCGGTTCTGGACGTACGCCAGCGGCATCGCCGAACTGGCAGTGGCGGCGGCGGTGGCGCACCCGGCCACCCGACGGGCCGGCGGTCGGGCCGCCGCCGGCCTCTTCGTCGCCGTCCTGCCGGCGAACGTGAAGATGGCGGTGGACTGGCGGCACCGACGCCCGACGAAGCGGGCCATCGCGTACGGCCGGGTGCCGTTGCAGGCGCCGCTGATCTGGTGGGCGCTGCGGGTGGCCCGCGCCGACACCGCGGGCCGGCGCTCACGCTGACCGGCTCCGTCGGGCGGTTATGGCACGGCCGACGCACACTTGACCCCATGGCGATTCCCCTCCCAACCCCGGCCGCCGTGGTCGGCCTGACCCGCTCCGCTCTCGACCAGGCGCTCGGCTCGGCCACCTCGATGGCCGCCGTGCCCGCCCGCGCGTTCGCGGTGCTGGACGGGGTGGAGGCGCTGCTGGCCCGGATCAACGGCGTGGTCGACCGGATCGAGACGACACTGGACCGGACAGACCAGGTGCTCACTGACGCCGAGGCCGCGGTTCGCGAGGTGGCAGTCATCAGCGCCTCCGCGACCACCGCCATCGACACGGCCACCGAGGTGGCCACCGCCGCCGCAGTGGTGGTCGCCGAGGCCGACCGGGTCTCCCGGGCGGCGAGCACGGTGGTGGCCGAGGCCGACCGGGTGGCGGGCCGCGCCGCCGCCACAGTGGGCAGCGCGGCGGAGGCCGCCGCCACGGCGGCCGAGCTGCTGGCCGCGTACGAGCCGGCGCTGCGCCGGGCCGCGCCGATGGCCGGGCGGTTCGTCGAGGAGTTGAGTCACGAGGAGATCAGCGCGGCGATCCACCTCATCGACGAGTTGCCCAAGCTCAAGGAACACCTGACGGCGGACATCCTGCCGATCCTGGCCACGCTGGACCGGGTCGGCCCCGACCTGCACGACCTGCTGGACGTGACCCGCGACCTCAAGCTCGCCGTGGCCGGCATCCCCGGGCTGGGCATGCTGCGCCGACGCGGCGAGAAGCTCACCGACGAGCCCGTCGGCTGACGGCCGGCCCGCCCGGGCCAGTCGGCCGGTGTGCGGCGGGTGCGGTCAGGCCGGTACGTACAGCTCGTCGATCTCGGCGCGTTGCGGTAGCGCCACCGACGCGCCGAGCTTGCGGACGCAGGCGGCGCCGGCCGCCGACGCCCAGCGCACCGCGTCGACCAGGTCGCGCCCTTCGCCCCAGCCGACGGCCAGCGCGGCGGTGAACGCGTCACCGGCGGCGGTGGAGTCGACCACGTCGACCCGTACCGCCGGCACGTGCACCTCGGTGCCGTCCCGGTCGACGTACCAGGCGCCCTCACCGCCGAGAGTGAGCACGGCCCGGGGGGTCAGGTCGAGCAGCGCGCGCGGCTCCTCCCGACCCCGGCCGGCGAGCGCCTGCGCTTCACCCTCGTTGACGACCAGCAGGTCCACGGCGGCGAGCAGCTCGGGTGGGAGGTCCCGTGCCGGGGCGGCGTTCAGGATGACCCTCGTGCCGGCCTCGCGGGCGGCCACCGCGGCGGCCGTCACCGTCTGCACCGGGATCTCCAGTTGGGCGACGAGGACGTCTGCCTCGCGCACAGTGGCCAACTCCTCCTCGGTGAGGCCGACCAGGGCGTCGTTCGCGCCGGGGGTGACCACGATGGCGTTCTCCCCCTGGGCGTTGACCATCACCAGCGCCACCCCGGAGGCGCCGTAGACCACGCGAAGCTGACTGGTGTCCACGCCGGCCGCGGTGATGCGGGCCTTGAGGGTGACGCCGAAGGCGTCCGAGCCGATCGCGCCGAGGAAGGCGCAGGAGGCGCCGGCCCGGACCGCGGCCACGGCCTGGTTGGCGCCCTTGCCGCCGGGCACCATCACGAAGTCGGTGCCGAGCATGGTCTCGCCCTGTCGAGGCAGCGCGGGTGCAATCGCGACCAGGTCCATGTTGGCGCTGCCCACCACGGCAACCCGGGTCTGCGGCACGGCCGTCTCCGCCTGTCCGGCGCTCAGGCGGCGCGAGCCGTGAAGCGGTCGCCCGACCGCTCGACCACAAGTGGCAGCCCGAAGGTCTTGGAGAGGTTGTCACCGGTCAGCGTCTCGGCGAGCAGGCCCTGGGCGACCACCCCACCCTCGCGCAGCAGCATCGCGTGGGTGAACCCGGGCGGGATCTCCTCGACGTGGTGGGTGACCAGCACCATCGCCGGGGCATCGGGGTCGTACGCCAGCTCGGCCAGTCGGGCGACCAGGTCTTCCCGACCACCCAGGTCGAGCCCGGCGGCGGGCTCGTCGAGCAGCAGCAGCTCCGGGTCGGTCATCAGGGCCCGGGCGATCTGCACCCGCTTGCGCTCACCCTCGGAGAGGGTGCCGTAGCGGCGTTCGGCGAGGCCACCGACGCCGAGTTGACTCAGCAGTGCCCGCGCCCGCACCTCGTCGCCGCGGTCGTAGTTCTCCCGCCAGCGGCCGACCACCGACCAGGCGGCGGTCACCACCACGTCGCTGACCCGCTCGTCGGCGGGCAGCCGCTCGGCGATCGCGGCGGTGGTGAGCCCGATCCGGGTACGCAGCTCGTTGACGTCGGTGCGGCCGATTCGCTCGCCGAGCACGTGCGCGACACCAGTGGTGGGGTGCAGCCGACCGGCGGCGAGGTTGAGCAGTGTGGTTTTGCCGGCACCGTTGGAGCCGAGCACGACCCACCGCTCGTCCAGTTCGACGCGCCAGGTCAGGTCCTGTAGGAGGGCGGTGCCAGAGCGGCGTACGCCGACGCCGTCGAGGCTGACCACCAGATCCGGGTCCACGAGAGCGGCGGCAGGCGCGGCGCCGGCAGCGCCGGGGATCAGGTCACCAGTCACCACACCATCCAACCACGCAACGCCGGGGTGCCCCCCACGGGCGGCACCTCAGCCATAGGGTGAAGCGCCGTGTCATTGATCACCAAGCCCGAAGGACGGCCCATGCCCCGTCGACGTACCGAGCCGCGCGGATGAGCGCGGTCATCGAGATCGAGGGTCTGCGCAAGACCTTCAGCAGCCTGCGCAGCGGGCGACGGGTGGCGGTGGACGGGTTCGACCTGCTGGTCGAGGCGGGCCAGGTCCACGGCTTCCTGGGCCCCAACGGCTCGGGCAAGACCACCACCCTGCGGGCCCTGCTCGGGCTGGTACGCGCCGACAGCGGCCGGATGACAGTGCTCGGCGAACCGTCGCCGGAGCTGCTGCCCCGGGTGGCGGGCCAGGTCGGCGCCATCGTGGAGAGCCCGCAGTTCTTCGGCAACTTCACCGGTCACCGCACGCTGCGGCTGTTGGCCCGCGCCGGTGGGGTGCCGGTCTCGCGGGTCGACGAGGTGCTGGATCTGGTGGGCCTGTACGACCGCGGCGATGATCGGGTGAAGAGCTACTCGCTGGGCATGAAGCAGCGCCTCGCGGTGGCGTCCGCGTTGCTGAAGGACCCGCGGTTGCTCATCCTGGACGAGCCGGCGAACGGGCTGGACCCGGCGGGCATCCGGGAGATGCGGGACCTGGTGCGGTCTCTGGCGGCCAGCGGTGTGACGGTGCTGGTGTCCAGTCACATCCTGGGCGAGATCCAGCTGATCTGCGACCACGTCACGATCATCTCCCGGGGACGTCGGGTGGCGACCGGTCGGGTGGACGAGGTGCTGGCGGGTTACGACCGGCATGAGTTCCTGGTGCGGGTGGCCGAGCCGGAGCGGGCCGTCGAGTTGCTGCACGCGGCCGACCTGACGGCGGTCGTGGACGGCGGAGCGTTGGTGGTGAGCGGGACGAGTGACCCGACGGTGGTCAGCCGGGTGCTCGGTGAGCAGGGTCTGTGGGTGGGCGAGCTGACGCCGCTGCGGCCGGATCTGGAGAGCGTCTTCCTGGAGCTGACCGGCGCGTACGAGCATCCGTCGGTGCCCCGGCAGGTCGACGACTCGTCGCTGCCGCACGGTCAGGCTGGGATCGATCTCGATCGGGGAGTGGAAGCGTGAACCTGGTGCGTGCCGAGTTGGAGCGGCTGTCCGCGCGTCGCTTCGTGCAGCTCATGGTCGTCCTGTTGGTGTTGGCGTTCGCCGTCACGGCGGCGACCACGCTGACCGGTTCCCACAAGCCGACCGCCAGTGAACTGAACTCGGCGCGGCAGCAGGCCGTCGACGCGCGACGGAGTATGGAGACCACGCACCAGGAGTGCCTGGCCCGCCTGCAGGAAAGGTCGCCGACCGACACGAGCGAGTATTTCGCCGACTGCGCGGACCTCGACCCGATCCGGCAGGACCGGCTGCCGATCGCCGCCGACTTCCTGCCGGGGGTGTTCAGCTTCGCTGAGCAGGCCGAGTCGTTGCTCCATTTCCTGATCGCGTTCCTGGTGTTGTTCGGGTTCCTGGTCGGCGCCTCCTACATCGGCGCGGATCTGAACTCGGGCGGTGTGGTGAATCTGTTGCTCTGGCGACCGCGCCGGTTGACGGTGCTCGCGGCCAAGTTGGGCACCCTGCTGGGCTCGGTGCTGGTGCTGTCCCTGCTGGCGTCGGTGGCCTACCTCGCCACGTTCTGGATGATCGGGCAGAGCGCCGGGTTGCCGGGCCGGTTGGACAACGGCTTCTGGCGTTCGCTCGGTGCGGTGCACGGCCGGGGCCTGGTGTTGGTGCTGCTGGCCTCGGCCGTGGGCTTCGCGATCGCCACGCTGGGTCGGCACACCTCTGCGGCGCTGGGGGCGGTGGCGGCGTACGCGGTGGTGTGGGAGTTGGGCGGCCGTCTGGTGTTGGAGATCATCGACGTCCGACGGTCGGACCAACTGATGCTGTCCAGCTACATCGGGGCGTGGCTCAGCGGCGAATCACGGTTCTTCGACCCGCAGCTCTGTGCCGGCACGGCGGGCACCGGCTACTGCTCGGGCCTCTACAGCCTGACCTGGGCGCCGGCGCTGCTGGTGCTGGTCGGGTTGACCGGCGGGCTGACCGTGGTGGCGTTCGCCGTGTTCCGCCGCCGCGACCTGATCTGAGGCTGCACCGGGCCGCCCGTCGCGGGATGGGCGGCCCGACGGACCGGGGCAGGCCGGTACGCGGCAAGGGCTTGCGACTCACCGAGACGCGGTGAAATATTCCTTCACATGACCGCCGCAGCGAGCTCAGCCGACGGTGGAGCCAAACACCTCGTCGCGTACCGCGTCGAGGGCGGTGCGCAGCGCGCCGTGCAGGATCGGCTCCTCGGTCAGCCCGGTCGGCACCACTCGCGGCTGAACCAGGGTGATCGCCGCGACCTCCTGCTGCACCCGGTCGGCGAGCGCCGCGCCACCGGCCTGGCCGACCTCGCCGGCGAGCACTACCAGCGGTGGGTCCAGCACCACGCAGGTGCTGGCCACGCCGAGCGCGAGCCGACGGGCCAGTTCGTCGAGCATCGGGCCGCCGTCGGCGCCGGCCGCGACGGCCGCGCGGACCGCCTCGGCGGCGTCGGCGTCCGGGTAGCCGTGCTCGCGGGCCACAGCGCGCACCGAGTCCGCACCGATCAGCTGCTGGAAGGCCGGCTTGGCGCGACGGGAGACGTCGCGCGGAATGGGCGCGCCGGGCACCGGCAGGTAGCCGATCTCGCCGGCCGCGCCGCTGCTGCCGTGGTGCAACCGCCCGCCCAGCATGATCGCCAGACCGACGCCGGCGCCCACCCAGACCAGCACGAAGTCCGACAGCCCCTGCGCTGCGCCGGACTGCGCCTCGGCCACCGCGGCCAGGTTGACGTCGTTCTCGAAGACCACCGGTGTGTGCAGGTCGTCCCGCAACGCGGCGAGCAGACCGCTGTGCCAGCGGGGCAGGTTGAAGGCGAAGGTGATGTCGCCGGTGCCGGGGTCGACCAGGCCCGGCGTACCGAGCACGATCCGTCGTACGGTGCTCAGCTGCGCCTGGGCGCTGCTCGCCGCCTGCACTACGGCGTTGTGCACCACGCCCACCGGGTCGTCGGTGTCCCGGGTCGACTGCTCCACCCGGCCGATGACCGCACCGGTGATGTCGGCGCAGGCGGCCACCACCCGGTCCGGCCCGACGTCCACGCCGACGACGTGCGCGCTGCCCGGGCGGACGGCGTAGAGCTGGGCGTTCGGCCCCCGCCCGCCGGCCTGCTCGCCGACCCGCGCGACGAGGCCGCGCTCCTCCAGCCGCTCGACCAGTTGCGAGGCGGTGACCTTCGACAGCCCGGTCAGCTCGCCGATTCGGGCCCGGGTCAGTGGGCCGCGCTCGATGAGCAGTTCCAGCGCGGCACGGTCGTTGAGCGCCCGCAACAGGCGGGGGGTGCCGGGCAGCCGGGTCGCACTCATGACACGTCCTCTAGTTTTAGTAAACTTTGCTAACTGTAAACCGACCTGCGAACGGGTAGCCGTAGCGTAACGGCCACCCGGCGGTGGGACGCTCCGCCGAGTCGGCAGGGCCAGGACCACCACCGGTACGACGTTTCGTACCCGCGGGGCACCGAAGGGGGAAGATCACGTGGGGTTGGATCCAGGACTGCGCCGGCTGGCGCTGGGCACGCTGCTGGCCGCGTACCCGGGACCGGTCCCGCCCGACTGGGCGGTCGACCTGCTGGCCGACGGGCTGGCCGGGCACACCCTGTTCGGCACCAACGTGCACGACCCCGCGCAGCTGGCGGCGAGCACCGCAGCGCTGCGCGCCGGTCGACCGGACGCGCTGATCGCGATCGACGAGGAGGGTGGCGACGTGACCCGGCTGGCGCACGCCACCGGCAGCCCGTACCCCGGCAACGCCGCCCTCGGTGCGATCGGCGACGTGGCGCTCACCCGACGGGTCTACCAGTCGATCGGCGCCGAACTGGCCGCGCTCGGCATCACCGTCAACCTCGCCCCCACCGTCGACGTCAACACCGCCGACGACAACCCGGTGATCGGCACCCGGTCCTTCGGCGCGGATCCGGTGCGGGTGGCCGCCCACTCGGCCGCCGCCGTGGCCGGGTTGCAGGCCGCCGGCGTGGCCGCCTGCGCCAAGCACTTCCCCGGGCACGGCGCCACAGTCACCGACTCCCATCACGAACTGCCCACGGTGGACGCTCCGCTGGGCCTGCTCCGCCAGCGGGACCTACCGCCGTTCGCGGCCATCGTCGCCGCCGGGGCGCGGGCCGTGATGACCGCGCACATCCGGGTGCCGGCGCTCACCGGCGCCGACCCGGCCACCTTCAGCCGGGCCGTCCTTGTCGACCTGCTGCGCACCGAGTACGGCTTCACCGGCACCGTCATCACCGACGCGCTGGAGATGAAGGGTGCCGCGGTGGCCGCCGGCGGGGTCGGGCCGGCTGCGGTCCGGGCCCTGAGCGCGGGTGCCGACCTGCTCTGCATCGGCGCGAAGGTCGACGCCGAACTGGTCGAACGGGTGGCCGCCGAGATCGTCGACGCGCTCGCCGACGGCCGCCTCGCGCGGGCGCGGGTCGAGGAGGCGGCCGGCCGCGCCGCCGATCTCGCTGCCTGGACCCGGGCCGCCAGCGGGTCGCCGGCCATCGGTGACCCCGAGCTGGGGTACGCGGCGGCGCGCCGAGCGGTCCAGGTGGATGGCCTGCTCACCGGCCTGGACCAGCCCCTGGTGGTGCAACTGCACACGGAGTCGACGATCGCCGAGGGTCGAGTGCCGTGGGGCCTCGGTCCGCACCTGGACGGGGTGCCGGAGATCCGGGTGATCGCCGCCGAGACCGAACCGGCCACGCTGCGTGGATTGGCGGGCGACCGTCCCATCGTCCTGGTCGGACGACACCTGCACCGGCTGCCCGGCGGCCCGGAGCTGATCGTCGACCTGGCGGCCCAGCACCCGGTGACAGTGGTGGAGATGGGTTGGCCGGCACAGTGGCGGCCCGCGGGCGTCCGCGCCTTCGTCACCACCTACGGCGCGAGCCACGCCAACGGTCGCGCGGCGGCCGAGGTGCTCGGCCTGGCCGGCTGAGTCACGGCGTTCTCCGGCCGGGGGTGAAACGCTCGGCCGGATGCCGCGCCTTCAGCGCGCCCCAGAGTGTCCACAGTCACTGGACGCCACTTCTTGAACATGTTCAACACCGGCCCTAGTCTGATGACGTCGGTAGTTGAACACGTTCAAGAAGGGCGTCCACATGGACATCAAGGTCTGGATGTACGTGATCTACCTCGCGGTCAGCGTCGGCCTGACCATCTGGGTGGCCCGAGCGCTGTCCCGCAACGGGCAGGTATTCCTGGAGGAGGTGTTCGCCGAGGAACGGCTCGCCCGGGCGGTCAACCGCCTCCTGGTGGTCGGCTTCTACCTGCTCAATCTCGGCTACGTCACGGTGGCGATGAAGCACTCCGGCCCAATCGATTCGACCAGCCAGGCCATGGAGGAACTGTCTCTCAAGATCGGCTTGGTGCTGCTGGTGCTCGGCGCGCTGCACTTCTTCAACGTCTTCGCGCTCGGCCGCTACCGCCGAAACCGACTCCGTCAGCTCGCCACCCACCCCCCGCTCGCCCCGATCGGCCGACTCCCCATGCCGTCCACCCCAGCCGGATCGCAATTGGTCGGTGCGTACCCGGGCGGACCGCAGCCGACCGGCGCGCACCCGGCCGGACCCCAGCCGACTGGTCCGCAGCCGGGCGTCGGCCCGACGAACAACCCACCAACCCGATGACCGTGCCCCCGACCGACGGCGTCGGTCGGCTCCCGGATCCCACCGCTCACTCCGGCGGTGGGATCCGGGGGTTCACCGTCCTGTTCGACGCGGCCTGCCCACTCTGCCGCGCCGCCCGCCGCTGGTTGTCGTCCCGCGCCCAGCTCGTACCCTTGGAGTTCGTGCCGGCCGGGTCCGCCGAGGCCCGGCGGCGCTTCCCCGGCCTGGACCACGATGCGACGCTGCGCGACCTCACCGTGATCGCCGACACCGGCGAGGTGTACGCGGGCGACGGCGCCTGGTTCGCCTGCCTCTGGGCGCTGACCGACCATCGGTCCACGGCCGAGCGGCTGGCCCGACCGCATCTGCTGCCCCTCGCCCGGCAGACGGTGGCCGCCGCGTCGGCGATCCGGGAGCGGATCCGCGACCCGTGGGCCGCACCGACCGACGAACCGGCGGGATACGGTGACCCCGATGACCGAGCAGCCTGCGCAGACGACCACTGCGGGTGATCCAGCCACCGCCCGAGGCGAGCAGACCCGGCAGCTGATCCGGGACACCGCGATGCGGCTGTTCCGCGAACGCGGATACGCCCAGACCACCATGCGGGCGATCGCGCAGGAGGCCGGCGTGGCGGTCGGCAACGCCTACTACTACTTCGGCTCCAAGGACCACCTGATTCAGGAGTTCTACGCCCAGTCCCAGGTCGAGCACCGGGCCGCCGCGCAGCCCGTGCTCGATCGGGAGGAGGCGTTCGGTCCCCGGCTCGCCGGAGTGCTGCACGCGGGGATCGACGTGTTGACGCCCTCGCACGGATTCGCGGCGACCTTCTTCAAGACGGCGGCGGAGCCCACCTCCCCGCTGAGCCCCTTCTCCGCGGAATCCTCCGGCCCCCGACAGGCGGCCATCGACCTTTTCGGCGAGGTGTTGACCGGCTCGACGGCCAAGGTCGACGCCGAGCTGCGCCCACAGCTGCCCGAGCTGCTCTGGCTCGCGTACATGGGCGTGATCCTCTACTGGGTGCACGACCGATCGCCGGGCCAGACCAAGACCCGCCAGCTCATTGACGGGGCCGTACCGCTGATCGATCGGCTCGTGGCGCTGTCCCGGCTCCGGGTCCTGCGGCCGGTGACCCGACAGGTGCTCGACCTGATTCGCACGCTCCGTCACTGACCCGGCCGACACCCCTCGATCGGCGAAGAAGCAGGTCAAGTCCGCTTTTCGACACTCCGAACCGACAGCTTCAGCCTTGCCCCGAGCCGGTTAGATACGTAGCGTGATCGACACGTAGCGGCTCGCCCTTGGCGGCGGCCGTTACACCCGGAACCGGGGCCTGGGGGGAGGTTGCGGACCGTGGATCCGGCCCGGGATCCACGGTCCGCGCCCAATGCCCGCTCAGCGCGGATAGACCCCGTACGCGCGCCAGCCCCGGTCCGGGAAACCCGCCGCGTCGGCGACCCGGGCCGAGGCGTGATTGTCCCGCTCGTGCAGATAGGTGGGGACCGCCCCCTCGTCGAGCACCCGCCGTGCCGCCTGGGCCACCAGTCGGCGGGCGAGGCCGCGCCCCTGAGCGGCCGGCACGGTGCCGACGGCCAACTCGTGCCCGTACGCGTCGTGCCGCTTGATCCCGGCACCGGCCAAATAGGCGCCGTCCGGGTCACGGACCACCAGCACCGGCCGGTCGAAGAGTCGCAGCCACGGCGGCAGCCCGGTGGCGGTCGGCTCGGTCCACTCCCCCACGTCGGGCAGCGGCGCGGGTGCCACGGTCCACCGGAAGGGGCCGTCGTGTACGCAGAATTCGGGCCGGCCGACGGCCTCCGGCAGCGCGGCGAGCAGCCGGGTCGGCGTACGGCGAATCAACTCGCGGATCGCCGCCGCTCGGTCCGGCGCCACGGAGAGCACGGCACTCTGCCCGGAGTCCACGGCGAGCGCGGGGCGCAGCCGGCCATCCCAGGCCGGTGCGGTCCGCCGCTGCGAAGCGACCACGTGCAACCCCGGCCCGGCCGGCCACTGGCCGAGCCAGGTGGCCAGGTGCAGGTGCAGCCGCCGGTCGAGCATGCGCACCTCCCCGTCACCCCGACCCGTCGTGGATCACCGTACGCCGGACCGCAGGGCCGGGCGCAGGATACGTCAGGGCCGAGTGGGAAGGGGGTGCGGGAACCGGGCGTGCGAATCGACCGTCATATGTATTTCCATACCTGGACACCTTTGTTTGGGACGGTGAACGCATGCCGATTCAGCCGAGCGACCACTACCAGCAGGACCCCGAGCGACTCTGGCAGGCGGCGGAGGCCGTCGGAGGCAATCCACCCCAGCCGCGCTACCGGAACCCGCGGACAATCGGCGGCGACTCCCTGTCGTGGGCCGGCCTGAACAAGCTGTCCGTCGGCAGCTCCAGTCGACACCGCCTGAACACCCACTGAAGCACCACCGGTTGGGTGGCACCGAAGGGCAGCCCCTGACGTTCGGGGCGACACACCGGAGGAGGTCCAGCGGCGGCTTTCGCACACCTGTCGGGTAATTTCTTGTGGTCCGCCATCCCGGCCTACGACAGGAGAAGCTCCGCGCATGGGCAAGAAGACGATCCACGTCTCCGACTTCACCGGCACGGTTCTGCAGCAGGACGACGAGGTGGTCCGCGTCGTCGTGCTGGAGCACCCGGACCTGGTCGCCGGGCCCGTGCAGTTGGACGCCACCCCGGGCGAGGTGGAGAACATCGACGATGCCGCGCTGGACGTGGCGGTGGTGGAGATTCACGACCGGCACGGTGGCGGCGAGCCCCGCCGGGTGGTGTTGACCGCCAGCGAGTTCGACGCGATGGCCACCGACGTGCCGATGGCGCAGCTGCTGAAGACGGCCGAGCGGGTCCGCCCACCCAAGGCCCGCAAGACCACCGAGAAAATCGACTACGGCACGCTGGAGCACGCCGGCAAGCCACACCGGGGCCGGGTGACCGAGGAGGAGGCCCGTCTGGTGCGCGAGCAACTCGACGAGGTCAACAAGCGCCTCGCCGACGCGGGCGTACGCCAGATCGACCCGGCCGATCCGGAGCACGCCCTGCGTTACGGCTTTCCTGAGGCGTCCTGACCCCGGGTTCTCACTTCTTTCCGACGGCGGCGGCGAGGGCGGCGGCCAGGTCGGCCTCGACCGTCGCCTTGTCCAGGCCGAGGTTGGTGAGCACGCCGGCGCCGTCCTCCTGCTCCAGCAGGGCGAGCAGGATGTGCTCGGTGCCGATGTAGTTGTGCCCGAGGCGCAGCGCCTCTCGGAAGGTCAGCTCCAGCGCCTTCTTGCCGCGCGCGTCGTACGGGATGAGGTCCGGAACCTGCTCGGCCCGTGGTGGGAGGACGGCACCCACCGCCTCCCGCACCGCCTCGGGGGTGGCACCGCGACCAGCCATCACCCTGGCGGCCAGCCCTTCCGGCTCGGCCAGCAGGCCCAGCACCAGGTGCTCGGGGCCGATCTCGGCGTTGCCGCTGGCGCGGGCCTCCTCCTGCGAAGCCATCACCACGTTGCGGGCGCGCGGGGTGAACCGGCCGAAGCCGGCGTTGGGGTCCAGCGCGGCTGCGTCGGTCGCCTTCGGCACGAAGCGCTTCTGGGCGGCCTGCTTGCTGACCCCCATGCTGCGGCCGATGTCGGTCCAGGAGGCGCCCGAGCGCCGGGCCTGGTCGACGAAGTGCCCGATCAGGTGATCGGCGACCTCGCCGAGGTGATCGGCGGCGATGACCGCGTCGGTGAGTTGGTCGAGCGCGTCGGTGTGCGCCGTCTTGATCGCCTGGATCAGGTCGTCGAGCTTGACGGTGTTACCGATCTGGAGAGGATCTGTCATGCGTCAACCATAGGTTGACGCATCCATCACGTCAACCCTGAGTTGACGACTTCAGCTCGGCTCAGGCGGCGTACTCCGGCAGGAGTCGAGCGACGGCCGCTGGCGAGGGCATGGCGGCGACCTCCTCGGCGAGAGCGCGGGCCGCGTCGCGCTGCTCGACGTTGGCGTGCTGCGGCAGCAGACGGTGGGCCTGCTCGGCGATGGCGCTCGCGTCCACCTCGGCGGGAAGGAGCCGCAGGGCGACACCGGCGGCGGCGAGCGTGTCGGCGTTGGCGAACTGGTCGGCGCCCTGCGGCAGCAGCAACTGCGGTACGCCAGCCGCGAGCGCGCCGAGGGTGGTGCCGCTACCGCCGTGGTGCACCACCAGGTCGACGAGCGGCAGCAGCTCCGCCTGCGACACCCACGGGTGCACGCTGACGTGGTCAGGGATCTCGCCCAGTTGTTCCAGGGGCACCCGGCCCGCCGCGACCACCACGTCGGCGTTCAGCGCCGCCAGGCCGGCGATGGCGGTGCGCAGCAGCTCCGGCGTGCCGAACGCGGTGCCGAGGGTCAGATAGATCAACGGTCGGGACATTCGACGGCTCACCCGTTCGGGCAGCGGGGCCCGTGTGGAGAAGGCGACCGGTCGCAGCTCGATCCGACGTTCGGTGGCGAGGAAGTCCTTGTCCTGCAGCGAGGGCGGCCAGATGTCCAGGTGCGGCCGACCCACGACCTCGGCGTTCCTGGTGGGCAGTTCCAGGCCGATGCCCTCGGGAAACATCCGGCCGAACCCGTGCCACAGGCCCGGGATCCCGGCCCGGTGAGCCGCCACGGCCGCCCCCGGCAGCCCCCACTCGTGCACCACCAGGTCGGGCCGCAGCCGCGCCAGCTCCGGTGCGAGATCCTCGGCGTACACCTCGTAGAAGGCGTCGCCGGGCCGGAACGGCCGCAGGCCGTGCGCGGCGAGCGGTGCGTGCACTTCAGGACCGGCGGCGAAGTGGACCTCGTGCCCGGCCTCCCGGGCGGCGATCGCCAGCGGGATCAGCGGATAGGTGTGACCGACGGACGCAAGACTGGCGAACAGCACGCGCATGGCGTCGGACCCTACCGTCCGCACCGTGGGTCCGGCGCGTCCGGCGGTCCGTATACGGTGGGCTCCGGTCGAGCGCGGTCACCGGTGGGAAGGGCGGTCATGCGTCTGCACGTGGGGTGCGCGATGTGGAGTCACCGGTCGTGGCCGGGCCACCGGCTGCCGCCCACCGAGCGCCTGCGGCACTACGCCAGTTGGTGCGACGCCGTGGAGGGCAACACCACGTTCTACGCGACACCCGCCCGGGACACCGTGGCCTCGTGGGCCGCCCAGACGGATCCCGACTTCCGGTTCGTCCTCAAACTACCCAAGGTCATCACGCACGAACGCCGGCTCACCAACGTCGACGAACCGCTGCGCGTCTTTCTGAACACCATCGAACCGCTCGGCCCGCGCGCCCACGCCCTCTGGATCCAACTGCCCGGCTCGTTCGCTCCCGCCGACGTCCCGGCCCTGGGCCGTTTCCTGGAGCAGCTTCCGCAGTCCCACCGGTACGCGGTGGAGGTCCGCCATCCCGCGTTCTTCAGCGACCCCCGCGCGACCCGGCTGCTCGGGGCGACCCTCGCCGCCGCCCGCGTTGAATGGATCCCCTTCGACACGACCGCCTTCTTCGCGAGCCCGCCGACCAGCGACGCGGAGCGGGACGCCTGGACCAGGAAGCCCCGCGTGCCGCTCCGGTCCGTCGCGCTGACCGACCGGCCGATCGTCCGCTACCTCGGTCGCGACGACTCGACGCGCACTGTCGGGGGGTGGCAGCGCTGGGTCGACGTGACAGCCACCTGGCTCCGCGAGGGACGGTCGCCGACGATGTTCATCCACACCCCGGACAACGCCGACGCGCCGGCGCTCGCCCGCCGGTTCCACGACGAGGTACGAGCACGCGTACCCGGGCTCGACGCGTTGCCCGAGCCGATCCCGGTCGAGCCGTTGACGCTGTTCTGACGTGAACGGTCAGCGCTGCTGGTCGAGTGGCCGCCGTTGCGGCGGTCCAGCAGCGCGCCGAAGATGCTCGGCGAGTCGAAGCGGGGCGCGCAGAACCAGTCGACAGTGCCGTTCGTGCTGATCAGGGCGGCGGTCTGTAGATCACCGATCAGACCGTGGTCCTCGACTGCCGGGTAGCTGTCCACGCTGTCCCCCGCCACTCGTACTGGCAATGGCGGCGACTACCCGGGAACCGACGAGAAATGCGGTCCGCCGCCCGACACGGTCGAGACCCGCCGCTCATTGCGGAAGCAGAGCTTCCGCAACCGTCGATAGCGTCACCACCAACGACATCGACGAGAGGACACCTCATGAGCCTGCGAGGATTTGCCACACTGAACATCTGGGCGGACGACGTGACGGCAGCCACCGCGTGGTACGCGGACTTCCTCGGCGTCGAGGCGTACTTCATGCGCCCCGGCCCCGACGGACGCCCGGCCTACACGGAGTTTCGCATCGGGGACTACCAGGCCGAACTGGGCATCATCGACCGCAGGTACGCGCCAGCCGGCGCGGCGACCGGACCGGGCGGGGTGGTGATGCACTGGTGCGTCGACGATCTCGACGCCACCGTGGAGCGGCTGTTGACGATGGGTGCCACGGAGTACCAGCCGATCACTCCGCACGGCGACGAGGGGTTCATCACCGCGGCGGTCGTCGACCCGTTCGGCAATGTGCTGGGCGTCATGAAAAACCCGCACTACCTCGACGTCCTCGCCGCGCTGAAGGCGCCCTGATCTGGACGCGCTCGATTCTCCCGACCGCGTGGCGGGCATCCGCCGCTTACCCGGCGAAGGCGAACCTATCCGGCGAGTGGGCCGACTGGTGTGGGTGTCCGGTCAGTGGGCGGGGTTCGGCGTGTGCGGGAGTTTGCCGAGTTGGCGCCAGTTCGTCTCGGCGACGTCGACACCGTAGTGCTTGGCGGCGGCGAGAATGTTCTGGAAGGCCAGGTCGCGGTCCTTGTCGGTGACGCCCTGCACCTGGTCGAACCGGGCGATGGCGTTGCGGACGTGGCCGGCATCGGTCATCGGTTCCTTGCGTTTCTCAGGGAACGCGAAGACGCTCTCCGGCAGCTCACGCTTGTCCTTGTCCGACAGGCCGCCGTGCTTCTCGTGGGGCTTCCAGGTCGACGTCATCGCCCAGCATTACCCGCACACTGTCCGACGGCACCTCCGAAGCCGACATTTTCCGGACCACCGCCACCGACAAGATCCATATCATGTCGGCAGGGCAGCGCGACGATGAAGCCCTTCGTACACCGTCCTATGTGGAGTGCGAGCATGGCCGACATGGATATCTACGAGGACGCCCGTACGGTGTCACGCTCCGACCTGGCAGCCTGGCTGCGTCAGCTGGCCCACCAGCTGGAGTCCGATGGGCGGCTCTTCTACGGCGCGGCGGGCGCGGTGACCGTCGCGGACACGGTGCGCTGCGAGCTGGAGATCGAACGGGAGAGCGAGACCGAGGTGACCGTCGAGATCGAGTTCTCCTGGACCGAGCCCGCGCGCGTCAAGGTGGCGAACGAGGGGGAGCCCTCAAAGGACGACGAGGCCGCCCAGGCGACCGAGGCCACGCCGGAGGCCGCCAGCTAGCGACGCCGGCAGCGCTGACCCGGGCACCACCAAGATCTGCGTTCAGGGGCATCACACCTGCGGCAACTACGGTTGTCAGACGTAGCCGGGGCCAGGCCCGTGTCGGCCTGGCCCCGGAGTCCGATCGGTCAGCTACGCAGCGTCCACTGCTGGTTCGTGCCGCCGTTGCAGGACCAGAGGATGACTTTGGTGCCGTTGGCGGTGGCGGCGCCATTGGCGTCGAGGCAGAGCCCGGACTGGGCGTTCGTGATGGTGCCGTTGGTGTTGACATTCCACTGCTGGTTGAGCCCGCCGTGGCAGTCCCAGATGATGACCGCGGTGCCGTTGGCCGTGCCGGCCCCGGAGGCGTCCAGGCACTTGTTGCCGTACACGGTCAGCTGCTTGCTGGCGGTCTGGGTCCACCGCTGGTTGGTGCCGGTGGAGCAGTCCCAGAGTTGCGTCTGAGTGCCGTTGGTGGTCGACGAGTTGGGCACCTCGACACAGCGACCGGACTGACCACCCACGAGTTGCCCGTTGCCCGTACCGCTGCCACCGCCCTGCTGCTGCCGGACGATCGAGGTCGACTCGGCCGACCGGTTGCCCTGTGCGTCGACGACGTAGAGCCGGTACTCGCCCTGGGTGGCCGGCACGGCGATGGACGTGGCGGTGCCGGCGGCCCTGGTCATCGTCGCCCCGGCGGTGAAGGTGGTCGTGCCGGACGGAGCCAACCAGACCGACTTGGTGGCGTCGCCGATGCTCCGGATCGGGATCGACGCGGTGGCACTGGCGACGAAGGTGCTGGCCGGCAGCACATAGTTCGGTGCGGAGAAATTGCTCGCCGGAATGATGTCCCGGTACGCGTCCTCAAGGCCGGAATTCGCGGCGATGCCATAGGCCGCCGCCGGCCAGACATAGTCGGAGGAGACGAGGATGTCGTTGACGGTGCTGTTCGGCAGGTTCTTGTTCGAGACCTTGTTGATCGGGCCGTAGATCTGCGTGATGCTCAGATCGTGCTTCCGCCCGAAGTCGTCTGAGTTGATCATCCAGGTGACGTTCTTGTCGATACTCAGCACGTTGTCGCGGAACGTGATGAACGCCGATCCCTCGTCCGGGTGCAGTCCGTACTTGTGCCCTGACGGGACGCCCTGGAGATAATTGTTGGTGATGGTGGTTCCGGGCTGGCTGCCGAGCGTGTAGATGGGAGCCGTGTCGCTCAGACGCTGCACCGTGTCGATGATGTGGTTGTAGCTGATGGTGTTGTTTCTCGCCGTCGTGGTCGGTCGGTTCGGCACGATCGAGCCCGACGACCCGTCGAAGTTCCACCAGCCCCAGCCGAGCGTGATGCCCGACCACGGGGCCTTCTCGATCCGGTTGCGCTGGATGCTGAGGGTGTCGGCGAAGTACGCCGAGATGGGGCTGTGCCCGTTGAACAGGACCGCGCTGTCGTAGAGGTAGTTGTTCTTGATGTCGATGTTCTTCGGCAGCCCCTCGACCGACGCGGAGTACTTCTCCCGGTTGGTCGACGTGCCGTCCCCGATGTAGACGTGCTGGGGATGGCCGACGGTGATGGCGGACCCGGCGATGTCGTTGGTGGTGTTCCCGATCAACTGGGTGCCCTGCACGTCGTTGACCATGTTGATTCCGTCGGCGCCGGTGTGCTCGATCCGGTTGCGTTGCAGCAGGAGGCCGTCGGCGTTCTGGATCTGGATGATGCCGGGGGTGACATCCACGTTGCGGTAGTAGTAGACGTGGAAGTTGCCCTTCGCGTACACCTGCGCTCCGAGATTGCCCTGCTGCGCCTGCTTGAAGGACGAACCGGCGACGTTGAACAGGTTCCAGTCCGAGTGCCGCACCGTCAGACCGGAGAAGGTGATGTTGCGGGCATGGCTGGTCGTCGAGGTGCCGGCGACCCGGAGCACTGTGGTGACGTTGTTCGGCGCGTAGACCGTCGCGGTCGACATGTTCTCGGCGCTGGCCTTGTAGTAGTAGACCGTCTTGGTGCCCTTGTCGAAATAGAACTCACCGGGCGCGTCCAGGAACTCGTACGCGTTCATGAGTTTGTGGGTGCCGCCGACCTGGGCGTTGCCGTTGAACGCGCCCTGCGCGATGGCGGCGCCAGGTTGCTGGAAGAGGGCGACCCGGTTCGCGCCGTCGGAACTCGTGGTCACCTGGCGAACCCCCACGATGGCAGTGGTCCAGGTCGTACCCGTCTCGATCTCGATGTCGTCCTGGTTGCGCGGGACGGCGGGGAAGTCGTTCAGGCTGTACTTGGCGCCGTCGCACTGCGACCCCGACTCCCAGGCCCACGAGGCCTGGTTGGCCGTGATGTTGTACGTCCCGTAACAGCCCGCCGAGCTGATCGTCTTCGACGCCATGTACGCGCGCTTGTCATTGACGTAGAGCGCCCGCAGCTTGTTGGCGCGGTCGAGCGGCGCCTTCCAGATGTTGCCGCTGTGCTGGCTCCACCCGGTCACCTGGACGCCGCCGTCGAGGACTGGCTTCTCATCGGGGTAGGCCGCGTAGCTGACCCGGAATCCGTTGGTGCCGGAGTCGCTCGGCCCGAATTCGACAGTGCTGCTCACCGGATAGGTTCCGCCACGGAGATAGACGTTCACGTCGCCGGTCATGTTCGTGTTCACCGTACGAACGACGTCCCGGGCACGTTGCAAAGTCCGGAATGGCGACTGCAGGCTGCCCGGGTTGGCGTCGTTACCGTCCGGGGCGACATAGTAGGTCGCCTGGACTGCGGCCGAGGCCGGTAGTTGGTTTGTCAGCACTGCCGGCAGTGTGGCGGCGACAAGCGCCGCCACCGCCAACACTGACATTCGAGCGGTGGATATGGCTGACTTCACGTCTGTTCCTCTCACTGGTCGTCGATGTGGTGCCCAAAGTGCGTATCGAGCGACGAGTAAGAAACAGCGACGCCACTAAGGGCCGGCGGGGACTTCCGTCGCCCCGACCGCACTCTTTGTTAACCGCCCCGAAATTCTTACTGGGAGCGTAGGTCACACGTCTGACCAATGCAACCGGCAATTGGAGGGCGTCTATACAGAAATGCCCCCGGATCGGGCAGATCAACCATGCTGGCCTCTCACCCCCGCCGACGTCGTCCGACGAATCCGCAGCGACGACACGGGCTCCGCCGTCGAGGTCCGTTTGGAGCTGAATCGTCTACGACATCACCGACAGCCGGTCCTCTCGAACAGCTCCCGCCACAAAGCCCCACGCGATCCCCCCGCGCGACCTCCGCCAGGCGGTTCGCCCGCGCGGTTCGTCGGGACACCATCGAGACGCCGTGACGCCCGAAAGACTCCGAAATTTTCGGCTGCCTCACGAGCCGAGGTGGCACCCCGGGCCTGCCCACGTCAGGCGCACCGCACCCTCGCCAGCCGGCCCAGCGACCCGTATGTGCGCACGGATCACACATTGACTTGCGTTAATGTTCTGCTTACAGTCACCAGCAAAATACCGAAAGTTTACCGAAAAGTAGCCCGGAGGTCCGGCCACCTTCCGCAGGTCGCCACGCAGCGACGGCGGCCTGGCGTCGGTCCGCTCCGGCGTGAACCAGGAGGAACCCCAGCGATGTCGCAGCTCGTCCTGTTCGCGATCGACATCTGCGCGGTGGCGCTGCTCGTCTTCGGGCTCTACTTCCCCCGGCACCGCCGGCGCGACCTGGTCGTCGCCTATCTGGGGGTCAACGTCGGCGTCCTCGCGGTGGCGAGCGCGCTGAGCGCCAGTGACGTCGGGGCCGGGCTCGGGCTCGGGCTGGCGCTGTTCGGAGTGCTCTCCATCATCCGACTCCGGTCGACGGAGCTCGATCAGCACGAGGTCGCGTACTACTTCTCCGCTCTCGCACTGGGGATTCTCGGCGCACTCAGCACCACCTCGGTCTGGCTCAGCGGAGGCCTGATGGCACTCATCGTCGCGGTGATGTTCGTCGGCGATCACCGAAGGCTGCTCCGGCACTACCGGCACCAGATCATGGTGCTCGACTCCGCCGTCACCGATCACGTCGCTCTCGTCGCCCAGCTGGAGCAACTTCTCAACGCCCGGGTGCACAACGCCATCGTCCAGCGGCTCGACATGGTCAACGAGACCACAGTGGTCGACGTCCGATATTCGGTCGCCCGGCGCAGCGCGGCGGCCGGCACCAGCAAGTCGGTACGGGCTGGAGCGCTCCGATGAGCGCGCCACCGCTGGCGACGCTGGCGCCGATCGCACTCGCCGAGGTGATTGACCGGGCAGCGCTGCAGTGCAGGGTGGACCGCAAGTACGTCATCACGGTGGACGAGTTGCCGCATCTGCTGGACCAGCTCACCCCGTACGCCCGGGTGCTGGACATCGATGGTGAGCGCAGCTTCCGGTACGAGTCCGTGTACTTCGACACGCCCTGCCTGGCCAGCTACCACTGCGCCGCGTACCGGCGGCGCAGGCGCTTCAAGGTACGGACCCGGACCTACCTCGACTCCGCGCAGTGCTGGCTGGAAGTGAAGATCAGCGGCGCACGCGGACGGGTCACCAAACACCGACTGCCGTATCTCGCCGAGGACCGCCGCACCGTCCGGTCCGGGCGCGGGTTCGTCAACGATGTGCTCGACCGGGAGTCGATCCTGTCCAACCTAACCGGCAGCCCGCTGGAGCCGGTGCTGGTCACCAGCTACCGTCGCTCCACTCTGCTGCTGCCCGCAACCGCGAGCCGGGTCACCATCGACACCGGGCTCACCTGGCAGGACGACGACCAAACCCTGCGACTGCCCGGCATCGCCGTGGTCGAGACCAAGACCAGCTCGGCCCCTTCGCTGGTCGACCGTGCGCTGTGGCAGCGCGGGACCCGGCCCGTACGCATCTCGAAGTACGCCACCGGTCTCGCGGCTCTCCGCCTGGACCTTCCAGATGTGCCGTGGCGACGGACGCTACGCCGCCATTTCCGCGCCGACCCGTCCTCGGCGCTCCTGGAGTTGCCCGTTCCCACCCGATCAGAACAGGAGGCATCGTGCGCATGACCACCCGCAACACCGGTCTTCCGGTAGCGGCCCTTCGTGCCGCCGGGATCGCCGCCACCGCCGTGTTCGTCGCAGGCCTCCTCGTGGTGTCTTCGCCACCGGCCGGCGCCGAACCCGTCGCCGCCGCCCAGGCCGCCCAACCGGTCACCGAACTCCTCGCCGGCACCCCGGCCGCCGATGCCGCCGTCGCACCGGCCGCGGCAGACGACCTGGTCGGCGACATCACCTTCTCGGTGCCCAGCGGCACCTTCCAGGGGGAGGTGGCGGTGACGCTGAGCAGCACGGTCAGCGGTGCCCAGATCCGCTACACCACCAACGGGCAGCCGCCCACCGCCCAGTCGCCGCTCTATTCGGGCTCGGCGCTGCGCTTCACCCGCACCACCCAGTTGCGGGCACAGGCGTTCGTCGGCCAGACGCCGACGGGTGCGCCCGGGACCGCCATGTACGCCGCCCAGAACGTCACCACCGCACACGACCTGCCGGTGGTACTGATCGACTCGTACGGTGCCGGCCGGCCAGACCGTGAGTACTTCGACGCCACCACAATGATCTTCGAACCGACGGGCGGCGGCACCACATCGTTGGCGGCCGCCCCGACGCTCAGCACCCGAGCGGGATTCCGGCTGCGCGGCAACTCGTCGGCGACATTCGAGAAGACGCCGTTCCGCGTCGAGTTCTGGGACAACGAGAACGACGACGCCGACCACCCGGTGCTGGGCATGCCCGCCGACTCCGACTGGGTGTTGCGCGGTCCGTTCCCCGACAAGGCGCTGATCCGTGAGGCGCTCGTCTACGACCTCGGACGCGAGATGGGGCTGCCGGCTCCGCGCTACAGGTTCGCCGAGTTCTACCTCAACACGGACGCCGGTCCGGTGGGTGCCGGCGACTACATGGGCGTCTACATGTTCATGGAGACGATCAAGAACTCCAAGGACCGCCTCGACCTCAAGCAGTTGGACTCCGACGATGTGACACTGCCGAAGATCCAGGGCGGGTACATCTGGAAGTTCGAGTGGATGGCGGCCGAGGAGCCCACGTTGCCGTGCACCGGGCCGGCGGCCACCTGTTGGAACTACCTTGAGGTCGCCGACCCGTCGCCCCTGCAACCGCAGCAACGGGACTGGCTGCGCGGTCACCTCCAGGAGTTCAACGACGTGCTGCACTCGTCGAACTTCGCCGACCCGACCACCGGATACCGCAAGTACATCGACGTCGACTCGTTCATCGACCTCATGATCGTCAACGAGCTGAGCCGGGAGATGGACGCCTACGTCCGCAGCTCGCACTTCTACAAGGACCGGGACAGCAAGATCTTCGCGGGTCCGCTGTGGGACTTCGACCTCAGCTTCGGCGTCGGTGGATTCTTCGCCAACGACCAGGTGTCGGGCTGGCAGCACCAGCAGACCCGGCAACCGTCGGCCAACGACTGGTTCGCCCAGTTGCTGCGCGACCCCGCGTTCGTCAACCAGGCCCGAGCGCGCTGGCAGACGCTGCGACGGGGCCTGCTCTCCGACGCCGCGCTCCAGACCCGGATCAACGCTCTCGCGACCCCGCTGACCAACGCGGCCCAGCGCAACTTCCAACGCTGGCCCAACCTGACGTCGCCGACCGTCAGCTTCTTCCGCACTCCAACCTCGCCCACCTGGCAGGGGCAGGTCCAGGTCATGCGGGACTGGATGCTGCGACGCGCCGCCTGGCTGGATTCCACCGCCGGCTGGGGCGGGTCCGTCACCACACCACCACCCACCACCCCACCACCCACCACACCCCCGCCCACCACCCCGCCGCCGGCGGCCGGCTGCACCGCGACGTACGCGGTGACCAGCCAGTGGACCGGCGGCTTCCAGGGCGAGGTACGGGTCACCGCGGGAACCTCGGCGATCACCAACTGGACCGTGACGTGGACCTTCGCCGGTGGCCAGAGCATCGCCCAGGCCTGGAACGCGACAGTCACGAGCCAGGGCTCGGCGGTCACCGCCCGCAACGTCGCCTACAACGGGGCACTCGGTGCCGGCGCCAGCACCGCGTTCGGATTCCTCGGCTCGTCCACCGGCACGCCCAGCACACCGACGTTGACCTGCACGGCGAGTTGACCAGCCAACGGGCCCGGGGCCGGGTCGACGATCGACCCGGCCCCGGGCCTCGGTCACCTGATGGAGAACTCCGCCAGCCGCAGCGGGGAGTCGAACACCAGGTACACGTCGTGGGTGCCGACGGCCCGGGTCAACTCGGTGCTGGTGCTGACGTAGCGGTAGTCGTCGCCGGTGCTGGGCACCGTGGCCGTGCCGAGCAGCCGGCCGGTGGGCGACCCCATCCGGATCTGGATCGTGCCGGCGCCCGCACCGGCCTTGGCGACCTTCGCGGTGAAGGTGCGCGCGCCGGCACGCAGCGCGGAACCGTCAAAGGAGATCCATTGACCGGCGGCGGTGGCACCGACAGCCGTACCGCTGGGTTTCGTCTCGTCAACGAGCCGGACCCCCGCGTACCTGTCGAAGTTCTCCGCCCTGGTGGGCCGGGACAGGTCGCGGGCCGGGATGGTCTCCCCGCGGACGCGGACGGCGGCGCGGGCCCGGATGTCCTCGACGGACGCCCCGACCATCAGGTCGTGGACTGACGACTCGACCACCCACTTGCTGCGGGTGACGTCCCAGTGCGCCAGGTCGGCGGCGGGCAGGCGCAGGGTCACCGTACGGGTCTGCCCGGGCGCGAGTTTCACCTGTTGGAACGCCTTGAGCTGGCGGATCGGGGTGGTGTCCCGCGAGGTGCGCTGGTGGGTGTAGAGCTGAACGACCTCGGTCCCGGCCCGGCTGCCGACGTTCGTCACGTCGACGCTGGCCGTGATGGTGCCGTCGGCGGCTACCGACTGCGCACCGGCACGCAGTTGGCCGTAACGGAAGCGGGTGTACGACAACCCGTGGCCGAACGGGTAGAGCGGCTTCGCGCGGCTGTACAGATAGGTCTGCCGGGACGAGATGATGTCGTACTCCAGCAGGTCTGGCGGTAGTTGCGAGTCCGAGCGGTACCAGGTCTGGGTGAGCCGGCCGGACGGGTTGCGGTCGCCGAAGAGGACGTCGGCGACGGCGTGACCGGTCTCCGCTCCCGCGTGGGTGGTCCAGACGATGGCCGGTACGTGCTCCTGCTCCCATCGGATGGTGACCGGGTAGCTGGTCTGGAGCACGAGCACGGTCCGCGGGTTGGCAGTGGCCACGGCCTTGACCAGCGCCTCCTGGCCGGCACTCAGCGCCGTGGAGGTCCGGTCGTGCGCCTCGCGGCCGTTGATGAACGGGTTGCTGCCGACCACCAGCACGGCGGTGTCGGCGGCCTTGGCTGCTGCCACGGCCCTGTCGATTCCGCTGCTGATCACCTCGCGACTGAAGTGGGTCGCGGCGGCCGGGGTCGATGCGCCGAGCTTGAGGGCTCCGTCGTCGCCGATGGTCACGTACGTGTCGGCGCCGAACCAGCTCTCCTTGGTCTCATAGCCGGCGTAGCGCAGCACCACTGTGCCGTCGGCCTGCGGCTCCAGCTTGAACTGCTGCTGGACGTACCAGCCGTTCGGTTGTTCGTCGCGGGTGACGAACGGCCCCCAGTTGTAGCCGAGGTAGCGGCCGTTGGCGGCGTTGCGCAGCGTCACCACATCCTGCCCCCAGTCGACAACGTCGAACTGGGCGACGAGCGCCGGGGTGGCGCCGGTCCCGAGGACCGGGTTGGCGTCGGTGGTGCCGGTGGCCGAGACATACCGGCCGGTCGACACGTCCTTCAGCGCGATCCGGTCCGCCCCGTCGAGCCCGCTCACACTGGCCGAGCTGCCCAGCCGTTCGCGGATGCCGCCGAGCGCCGTCACCTGGTACGGCAGGTCGCCGCCGTACCAGTCGGAGTAGAGGGTGTCGGCCAGCGGGCCGAGCACCGCCACCTTGCGGGTCCGGGCCGGGTTCAGCGGTAGCGCCTGCCGCTCGTTCTTCAGCAGCACCATCGCCTCGCCGGCGGCCTGCCGGGCCAGTCGCTGGTGTTCGGGGCTGTTGATGACGTCCGGGGTGATGCCGCCGTACCGGCCGCCGCCCGGGTCGAACTCACCCAGCCGGAACCGGACGGTCAGAATCTCGCGGATGCGGGCGTCGATGTCCGCCTCGGTGAGCAGGCCGGTGGCGAGGGCGTGTTTGATAGCGGTGATGGTGGGCTGCGCGTTCGTGTCGTCGGTGATGAAGCTGCTGAGTCCGGCCTTGATGATCGCCGCGTTCGCCTCGGCCTGGGTGGGGTAGTACTGCTGGGAGGCGACCAGGTTGTTCGGCGCCCAGGCGTCCGTGACGTTCATCAGGGTCTGGTCGGTCCAGCCGCGGACAACAGTGGCCAGGTCCGGGTCCACGGTGGCCGGACGCCCGTTGACCAGGTTGTACGCGGCCATCATCCCGGTCGCCGCGTCGGCGGCGATGGCCGGTTTGAAGGCGGCGCGGTCGTACTCGTTGAGCACCCGAGGCGGCACGTTCGAGGAGGTCACGTCCCGCCGGACCTCGTTGTTGTAGGCCAGGTAGTGCTTGAGGGTCGGTGCGCTCTTCAGGTGGTTCGGGTCACCGCCGGTCATTCCCGACCCGTACGCGGTCGAGATGGCCCCGGTGAGCAGCGGGTCCTCGGAGTAGCCCTCCTCGTTGCGGCCCCACCGGGGGTCGCGCAGCAGGTTGACCACCGGCGCCCAGAGGTTGAGCCCCCAGACCCGGGGGTTCTGCGCGTGGTAGCCGCGCGCCTCGTCGCCGACGGCCGAACCGACCTGCCGGATCAGGTCGGTGTTCCAGGTGCTGGCCATGCCCACCGGCTGGGGGAAGGCGGTGCCGCGAGCCTTGACCACCGCGCCGTTGTTGTCGATGTCGGTGGACCAGGCAACCCCGTGCAGCGCCTCGGTGCCGGTCTTGAACAGGCCGATGCCCAGCCGGGGAATGGCCGGCTGGTACTGGTGCAGCCAGGAGATCTTCTCGTCCTGGGTGAGGCGGCCGAGCAGGTCGTCGACCCGGACGTTCACGGGTAGGTGGGGATCTCGGAACGGGTAGGTGGGTTCGGCGAGCGCGGTGCCGGGAACGGCCGGTAGGGCTAGCAGGGCAAGCGCGAGCACGGTGATTCCGCGCCGAAGGCGCCAGTTCCGCATGCGGTTCTCCTCATGTCGTACGACAGACGCCCAGCGGGCGCCCAGACCGACGTGACCAGGCTCGACACCCGGCTGACGGGCCTGAACGACGAATCGTCGAAGCGCTTCGACGATTCGGCCGCGTCACCACGGCCATGATTGTTGTGGTCCGCGAACTATAGATGGACGACAATGACTCGGCAATACCGCTTGCCTACTGGCCCCCGCCGGCAACCTCGACAGTCAGACCGGCACCGCCATCGTCGACCTGTTGCTGAGGCCGCGCGACGAGCTGGGCTTCAGGATTTCCTCCAGAACCACGTGGTAGCCGTGGTCGAGCGCGAACCGGACGGTCTGCCCGATCAATGCTGGTGCGACGCGGACGCCCACGGCGCCCCCTCGCGTCGGAGCTGACAGTTCACCAGTGGTAGAGCACATTCACGGTCAGTGCGGCCACCACGGTGACGAAGGCTACGGCCCATCCCACCAGCTGCCGGGAGCCGACGCGCAGGTGCGCGATGAGCGCGCCGATGAAGTACAGCACCAGCCCGGCGGCGGCGAGAGTGCCCAGCAGCGGTACGGCGAAGCCGGCCAGCAGCCCCAACGAGCCTGCGGCCAGCGCCAAGCCCAACCGCGGCACCCACGAGCGCGGCACACGCTTCATGTCCGCCTGCGCCTTCGGGTAGTCGTGGCCGATCAGGTAGGTGACGGCGGCGACGCCGGTGAAGACGCCCAAGAACTACGACCTGTTCTGGGAGACCGACAAGCCGCTCGCCCCGGCGCCGGCGAAGGCCGACGAGGCGACGATGCCCTCCTGCGAGAGCAGCAGGCAGATCGACCGGCCCAGCAACGTTCGCTACGACCTGATGTCGAACATGGTGCGGGCACTCCAGTACGCGTACACCCCACGCCTCGACGAGCCACCGGCGGGCGTACGGGAGTTGCCCGAGGTCGGCCACTGCTACACGCCGAGCTGGGTCCACACCCGGACGACGGGCAACGGGAGCGGAGTGATCCGCCACTACGGCAAACTGCGGTTGCAGATGCACAGCCGGTTCCGGCTGAACTCATCCGCGGCCTGGCAGAACCCCCGCACCGCCGACCACACCTGGCCGGACGAGCAGTTCTACCAGGTCTACTGCGAGTTCTTCAGCTGCAACAGCCAGACGACGCCCGAGCAGGGTGAACACGGCGGCGCGGCTGCTCCAGGCGTACACCCGGTTGGGTCTGCCCAACGCCCTCGACTCGGACGACGTGTTGTCCGCGAACCTGTTCGGGCGGTACCAGATTCCGGTGAACATGCCGACCGACGCCAAGATCGGTAATGCCAGATGACCGCCGGTCTGCACCGCGAGCGGGTGCCATGGATGAACGACACCCTGACCGGGTTGCGCATCACCACCCGGCCTGACTCACGCCAACTGACACAAGCGGTGCCGGTGCCTCTGGGCGCCGGCATTCCGCTGATCCTCACCGTGGGCATCGGTGCGATAGCCTCTGGCGCCATGGACTCCGTGGACCTGGTCCTTGCCGTCATCGCCGCAGCAGCCAACCTGGCGTTCGCCGCTGTGCTGATCGGTCGGAGCCGTGGCGGCACGACGGTGCCCCGGATCTTCGGCCGCCCCCAGCCCCTCCCGCGCCTGCGGGCCACGATGCACGTCTGCCTGGGGCTGGGGATCGGCGTCGGCTGGCTCGCCAAGGACATCTTCCCGCCCCACTCCACCGGCGACACGGTGCTGTTCAACGTGGTGCGCATCCTGCTGGTGGCTGCTCTCGTCACCGCACTGCTGAGCGCGTTCCGGCACCCGCGACCCACCGGTGACAGGGCCCCCCGCTAGCTCTGGCGCTGGCGGCACCTGCCGCGTCGCGCTACTGCACGACGCGCCTGATCCCCCCGGCATCGGTGGCCCTGAACTGTGGTGACCGGTCGGCAAGCTTGCGGAACGTTGGGCTTGCATCCGGTACTTCGGTACAGACTTACCGTCGTGGGTATGACCACTGACTCCCAGACCTGGGTGCCCGAGTCGTGCACCTTGCCGAGCGGGCAACGACCGCTGCGGCTGGCCGAATTCGACGACCTGTTCGCCACCGCTCTGGTGGCGCAGCAGCGGCTGTCCCCCACCGAACTGCTGTGGCGTCTCGACCCGACCGCCGAGGCGGCCGCCCGGGACCTGACCGGCCGGGAAAGCGCCTGCTGCTCGTTCTTCTCGTTCACCATCGCCGCTGACACCGGCACGCTGCACCTCGACGTGCAAGTGCCGGCCGCGCACGTCGATGTCCTGGACGCGCTCGCCCTGCGAGCCGCCGCCGGGATGACGACATGAGCGGATTGCGCAGCGGCCAGGTCGCCGCCGCGGCCGGGGTGAACCCGCAGACGCTGCGCTATTACGAACGCCGCGGACTGCTCGCCGAACCAGACCGAACCCTGGGCGGGCACCGCCTCTACCCCGCCGAAGCGGTCACCGTGCTGAGAGTGATCAAGGCGGCGCAGCGGCTCGGGTTCAGCCTCGACGAGGTGGCCGACCTGCTCGACGCGGGGCAGCACCGTCACGGTCGCCACCCCGACGCCGGCCTGCGGGTCCGCGCCCAGGCAAAGCTCGCCGAGGTCGAGGCGAAGATCACCGACCTTCAGGTCATCGCCGGCACACTGCGCGCCGCAGTGGAAGCCGGCTGCGACGACCTCGTCGAGTGCGCCGGCCAGCCTTGCTGCCCTATCCCCTTCGCCACCATCGCTCCAGGAGGTTCCTGCGATGCCGACCCTCGCTGACCGCGCCCGCCCCACGCTCCCCACCAGCCTGACCGGCCTAGCCGGACTGGCCTGCGCGGCGTGCTGCGCCATCCCGCTGCTGCTGACCGCCGGCGTGCTGTCCGGAGCCGGCTGGGCCGCCGCCGGCGCATGGCTGCCCGGCATCACGGTGACTCTCGCCGCCCTCGCCAGCGGTGCCTGGTGGTGGGCGATCCGCCGCTCTCACCGCGGCAGCTGCGCCGGCGGGAGCGGCTGCGGATGCTCGACCAGGTCACCGGCATGATCGAGGGCCGCGGGCGCATCGGTACGGTCCACGGATGACCGTCGTCCGCTCGATCCTGCTGTTCACCGTCGCCGCCCTGTTCGAGATCGGCGGGGCGTGGCTGATCTGGCAGGGCTGGCGCGAGCACCGCGGCCTGTGGTGGATCGCCGCCGGAGTCATCGCCCTCGGCACGTACGGATTCGTCGCCACCTTCCAGCCCGACCCGAACTTCGGGCGCATCCTCGCCGCCTACGGCGGCGTGTTCGTCGCCGGATCCCTCGCCTGGGGCGTGATCGTCGACAAGTTCCGGCCCGACCGGTGGGACGTCATCGGCGCCGGCATCTGCCTGATCGGCGTCGCCTTGATCATGTACGCGCCGCGTTCGGCAGGCGGCTCCTGATCGCCACGAAGACGGTGGCCTGAGGCTCAGGGCGTTGACGGCCATCCGGGTCAGTTCGGGAAGCTGATCCTCACTGGAACCACCAGGTCAAGGCCTTGATCGTTGGTGCGCCGCCAGGGACTCGAACCCCGAACCCGCGGATTAAGAGTCCGCTGCTCTGCCAGTTGAGCTAGCGGCGCTCGTCGGCAACGGGACGAGACGTTAGCACGGTCCCGGGACGCGCCGTAGCGGTGCGGGTCGACGGAGTTCGACCCGCACCCTGCGAGACCTCTCGTCCGGCAGCCGCGGCAGCAGGGACCCCACTGGCGAGGCAACGGTCACCGACAACCAGCAGCACGTCGTCACAGTGCCAACTGGTGCAGGATCACCGGATCCTTGATCTTCTTGTCGGCGGCCAACAACAACGCCTTGCTGATGATTTCGCCGAGCCGGCTGTCGCCCTCGAACGGCAGGAACATCTCCGGCTCCTTCGCCTTCGCCGAGTCGGGAATGATGCACAGGTACCGGTCGTCCGGGGCGATCAGGATGTTGCCCGAGCCGCAGTGGATGCGGTACGTGTGCAGGTCACCCCGTACTTCGAGGAACCGGTCGGTGAACGTGCACCGGTTGGCGATCGCCAGCCGGGGAATCAGCTCGGCCAGCACCTCCCGGCGAGTCCTGGCGGTCGGGGTGAGGTCGCCGAAGCTGCTCTGTGACCAGTAGTCGCGGTACCGGCCGTGGGGACCGCCGTCGTACCAGTTCGGGTCGTTGCCCACCCCGGCCGCGGCCACGAACAGGTCGACGTCGCGCATCACCTCGCTCAGCACGACCGCCGGAATCTCCTCCAGCGGCACCGGCGTGCGTTCCCCTCGGAGGAACACCAGTTGGTCGGTCCCCATCGTGTCGAACATCAGGTCGTCGCCCTGATCTTCGATGCCGGCGATGTGCAGCACGGGGCGCAGTTCCCAGTCCGGAAGGGCCAGCCAGGGGTCCTGGTAGCTCGCGCCGTCGTTGCGGTGTCGAACGTGCGACCAGCCGCGCCGGGACAGCAGCGCGTTGAGACGGTGCTGGCGCACGATGTGCGCCGCGAACCGGTTGGAGTACGTGCCGGTGGCACGCTCCGCGTCGGTCAGCAGGTACTGCTCGCGGTGCGCCTGCTTGAACGGCTGGGTGATCGTGTGCCGGGCCAGGAAGTCCCGCCACGCCGGGACCGCCGCCGGATCGTCGACCGGGTGCCACAGCCGTACCGTGGCGTCGCCGGCGGGCTCGAACACCGTGCCGTCCACGGTCCGCAGGGCGTCGCCGCCCCAGCAGCAGGCGACGCCGTCGACGGTCCAGATCAGCCGTCGGGCCAGGGTCCGGGCCAGCGGGTGGTCCAGGAACCGCTCCCGCCACTGCTCGACGGTCCAGGCACGGTTGCGCCGCAGCAGCCCCTCAAGGCGGTCACGGGTCCCGATCAGCGTGGCACCGACGTCCGCGACTGTGGCCTTCAGCTCCTTCAACTCCTCGCTGTGGTCCTTGCGCACCTGCGCCGGAGGAGCCTTGACCACCTTGCCGTCGGCGTTGCGCCACACCACTACGGCATCGACCCCGCGCACCTCGACCTCGTACGAGCTGTCACCCAGCTTGTCCGCGAGCGGCAGCCCGAAGCCGGGCAGTGCCATCTCCTCGACGTCCTCCCGGCCGATGCCGAGCGCCTCGGCGTGCTTGGTCAGGCCCTTTTCGACGATGCGCAGCGTGCTCTTGTAGGTCAGCCGCGACGCCAGCCGCGCCAGTTGCGCGAGGGCGGCGGGATGATCGGTGTCGACGAGCGCCGCGACCGCGACATTCGCCAGTTTCGGGCTCGCCGGACCGTGGCCGGGAATCTTGCGGGCGGCGCGTTCCGCGATCTGGCCGAGGCTACGCAGGGTCTCCTCCGACGGCGGCACCATCACCCGCAGCCAGATCAGGCCCCACAGCAGGCCGACGTTGTAGCGGTCGAGCATCCGCGGTGGGACATCTGCGATGTGGTCGTTACAACACGTGGTCATCCTCAGTGGCAGGCTGCGCGCCTGACCCACCAGCGGGAGCCAGTCATCGAGCCGGGCGGCGAACTCGTCGCCGCCGACCGCGTCGAGTAGGAGTCGGGCACTCTTCTGCCAGCCGGCCGTCGGCTTGGCCTTGTCCGCGCCGAGTGGGCAGTGGGCGAGCAGTGCGTGCCACGCGGATCGACGCTCCGGCGGCATCGCCTCGATGTCCGCGATGGCGCGGTCGGCCCACTGTTCTCCGACGTTGGGGATCGGCCACATCGTCTCGGCCTCGTCGCCCAGGTCGCGCACGTTGTGCTCGACGCGCGTCCGGCGCCAAGCGGCCAGCGCCGCCGGGTGTGAACGCCCCGCACGGTCCTCCGCCTGGAGGGACTCCCAGGTGAAGCGCTTGAGCCGCCCGCTCCAGCCCCCGAATCCCAGCCAGGTCTGGCCGCCCAGCCGGCCCAGCCAGGCGGCACCGTCGAGCCCGCCGCCGGAGAGCAGGACACGGACCAGCGTGACCCGCCCGTCGCTGTCCTGCCCGGGCACCGTCAGCGCGTCGAACACCCGCTGCCGGACCTGCACCGGTTGCCCGGCCAGGAGTTGCTCGGCCCGGGTCCACATCTCGCGGCGGGCGCGATCCCATGGAGTTTCATTGCTGTACGGACGCCTCGGCAAATTTTCGACAGCCGTCATCGCCGCGGCGGCACGGCGGTCGTGATCCGCGTCGCCGCCGGCCAGGTCCGCCACGGCCACAGCGAGCAACTCAGCCCGCCGCGTAGCCTCCGGCAACAGCTCGATCTGCGGCGAAGCCAGCTCGTACGGGCCGCTCGGGTCGTTGAGCGCGGCGAGCAGCGCCGGCCCGGTGCCGTCCGGGGCCCAGCCACACACCATGGCCACCCGATCCACGAAGTCCCGCCGGTCGATCTCGTTGAGGGTGTCACCGCCCCGCTCGCACCACCCCCTGACGGTGGTGATCACGTCGTGCAGCGCCTGCTCCGGGTCGTACGTGTCCATCAGCCACCCACCAGCGGAACGAGCTTGAGGAACGTGATCCGGGACCCCGCGTGCAGGTGGACCTTGTCGTCCAGGGCCGTCACCTGCCGGTCGTCGACCAGCACGACGAAACCGTTGCGGCCGAACGCCTCGAGAGTCGCCCGGGTCCGCTCCTCCGGATCGACCTGCCCCCCGGACTCCGCGACCTCCAGAAAGACCCGCCGTCGAATCAGCTCACCGAGGCGTACCTCCTCCTCGAAGATGTCCATCGTCCACTCAGAACCGGTCGGTGCTCCGGGCACCTCATCGGCGATCGTGATCATCGGCATGGCGCAGAGGCTAACTGAGCACTGCGACAGCGCTTCGCTCTCGTTCCACCGCCCGCCGACCGGTGAACGGGGCGCGATTGATCCGTCGCAGGCCGGGTAGCCGAACGGCATGCGACTACCAACCCTGGCCAAGACCGCGGCAGCGGTCACCGTGACAGCCGCCGCCGGGGCGACGGTCACCGACGCCTCCTCACGCTGGTACCAACGCCTACGCAAGCCGACCTGGCAACCCCCGCCCGTGGCGTTCCCGCTGGCATGGACGCCGCTGTACGCCCTGATCGCGGTGGCCGGCGCCCGCGTGCTGGACCGCACCAACGGAACCGATCACGCCGCGTTCACCCGCGCCTACGGGCTCAACCTGGCCCTCAACTTCGGTTGGAGCGCGCTGTTCTTCAAGGCCCAGAGACCCACCATCGCGCTGGCCGAAATCGCCGCGCTCAACGCCTCCAACCTCGTGCTGCTCCGTCGAGCCTCACGGGCCGACCGCGTCGCGGCCGTCGCACTGGCCCCGTACGCCGCGTGGACGCTCTTCGCGACCGCTCTCAACGGCACCATCGTCCGCCTCAACACCAACCGTTGAGCCGGAAGATCATCTCCTACCGCGGGTGTCCGCCAGTTACCGTACTGAAGACACAAAAAAGGCCCCGACCCGGTGTTAACCACCAGGTCAGGACCTTGATCGTTGGTGCGCCGCCAGGGACTCGAACCCCGAACCCGCGGATTAAGAGTCCGCTGCTCTGCCAGTTGAGCTAGCGGCGCTCGTCGGCAACGGAGAGAACATTAGCACCCCCGGAAGGCGCGCTCCAATTCGGTTACCCGGGTCCCCCCTTCGGTCGAGCTTTGCCGGCAAAAAGCCCCAAACCGACCACCGCCGCCAAGGTCGGGGCGTGGGTTGCGGTGGTGATGCGGCACGATGTCCGCCAGGTACGCGAGAACAGAGGTGGGCATGGCACGGTTCACGCGAGCCGGGGCGGTGGTGGGCGCCCTGACTCTGGCGGCGTCGCTGGCACTGACCGGATGCGGCGGCGGCGAGAAGAAGCCGGAATTCGTTGGCGGGGCGTCCTCGGACGTGAGCGCCACCCCCGGCTCAGCCGCACCTTCGACGCCAAGCACTCCGAGCGGGCCGCCGCTCACGCTGAGCCCGGCCAACGGCACGAAGAACCGGCCGGTGAGCACGGAGATCAGCGCGAAACTCCCGGACGGCGGGAAGGTGTCCGCCGTCACCCTGACGGCGGACGGCGGTGGCTCGATCGAGGGCAAGCTGCGCACCGATGGCTCGGCCTGGGTGCCGTCCGCTCCGCTGAAGTGGGGCACCCGCTACACGGCCACCGTGACGGCGAGCGCGTCGGACGGCACGAGCAGCCAGGGCACCAGCAGCTTCACCACGATGGCCAAGCCGAAGTCGACAATCGGTTCGGGCCTGTACCTCTTCGACGACAAGAGTTACGGGGTGGCCATGCCGGTGGTCACCGAGTTCCACCCGGGCATCCCGAAGAAGGACCGGGCGGCGGTGCAGAAGCGGATGTTCGTCCGGACCGACCCGCCGCAGCCGGGCGCGTGGCACTGGGTCAGCAATGGCACGCAGGCCTACTACCGGGCCCCGGAGTACTGGAAGCCGGGCACCACCATCACCGTGCGGATCGCCCTGGCGGGGGTGCCGCTGAGCAACGGCAGGTACGGCGACGTCGACCGCAAGGCCACCGCCAAGATCGGCCGGTCGTTCGAGATGAAGGTCGACAACGCCAACAAGAAGATGACGGTGTACGAGAACGGCGCGCCGGTGCGCACCATTCCGGTGAGCCTGGGCAAGAAGAGCACACCGTCGTCGAGCGGCACGATGGTGGTGATGGAGAAGAAGGAAGCCACGGTCTTCGACACCCGCGACGACCCGGATCCGGCCAACCGCTACGTGACCGACATCCAGTTCGCCCAGCGGCTCACCTGGGGTGGCGAGTACATCCACGCCGCGCCCTGGTCGGAGCACGTGCAGGGGCGGCAGAACGTCTCGCACGGATGCGTGAACGTGTCGATGGCGAACGCCAGGTGGTTGTTCGACAAGACCCGGATCGGTGACCCGATCACGATCAAGGGCACCGAGCGCAGGATCGCCGCCGGTAACGGTTGGACGGCGTGGAGCGTGAGCTGGTCGGAGTTCATCAAGGGCAGCGCGTTGCCGGTGCCCAGTGGTGGGGCCGGCCCGGCGGTCTGAACCGTCGACCTGTTGCGCCGGCCCGGCCGTTGGCCGGGTCGGCGTACCCTTGCACTCCCGCCACTCGATGACAGCGCGGCGACCCCCGCACTCCGGGTACGGAGACGAACCAGACTCACGAAACGCCGGATAGTAGCAGGATTCGGGCACTATTGATGGCGTGTTTCGGTTCACCCTCGGCAACCGGGGCCGGCTCTGGCGCGTCAGTAAGAGACGATGGGGCAGCGACCACAACTGTGAGGGAATTCATGCGAGCTAGCCAGGACCAGCTGATCAGGCCCGGTGGGCGACGCCGCGTGTTCGCGGCAGGGCTTCTCGCCGTGGCGCTGGCCTTCACCTCGGCCTGCACCGACGGCGACGGCGGCAAGCCGTCCTCGTGGCACGGCGGCGGTGAGAACCCGGCACCGAAGGCCGCGGCGACGATCAGTGAGCCGGCGGCTGACGCCAAGGACGTGCCGGCGTCCACCGGCATCACCTTCACCACGAAGGATGCCGTGGAGACCGCGGTCGAGCTGAAGGACGCCGCCGGCAAGGCGGTCGAGGGCGCGCTCGCCAAGGACGGCAAGTCGTGGCTGCCGACCGGCGCGCTGGCCTACGGCACGAGCTACACGGCCACCGTGACCGCCAAGGGCGACGACGGACGTCCCGCCACCGCGACGAGCACCTTCACCACAATGGCCAAGCCCGGCAATCAGGTTCGGGTGAGCAGCTTCCTCGGTGACAACCAGGTGGTCGGGGTGGGCATGCCGCTGATCGTGAAGTTCAGCCGGGCCATCCCGGAGGACTACCGCGACGACGTGCAGCGCCGGATGACAGTCACGTCGACCCCGGCGCAGGAGGGGATCTGGCACTGGGTCAGCCCCACCGAGATCCGGTACCGGCCGAAGGAGTTCTGGAAGCCCGACAGCAAGGTGTCCTACCGGGTGCAGGCGGGTGGCCTGCCGATGGGCGCGGGTTGGTACGGCCGCGCCGACCTCTCGGTGGACGTCAAGATCGGCGCGTCGGTGATCATGACGGTGGACAACAAGACCAAGCGGATGACGGTGACCCGCAACGGCTCTGTGATCAAGACCATCCCGGTCAGCCTGGGTAAGAAGAGCACCCCGTCGTCCAGCGGCACCATGGTCGTGATCGAGAAGCTGCGCAAGACTGTCTTCGACACGTTCGAAGAGCTGGGCCCGGAGGAGGGCTACCGCACCAAGATTGACTTCGCCCAGCGCCTCACCTGGGGCGGCGAGTTCATCCACGCGGCACCCTGGTCCGAGGGCCAGCAGGGCAGCGTGAACGTGTCACACGGTTGCGTGAACGTGTCGATGGCCAACGGCGACTGGCTCTTCAAGAACACCCAGATCGGCGACCCGATCACGGTCAAGGGCACCGAGCGCAAGCTGCAGAACGGCAACGGCTGGACCGACTGGAACATGAGCTGGGACGAGTACGTCAAGGGCAGCGCCCTTCCGTACGAGCCTCCGGCCGACCCGGACGCCACCACCCCGACGCCGGGCGGGACGGTCACCCCGTCCCCCACGCCGACCGCCTGAGCCAGCCGACGAAAGCCCCCTCCTCGGAGGGGGCTTTCGCGTGCTCCCCTGTTTCGCCCCCACAACGACTCAGGCCCCCTCCGAGGAGGGGGCCTGAGCAGTCAAACCAGTGGGGTGACTGATGGGAATTGAACCCACGACAACCGGGACCACAACCCGGTGCTCTGCCAACTGAGCTACAGCCACCATGCCGCCGTCGCCCGGTCGATCGCTCCGGGCGGGGTGCGGACCAATAATAGCCACACCGCGACGCACCTCGTCCAGCGGGTTCCCTGCTCCCCGGGACGAGCCGGCGCGTTCAGAGTTCGGCGGCGATGGCCTTGGCGGTCTCGACATCCGGGCCGGGCAGCGGAACGAAGACGGTGCGCCGGTAGTACTCCAACTCCCGGATGCTCTCCCGGATGTCGGCCAGCGCCCGGTGCGCGAGACCCTTCTGCGGCTGACCGAAGTACACCCGGGGATACCAGCGGCGGCAGAGTTCCTTGATCGACGACACGTCGATCATGCGGTAGTGCAGGTGCGCGTCGAGGCGGGGCATGTCCCGGGCTATGAAGCCCCGGTCGGTGGCGATCGAGTTGCCGCAGAGCGGAGCCGTACGCGGATCCTTGACGAAGGTGCGGACGTACTCCAGGACCAGGTCTTCGGCTTCGGCGAGGGTGACCACCGAACGGCGCACCTCTTCGGTGAGGCCGGACTTGGCGTGCATCGTCTGGACGATCTCCGGCATCCCCTCCAGTGCCGCCTCGTCGGCGTGGATGACCACGTCGACACCGTCACCCAGCACGTTGAGGTCGGGATCGGTGACCAGTGCCGCAACCTCGATCAGTTTGTCTCTGCCGAGGTCCAACCCAGTCATCTCACAGTCGATCCAGACGAGGAGATCAGCCACCGGGACAGCCTACGCGCAGCCCACGCGCTGCGGCTGCGCGCTCTCGGCGGACTGGACCGCTAGGGTTTCGGGGTGCCAGCAGAACCCGTCGCACCGCCCGCCGTCACCGAAGACGATCCCGGCGGCCGTACGGTCCGTCGTCTGGTCGCGGTGGTGGCCCTCGGCGCTGTGCTGCCAGCGCTGTACCTGCCCGGCCTCGTGCACAACTTCTTCGATCTCAAGATCTACATGTCCGCGATGGACTGGTGGCGCGTCGGCCACCCGCTCTACGACTACGTCCAGCCCGACCGGGTGCAGGGCGAGTTGTACTTCACCTACCCACCATTCAGCGCGTTGCTGCTGTGGCCGTTCGGTCTGCTGCGGCTCGGCGCGACCGTGGCGATCTTCACGGCGCTGACCGTGCTGGCCGTGGTGCTGACCACCCGGTGGCTGGTGACGCCGGTGATCGCCCGACACAACCTGCCCCGAACGTTCACCCTGATCGCCGCCGTCCTGCTGGTGCTGGCGGTGGAGAGCATCCGCGAGACGATCACCTTCGGCCAGATCAACATGCTGCTGGTCGTGCTGATCCTGGCCGACCTGCTGTTCGCGGTACCGCAGGCGCGACGCTGGGCCGGGGTGGGCGTGGGGCTGGCGACGGCGCTCAAGCTCTTTCCCGGCATCTTCATCGTGTACCTGCTGGCCACCCGGCGGTGGCGGGCCGCGGCGGTGGCGAGCGCGACCGCGGCGGCGGCGACTCTGCTCGCGGCGGCGATCGCCCCACGTGACTCGTGGCGGTTCTGGACGCACGAGCTGTGGACCACCGAGCGGGTGGGACGCACGGACATCGTCGGCAACCAGTCGCTGTTCGGCCTGCTCAGCCGGTTCACCGAGCCGGAGAAGCCGGACCGGCTGCTCTGGCTGCTGCTGGTCGCCGCGGTCGCCGGCTACGGGCTGTGGCGGGCCGCCCGCGCGGCGCGGGCCGGTGACCCGTTGACGGGCCTGACGTTGACCGGGTTGGTCGGTTCCCTGGCGAGCCCGATCACCTGGACCCACCACATCTACTGGTTCGTGCCGGCGGTGGTGCTGCTCGCCGACGCGGCGTTGAGCGCCAACCGCCCCGACGAGGCACGCCGACGTCGGTGGCTGGCCGGGCTCGCGCTGGGCATCACCGCCGTGACCATCTACGGCGTGGTGACGTTCCAGGCCTGGGGCGCGGGACCGGTCCGCACTCACGACCCGGTGGACTTCATCGTGCAGAACACCTACGTGCTGCTCGGCCTGCTGCTGCTGGTGGCGTTGCCGGTGCGCTCGGGGCTCGGTGCGGAAAATCGCACCAATTGGACAGACCTCCCGAGTAACCATGTTCGGCGCTAACCTGTCCTCATCTACCTCAAGCGTCGCTCGGGTAGCACCGATCCCCCGGTGAGAGTGGCCCTCCGCGTCGGCAGCGCGGAGGGCCACTCGCCGTCTCACCCACCGCCACGGGCCGGGTCGTCACCCGACAGGGCCCCACGGGCCGGGTCGTCACCCGGTGCGGCCGTCACCGGCCGGGCCGTGGGCTCGTCCACGTCGGCCGGGGGCCAGGCGAGACTCAGCGTCACCTCCGGCGGGCGGGGCAGCCGGACCGGTTCGTCCAGGTCGGCGAGGGTGGCCGCGCGGGCCGCGCCGATCGCCGACCGGGCGGGTCCCGGGGCTCCGGAGCCGACCGGGGCGAGTTGTCGTGCCGGCAACGGCGAGGTCGGATCGGGTTGCCGGAGGCCCAGGCCACTCAGCGAGGTGACCCCGAGCCGACCGGCGAGCACCGGCACCTGATCCGGCTCGACCACGAAGATCACCTCGCGTGGCCGTAGCGGCCGCAGCAGGAGCAGCGCCGCGCACACCACCAGCAGCACACCGACGGTCAGCAGACCCCAGGTGGCCGGGCCGGTCCACCCGGCCCGCAACTCCGCGCGCAGGTCCAGTGCCAGGTCGGCCTCGCCGTCGGGGCGCATCACCACCAGGCTCATGGGTTCGCCGGCGAGGTCGTCCGCGCTCCACTCCAGCGAGCCGATTCCCTCGCGTACCCAGAAGGGCCGGCCCAGCGGTGTGACCGGCCCGTCGGCCGTCGCGGCACCCGGGGTGTCGGCGGCCGGCCCGGCCGGATCGAGCCGGACCGGCAGCGGACCGCGGGCCAGCGCCACCCGGCGGACCGTGGCGTGCGGCACCGCCTCCAGCCAGCCACGCACCTCGGCGGTGGGCGCCAATCCGACGAAGGCCGGCCCGCCCGTGGTGCGGGCGTCCAGGCGCAGTCGGGTCTGCGCGGTACGCGCGAAGGGCGCCTCCTGGCGTAGCAACCGGTCGAGGTCGGTGACGACGATCGCGTGACCGGGCGTGCGGACCGTTTCAAAACGGGCGGTGAAGGACCCGCCGGGGTCGGCGTGTCGGATCACCAGCCACAGCCCGCCACCGGCGAACAGCGCCGGAATTCCCACGACCAACAGCAGCACTCCGGCGATCATCCGCACGAACCGCATCCGCACCGTCCCCCTCCGTAGCCAGATACCCGGCCGACCTTACCGACGTACGCCGTCTGATCAGGGGATATCCACGGCACCGTCGGCATCGGCTCCGGAAAGCGCGCTGGCCCGCCGGATGATCCGGCGGGCCAGCGGGTGGAACAGGGGTCAGGCCTTGGCGACCGGCTCCCGGCGGGTACGCGCGAACGCCAGCCCGCCCAGCGCCAGGCCGGCCAGACCGGCGACGAGACCGGCCACACCGAGGCCGACCGCGAGCCCGTTGCCGTCGTCGTCGTCATCGTCGTCGGGCGAGGCCACGGCTGCGGTCGGCGTGGCCGAACCCGACGGTGCCGCGGCGGCCGCCAGGGTGAGCACCGGAGCCGGGTGCTCCGGCTCCTCGGCACCCGGCGCCGGGTCGTCGATCCACCGCGAAATGTTGCCGTCCGAGTAGGTCTGCAGGGTCTTGAAGACCATCGAGTCGACCTGCGGCAGCGGCCCCATCGAGACGGGGAACTCCTGGAACTGACCCGGCTTCACCCCCGCGTCACCGGAGGCCGTCCAGGTGATCTTGGAGACCGCTTCGGTGAGCTGACTGCCGTGCACCTCGATCGGCGGGTCCACCTTGCGCTTCTCCGTGGTGACCGTCCAGCCCGGCACCGGCATCGTCGACACCGAGCCGACCGGGGCGTTCTCCGGCAGCACCACCTCCAGCTTGATGGTCGACGCGGTGTCGCTCTCGTTGGGCACCCGGAACGCCACCCGGGCGTAGCCACCCTGGGTCGCCTCCTTCGGGTTCACCGTGACGTGTGCGGACGCCGGTCCGGCGAAGCCGAGCACAGCGGTGGCGGCGGCGGCGAACGCCAGGGCGGCAGCGGCGGTTGCGGTACGCCGGAGTCGGGTCATGGGTTTCGCGAACCTCTCTAACGGATGGGCACGGTGGCGGTCACCGTGGCCTGGTCGATGTCTGTCGTTCGGGCGGTGATCTTCAGTTGCCACTCGCCGGGGGTCGGCAGGCTGATGTCGCCGTAGGCGTGACTGTCCGTCAACCGGAGCAACGGCACCTCGATCGGCTCGATGCCGGCCGAGGGCAGCGCGACGGTCGCCTTCCACTCCGCGACCAGCAGTGGCTGGTTGGCCTTGTCGTACGCGTACAGGTGCACCGAGTTGTTGCCCCGCTCGGCCGGGCTCACCTCGACCTCGACGGTCAGGAGCGGGCTGGAGAGCCTGGTGCTGAAGAGGCCGGCCTCGGCCCCGGCGGACGGGCCGGCCGCGGCGGTACGCGCTGGCGTGGTCTGCACGAGCGTGGCGGACACGGCCAGCACCACCACGGTGACGGCCAACTCCACCAGGACCGCCCGGCGCACCGGCACCGGGCGTTGCGCCGCGACGCGACTACGCACCAACTTCCGGGAGTATGCGGCCACGGCGATGACCAGCGCGAACAAGCCGATCTTGGCGAGCAGCAAGCGCCCGTACGTGGTGTCGACGAGCGCCTGCGGGGTGGCCACCTCGATCAGCGCCTGGACGGTGCCGGCCAGCAGCAGCGCCGAGACGGCGAGCGCCGCCCAGCGAGACCAGATCGGCAGGATCGCGCCCAACTCCCGCTCGTCGGCCTGGCGCAGCAGGAAGACGGCGAGCATGAGCAGACCGCCCAGCCAGACCGCCATGCTGCCCAGGTGCACCGCGTCGACCACCACGGAGACCGCCGGCGCCGGGGAGGCCGCCGGGTGCCCGGCCAGTGGCCAGGTCAGCAGGGCGGCGCCGCCGAGCACGGCCAGGATGATCGCGTCCGCGCGGCCGGCGGGCCGGGCCAGCAGCGGACGGAGCAGGAAGACGGACGCCGCCAGCAGGCCGAGTCGGACCAGGTGGGCGGCGCCGAAGGCGCTGCCGAACACGCTGCCGAACCCCTCGCCGGTGACGTCGAGGAGACCACCGCCGGCCGTGTAGGGCACCTGCAACCACAGGTCGGCGAGGGTGGCGAAGGCAACCAGACCGAGGCCGGTCCAGGCCAGCCGGGTCGGCCCCCGCCGGGAGAGCCGTCGCGGCCAGAGCGCGGCGAGCACCAGCGCCGGCCCGACCAGCAGCACCAGGCCCGCGTAGCCGAGGAACCGGGCCACCTTCACCGCCGTGCCCACCACCGGGTTGGCGCGACTGTCCGTGCCGGAGTCGACGGGTGGGGTCGAGGGTGCGCCGACCGAGTAGGTGAACGCCCCGGAGACCGGGTGACTGTCGGCGGAGATCACCCGGAAGCTGACCAGATAGGTGCCGCGAGCGCCGCCCGGGTCCACCGGAATGGTCACCACACCACCGCTGAACGACGGTTCACCCCGGTCGGCCCGAGAACCGTCCGGCGCGATCACGCGGATCTTGCCGGGCACCTTGCGTACCGACTCACTGAACGTGAGGACCACCTCGGACGGCCCGCTCGGCACGATGGATGCGGCGGCCGGACTGCTGCTCTCCAGCACCGCGTGGGCGCTCGCGGAGGTGGCTGGCGCGATCAACAGGGCGACGACGGTGACCAGGAGGCCGGCGGCTGCGGCCAGCCGAGCGGCCCAGCGGCGGGGGGCGACAGTCATGCCGGCCATGGTCGCCGATGGGTGTCCCATTCGGCGACCCGAGGGGAGTGGTCGCTTCTGTGGTCGCACGTCATGAACTGGTAGTCGGCCCGGGTCGGGGAATAGTTCCCGACGTGGCGCAGACCATCCAGGGGCCGAACGACCCTGACGCGCCGCCGGCTGCCGCGTAACCTTGTGTGTCGTGATCCCTGTCCCGCGTGACTCCGGTGCCGCCGGTCCGGCAGAGCCGGTCGAGGAGGTCGCCCGGGACCCGGCAACCGAGTGGGCGCTGACCGCCCGCGACGGTGACCCCACCGCCCAGGCGGCGTTCGTCCGGCTGACCCAGGCCGAGGTCTGGCGGTTCGCCGCCGCCCTGGTCGACCCGGACAGCGCCGACGACCTGGCCCAGGAGACCTACCTGCGGGCTTTCCGGGCACTGCCCGCCTTCGAGGGTCGCTCCAGCGCCCGCACCTGGCTGCTCGGCATCGCCCGGCGGGCCTGCGCCGACCACCTGCGCACTGTCGTCAGGCGGCGGCGGCTCGACGAGCGCCTGGCGGCGAACGCGTACACCGACCGACCGCACCCGGACCCGGCCGGCCAGTTCGGCGCCGCCGACCTGGTCCGTCGCCTCGGCCCCGAGCGGCGCTCCGCGTTCGTGCTCACCCAACTGCTCGGCCTGTCGTACGCCGAGGCCGCCGCCGTCGAAGGGGTGCCGGTGGGCACCATCCGGTCCCGGGTCGCCCGGGCCCGAGACGACCTGGTCGAGGCGGTCGGCGACGCCCTGGCCGGCTGAACGCGGAACTTCCGGCGCGGACGGGACGACAAATGAGCGTGACAGCACCTTCCACCCGGGGCCACCGTTGGCCAGTGGTCCGCCCGTGGCTCGGCGTCGCGGCCCGACTCGGCCTCGCCGCCGTCTGGCTGGTCGCCGGCGCGTCGAAGGTCAGCGATCTCGCCGCCTCCGGGCGGGCGGTCAACGCGTACCAGGTGATGCCGTACGACGTGGCAACCGTGATCGGCGCGGCGCTGCCCTTCGTCGAGCTGGCGTTGGGCGTGCTGCTGCTGCTCGGGCTGGCCACCCGGCTCGTCGCCGGGGTGTCCGCCGCGCTGCTGGTGGTCTTCATCGCGGGGATCGCCTCGGCCTGGGCGCGTGGGCTGGCCATCGACTGCGGCTGCTTCGGCAGCGGCGGGCAGCTGGCCGCGGGGCAGGCACCCAGTTACCTCCCGGAGATCCTCCGGGACCTGGGATTCTTGGTTCTGGCCGGATTTCTGCTGATCTGGCCACGTACGCCGGTATCGGTGGACGGGTGGGTGTCCGGCGAACCCGTTGTGGAGGACGAGGATGAGTAGTCGCAAGGGGCAGCGGGACGCCGCCCGGGTGGTCCGCGAGCAGTTGGCCCGCGAGCGGCGCCGCCGCCGCACGATCTGGGTCTCCGCCGCCGCGGTCGTCGTCCTGGTCATCGCCGGCGTCATCGGCTGGGCCGTCTGGTCCAACCAGCGCTCCGACACCTTCACCACCCCACCCGGCGCCAACGCGGAGGGCACCGGCATCGTCACCGGCGGCGGCCCGGTCACCGTCGACGTCTACGAGGACTTCCTCTGCCCGGCCTGCAAGCAGTTCGAGCAGACCAGCGGGTCCACGCTCGAACAGTTGGCGGCCGAGAACAAGGCAAAGGTGGTCTACCACCCGGTCGCGTACCTCAACCGTTTCTCCACCACCGACTACTCCACCCGCTCCTCGGCCGCCTCCGGCTGCGCGGCGGCGGGCGGCAAGTACCACGAGTACGCCAAGGCGCTCTTCGCCCAGCAGCCGCCGGAGGGCAGCGCCGGGCTCACCGACGACCAGCTCATCGACATCGGCACCAGCGTGGGCCTCGACCGGGGCTCCTTCGGCAGCTGCGTCAAGGACGGCACGTACAAGAGTTGGACCGAACACGTCACCGAGGACGCCAGCCAGAGCAACGTCACCGGCACGCCAACCGTCAAGGTCAACGGTCAACCCGTCGAGAACCCCACCCCGGACGCTCTCACCGCAGCCGTGTCGGCGGCCGGCAAGTGAGCCGTACCCTGCTGGGCCGCGCCGGCCTGGTCGCCGCCGCAGCCGGCCTGATGACAGTGATCAGCGCGGCGCCCGCCGCCGCGCACGGCGCGGACGCACCGGACGGCACCGACTACCGCACCCGGACCACCGGGGTCGCACCGGCGCGGCCAGGGCTTGAGGTACGCGTCATCGAGGCGGGCGCCCGACTGGAACTGACCAACCGCACCGGCCGCACCATCGAGGTGATCGGCTACTCCGGCGAGCCGTACCTGCGCGTCGGCCCGGACGGGGTCTTCGAGAACAGCCACTCCCCCGCCACGTACCTGAACCGCACCATCGCCGGGAACACCGCGCTCCCGCCCGAGGCGGACCCGGCCGCCGCACCCTCCTGGCAACGGATCGACGACGGCACCACCGCCCGCTGGCACGACCAGCGCGCGCTGTGGCAGGAGTCGGCACCACCGGCCGCGGTACGCGCCGCACCGGACCGCGAGCATCGGGTCCGGGACTGGACCATCCCGCTGCGCGACGGCACCGACCCAATGGTGATCGGCGGCACGCTGGACTGGGTGCCGCCGCCGGACGCGTACACCTGGTGGGCCGCGACCATCGTTGGGCTGCTCGCGGTGGGCGCGCTCGGCCTGTTCACCGCCGCCGCCCCGGCCGGCGGTCGCGCGCTGTCCGCGCTCGGCGTGTTGCTGATCGTCGGCGGCGTGCTGGCCGTCGGATACCCGGTGGGACGGGAGTTGGACGCCGGCGCCCAGGGTGTGGGCGGGGTGCTGGTCGGGCTGCTCTCCGGGCAGATCTGGTCCCTGTTCACCGGCCTCGGCGCGATCGCCGCCGGTTGGTACGCGCTGAGCCGCCGCCCGGCCGCCGACTTCGTGGTCGCGCTGGCCGGGGCCTGCCTGGCGCTCTTCGCCGGAGCGTCGAACGCCGCCGTGTTCGCCAGCGCCATCGCCCCGGTGCCCTGGTCAGCCACGGCCGCCCGGGTGATGGTGGCGCTCTTCCTGATCACCGGCGCCGGCGCGACAGCCGCCGGCATCCTGCGCCTGCACGCCACCTCCCGCACCGCCGCCGCGGCACCACGGGTCGAGACCGCCGAGAGTGGGTCTACGGCCGCGGGGTGAACCCGTAGGGAAGCTCCAAGCGGTGCCTTGCCAGCAGGGAAGCATCGTTGAGCAGCGTGTTGGTGGGGGCGTCAGCGACGATCCGGCCGTTGTCCAGGATCACCGAGCGCTCGCACAGCTCCGCCGCGTACGGCAGGTCGTGCGTGACCATCAGCAGGGTCACCGGCAGGCCGCGCAGGATCTCAGCGAGCTCCCGTCGGGCCGCCGGGTCCAGGTTCGACGACGGCTCGTCGAGCACCAGGATCTCCGGGTGCATGGCGAGCACTGTGGCCACCGCCACCCGGCGGCGCTGCCCGAACGACAGGTGCTGCGGGGCCCGTTCCCGGTGCTCACTCATCCCCACCGCGGCGAGCGCCTCGTCCACCCGGGCGGCCAACCCGGCCCCCCGCAGACCCAGGTTCGCCGGCCCGAACGCCACGTCCTCCGCCACCGTGGGCAGGAACAACTGATCGTCCGGGTCCTGGAAGACGATGCCCACCCGGCGGCGCACCTCGGCCAGGGTGGCCCGATCCGGGGTGACAGTCAGCCCGCCGACGCTCACGCTGCCCTCGGTCGGGGTGAGGATGCCGTTGAGGTGCAGCACCAGCGTGGTCTTGCCGGCGCCGTTGGGCCCGAGCAGCGCCACCCGGTCGCCCCGCGGCACGTTCAGGTCGACCCCCTGAAGGGCGACGTGCCCGTCCGGGTACGCGTAACGAACGCCCCGAACGTCCAGCGAGACAGCGGTCTGCACGACACCGATCATGACAGCACGACGGCGGTGGCGGCGATGGAGGCCGCCAACACCGGCACGGTCGCCGCGACCAGCCACTGACCGGCGCTCGCCGCACCCTCGCCCTGCCACACGGCGGGCATCCGCCCGGTGTAACCCCGGGACAGCATCGCCAGATAGACCCGCTCGCCACGCTCGAAGGCGCGCAGGAACAACGCCCCGATCCCGGCGGCGAAGCCGCGCAGCTGCCACAGGAAGCGCGGGTCGTCGCCCCGGGAGATCCGGGCCACCCGCATCCGCCGCGCCTCACCGACCAGCACGTCGAGGTAGCGCAGCATGAAGGTGGCGATCTGGGTGAGCACCTGCGGGCAGTGCAGCCGGTCCAACCCCACGATCAGGTCCCGGGTGGTGGTGGTCGCGGCAAGCAGCAGCGACACGAGCACCCCCAGGGTGCCCTTCGCCAGGATGTTCCACGCGCCGTGCAGCCCGTCCTCGGACAGCCGCAGGCCCAGCACCTCGACCCGCTCGCCGCTGCCCAGGAACGGCAGGGCGACGGCGAACACCACGAACGGCAGCTCGATCAACGCTCGGCTGAGCAACCACCGTGGCCCCACCCGGGCCAGCGCCGCCACCGCCGCCACCAGCACTACGTACGCGCCGAAGGCCCAGAACGCCTCGCGCGGGGTGGCCACCACGGCGAGGGTGAAGACCACCATCGCCACGATCTTGACCTCGGGCGGGAGCCGGTGCACCGGCGAGTCGGACTCGCGGTACAGCACGTGCCCGTGACCGGCCCCCATCCGCGGACCCCCGCTCAGCTGGCCGCGTCGGCGCGGCGCCGGACGTCGCCGGACGTCGCGGAGTCGCCCTCGGTGGGCGTCGCCGCGTCACCGTCGGTCGGCGTGCCTCCTCGACGGCGCAGCAGCCAGAACCCGCCGGCCCCGATCGCGAAGGTGACCAGCACCCCGAGAACCCCGGAGAGGCCGGTGGAGACGAAGCTGTTGCGCACACCCCGTACGCCGTAGTCGGCGAGCGGGCTGTCGGCCAACTCGTGGTCACGGGCCTGCTGGGCCGGGCAGCTCCCCCCGACGATGTTGTCGTCGGCGTCGACGGTGCAGCCCTTGAGCAGGGACGAGTCCAGCCCATCCGGGTGTGAGGAGGCGTAGTTGCTCACCACGCCGGCGAGCAGCAGGGCGACCAGCAGGCCACCGGCCAGGAAGGCCCAGGAGCGGTTTTTCATCGGACACCTCCGGAAACCGGGACGGCGGGGGTGGCGGGCGCGCGCAGGGAACGCAGCGCGTACACCAGGTCGGGGCGTACCTTCGCGACGGTGAGCACGGTGGTCGCGGTGATCAGGCCCTCACCGATGCCGATCAGCAGGTGGACGCCGGCCATCGTGCCGGCCAGGCCACCCAGGTTGTTGCCCAGGTCGGTGGTGCCACCCAGCCAGTACTCCAGGACGAAGCCCTGCGACGCCACCACCACGCTGATCGTCGCGGCGACGAACGCGGTAACGGCCAGACCGGCCCGCGTGCGGGGCAACACCCGCAACAGCAGCGCGATCAGCGCGTACGCCGCGGCGGTGCCCAGCAACGCCATGTTCGTGATGTTGAGGCCGAGCATGGCCACGCCGCCGTCGCCGAAGATCAGTGCCTGTACGACCAGCACCACGGCCACGCAGAGCGCGCCGACCCACGGGCCGACCAGCATGGCGGCGAGCGCGCCGCCGAGCAGGTGACCACTGACACCGGCCGTGAAGATCGGGAAGTTGAGCATCTGGACGGCGAAGATGAACGCCGCCACCAGGCCGGCCATCGGGGCCAGCCGGTCGTCCAGGTCGCGCCGGCCGCGCAGAACGCAGGCGGTGAGCGCGGCAAGAGCGAGCGCAGCGAAGATCGCTGCCACGGGACCGTCGATGATCCCGTTCGAGATGTGCATCGCCAGTGTCTCCACGCGACCTCCCACGCGTCAGCGGGCCCGACCGGGCCGGCGTGGGTCAGCCTATTTCCCAACCATCGTTGTTGCCAGACTCTGGCAACAACGCATGGGCTTGATCACTCCAGGTCAGGCCCCGCCGGCCCTCTTCTGGTGATCGACTCGGTTTCCTTGATACCGGGGTGTCCGCAGCTCGCGGATGCTGCGGTTGCAGAGCCACGAGTTGACCTTGACGCGCCGTACCCCCACACGCCGACGCGTCGCGCCGGCGGCGGCGCTCGCCGGCACGGCGGTAGGGTCGGGGCCATGACCTCGCCCGACCGCCTCTCCCCCGGTGACCCCGCGCCCGAGTTCACCCTCCGCACCGACACCGGCGACCAGCTCTCCCTCGCCGACCTGCGAGGTCGCAAGGTCGTCCTGTACGCCTACCCGGCCGCGATGACCCCCGGCTGCACCAAGCAGGCCTGCGACTTCCGCGACTCGCTCGCCTCACTCCAGGCCGCCGGCTACGAGGTCGTCGGCATCTCCCCGGACAAGCCGGAGAAGCTGGCGAAGTTCCGCGAGCGCGACGCCATCACCTTCGCTCTGGTGTCTGACCCGGACAAGTCGGTGCTGACCGCCTACGGCGCGTACGGCGAGAAGCAGCTCTACGGCAAGACCGTCACCGGCGTGATCCGCTCGACGTTCGTGATCGACGCCGACGGCAAGGTCGAGCGGGCGCTCTACAACGTCAAGGCCACCGGGCACGTCGCCAAGCTCCGCCGCGACCTCGGCCTGGACTGACTGTCATACCGGATCGCTACGGTCCGTCAGTGGCTCGATACAAGTACACGCCCGAAGCGCTGGCCGCCGCTGCCGCCGTCGCCCGCAACATCACCGAGGTGATGCGGTTGCTCGGCGTACGCGTCAGCGGTGGCTCACACGCGCACATCAGCCGGCAGCTCAAACGGTTCGGCATCGACACGTCGCACTTCACTGGCCAGGCACACAATCGAGGCGTGCGTTGGCGGCGCATGTCCCCCACAGAGTTGCTGGTAGTGCTGCCGGCCGGTTCCCGCCGAATCCCAGGGGTCCGCCTCAAACGCGCCCTGGCGACCATCGGTCTGCCCGAGACGTGCGAGGTGTGCGGCATTGGGTCAACGTGGCAAGGTGCGAGATTGACCCTGCACGTGGACCACATCAATGGCGATTTCCTCGACAACCGGCCGCGCAACCTTCGCCTACTCTGCCCTAATTGCCACAGCCAGACCTCCACATACGCTGGTCAGCGACGGCCTGCACTTGTGGAGCCCGAGGTGGTCTACGATCCTGATGCGGTTACTCCGACCGGCTTCCCGATAGGCAGGCGACTGCCGCGTCGGCTGGAGTGGCCGTGGACGCTGGTGGAGTACAGCTTCAAGGGGCCGTAGCCCAACGGCAGGAGGCATGCGGTTTAGGTCCGCACCAGTGCGGGTTCGAATCCCGTCGGCCCCACATCGCCATTGAGTGGCGACGGATCCTGGCTCGGTCGGAGCCAGGATCGGTTGTCGGGCGCGTCACTGTGGCGGGTCGTGGCCCTGGTCGTTGGGTCAGGATGGCGAGCGTGAGTCTGCGCTTCGTCCTTGATCCTGACCTGACCCCGCGGCTGCGTGCCGAGATCGTCGACCTCTGGGTGGACGTCAGCAACGCCGGCGGGGCGGTCGGCTTCGTGCCACCGGTCACCGCCACCGACGTGCACGTCACCGCCGATCCGACTTTCGCCGGCATCGCGGACGGACCGGACCGGCTGCTGGTCGGCTACTCCGGGGACCGGCTGGCGGCAATGCTGATCTTCAGTGACAACCGTTTTCCGCTCACTGCGCACTGGTGTGTGGTGAAGCGGGTGATGGTCCATCCGGACACCCAGGGCGCCGGCTACGGCTCGGCGCTGATGATGGAGGCCGCCCGGCTGGGCAGGGCCTTGGGCCACGAGGCGCTGCACGTCACGGTGCGCGACGGGCTGGGGTTGGACAAGTTCTACGGTCGCCTCGGCTACCGGGAGATCGGCCGGCTGCCGGGCGCGTTGCGGGTAGCCCCGGATGACGACCGGGACGAGATTCTGATGTGGCTCGATCTGACGGTGGCCGACTGAGCGGTCAGCCCTCGCACCACCGGGCGTTGGCCCGGGCCGAGCTGGTGGTCGGCGCGTCGGTGGCCGCAGCGCTCGCCCTCGCCACCTCGACCGAGCGACGAGTCGGCGTCGGCGTGACGGCGGGTCGGCTGCTCGGCGGTCGGGTCGACGCGGACGGACGGCGTGTGGCGGCCCCGGTACCGGGTGCGTACATCCGGACCGTGCTGTTCTGCACCTGGCCCGGGGCCATCCGAATGCCGCCGACGGTGACCCGGTTGCCGTACACGTCGGTGACCCGGACGTTGAACGGGCCCGGCCCGGCGCCGGAGGCGATCAGCCAGTAGTTGTAGTCCTGCCGGGCGGCCGACTGCCAGGGGTCGCTGTCACGCTGCCGGACCTCGACTGACCGCAGCGGGTTGCCGTGGTTGCCGACCCGGACGGCGAACCACCACTGCGACGCTCCCTCCTTGATCCGGAAGGTGAGTGGTCCGGGCAGCGGCGGGTTGACCACCGCGCGGTAGGTGACCGGAACGAGGCCCTGGACCGGGTCGGCGATCCGGGCGAACGCCTCGCGGGACAGGTCGAGGTGGCCGGGCTCGCACTCCGGGCACTGGTCCATGATGAGCACCCGGACGGTGCCCTTGGGGCCGACGACGTCGAGGAATCCGCCGCAGGCGGCACCGGCGGAGTATTCCGTCGGACCGAGCGCGACGTAGAGCCGGTTGGCCGGGGCGGCCGGGTTCGAGCAGTTGCCGCCGGCACCCTTGGAGTCGTAGAAGGTGGCCTTGCCGGTGTGCGTGGCGTTGCCGGTGGGCGGCGCGGCGGCCGCCGGCCGGCCGGCGGCGCAGGCCGGGGTGGAGCCGGAGCGCAGGGTGAGGGTGAGCCCGAGCGTCGCCGCGAGGACAGTGACGCCGGTGGCGACCAGCCAGGGCTTCGCACCGGACGACGGCGCGGGCCGGTCCTCTGGAGGATGGTCCAGGTCGATGTTGATGTCGACAGCGCTTCCGTCCGTCACGACGGCGATGCTGCCGGACCCGGTCGGGTACCGACAAGCGGGCTAAGCCAAAGCTAAGACAGCATCGACGGACGGTGACCGCGGGGTGCCGATTGCTGATCGGCGGTCCGGTCAGGGTGCGATGACGATCGGGGCGTCCACCGCCAGGGGTCCGCTGTCGAGCGGCACCAGGCTCAGTCCGAAGAGGAGTTTCTGCTTGACGTTGCGGTGCCGCCCGAGGGTGCGCAGCGGCTCCTTGGTGCGTACCCCGGTCTCCTGGTCGGTGGTGGTCACCACGCAGCGGTCGCACGGCCCGGCGGCCTGGAACATCCGGTCGCCGATGCGCAGCGGCCGACCCACCCAGTCGTCCTCGGCCCAGGCCGGCGCACCGCCCACGACCAGGTTGGGTCGGAACCGGGTCATCGGCACCGGTTCCTTGCCCGCCTCGGCCAGCCAGTCGTTGAGGGCGCCGAGGGAGGCGGCGTTCGCCAGCAGCACCGGATAGACGTCGGCGAAACTGACCTGGTCACCGGTGTCGTGTTCGCGGGTCCCGGCGGCCAGGTGGCGGGTCGGCTGGGCCAGCCAGACCAGTCGGACCGGTCGGCCGAGCAGGGCGCCGAGCCAGTCGTCGGCTGCTTGGCCGGCCGGCAGCGCGGGGACCGGGAAGGTGCGGCTGCGAAAGGTACGGACCGCGACCGGTTCGCCGCCGGTCGGCTCGGGCACGTCGAGGTCGGGTTGCCCGTCGGCGCGCAGCGACAGACCCCCGGGGCGCACGGCGGCGCGCAGGGCGACGAGCCGGGTCGTTTCCCGCTGGGTGACGCCGACTCCGTCGGCGTCCACGACCATCCAGCGCCGATCGCCGGCCAAGCCCCAGGGGTGCACGAACGCGCCGTCGTGGTCGAGCCGGTGACAACCCTTGATGGGGTACGTGTGAATCGAGGTCAGCCGCACCCGGCTACCATGCCACGCCGATGCCGTCGCCCGGGTACCAGTGGTTGGCCGGGCTCTCCCGGTAGGCGAGGAACCGCCGGCCGGTGCGTTCGGCGTGTTCGGCGAGCACGTTGGTGCTGGTGACGTTGTCGGTGAGCAGGATCGCGCCGGGGGCGAGCTTGGGCTCCACGGCGTCGAACTCACGCTTCTCGTGGGCGCGGCTGTGGTCGCTGTCGTGCAGGAACAGGTCGACCGGGCGGTCCAGCGCGCCGATCGAGGCGATCGAGTCGCCGATCACCAGGTCGACGACCTCCGACCACGGCGCGACCCGGGCGAGGTAGCCGGCCTCGGGGTTGATGTCCAGGGAGGTGACCCGGCCCGGGTGCCCCTCCTGCGCGTTGCGCAGCAGGGCGGACGCCAGGACGACGCTGCCGAGTCCCTTGTCGACACCGGTTTCGACGACGTGGGTGGGGCGGGTGGCACGGACGATGGCGTACCAGCCGATCCGTCGGGCGTAGCGGATCTCCTTGTCGGCGAGGCCGCGCCGGTCGGAGGCGGCGATCGCCGCCAGGAGGTGCTGGCGCAGGCCGTCGTCCGACTCGATCTCGCCGAGGTACGCCCGTACCTGTTTGATCGGGATGTCGCAGACCACGCTGACGAACCAGGCGAGGTGGTTGCGGCTCAACGAGGTGAGGTCGTACGTGTAGTTGTGGTGCTCGCGGGAGGTCAGCAGCCAGCGCGCCGAGCGGCGCAGCACCTTCGCGTCGTGCCGCGCGATCGTGCGAAGCCTCTTGGGAAAGGCGGCAATCGGGGCGAGTGGGGTACGCGCGACGGCCCGTCGGAGCTTGATTCGATCCACGGGTGCCGTTGTAGCAGGGTTCGGGCGGCAGCGGGAGGGTCATCGCGAAAGCCGATGGCCACGTTGTTTCCGTCCTCCCGCCGGGGCAGCAGAATAGGGCCTGGAAAGCGCTCCCGGGCCGGCGTTACCGGCAGTCCGTCCGAACGCAGGGCCGGGTTCGCCGCACCGGTCGGCAGGCATGCGATGCCCGAAAGGACGAGGGTGCACGACAGGCACTCGCAATCAGTAGCATCGCCGGCATGTCTGGTGCTCAGCGGTACACCGATGCCGACACCGAATTCTTCGACCCACACGCAGTCGATCCGCAGGAGGATGTCCCGGCCGGGGGCAAGCGGCGACGTCGTGGCCCTCGCTGGCGTCGCGTCCTCGTCATCTGCCTGGTAGTCGCGGCGATCCTGGGCGGCGGCAGCATGATCGGTGGCGCCCTCTATCTCCGCTCCGTCGAGAAGGACATCGACCGGGTGGATGCCTTCGCCGACGTTCCCGAGGAGGGGCGGCCGCAGGCGTTGGCCAACGGCGCGATGAACATCCTGATCCTGGGGAGCGATTCCCGCGACCCGGAGAGCACGGGTGGCTCGCGCACCGACACCATCATCGTCGCGCACATCCCGAAGGACCGGTCCAGCGCGCAACTCGTCTCGATCCCTCGAGACACCTGGGTGAACGTGCCGAAGGCGAAGAACGGGGGGCACGGCGGCCGCGACGCGAAGATCAACGCAGCGTACGCCTGGGGTGGCATTCCGCTGATGGTGCAAACAGTCGAATCGTTCACCACGGTGCGAATCGACCACGTTATGATTGTCGACTTCGCTGGCTTCAAGGAAATCATCGACGCCTTGGACGGCGTCGACATCAACGCCGAGAAGTCGTTCACGTCGATCCACCCGCCGTTCCGGAAGTTCGAACAGGGAGTGCAGCGGATGGACGGTGAGACGGCCCTGGACTACTCCCGCCAGCGCAAACAGTTCGCCGACGGTGACTTCGCCCGCATCCGTCACCAGCAGCAGGTCATCAAGGCCATCCTCGACAAGGCCGTGTCCGGCGGCATCGTCACCAATCCCGGGCGGCTCAACTCCTTCGTCAAGGCGACGTCGAGCGCCGTGTCGGTGGACGAGAACATGTCGCTCGTCAGCATGGCGACAGACCTGCGGAGCCTTCGCGGCCGTAACCTCACCTTCGTCACCAGCCCGACGAAGGGCACCGGTCGAGTGGGCAGCGAGAGCGTCGTCTTCGCGAACACCGAGAAGGCAAAGACCTTCTACGATGCCGTGCGCCGGGACTCCGTCACCGAGATTCTCGCCAGCGCCAAGTAACACCCGGGCCGGTGGCTGTTGCCAGCCGCCGCCTTGTCTCGAGTTACGGACCGGCCAGGTCAGCCGGCCCTCACGGGGAGGTCCACAATGTCCAATCAGCCCGCCATGTGGCACCGGCCGGCACCGCCCGATGACCGCGACGGCAACGCCACCGATGCCCAGGGCGACGGTGAGGGGGACGACGAGGGGAGCCTTGGCGGGAGTCGCCCTCCCGCCTACCAGTTCCCCGGTTACCAGCCGGCCGGCTACCAGCCTCCCGGTTATCAGACATCCGGCTACCAGCCTCCCGGTCACCAGACTTCCGGTCACCAGACTCCGGCCTTGCCGTCGCCCGCCGACCGGCGCTCGGCCCCGCCGGCGCCTGCGCCTGCGCCTGTGGCTGCGCCTGAAAAGCACGAGCCTCGCGCCGGCCTGGACACGACCGCTGTCCTGCCCTACGCCGGCTCGCGCGCCTCGACCCGGACCCGGTGGCTGCGGGCCTGGATGATGACCGCGCCGGTCGACGTCCTGGCACTGCTGACGCCGCTGCTGGTCACTCAACAGTACTGGCGCGGCACCCTGGCCATGACGGTCCTGACCGTGATCGTCTTCGCCAGCGGCGGCCTCTACCGGGCACGACGGCACGTGAGCTTCCTCGACGAGGTGCCGAGCCTCTGCGGGCGTCTGTTGGCCGCGGCGTCCGCGGTCGCCATCGTCGCGGCGATGCGCCACGAATCCGCCGAGTACGTCTTCAGCTTCACCCGCGGTGTCGCCGCGTCGGCAGGGCTGGTCATCCTCGGGCGGGCTGTCACCCGCGAATTCGCCATCCTCGCCCGCAAGCGTCGGTGGGTCGAGCACAACACCATCATCGTCGGCAGTGGCCCCACCGCCGTGGAACTCGCCCGGCTCCTGCGCCGCTACCCCCAGTACGGCCTGCGCTTCGTGGGTTGTGTCGACACCCCGGACGGCCTGTCGGCGCTGCCGCTGATCGGATCCCTCGACGACCTCGACAGCCTCGTACGGCTGCGCGAGTGCGACGTGGTGATCGTCGCGGACGCGAACTGCTCCGAGACCTCCCTCATGGAGATCCTGGCACGGCCACGCACGGCAGAGTGCGACCTGTGGGCGGCCACCCCTCTCTGGGGGTCCCGTTCGCACGGCGACCACATCGGCGCGGTCCCGGTCGTCAGCATCGGCGACATCACCCTCTCCGGCCCGCAGTCCGCGCTCAAGCGCGCCTCGGACATCGCCTTCGCCTCGGTGGCGCTGCTCCTACTGAGCCCGGTGCTCCTCATCTGCGCGGTCGCCACGCTCATTGACGGCGGCCCCGGCATCTTCTTCTACCAGGAGCGCATCGGTCGGCACGGCCGACCTTTCAACATCATCAAGTTCCGGTCCATGCGCCCCGTCGACGAGCACGAGTCGCAGACCAACTGGTCCATCGCCAACGACCGGCGGGTGGGGCCGATCGGTCGGATCATGCGCCGGACCTCCCTCGACGAGCTCCCGCAGCTCTGGAACATCCTCCGTGGCGACATGAGCGTGGTCGGCCCCCGACCCGAGCGTCCCTACTTCGTCGAGAAGTTCTCGGCCGAATACCCCCAGTACGCGATGCGCCACCGCGTCCCGGTCGGGCTCACCGGCTTGGCGCAGGTCAGCGGGTTGCGCGGCGACACCCCGATCTCCGACCGGGCCCGCTTCGACAACTTCTACATCGAGAACTGGTCCCTCTGGCTCGACGTCAAAGTGGTGCTCCGTACGGTGACCGAGGTGTTCCGCGCCGGCGGTCGCTGATCCGCCCACGCACCGGCACACCGCCGGGTACGGCCAACGGCCGTGCCCGGCGGCCGTGTGCCGGTCGTACCCCCAACGCATGGAGAACGCAATGCCGAACGTATCCGTCGTGATCCCCACCACGGGCCGCCCCAGCATCGCCGACGCGGTGCTGTCCGCCCGCTCCCAGCGGGGCGCATCCGTGCACATCGTGGTCGTCTGCGACACCCCGGAGGTGCCGCAGACGGTGCGGAACCTGGGACAGCACATCGACCGGGTGGTCTGCACCGGCGGCGGCCGGCGCGGGTCGTACGCCCGCAACCTCGGAGTCACCCACGCCATCCCGGGCAGCCACGTCGCGTTCCTCGACGACGACGACACCTGGCTGCCGACGAAGCTGGCGGCACAGGTGCCCGCGCTCGAGCGGGTCGCGGCGGCCGGGTTCCGCCCCGTCGTGTCATCCCGGATCCTGCAACGCAAGGACGGCGCCGAGCCGCTGCCGGCACCGGCCCCCGCCGAGGTGATCCCCGACGGCATGCTGCCCGAGGACTACCTGTTCCGCCGCCGTCACCTCGGCATCGGCCGGCAGTCGCTGCCCACGTCGACGCTCCTGACCACGTACGAGTTGGCGACCGAGTGCCGCTGGGACGAGACGCTCCCCCGACACCAGGACTGGGACTGGCTGGTCAGGGTCGCCCGGCTGCCTCGGGTGAAGATCGTCCAGGTGGAGGAGGCGACGGCCGTCTACACGGTGGGCAGCCCCGGGTCGATCTCGGCCGGCGCCGACTGGCGTACCTCGTGGCACTGGGCGCAGCGCTGGGAGGGAGTGTGGGCGCCGGGGACCTTCTCGGACTTCATCGCGGCCCAGACCCTCCGCTACGCTCTCCAGGCCCGGGACCGGGAGGGCGTGCGGGAGATGGTGCGGGCGATCCGTCGCAACTCACCTCCGTCCGCCCGGAACGCGGTGCTGGCGGCGCTCGGGCTCGTACCCCGGTCGACCCTGGAGCGGGTCGCCATGCGCAAGTCGAAGGCCCCCAGCAGCCCCACTCGACCGCTTGATACCGAACGGCCACACTGATGCGTCTGCACTTCGTACTGCCGCAGCTCGAGCCGTACTACGGCATGGAGCGCGCCGCAGTCCTGGTGATGCGTGGGCTCGCACGTCACGGCGTGGAGGTGTCCGCGACCGTACTGTCCCGGGGAGTCCCGCAGGGGCTCGACGATCTCCGTGTCGACACCCTGGACCTCGGGTCGCGGCTCACCCGCCTGGTGGAAGCTGTCCCCCCGCTGCGCCGCCGGTTGCGGAGCCTGCCGCCGGACGTGGAGGTCGTCGCCAGCGGTTTGTGGGGCAGCGTGCCCGTCGGGGCGGCTCTGGCTGGCTCATCTCGGACGTTCATCGCCTGGGAGCACTCGCTGCTGCCCGAGCGAATGAGGGCCGACCGTCGGGTGCGGATGCTCGCCCGCGCGTCCGGGTTCGGTGCTCTCCGGCCACGGCTCGTCGTGGCCGTGTCCGACGGGGTGGCCCGGACGGTGCGCAATCTCCACTCCGGGTCACGCGTCGTCACGATCCCCAATCCGGTGCCGACCGCGCCGTTCGTCCCGCCCCGGCCGATCGCCGACCCGGCGCGGATCCGGCTGGTCACCACCGGCGCACTCCGCCCCCTGAAGAACCACCTGTGCGCGATCGACGCCCTCGCGGAACTACCCACCGCCTACCACCTGACGCTTGCCGGAGACGGCGAGGAGCGGACACTGCTGGAGACCCGGGCGCGCGAGCGCGGCCTGGCGGATCGGGTGACCTTCCTCGGCCGGATCCCCGACGTCCGCGGGTTGCTGGCCGACGCCGACCTGCTCGTTCACCCGTCGCTGGCGGAGACCTTCGGTTTCAGCCTCGTGGAGGCGGCCGAAGTGGGACTGCCCGTCGCCGCGATGCCGGTGTCCGCCGTCGACGAGATGGTGCCGGACCTGGTACCGGGCGTGCTGACGACGGCCCCGACCTCGACCGCCCTCGCCGAGGCGATCAGGCACCTGACGGGTTTCGGGCGGCCCGGGCCCGTCGAGTTCGAGAAGGCCTGGCACGCCCGCTCGGTCGCCTTCGATCCGGCCGGGATCAGCCGACAATGGGTGCAGGCGGTACGACGATGACCCTCGCCCAAGGAGCGGTCGACCTCGTGGGCGAGCCGGACCGCAGCGCATCACCACGTCACCGGGCGCCTCGCCGGGGTGACGCCTTCCTGCGCAAGTCCGGCAGATTCTTCGTGGGAACCCTGCTGCGGACTCTCGCCCAGGGAGCACTCTTCGTGCTGCTGGCGCGGGAAATGCCCATCGACACGTACGGCCTCTTCGTCGGCATCACGGCCTTGGTGGCGGTCATCTCGCCGTTCGCGTCGGCCGGGGCACCGAGCCTGATCTTCCAGAGTCACGCCGACGCGCCCGCCGAGTGGGCCCGACACCTGGCCCGAGGGCTGCTGCTGTCGGTGGTCTTCGGGGCTGGTGCGACAGTGCTTGTCGCTGCGGCGGGCGCGCTGATCTGGGGTGCCCAGGCGAGCCTGATCGACCTCTTCTGTCTGGCCTTCGCCGATCTGGTGGCCTGGCGCCTCATCGAGGCCGTGGCCGCCTCCGTCCAGGCCCGGGGCCGGATCCTGCTCGCCTCCGTCATTCCCGCGTTGCTGCAGGTCGCCCGGTTGGTCGGGGTCATCGCGCTGGCCGCGGCGGCCGGACCGGTCACCCTGCACGCCTGGGCCGTGACCTCGGTGCTGCTGTCAACGGTGGTGTGCGTGGCAGTGGTTCTGGGTGGCCTACGAGGGGCAGGTCGGACTCCGCTGGAAGTCCGGGGATCGTTGGCGCAGGCGCGAACCGGCATGCTGTTCGCCGTGGGTCTGTCCGCTCAGACCGTGTACAACGATCTCGACAAGGTGATGCTCTCCAAGCTGGGGACCACGGAGAGCGCGGCCATCTACGCCGCGGCGTACCGCGTTGTCGACTTCGCGTACACGCCCGCCCGGTCGATGGCGGCTGTCGCGTACCCCAACTTCTTCGAGGCCGGGCGAAACGGCCCTCGAGCCGCACTGCGGCTCACGCGCAAGCTGCTGCCGCGCTACCTGGCGTTCAGCGTGCCGGCATCCCTCCTTCTCGTCGCGTTCGCCTGGATGATGCCAGTGGTCTTCGGTCCCGAATACGAGGCCGCGACCCTTGCCCTGCAGGGCCTGAGCGCGCTGCTGGTACTGAAGGCGATCCACTACCTCGCCGCCGATACCCTGTCCGGTGCCCGGATGCAGGGACGCCGGACGGTAGCCCAGATTGCGGTAGGCGTGGTCAACGCCGGCCTGAACGTCTGGCTGATTCCGGCGTACGGGTGGCAGGGTGCGGTCGTGTCGAGTCTGGTGTGCGACGCTCTGCTCGCCGTCCTGCTGTGGGGGTGCCTCGTCGCTGCCCTGCGACGCGACCCGCCCCACGAGGCCGATGCTGAGGCGGCATCGGCAGCTGACCGAGAAAGGGTCTGACGTGACCACCATCTTCGGTGTCCTGCTGACCGTCGGTGGCGTCGCGGTAGCCCTGTGGTTGGTCCGAGTCCCGCGGAACATCGCCGCCGCCTTCGGCGACAGTGCGACAGCTGTCGCTCTGGTCGGGTTCGCCGTGCTCACCAACGCGGCGCCCGCGCTCGTCGGCGACAGGAGCTCGGCGCTGATCGGCGTGTTGCTGATCGCTCTGCTGGCCTGGCTGGTGCTCTCCGGCCGTGCGGTTCTGCGCGGCCCTTCCGACGTGTGGCTGCGGATCTCGATCGCGATGGCCGGCGCTCTGCTGGCCTGGTCGGCCGGCGTCGACGCCCTCACCGGTGACGGGTTCTACGATTCTCGGTTGCCGGCTTACTCGGCCGCCGCGCTAGTGCTGCTCGCCATCTGGTTGATGGCTGCCCGCACCGCAGTGAATGTCCGGGCGGTGGCCTACACCGGGCTGGCGGTCCTGGCGCTGCTGGCCATCCCGACCGCCCTGTACGAGCAGTCGTGGCGAACCTGCACCGGCGGGCAGTTGGAGAAGTGTTCGCTGGCCGGGGCACTGTTCAAGAGTTTCTACGACTCTGAGAACTACGTTGCCATGATCGCCTCTTTCACCGCGGTGGCGGCGGTCTGCGGCCTGCGTCGCTGGGAGCGGTGGTCCGCTGTGGCGTTCTGCCTGCTGATCATCATTGCCACCGGATCCCGGACCAGTTTCCTGGCCCTCGCAGCGGTGGGCGGATGGTTGCTCGGCGCTTCGCTCCTCGAGCGACGGCGTGCGTACCCGCAGATCAACTTCGCGTTCTGCGTTGCCTTGGTCGTCGGCGCCGTGGGAGCGGCCACCTACCTGACCTGGAGCGCGTCCAAGACCACCCTGAGCAACCGTGGCAACATCTGGGTCCACGTTCGCGACTACATTGCAGGGTCGGAGGTTACCGGCGTCGGGGTCTCGAAGTGGTACTACCTCCGGGACATCGGCGAGGCGCCGCATCACTTCTTCCACTCCGGCTATGTCTTGGCCATCTTCTCCGGGGGCTTCGTCGCGCTGACATTGTGGGGCCTCTGGTTGGCTGCGTTGCTGCACCGACCAGTCGTCGACGGGCGGGCCTTCTCCGCAAAGACCCCACTCGTCCTCTTTGTCATCTACTCGTTCACCGAAGTCGTGTGGAATCCGCTGTCGGCTGACGGGCTGACCTGGATCGCCATGCTGCTGATGCTGACCGCTTCGGTGTCCGTATCCTCGGCCCGCACCTCGGCGCCGGGACCGGTGGACCTGGTGGACCGACCAGGCCTGCTCGCCAACCTCAAGCGGCTGACGGGGCGGGATCATGCCACCGCGGCACCACCGGCCAGCACCGGGACGTCCATGCCAGCTGGTGCGACGGTCGCGGTTTCCAGTTTCCGTCCGGATATTCAAGGGCTCCGAGCCTTCGCCGTCGTCGTAGTGATCGCCGATCACGTCTTCCACTGGCCGGCTGGCGGCTTCGTCGGAGTCGACGTCTTCTTTGTCATCTCTGGGTTTCTCATCAGCGGCCTCCTGCTCAAGGAACACCAGCGGACCGGCAGGATCTCCTTCACGGACTTCTATCGACGCCGGATCCGGCGGATCCTTCCGCTGGCGCTGTTGGTTCTTGTCACCACCTATCTGGCGGCGTCACTGCTGTTCATCGGCGAGCGCCTGCGCTCGACAGCCTGGGATGCCCTGGCCGCCGGCCTCTTCTCGGCCAACTGGCGCTTCGCCGCCGCCGGCACCGACTACTTCCAAGCGGACGGGCCAGTGTCGCCGCTACGGCACTACTGGTCGCTCTCGGTCGAGGAGCAGTTCTACTTCGTCTGGCCGGTCCTGATCACACTGGTTCTCGGCTTCGCCGCCCAACGGCTCCGCTGGACCGCACCGAAGGCACTGTGGGTGCTCGGCGGCATCATGACGGTGCTAGCCCTCGCCTCAGTCGCCTTCGGCCTGTGGCAGACCGGACATGCCCCCACCGACGCGTACTACTCGACCTTCTCCCGCGCCTGGGAACTGGCGGTGGGTGGGCTCATCGCGCTGACGGCACACCGGTGGGCGGCTCTACCGGCCCGGGTCCGGCTCGCCATGCAGTGGGTCGGTCTCGTGGGTCTGATCGCCTCCCTCTTCCTCGTGGGGCCTCAGACACCATTCCCGGTCCCGGGTGCGGTGCTGCCGGTGCTCGCCGCGGTGTTGGTTGTGGCAGGCGGTGCCGGCGGCGCGCCGCGAATGTTTCCGCTCACGAATCCCGCGTCACGGTACGTCGGCGATATTTCCTACTCCCTCTACCTCTGGCACTTCCCACTGATCGTCCTGATCGGCGCGGTGCTGCCGGCAGAGAGCACCAAGACGCAACTCGTCGTGCTCGCCGGCACCGCTCTGTTGTCCGTCGCCTCGTACCACCTCCTGGAGGACCCGATCCGGCGCTCCTCGTGGCTGGACAGCAAGCCGCGAGAACCGGGCCGTCCCCGCTCCCGGGTGCGTGGCCTCTTGTGGGGCGCGCCGGTCGCGGCCGTCACCGCAGGCGTGGTCCTGGTCACCGTGGTCGCCTTCGGCCCCGGATCCCGTCCGCCCGCACCGAACCCCGCCGCCTTCACGAGCGAGACCGCACTGGCCGCCGAGGTCAAGGAGGCGTTGCGGGCGAAAGAATGGCCACCAGTCACCCCCGCCCTGTCCGAGGTGGGTCGGCAGGGCTTCGCCCGGCAGGACTCCCAGGGTTGCGGACCGGCCACGCCGCGCGGCCGCGACTGTTCCGCTGTCAACGTCGATCCACGACGCCTGGCCGTGGTGGTCGGCGACTCGACCGCCGTCGCGTGGCTGCCAGCCATCCGGGCTGCGCTGGAGCCGCAGGGCTGGACGGTCCACCCGATGACCTACGTCGGCTGCCCGCTGCTGTCGACGACGACAATCGCCGACGACGACAGCATCACCCGGGCCTGCCCGGCCCACAAGGAGATCGTGCGGTCGTTCATCGCCGACGTGAAGCCGGCGCTGGTCATCGTGACCAACACCTACGCACAGCGGCTGCAGGCAGAGGGCGGGAAGCCCTCGCTGCCCATCTGGGAGGCATCGGCCAGGAAGGCCAGGGAGTGGCTTTCACCCGCTGGCGAGGTGGTTGCCCTTCAGCCCCCGCCTCCGGCGATGAACCCGACCGCTTGTGCCACCCGCTTCTCCAGCCCGAAGGACTGCGTGGCGAAGATTCCGGCGCTGTGGCAGTCGTACGCGGAGGCCGACGAACGCGTCTGGAGCGAACCGGGATCCGCGTACGTGAAGACACGGTCCTGGTTCTGCGCCCCTGACGATCGTTGTCCCGCGTTCGTGAACGGCGTGGTCGTACGGCGGGACGCGTCGCACATCACCAGCGAGTACGCCCGCAGCATCGCGCCTCTGTTGACGGCAGCTCTGCGGCCCTTGCTGGCCAAGGCGCTGACGGCCCCCGCCGCCTTGCCCGGCGGCTAGGCATCACCGATCGGCAGGTCCTGGAAGGCCAGCAGGCCGGCCCCGACACCAGTGACGATCCCCGGCGCGGTCCGGCCCAGATAGCTGACGCCGCTCGTGGGGGATGCAGGGCCGGTGAGCGTCAGCTCCAACTGGCCACCGTCGCGGTACTCCACGCTGCTGACCGCAACCCCGCTGCGGGTGATTCGGAAGTCGGCCGCGGCCCCGGGGTTGACGGTGAGCCGGTCGTTGTCGCGGAGCTGAATGACGACCCGGGTACGGCCGTCGACGAATGCCGCCGACCGGGGGTTCGGCGCCGCCACACCGGCGCCCGCACCCCCGTAAAGATCACGAGCCACCGTCGCAAAGACCTGATCACCGAGTTCCCGGTAACCCTTCTCCCACGCGAAGTGGCAGTTCTCTCGGCCGGCAAGGCCGCTGGTGGACAGCACCGTCACCCCCAGCGTGTCCGCCATCCGCCGCTGGGCCTCTCGGAGCGGGCCAGGCGAGCTGTCATCGCAGGGTGACGTCCGTACTTGGAAGACGTAGTAGCGGCTGTCCGTCCCCAACTCGGCACGCCAGTTACGCAGCAGGTTCGTGAAACCGACCACGTGCCCAGCGGCGTCGTTCCGGTCAGCCTCGCCCTGGTACCAGAAGACCGCCCGGATCTGGCCGAACAGGCCTGCGGCAAGGAGACGCTGGCGCAGCCGACCGTAGTTGGTACGTACGTCCGCGGGGTCGACGTCGCTGCGTTGGAAGTACGACACCGTCTTTCCGGCGAAACCACCGTTGAGGATGGCCACCGGCACCTGGTAGGCGTCTACCAGCCGCCGTGCTGTCCGGATCCCCCACTGACCCACCGACCCAGGTTGCAGGATGATGTCGGAAACCGCGTAGTTCCAACTCCGCTCGGCCGCCGAGAAGCTCGGGTCCGGGGTCGACGAACCAAAACTGCGAATGAACTCGTGTTCCTCCTCCCCTGATGATCCGCGGTAGGCAGCCGCAACCGCGTTCGACTGGCCCTGGATCACGTACACGTCGCCGGTAACGACACCCTCCCACCGGGCGACGCGACGGTGCACACCATCGCCGAGCACGTAGAGGTCGAACCGGTACGTACGCAGCGCTGCGGAGATCCGGTGGCGGAGTGAGAAAGCGCCACCGGGACGGATCACCGCGCTCTCCTCCCAGGCTTCGGAACCGCTGACGACCTTCATCCGCACTGCGACGGCCTGAGCGTTCACGGCCCGCCCGGCCACCAGCACCGTCGCGCCGCCTGCTTCGTCTCGCTGGTACAACTGCCGATCCGCAGGATGTTGATCGACGGCGAGGAGAGCTGGGCGGGCATACACGGTCAGGCGCCGCTGCCCGAACGCACCTGCGTTGTCGGCGAAGGTCCAGTCGGAGCTACCGGCCGGCGCCGATCCGATGCCGAGGGAGAGCGGCCGGCCCCGTTGGGTGAAGCCGTTGACGGCCAGGATCGTCTGTGGCACCTCGGCGGCTGGCCGGTTTGCGGCCACCCGATGCACCTGGAATGAGCCATAGAAGTCGGCGATCTGGGGATCGTCGTCGGCGTCGTACTGCTGAGTCGAGGCGGCGGGGATCTGGCGGGAGGCGATAGGACGATAGCTGTTGGGCCATATCTCCAGATAGCCGGTGAGCCCGGTCCCGGTGGTGAGGCCGGGGACGTTCGTGGCGACTTCCAGGTCGGCGACGCGCTGCCGGACGATCGGGTCAGATCGGTTGGGCAGGCCCAGCCGGTGTACGTCGTCGGTGAAGGGTGCCATTGCCGTCCATACCCACTGTCGGCCGGGTGGGCGGTCCAGTTCGAGGCAGTAGCCGACCCGGTCGAATCCGCCGGTGATGGTAGCGGATCTGTCGAAGACGGGGGCCGGGGGCCGACCGTCCCCTCGTTCGGGTAGGTCGACGGCACTAACTGGGAGGAACCCGGCCATGCCGCCGGCATTGGCGGAGCAGGCGGTGTCGTCGATTGGCGTCACCGGTCGCTGCGCGTCGTCGAACTCCGGCGCCGACCAGGCGGCGGTGGGCCGGCCGCTGTGCGACGGTGCCCAGCCAATCGCGACGACGACTGCCACCAGCAACCCGACAACACCGGCAGCCACCCAGGCGAGGCGAGGCACCGACCAAAGACGGCCCAGTACGGGAATGGGACCGGGCAACCGTGGACCTCCTAGTAGCTGCCTCTACGGCGCCCGAGCACAAGCACCACGAGCACCACGAGCCCGACGGCCAGGGCCCCGCCGGCACCGGCGAGCAACGGCACCGCCCATGCGGGCCGGTCCGACGTGCCACCGTTCCGACCGCTCGCCATGGCTGCCTCGCGATAGGACTGGGCCAGCAGATTGGTCGGCGACGACCTGGCCGCCTCGTCGAAGCGTGCCGCGGCGGTCGAATCGTCGCCGGCGAAGTACGCCTCCAGCCCGCTGCGATAGACCTTGTCGGCCGGGCCGAGATCGTTGCCGATTCCCGCGGCACCGAGCAGACCCACCATTGTGGAGACGGGCACGAGGATGCGGTTGGCCTTGTCCGTTCGCAGCAGGTCGGAATCCACCATGCCGATGATGCGTCCACTCGGGTCGATCGCTACGCCGCCCTTCGAGTACGGCCCCAAGTCCTCGTTGACGCGGTAGACAGTTAGTGCCGAGCGATCGTCCACCCCGGTGACGGTCACCGTTTTGGTTTCCACGCTGTATTCGGCGGACCGGTAGGTGGTATCCGTGGTGTCGTAGCCGAGGAGCATGACAGAGGTGTCCGGGGCGACGACGGCAGACGGATTCAGCTCAGCGGTCGGTAGATTCTCCTGTGCGAGCTTGACCAGTGTGAGGTTGCCCGCTTCGACGGGAAGTGTCCGCACCACCGCGCCACTCACCGCTGGGGCCGCCGTCACGTCACCCTTGGCGAGGTTGAGCTGTCCATACAGCTTCAACTCCGGCTGATCGGCCGCACCCATGCCGGTGAAGGCCGAGGTCTTCACTCGGTCCCTGACGAAGGCAGCCACGTCCTTCGCGGCGAGTCGTCCCTCCGAAACCAGCACATTGGCCACTGTGTTCAGGGCACCGCCGAGCAGGATCTCGGGCGGCGGTTGCAGGCAGATCCCGTTACTGAGGACGTATCCGCCGTGGTTGATGACGAACCCGCTGCAGCGCCGGCTGACGGTGACCGGGCCCTCGCGCAGCAGCGCGTTGTCGGTCTTGTTTCGGAGGTACCCGGTGAAGACTGCTTCAAGGAACACCATGGACGGTCCAGCCACCGCCAACGCCCGTTCCTCGGGGCTACGCAGGGCGGCCTCTGCCCAGGGTTTCAGGCCAGGAAGCGCCTGCGCCTCCCCCGGGAAGGCAGTGGACGTCACCGGGGGCGTGGGCACTGGATCTGAGGGGTCGTCGGACGTCACCGCCCAGATGCCCACTCCACCTCCCACGACCACAACCACGGCCAGCGCGGAGAGCGCGGCCCACAGCCCGGTGCGCCGCTTGGGTGGCGCGGACGGCTTGATCCGACGGACGGGCGCGGCGAACGGATCGTGCGTGGGCAGCTCGCTCTGCATGCCGGCTTGGACAGCTGGCATCTGAACCGTGTGCGCGGAGGCCGTTTCGCCAGCGGGCGACGCTGGGGCAGCCGAGACGGGCTGGGTGGTCGAGTCGGCCACCTGGCCAGGGATCGGGTTGCCGTGGATGGCCCACGGCGCTGGCGGGCCCCCGGAGACGGGCTGCGGCACACCCGACACGGGCTGCGGCACACCCGACACAGGATGCGGCAGACCCGATACGGGCTGCGGTGCGACGTCAACTGCCTGGTACTCGACGCCGAGGGCCTGGAACAGTCGCACCGCTCCAGGCCCAGCTTCAGCGGGATACGCGACCCACGGGCTCGCTGCGGAGAAGTCCGCGTACGCGAACGCGGGCCCGTCGCTCGACTGGGCGAGAGCGTTCGCCACGCTGACGAACGATTGTCGCCACTTGACGTCGGCGGCCACAGCGGCATCCAGCACCGCCACGGTAGCGAAACGTCCCTGCCCATCGATCGCGGCCCATGCCTTACCCACCGGCGATCCGCCCAACATGTGGGTAAACCGGTATGGGCCCTCCGGCTGCATTGGCACTCCTCCGCTCGACGCCCTGCGGATAGTACCGAGCGGCACACAACTTGCCACCCGCCGGTCGACGGAAGGAAAGATCAACCGTCGTGCAGGTTGTTAGCGAGCCGATGCCGGTCTGCGGTCCCCGAAGGGGCGCTCGCTCCCGCCGTCACCTCCTGCTGATCACGACGACCGGTTCCGGCCCGGCGGTGACCGAGCGCACCTGGTAGGCGGCCAGCGCTGCGCGCCAGTCCGGCTCGCTCGGATGGGTATAGGTCCGTACCAGCCACACCTGCGTTCCCGGTGGCCGCGTCGATGCCTGCGCCAGGATCTCGTCCAGGGCCCGCTGGATGCTCCGCGCGCCGCCGGCCGGGTCGACCTGAGGAAGCACCACGTTCGGTCGGTTGGGCATGCCCACAGTGAAGCCCACGGTGCTGGCGACGGGCGCGACCAGTTCGAGTGGATCGTCGGAGTAGAGGGCGAATCCAAACCAGGCCGGTCCGGCGACAACCACTATGTCGTTCGGGCCGGCGTGGGTGGCGACGTAGCGGGTAGCGGACCCGATGGTCGTCACCGCGCTGTGGTTGCGCCAGAGGCCGGCTTCGTCGCCATCGAAGCGCCACCACCGCTGATTGGCAACCGCGTAGCTGGACAGCAGCAGCGCGCAGATCACGCTGGAGACAACGACCGGCCGACTACGACGGACCGCCATCGCGACCAGGTCAGCCAGTCCCGCGACGCCAACGCCAGCGACCACCGCGGTGAGCACGAGCAGGAAGTGCGACGTGCGAAGGTCGAGAAGGGGGTAGATCTGCGCGAGCCCCAGCCCGGCAGCCACCACCGGTACCAGCAGGACGGCAACGCCTGTACCAGGGCGGCCCTGACGCACCAGGGTCAGCACACCGAGCAGCAGCAGCGAGGCGAGGACCCATCCGGGGACGCCCAGCAGGGGGAGCAGATTGCTGATCCGGGCTACGAGGTATCCGGGAAGCGAGGCGAGGGTCGGGAAGTAGGAGGTCCAGTAGCCGTGCATGGCGTCGTTGTCCGCGCGGACGGAGACACCGAAGTAGACAGCAGCCGCAAGCCCTCCGGCAGCGAGGCCGGCGACCGCTGTTCGAACAGTCTTCGACCGGTGTCGAGAGAGCACCGCAGCGGCGAATAGCAGGCCACCGAACACGCAGGGCGCGATGATCGCGGTTGTGTGGCTCACCAGCATCCCTACGAAGACCACCGCTACCACGACGGCAAGCCGCCATCGGGACCACGACTGCTCGGTCCAGGCGGCCAGGGCGAGCAGGCAGACCGCCACGGCAGCGTCAGCTGTGTACTGCTTCAGGTCGTGGCGGGTCTGCTGGGCCGGCAGGAGCAGAACGGCGAGCCCGGCCACGAGGCCGATGAGGATGCCCTGAGCACGGTTCCGGCCAACAGCACGACCGAAGAAGTAGGCGGCGACAACGCTCAGTAGTTGGAAACCCAGGGGTACGACCCGGAGGTCGTCGATGTCCGGGACCAGTCGGAGCAGGAAACTCCACCCGATCGGGCTCGACGAGGTCGTCACCGGCAGGTCGGTGAGGGGGAAGCGGACCGAGAGCGCGACCCACGCCTCGTCGCCCCAGTACTGGGCGGTCAGCCACGACCGGATGTCGTTGACGACGAAGAACGCGCCGAGCAGGGCGATGACCGGCACCGTCTCCCCGACCGCCGCCCGGACGCGTCGAGGAGGTGCCGGACGAGAGGCGCGAATGGGCGGGGCGTCCTCGACTGCGACCACGGCGCTCCTTCTCGATGACGCGATCCTGATCACGCTGGCCGCCCGCATGTTACGAGTCCCGACGGCTGAACGGGGGGCAGGGGTGACCCGAGGTGGTTGTCTATGAAAGTTTCTATGCATAGAGTCAGCTCATGAATGAAGGAGCTGTCGCGGCACCCGCTGACCGGGTGCTCGACCTGTTCCAAGGCGTGCGGCTCACGCCCACCCAGCGCCGAATCGCGCACTGTCTGGTGCAGCACGCCCCCGGCGTGGCGTACCTGTCCGCCGCCGAGGTCGCCGAACTGGCCGGCGTGAGCCAGCCGTCGGTCACCCGGTTCGCCGTCGCGCTCGGCCATGACGGCTACCCGGCGCTGCGCCGCCGGCTGCGCGACCTCACCGGCTCGACTCCGGGCGGATCGACGGACGCCGGCAACGAACTCCAGCAGGCGGTACGCGCGGAGATGGGCAACCTGGACCGACTGGCCGGTCAGCTCGCCGACCGGGACCGGATCGCCGAGACCGGGCGGTTGCTCGCCGAGAGTCGCCCACTGCCGGTGCTCGGCCTGCGCGCCGCCGCGCCGCTGGCCGCGTACTTCGCCTACTTCGCGGCGAAGGTGCACCCTGACGTACGGGTCCTCGACGACGGCGGCAGCCTGCTCACCGACCGCCTGGAGCAGGCGGCCGAGGCCGGGGCGTCCGCCGTTCTGGCCTTCGTGCTGCCCCGCTACCCCCGGGAAACCCTGGACGCGCTGCGCGACGCCCGCCACGCCGGGTTGACAGTGGTGGCGATCACCGACTCGCCGGTCAGCCCGGCCACCGAGCACGCCGACGTGGTGCTCGCCGCCGCGGTCGGCGCGCAGCTCGTCTTCGACCTGCACACCGCCCCGATGACCCTGGCCATGGTGCTGTTGCAGGCGATCTGCGACGCCACGCCGGCCGACACCCAGCGCCGACTGGAGGCGTTCGAAGCCTCCGCGGCCCGCCGACAGTTGTTCCTCGGTTGACCGGAGGAGAACCAGAGATGACCCGACCCATTCGTGCCGCACGGGGCAGCCAGCTCACCACCCGCGGGTGGCAGCAGGAGGGCGCCCTGCGGATGTTGATGAACAACCTCGACCCCGAGGTGGCCGAACGCCCCGACGACCTGGTGGTCTACGGCGGCACCGGCAAGGCGGCGCGGGACTGGCCGTCGTACCACGCGTTGGTCCGCACGCTGACCGACCTGCGCGAGGACGAGACGATGCTGGTGCAGTCGGGCCGCCCGGTCGGTGTGATGCGCACCCACGAGTGGGCGCCCCGGGTGCTGCTGGCCAACTCGAATCTGGTCGGCGACTGGGCGACCTGGCCGGAGTTCCGCCGCCTCGAACAGCTCGGCCTGACCATGTACGGGCAGATGACGGCCGGTTCGTGGATCTACATCGGCACCCAGGGCATCCTCCAGGGCACCTACGAGACGTTCGCTGCGGTGGCCGCCAAAAGGTTCGACAGCACCCTCGCCGGTACGCTGACGCTGACCGCCGGCTGCGGCGGAATGGGCGGCGCGCAGCCACTCGCGGTCACCATGAACGGCGGCGTCTGCCTGATCGTGGACGTGGACCGCACCCGGCTCGACCGTCGGGTGCACGACCGCTACCTGGATGAGGTCGCCGACTCCCTGGACGACGCGATCGCTCGGGTCCGCGCCGCCAAGCGGGAGCGCCGGGCCCTGAGCGTGGGCGTGGTCGGCAACGCCGCCGAGGTCTTCCCGGAGCTGCTCAGCCGTGGCGTCGAGATCGACATCGTGACCGACCAGACCAGCGCGCACGATCCCCTGGCGTACCTGCCCGTGGGGGTGGAGCTGGCCGAGGCCCGGGACTACGCCGCCGCGAAGCCGGCCGAGTTCACCGACCGGGCCCGGGCATCGATGGCGACGCACGTCGAGGCGATGGTCGGCTTCCTCGACGCCGGCGCCGAGGTGTTCGACTACGGCAACTCGATCCGGGGTGAGGCGCAGCTCGGCGGCTACCAGCGCGCCTTCGACTTCCCCGGCTTCGTGCCCGCGTACATCCGGCCGTTGTTCTGTGAGGGCAGGGGTCCGTTCCGGTGGGCGGCGCTCTCCGGCGACCCGGCCGACATCGCGGCCACCGACCGGGCCATCCTCGACCTGTTCCCGGAGAACGAGTCGTTGGCCCGCTGGATCAAGCTGGCCGGTGAGCGGGTCGCCTTCCAGGGCCTGCCGGCCCGGATCTGCTGGCTCGGTCAGGGCGAACGGGACAGGGCGGGCGTGCGGTTCAACGACATGGTCGCCTCCGGCGAACTCTCCGCCCCGGTGGTGATCGGCCGGGACCACCTGGACACCGGCAGCGTCGCGAGCCCGTACCGGGAGACCGAGGGGATGGCCGACGGCTCCGACGCCATCGCCGACTGGCCGCTGCTCAACGCCCTGGTCAACACGGCCAGCGGGGCTTCCTGGGTGTCCATTCACCACGGCGGCGGGGTGGGCATCGGCCGGTCGATCCACGCCGGGCAGGTGTGCGTGGCCGACGGCACCGCCCTCGCCGGTCAGAAGATCGAACGGGTGCTCACCAACGACCCGGCGATGGGCGTCATCCGGCACGTCGACGCCGGCTACGAGAGCGCCCGCGAGGTCGCCGACCGCACCGGGGTCCGGGTCCCGATGACCGAGGGCGAACCCGCGTGACCGACGACCTTTCCGCCCGGTTCCGGGCCCTGTGGGACGAGATCGCGCCGGTCGGGCGGGACGCCGACAGCGGCGGCTATCTGCGGTACGCGTTGACAGCGCCGGAGCGGGAGCTGCGCGCCTGGTTCCGGGCGCAGGCCGAACGCCGTGCCATGCCGGTCACCGAGGACGGCAACGGCAACCTCTTCGCCCACTGGGGTGACCCGGAAGGGTCCGACGCGGTGCTCACCGGCAGCCACTTCGACTCCGTACCGCACGGCGGGGCGTACGACGGGCCGCTCGGCATCGTGAGCGCGTTCCTCGCCGTGGACGAGCTGCGCGCCGCGGGCGTCACCCCCGGCCGGCCGCTGGTGCTGGGTGCCTTCGTCGAGGAGGAGGGAGCGCGCTTCGGCGTACCGTGTCTGGGGTCGCGGCTGCTCACCGGGGCGCTGTCGACCGAACGCGCGGCCGGCCTGCGCGACGCGGCCGGGGTGAGCTTCGCCGAGGCGCTCGGTGACCGGCCGGCGGGCGCCCGCCCGGAGTTGCTGGGCCGGTTCGGCGCCTTCGTGGAGCTGCACGTCGAACAGGGCCGCGCGCTCGTCGACACGGACGCGCCGGTCGCGGTGGCCAGCGCGATCTGGCCGCACGGCCGGTGGCGCTTCGACGTCGTCGGCGAGGGCAACCACGCGGGCACCACCCGGATGGCCGACCGCCGCGACCCGATGCTGACCTACGCGTTCACGGTGCTGGCGGCCAACAAGGAGGCTCGGCTGCGCGGCGCGCACGCCACAGTGGGCCGGGTCGCCGTCGAACCCAACGCCACCAACGCGATCCCGTCGAAGGTGACCGGCTGGCTGGACGCCCGTGCGGCCGACCCGGAGACGCTGACCGGGCTTGTCGACGCGGTACGCGGCAAGCTCGCCGAGCGGGCCCGCCGCGACGGTACGACGGTGACCGTCACCGAGGAGTCGGCCACCCCGGTGGTCGCCTTCGACGGCGGGCTGGCCAACCGGCTGGCCACGCTGCTCGACGCTCCGGTGCTGCCCACCGGGGCGGGGCACGACGCCGGCGTGCTCGCCGCGTACCTGCCCACCGCGATGCTCTTCGTGCGCAACCCGACCGGCGTCTCGCACTCTCCCGCCGAGGCCGCCACCGACGACGACTGCGCGGCCGGGGTACGGGCGCTGGCCCGGGTGCTGGAGGAGCTGACATGCCGGTGACACCGACCCGCTGGCTCGCCGAGTACGCCTGGCTGCCCGAGCACGCCGAACCCACGCCCGACGTGCTGATCGAGGTCGAAGGCGGCCGGATCACGGCGTTGACGCCGCTGACCCCCGGCAGCAGGCCACCCGCCGGGGTCGAGGTGTACGCCGATGCGGTGCCGCTGCCCGGCCTGACCCTGCCCGGCCTCGCGAACGCGCACTCGCACGCCTTCCACCGGGCGCTGCGCGGGCGTACCCACGGCGGGCGGGGCGACTTCTGGACCTGGCGGGACCAGATGTACGCCGTCGCGGACCGGCTGGACCCGGACACCTATCTCGCCCTGGCCCGGGCCGTCTACGCCGAGATGGCGCTCACCGGGATCACCTGCGTGGGCGAGTTCCACTACCTGCACCACCGGCCGGACGGTGGCGCGTACGACGACCCGAACGCGATGGGCGCGGCGCTGGTGGAGGCCGCCGCGCACGCCGGGATCCGACTTACAGTGCTGGACACCTGCTACCTGACCTCCGGCGTGGACGGCCGGCCCCTCGCCGGGCCACAGCGCCGCTTCGGCGACGGTGACGCGGGCCGCTGGGCCGAGCGGGCGGCGGCGTTCCAGCCGACGGACCCGCACGCCCGGGTGGGCGCGGCGGTGCACTCGGTGCGGGCCGTTCCGGCCGACCAGTTGCGCACGGTCGCCGACTGGGCCCGCGACCGTCAGGCACCGCTGCACGTGCACCTCTCCGAGCAGCCCGCCGAGAACGACGATTGCCGAGCCGTGCACGGGCGTACGCCCACCGCGCTGCTCGCCGAGCACGGCGTGCTCGGGCCGGCCACCACCGCCGTACACGCCACCCACCCCACCAGCGCGGACCTGTCCCTGCTCGCCGACAGCCGGACCGGGGTGTGCCTCTGCCCGACCACCGAGCGGGACCTCGCCGACGGCATCGGCCCGGCCCGCCGGATGGCCGACGCGGGCATCCGGTTGAGCCTCGGCAGCGACAGCCACGCCGTGATCGACCTGTTCGAGGAGGCCCGCGCGGTCGAGCTGGACGAGCGGCTGCGTACCCGCCGACGCGGCCACTTCGCGCCGCTCGACCTGCTGAACGCGGCCAGCTTCGCCGGGCACGCCGCGCTGGGCTGGGCCGACGCCGGGAGGATCGCGGTGGGCGCCCGCGCCGACCTGGTGACGGTACGCCTGGACAGCGCCCGCACCGCCGGGGTGCCGCCGGTGGGCGCGTTCTTCGCCGCCGGCGCGGCGGACGTCGAGCAGGTCGTGGTGGACGGCCGGGTGGTGGTGGCCGAGGGCCGACACCTGACCGTGGACGTGCCGGTCGAACTGTCGTCCGCGATCGAGGCGGTGACGCCCGCATGAGCCGCAGCCTGCTGGTCGACAACATCGGCGAGCTGGTCACCAACGGTGCCGGCGAGGGCCCGCTCGGCATCCGCCGCAACGCCGCCGTGCTGGTCGAGGAGGGCCGGGTGGTCTGGGTCGGGCCGTCCGCGTACGCGCCGGCCGCCGACCATCACGTCGACGCCGGTGGAGCCGCCGTGCTGCCCGGTTTCGTGGACAGCCACGCCCACCTGGTCTTCGCCGGGGATCGGGCCGCCGAGTTCGCCGCCCGGATGGCCGGTCAGCCCTACACCGGCGGCGGCATCCGGACCACTGTCGGCGCGACCCGGGCCGCCACCGACGACGAGCTGCGTGCCACAGTGCGCCGGCTGCGCGGGGAGGCGCTGCGCCAGGGCACCACGACCATCGAGATCAAGAGTGGGTACGGCCTGACCGTCGCCGACGAGGCCCGCTCGCTACGGATCGCCGCCGAGACCAGCACCGAGACCACCTTCCTGGGCGCGCACGTGGTGCCCGCCGAGTACGCCGACCGCCCCGACGACTACGTGGGGTTGGTCTGCGGGCCGATGCTGGCCGCCGCCGCTCCGTACGCGAAGTGGATCGACGTGTTCTGCGAGCGGGGCGCCTTCGACGTGGACCACGCCCGCGCCATCCTGGCCTGCGGCCGGGCCGCCGGGCTGGGCGTACGGCTGCACGCCAACCAGCTCGGCCCCGGCCCCGGGGTGCAGTTGGGCGTGGAGCTGGACGCGGCCAGCGTCGACCACTGCACCCACCTGAGCGACGCCGACGTGGCCGCGCTGGCCGACACGGCCCACAGCGACGGGTCGGGCACCCGCACCGTGGCGACCCTGCTGCCCGGCGCGGAGTTCTCCACCCGCTCGCCGTACCCGGACGCCCGCCGGCTGCTCGACGCCGGTGTCACAGTGGCGCTGGCGACGGACTGCAACCCGGGCTCGTCGTATACCTCGTCGATGCCGTTCTGCGTGGCCCTCGCGGTCCGCGAGATGCGGATGACCCCGGCGGAGGCGGTCTGGGCCGCCACCGCCGGTGGCGCGCGGGCGCTGCGCCGCGACGACATCGGTGTCCTCACCCCCGGCGCGCGGGCCGACCTCGTCGTCCTCGACGCGCCGTCGTACCTGCACCTGGCCTACCGGCCCGGTGTCCCCCTGATCCGCCAGGTAATACGCAACGGAGTTCCACAATGACGAACGTGACCATCCAGCCCACCGGGATCACCGCCGACGACGTGCTAGCGGTGGCCCGCGGCACCGCCACGGTCGTCCTCGCCCCGGCCACCATCGAGGCGATGGCGACCAGCCGGGCCATCGTGGACAACATCGAGTCGTCGGGCCGTCCTGTCTACGGGGTCTCCACCGGGTTCGGCGCGTTGGCCAACACCTTCATCGCCCCGGAGCGGCGGGCCGAGCTGCAACACGCGCTGATCCGCTCGCACGCCGCCGGGGTGGGCGCCCCGATGCCGCGCGAGGTGGTCCGGGCCATGATGCTGCTGCGGGTCCGGTCCCTCGCCCTGGGCCGATCCGGGGTCCGGCCGCTGGTCGCGGAGGCCCTGGTCGACCTGCTCAACCACGACATCACCCCCTGGGTGCCGGAGCACGGCTCGCTGGGCGCCTCCGGTGACCTGGCGCCGCTGGCGCACTGCGCACTGGTGCTGCTCGGCGAGGGTTGGGTGCTCGGCCCGGCCGGTGAGCGGCAGGACGCGGCCGACGCGTTGACCGCCGCCGGGCTCAAGCCGATCGAGCTGGCCGCCAAGGAGGGGCTGGCGTTGATCAACGGCACCGACGGCATGCTCGGCATGCTGCTGCTGGCCATCCACGACGCGGCGCACCTGTTCGCCATGGCCGACGTGACGGCAGCGCTGGCCATCGAGGCGATGCTCGGCTCGGAGCGGCCGTTCCTGCCCGAGCTGCACGCGATCCGGCCGCACCCCGGTCAGGCGGCGTCGGCGGCGAACATCCACCGCCTGTTGCAGGACTCCCGAGTGATGGACTCGCACCGCGACGACCTGGCGCACGCCGTGCAGGACGCGTACTCGATGCGCTGCGCGCCGCAGGTGGCCGGCGCGGCCCGCGACACCCTGGACTTCGTCCGCACTGTCGCCGGCCGGGAGCTGGTGTCTGTGGTGGACAACCCGGTGGTGCTGCCGGACGGCCGGGTCGAGTCGACAGGTAACTTCCACGGCGCACCGCTCGGCTTCGCCGCGGACTTCCTCGCCATCGCCGCCGCCGAGGTGGGCGCGATCGCCGAACGGCGGGTCGACCGGCTGCTCGACGTCACCCGCTCCCGGGAGCTGCCGGCGTTCCTCTCCCCCGACGCCGGGGTCAACTCCGGGCTGATGATCGCCCAGTACACGGCGGCCGGGATCGTCGCCGAGAACCGTCGGCTGGCCGCCCCCGCCTCGGTGGACTCGCTGCCCACCAGCGGGATGCAGGAGGACCACGTCTCGATGGGCTGGGCGGCGGCCAAGAAGCTGCGTACCGTGCTGGACAACCTGACCAGCCTGCTCGCGGTGGAGCTGCTGGCCGGCGTACGCGGCCTCCAACTGCGCGCCCCGCTGAAGCCGTCACCGGCCGGCCGGGCGGCCGTCGCCGCGCTCGGTGCGGCAGCCGGCGAGCCCGGCCCGGACGTGTTCCTAGCCCCGGTGATGGAGGCGGCCCGCGCCGTCGTCGCCGGGCCGGAGTTGCGCGCCGCCATCGAACGGGAGGTCGGCCCGCTGGGCTGATCTCCGGCGGGTCGCTGTCGTCCGCCGCGGGTCAGGCGGCGGGCGGCAGCACCTTGGCGATCAGTTTGGCCAGCTCGCGCAGCGCCTTGCCCCGGTGACTGATGGCGTCCTTCTCCGCCGGGGTCAGCTCGGCGTTGGTCCGGTCCTGTCCGTCGCCCAGGAAGACCGGGTCGTAGCCGAACCCACCGTCGCCGCGCGGCGCGCGCAGCACCCGCCCGGACTGCCGGCCGTCGACGAGGTGTTCCTTGCCGCCGGGCAGCACCAACGCCACGGTGCAGACGAACGAGGCGGCCCGATGCTCGTCCGGGACGTCGGCGATCTGGTCCAGCACCAGCTGAAGGTTGGCCCGGTCGTCGCCGTGCTGGCCGGACCAGCGGGCGCTGAACACCCCCGGCATGCCGTTGAGCGCGTCGACAGCGAGCCCGGAGTCGTCGGCGATGGTCGGCAGCCCACTCTGCCGGCAGCCCTCCCGCGCCTTGATCAGCGCGTTCTCGCCGAAGGTCAGGCCGGTCTCCGGCAGTTCCGCGTACTGCTCGATGTCGTCCAGCCCGAGCAGGGCGATCCGGTGCGCGCCGAGCGCGCCGTCCAGGATCCGCTGCAGCTCGACCAGCTTCTTGCGGTTACGGGTGGCGAGCAGGACCTTGTTCATGCTGAGACACCTTTGTTCGCGACTGCGGGGCTCGCAAGCTTCCTCGCGCTCACGCGAGGGCCTTCCGCTGGGCTTCGGCCAACTCGGCGCAGCCGGCGACGGCCAGGTCGAGCAGGGCGTCGAGCTGGTCGCGGGCGAACACGCCCGCCTCGCCGGTGCCCTGCACCTCGACGAAGTCGCCAGCGCCGGTGCACACCACGTTCATGTCCACCTCGGCGGCGACGTCCTCCTCGTAGCAGAGGTCGAGCCGGGCCTCCCCGGCGATGATCCCCACGCTGACCGCGGCCACCGAGCGGTGCATCACCTTCTCCGGCTTGCCGGCCAACGCCTTGCGGGCGGCGAGCCAACCCACCGCGTCGTGCAGGGCGACGTACGCGCCGGTGATCGCTGCCGTGCGGGTGCCGCCGTCGGCCTGGAGCACGTCGCAGTCGAGCACTATCGAGTTCTCGCCGAGCGCCTTGAGGTCGATGCTGGCCCGCAGACTACGGCCGATCAACCGGGAGATCTCGTGGGTACGGCCACCGACCCGACCCTTGACGCTCTCCCGGTCCGAGCGGGTGTTGGTGGCCCGGGGCAGCATCGCGTACTCGGCGGTCACCCAGCCGAGCCCGGAGCCCTTGCGCCAGCGGGGCACCCCCTCGGTGACGCTCGCCGTGCAGAGCACCCGGGTGCCGCCGAACTCGACGAGCACCGAGCCCTCCGGATGGGTGCTCCAGCCTCGGGTCACTGTCACCGGTCGAAGTTGAGAGGGCCCTCGCCCGTCAGGTCGCGCCATCCCTGCACCCTATGCGGTGCGGCGATCCACCTCGCTCGGGGTGCCCCGGAGAACGTCCGCGCCGTGCACAGCGAGGAACCCGGCGACCGCCGCCGGGCCTCGCGAACCGCGCGTGCAGCGTCAGACGTCGTAGCTGGCGCCGGGCCGGACCACCTCGAGCGGCCCGGTGTACGCGGAAGCGGCCGACTCCAACGTGTGCGCCTCGCTGCCCCAGGCGGGCACCAGGTGGGTGAGCAGCAGCCGACCCACCGCAGCCTTGGTCGCCGCCTCGCCGGCCTCCCGACCGGTCAGGTGCAGATCCGGCGGATTGTCCATGCCGTCGAGGTAACTGGCCTCGCAGAGGAACACGTCGGCGTTCTGGGCCAGCCGCAGCAGCGCCTCGCAGGGCGCGGTGTCCGACGAGTAGCACAGCGAACGGCCGTCGTGCTCCAGCCGCACACCGTACGTCTCCACGGGGTGGTTGACCCGGTCGACGGTGACGGCGAACGGGCCGATCGGGAAGGTGCCCGGCTGGAGCGCGTAGAACTGGTACACGTCCTCCACCGAACCGTCGTCGCCGTACGCGGCGCTGAGCCGGTCCGGTGCGCCGGCTGGCGCGTACACCGGCAGCGCCGGGTAGGGGCCGTCCGGGGCGTACCGCCGCACCACCACGTACAGCACGGCGTCGAACATGTGGTCACAGTGCAGGTGGGTCAGCAGGATGGCGTCCGGGGCGTGCAACCCCGCGTACCGCTGGAGACTGGACAGCGACCCCGAGCCGAAGTCGACCAGGAGCCGGAAGCCGTCGGCCTCGACGAGGTAGGCCGAGCAGGGCGATTCGGGGCCAGGGAAACTGCCGGCGCTTCCCAGAACGGTCAGTCGCATCGAGTGGTCTCGCTGTCACTATCAGTAGCACCCGCGCCGGCGATGGTCCCGGCCATGATCTCTACCGACGCGTACGCCACGCTGCGCAGCCTACGCTGGCGCACCCGGCAGCAAGAATCATCCAACGGAAGTTGTCACGAACGTGACACCCGCTCGCGGTACGTCGGGAAGCGCACGGGCCGTCGACGAATGTCGACGGCCCGTAGTCGGCAGACCAGATCGGTCAGGCCCAGAGCTGCCCTTCCAGGGCGTCCTCGGCATCGGCGAGGGTGCCGCCGTACGCGCCGGTGGACAGGTACTTCCACCCGCCGTCGCAGACCACGAAGGCCACATCGGCCCGCCGGCCATCGCGCACCGCCTCGTGCGCCACCGCCAGCGCGGCGTGCAGGATCGCACCGGTGGAGAACCCGGCGAAGATGCCCTCCACCTCCACGAGCTGGCGGGTACGCAACACCGCGTCCCGGGTGCCGACCGAGAACCGCCGGGAGAGCACCGAGGCGTCGTAGAGCTCCGGAACGTACCCCTCGTCGATGTTGCGCAGGCCGTAGACCAACTCGCCGTAGCGCGGCTCGGCGGCCACGATCTGAATGCCCTCGACCTTTTCCCGCAGGTAACGCCCGGTGCCCATCAGGGTGCCGGTGGTGCCCAGCCCGGCCACGAAGTGCGTGATGCTGGGCAGGTCGTGCAGCAGCTCCGGCCCGGTCGTCTCGTAGTGCGCCCGCGCGTTCGCCTCGTTGCCGTACTGGTAGAGCATCACCCAGTCGGGGTGCTCGACGGCGATCTGCTTCGCCGTGGCGACCGCCTGGTTGGAACCACCCGCCGCCGGCGAGAAGATGATCTCAGCCCCGTACATCCGGAGCAGTTGCACCCGCTCGGTGGAGACGTTCTCCGGCATCACGCAGACCAGCCGGTAGCCGCGCAGCTTCGCCACCATGGCCAACGAGATGCCGGTGTTGCCACTCGTCGGTTCGAGGATGGTGTCACCAGTGCGGAGCCGGCCAGCCTCCTCCGCCGCCCGGACCATGAACAGCGCCGCGCGGTCCTTGATGCTGCCGGTGGGGTTGCGGTCCTCCAGCTTGGCCCAGAGCCGCACCGGAGGGGCCCCGTCGGGCACCGTCGGGGAGAGTCGGGGCAGGCCGACCAGCGGCGTACCCCCGCAGGCGTCGAGCAGGCTGTCGTACCGCGCCATGGCGGCCGACCTCAGCGAGCCGCGACGGCGTCGCCGGCCACCGCGGCGGCGGCACGCTGCGAGCTAATGCTGTGCGAGCTGATCGCCGCCGCCGCGGCGAAGCCGAACGCACCGCCCGCCACCGCCGGCAGGATGGTGACGCTGTCGCCGTCGGAGAGCTTCGCGTCGAGCGCGCCGAGGAAGCGGACGTCCTCGTCGTTCACGTAGACGTTGACGAAGCGGTGCAGCGTGCCCGCGTCGGTGATCAGCCGGCCGCGCAGACCGCCGTGCCGGGAATCCAGGTCGGTGAGCAGGTCGGCGAGCGTGTCGCCGGTGCCGTCGACGACCTTGGCGCCGCCGGTGTAGCTGCGCAGGATGGTGGGGATGCGAACCTCAATAGCCATGATGGGGAACTCCTCGATCGGGTGTGCCTACGGTGACGGGACGAGACGGCTGCGGCGCTGACAGGTCAGCGGCCGGAACACTCGTAATCGACCGTCGCCGGGCTCTGCCCGAACATGTAGGACTGGACGGCGTGCGGGTCGACACCGGCCTCCACGACACGGACCGGCTCCTCGGTGACCACGCCGTCGACGATCCGGAACGACCGGATCTCCTCCGAGTCGGGCTCACGGGTCGACACGAGCAGGTAGTGCGCCCCCGGCTCACCGGCGAAGGAGACATCCGTCCGCGACGGGTACGCCTCGGTCGCGGTGTGCGAGTGGTAGATGACGACGGGCTCCTCGTCCCGGTCGTCCATCTCCCGCCACACGCGCAGGTGCTCCATCGAGTCGAACTCGTAGAAGGTCATCGACCGCGCGGCATTGTCCATCGGGATGTGCCGGGTCGGGGTGTCGCTGCCGACGGGACCGGCGACCACGCCGCACGCCTCGTCAGGGTGATCCCGGCGCGCGTGGGCGACGATCGCGTCAATGATCGACCGGTCGATGCTCAGCACGTGCACCAGCCTAACGCCTGCCGGGCGCGGGCCGAAGTGGTGCCGGTCACCCCTAGTCGATCAAGGCGTTGAGCAGCGACTCCTGTAGATATCCGAGATAGGCGTAGACCGAAAGCTGGAACACCCGGCTGGAACCCGGGTCCTCGGCGACCGCGTCGTCCAACTCCTCGCCCAGATCCGTGCCGTCCTTGATCTCCAGGCGGACGCCCATCGCGAGCCGGGCGTCGTTCAGTGCCCGCAACCACGCCTCGGCGGCCTCGGCGTCCAGCCGCACCTCGCCACCGGCGTCGTCCGGCAACGCGGCCAGGATCGCCCCCGCCTGATCGATCTTCGCGGTCTTCAGGTCGCCCTCGGTGTAGCGGCGAAACTCGGCGGTGCCCGGAGCGTCCTGTGGGTAGACCGCCGGAAAGAGCCGACCGACCACCGGGTCGGTGTGGTCGAAGCCATCGGTGAGCAGACCCACCACCTCGGAGGCGACCTTACGCAGCACCCGCACCTCGTCGACGGCGAAGACGGCGACGTAGTGACCGGACTGGCGATGGAACATGCTCATGATCTGTCCACCGTCGCCCACAACCCGTACGCGTGCAGTTGCGACGCGTCGTGCTCCATCCGTTCGCGGGCACCGGTGGAGACCACGGCACGGCCCTTGTGGTGCACGTCCAGCATCAGCTGTTCGGCCCTCTCCCGGCTGTAGCCGAAAAGCTTCTGGAAGACCCAGGTCACGTACGTCATCAGATTGACCGGGTCGTCCCACACGATCGTCACCCACTGCCGGTCGGACGCCGGCACCTCGTCAGTGTCCGGCGTCTCGACCGGTGCAACCTGCGGAGCCGCCATGCCCCCCATCGTGCCACCGGTTTCCCGGAACCGAGGAACCGGAACGCCGGCCCGGCGCGGATCACCCGCCCCGGGCCCTCCCGACCCGCCCCGGACGCCATCGGAGGTGGGGTCCGGCCCGGACCCGGACCAACCGGTGGGCGCGCCGTCAGGCGAGCAGTATGCCGTGATCGACTGCATCGGAGAGCACCACGCCCAGCGAGAGGCGGATCACCTCGAACCGTCGGGAGATCTCCCTGGACAACCCCAACTCGACCTCGCGCACCGCCCGTTGGGACCAGGCCCGCGCCGCGCTGTGGTCGCCGTTGCCGGGCGTACGCCACTGCTGCCAGCACCCGCCGGAGAGCGCCACCGCAATGGGCGGGAGCACCTCGTCCCGGGACGCCACCGGATAGCTGGCGGCGGCGTCGATCGCCTCCAGGCCGGTCAACTCGGCCACGCCGGCCGTGCTGGTGATCAACAGCACCTTGTCCAATTCCTGGCCGGGCCGGTGGTCGGCCAGGCCGTACTGCACAGCGGCGGCGATCCGGCGGCGCACGCCTTCGGCCGGCGGCGCGCCGAGCACCTGGGACGCGACGTCGGTCATGATGCCGCGCACCGCCTGATCGCACTGCGCGGTGGCCAACAACGACAACGCCGCCATCTCCCGGTCGAGGAGATCCGGTAGGCCGGCACAGCCGACTCCGAACACGATCTCCTGAACGGCCCGAAGGTGGATGTTCGCCAACTCCAGGGCGAGATGCTGGCGGATCCGCTGAGCACACGAGCGGGCGTGGCGGTCGAGCCGCTCGGACCAGTCACCCGGATCGGCGGCCACGGCGACGCGGCCCTGCTGGCCCGGCAGAACCGGTGGGTCGACGCTGGCCCGCTGCAACCCCTCACGCGACGCCCAACCCACCAGCGCCCGCCGCAGGTCGGCGGCGGTGTCGGCGCCGTCGACCGGGAACCACCGCGCGCCGGCCAGCGCCGGCACCGCGGCCAGGAGTGCCGCCCGATGCGCCTCCACCGTCACCGCGACCGCGTCCACCTCGGTCTCCGCACCCCCGACCGGCGGGACGGACGCCCCCGCGCCCTCCGTAGTCGCCGTGCCGTCGGCCAGCGGAGCCCACCCCGCCGCGCCGGGGGTGACCGCGAAGACGACCTCCACCGAGGTCGGGGCGACTTCGGCGAGCAGGTTCAACTCGGCGGCGGTGAAGGCCTGGTCGGCGGCGATCACGAAGAGCAGCGCGCCGGCTCGGCCCGCCGCGTCGAGCAGCACCCGGGTGCCGGACACGCCGAGGGTGGCGGTGTCCGGAACGTCGACGAGGGTGAAGTGCCGCAGCAGCGGCTGGGGCACGCTCAGCTCGACCCGCCGGGGCGGGCGGGCCAACGCCGGGCCGGCGGCGTCCCGGTCCGCGCCGTACGAGTGCGGCTGGCGGTAACCGGGCACGAACGCCGCGCGGGTGGGCACCTTGGCGTCGCGCACCACCAACCAGCTGCCCGCCGGCACTGTGAGCATGACCGGGTCGAGCCCGAGCACTGTGGCGAGCACGGCACGCCGCTCGGCACCGGCCGGGCCGACGGCGACCACACCGAGCGGCTCGTCCGGGGCGGCGCGGGACACGCCGACCCGAGTGGGGAGAGGGCCGCAGGTGGGTAGGTCGGTTGGGCCGGTCATGTCGTCCGGCGAATCGACCGAGGGGAGAGGGCCCTGCTTCATCAGGTGCCTCCCGTTGCAGGTGACCGGACGTCCGGTCGCGAAAATTCCGGTGCGTCAACCGGATGTCGGAAGACTACGGGCGGGCTGACGACCGGGCGGAACACCTCGAATACTCACCGGTAATTGTGCGATTACTCAACTTCGCACTGTGACGGTGCGGGCGCGGACGGATTCCGGTCGATATGCTGCGCGAATGAGTCGATGGGAGTTCGTCGGCCGCACGGGCGAGCTCAACCGCCTGCTGGAGGCGGTGACCGGTGAGGCCGGCCGCGGGCTCTTCTTCAGCGGCAGCGCTGGCATCGGCAAGAGTCGGCTGCTGCGCGAGGGCGTTGGCGCGTTGCCCACCGACCGGTTCGCGATCTGGTCCATCGCCGCCAGCGCCACCACCGCGGCGCTGCCGTTCGGTGGGCTGGTCCAGGTCCTCCCCGCCGAGCAGCCCCAGGGCCTCTCCCCCGCCGGCATCCTGCGCTGGGCGCTCAACGTGCTGCAACAGCAGGCGGCCGGCCGACGGATCGTGCTCGCCATCGACGATGCCCACCTGCTCGATCCCCCCTCGGCCGCACTCGTGCATCTGGTCGCCCGCGCCGAGAACGCCACAGTGGTCGGCACCCTGCGCGACGGCGAGCAGATCCCACTGCCGATCCGCGCACTCTGGACCGACGACCTGGTCGAGCACGTCGAGCTGACCCCGATGCCGCAGGAAGAGACCACCGACCTGCTGGCGGCGATCCTGGGCGGCCCGGTCGACGCCGGCTCCGCCGACCGGCTCGGCCGGCTGTCGGCCGGCAACCCGCTGTTGCTGCGCGAGCTGGTGCACGCCGCCAACGGCAGCGCCGAGTTGAAGCGCACGTACGGAATCTGGAAGTGGACCGGGCGACTGGAACTGGCGCCCAACCTGACCGACCTCATCGACACCCGGGTCGGCAAGCTCACCGACGGCGTCCGCGCGGTCGTCGAGCTGGTCGCGTTCGGCGAACCACTGGGCCTGCACCTCCTGAGGCAGGCCGCCGAGCAGTCGGACGTGGAGACCGCCGAGGAACGCGGGCTGATCACCGTCATTCAGCACGACCGGCGCACCAACGTCCGGCTGGCGCACCCGCTCTACGGCGAGGTGATGCGCCGTCGCTGCCCGGTCAGCCGCACCCGCCGACTTCAGGCACACCTCGCCGAGCTGCTTGAGCAGGTTGGCAAACGCCGACGCGACGACCTGTTGCGGGTGGCCGTCTGGCGACTCGACTCGGGCACCGCACAGGATCCGGCTCTGCTGCTGGACGCAGCGGTGCAGGCGTTCACCCGCTACGACGTGCCGCTGGCGACCCGTCTGGCGCGGGCCGCGCTCAACGCCGACGGCGGCTATGACGCCGCGGAGCTGCTGGCCACCATCCTGATGTTCGCCGACCGGCCCGAAGAGGCGATCGACGTCCTCGACGCGGTCACCCCCGAGCCCGGCGACGAGCGGCGGCTCTGCCGCTGGCTGACCGTACGCGGCATGGTCAGCTACTGGGGGCTGAGCCGGGAGTCCACGGTGGAGGAGATCGCGAGCCGGGTCGAGCAGCTCAGCGACTCCGCCGACCGGTCCCGGGTGCACGCCTTCGAGGCGATCATGCGTCTGCACCGACTGGACACGACCACCGCGGTGCAGCTCAGCCGACGGGTACTGGACCGGCCGGCGGCCGGCGTCGCCGCCCGCGAACTGGCCCGTTCCACCATCGCTTACGTCCAGGCCGCGCAGGGCGAGCTGACCCGCAGCGGTACGGCGATCGCCCAGGTGCACTCGGCCGCGGCGAGCTGGCGCACCGACATGCCGTACCTCCAGTTGGCCCTGGAGCTGGCCCGAGGCACCCGGCTCATGCTCACCGGCGACCTGGCCGGGATCGACGCGATCGTGGCCGACGAGTTCGCCGACCTCGCCGGAGCCGGCGACTTCCGCCTCGGCACCGGCTACCTGGCCATCCTTCAGGCATACGCGGCCCGGCTGCGCGGGCAGAGCGACGCAGCCATGCGGACCTCCCTGGGTGCCTGCGCGGTGCTGGCCACGAGTCGGGTCTACGCCGGTCTGGCTCAGGCCGAACGCGCCCAGGCGGCGGCGCTGCGCGGTGACGCCGCGCAGGCGGTTTCGGCGATGGCCGAAGCCGACCGCACCCACTCGCCAGGTATGGCGGTGCTCTACCCCTGGCTGGAGCAGGCCCGGGGCGCGTCGCTCGCCGCCTCGGGCGACCTGCCGGGCGCTGTCAAACACCTCGGCGACCTGGTGGACCGGCTGCGCTCGGACAGCTTCGCCGGGCACGAGGTACATGTCCTGCACGACCTCGTCCGCCTCGACCAGGCGGGCATGGCGGTCGGCCCCACCTGCTCCGACGGAGGTCGGCGCACCGTCGCGCAGCGCCTCGCCGAGCTCTCCGAGCGGGTCGACGGGGTGCTCCCGCCGCTGCTGGCCCGGCACGCCCGCGCCGCGGTGACCGACTCCCCCACCGATCTGCTCGCGGTCGCCGACGACTATGCCGCCCTGGAGTTGACCGTGTACGCCGCCGAGGCCACCTCCCAGGCCGTCCAGCGGCTGCGCCGGCAGCACTCGGCTGCCGCCAACGACGCCCGGGAGCGCCTGGCCGGTCTGCTCGGACGCTGTGACCTGATCCGGACGCCGGCGCTCCAGGCCGGCGCGCCCGTGCTCACCGAGCGGGAGTGGCAGGTGGCGCGCCTCGCCGCGCACGGCGCTCCCAGCCGGGCCATCGCCGAACGGCTCTACCTCTCGGCGCGCACGGTGGAGAACCACCTCCAGCGGATCTACGCCAAGCTCGGCGTCACCGGCCGGGCCGAGCTGTGGGCGGCGTTGCGCTCGATCCCGGGCCACGACGGCGGCGACCCGAGCTGAACCTTAGGCTGGGGCGGTGAGCATCCACCGCCCCGCGCTCCTGACCGACCACTACGAGCTGACCATGGTCAGCGCGGCACTGAAGGACGGCACCGCCGACCGCCGGTGTGTCTTCGAGGTGTTCAGCCGCCGGCTGCCCAGCGGCCGCCGGTACGGCGTGGTCGCCGGGACGGCCCGGCTGATCGAGCTGATCCGCGACTTCCGGTTCGACCCCGCCGAGGTCGAGTTCCTGCTGCGGACCGGGGTGGTCGACGAGACGGCGGCGGCGTGGCTCACCGACTACCGCTTCACCGGCGACATCGACGGATACGCCGAGGGTGAGCTGTTCTTCCCCGGTTCACCGATCCTCACCGTCTCCGGCGGCTTCGCCGAGTGTGTGGTGCTGGAGACGCTGGCGCTGTCCGTGCTCAACCACGATTGCGCGGTGGCCGCCGCAGCGGCCCGGATGGTGACCGCGGCGCGGGGCCGGACGCTGATCGAGATGGGGTCGCGTCGGGCACACGAGGAGGCGGCGGTTGCCGCGGCGCGGGCCGCGTACCTGGCCGGGTTCCGGTTCACGTCCAACCTCGCCGCCGGCGCGCGCTACGGCATCCCGACGGCGGGCACGGCGGCGCACGCGTTCACCCTGCTGCACGACGACGAGCGGGCGGCGTTCGCCTCGCAGGTCGCCACGCTGGGCAAGGACACCACGCTGCTGGTCGACACCTACGACATCAGCCAGGGCATCCGCAACGCCATCGCGGTGGCCGGGCCGGACCTGCGGGCGGTACGGATCGACTCCGGCGACCTCGCGGTGATCGCTCAGCAGTCCCGGGAGTTGCTCGACTCGCTGGGCGCCACCGAAACCAAGATCATCGTTTCCGGTGACCTGGACGAGTACGCGATCGCGGCGCTGGCCGCCGAACCGGTGGACATGTACGGCGCGGGCACGGCCGTGGTCACCGGCTCCGGGGCACCGACCGCCGGGCTGGTCTACAAACTGGTCGAGGTCGAGGGACGGCCGGTGGTGAAGCGCTCCGAGCACAAGGCCACCATCGGCGGCCGGAAGGTCGCGGTCCGCCGGCACAAGCCGACCGGCACCGCCACCGAGGAGGTCATCGTCCCGCAGGGCGTTCCCGACCGGCAGCCCAACGACCGTCTGCTCCAGCAGTCGTACGTGGTCGCCGGTGAGTCGGTGCCGCTGCCCACCCTCGACGAGTCACGGGAGCACCTGCGGGAGTGCCTGATCTCCATCCCGTGGGAAGGGCTGAAGCTCTCGGCCGGCGATCCGGCAGTGCCGGTCACCGTCGTACCCGCTGGCTGAGTCATCCCGGAGCGCCACCGACCGACCGTGCGGAGAGAGGAAACCCCGATGGCCAACGCGCTGATCATCGTGGACGTGCAGAACGACTTCTGCGAGGGCGGCTCGCTGGCCGTCGCCGGCGGCGCAGGGGTGGCCGCCGGCATCTCCCGGTTACTCGCCGCCGAGCCGGACCGGTGGACGCACGTGGTCGCCACCAAGGACTACCACGTCGACCCGGGTGCCCACTTCGGCGATCCGCCGGACTTCGTGGAGTCCTGGCCCCGACACTGCGTGGTCGGCACCAGCGGTTCGGAGTTCCACCCGGAACTGGACACCGCCCGGGTCGAGGCGATCTTCCACAAGGGCGAGCACGCGGCGGCGTACTCCGGTTTCGAGGGGCATGCCGACGACGGCGAGTGCCTGGCCGACTGGCTGCGCCGGCGCGACGTGGACCGGGTCGACGTGGTCGGCATCGCCACGGACCACTGCGTCCGGGCGACCGCGCTGGACGCCGCCCGGGAGGGTTTCGCCACCACCGTGCTGCTGGAGTTGACCGCCGCCGTCGCCCCGGCGACCACCGACGTGGCCCTGCGCGCGATGGAGAGCGCCGGGGTGATCATGCACGGCCAGCCTGTGATCAGGGCCGCATGAGGCGCTAATTGGTTGGCCAACGGGCCGCCGCCGGTCGAGGATGTCGCCGGAGGTACGGACCCACGTGAACATGAAGCCTTACCGGCGGGCGCTCGCCCTGCCCGGCCTGCGGCCGCTGCTGGTGGTTGCCGTCCTCGCCCGCATCCCGCTCACCGCGACCGGGGTGACGCTGACCTTCCACGTGGTGCTCGATCTTGATCGGGGCTACGGGGCGGCCGGCCTGGTGGGTGCGGCGGTCACCGTGGGCGCGGCGATCGGCGGGCCGCTGCTCGGCCGACTCGTGGACCGGCGTGGACTGCGCCCGGTCCTGGTGCTCACCGCCATCGCCGAGGCGATCTTCTGGTCCACCGCGCCGACGCTGACGTATCCCGCGCTCCTGCCGGCCGCGTTCGTGGCCGGTTCCCTGGCCCTGCCCATCTTCTCCGTGGTCCGTCAGTCGATCGCCGCGCTGGTCCCCGAGGACCAACGCCGGCCGGCCTACGCACTGGATTCGATGTCGGTGGAGCTGTCCTTCATGATCGGCCCGGCGTTGGCGGTGGCCCTGGTCACCGCGATCTCCGCGCAGACCACCATGTATCTGGTCGGTGGCGGCATCGTCGCCGCCGGGATCGCCCTGTGGGTGGTCAACCCACCGATCCGGGAGGCCACCGAGCCCACCGGCCCACAACGCCGGGTGCCGCGCCGGGAGTGGCTGACCCCCCGACTGCTCGCCGTCCTGGCGCTCAGCGCCGCCGCGACCCTGGTGCTCGGGGGCACCGACGTGGCGGTGGTCGCCGTCCTGCGGGCGAGCGGCGAGGTCGGGTGGACCGGCGCGGTCCTGGCCATCTGGGCGATCGCCTCGCTGGCCGGCGGTTTCGCGTACGGGGCGGTGCACCGCTCGTTCTCACCGCTGGCGCTGACCGCCGCACTGGCCCTGTGCACCATTCCGGTGGGGCTGGGCGGTGCGCACTGGTGGCTGCTGTGCCTGGCGCTGATCCCCGCCGGCGCGCTCTGCGCGCCGACCATCGCGGCCGGCTCGGACGCGGTCAGCCGCCTGGTTCCGGCCGAGGTACGCGGTGAGGCGATGGGTCTGCACGGCTCCGCGGTCACCGTCGGCATCGCGGTCGGCGCGCCGCTCGCCGGCGCGGTGATCGACGCCAGCGCGCCACTCTGGGGCTTCGTGGTGACCGGTGCGCTCGGCGCGCTGGTCACCCTGGTGGTGCTCCCGATCGAGCTGCGCCGCCGTCGCATCGCCGCCACGGCCATCCCGCCACCCGTCGAAGCCGACCTCACTTCCGCCGCCCACTAACGGCCGGGCCCAGATTCGGCGGCCTGGCCTGGACAGGGCCATCTGCGCCGTGTGCGCCCCGGGCGGCGGGCCGGGCCGGGCACTGCGGGCCGGGCCGCGCAGTGTCGGCCGGGCCGGGCACTGCGGGCCGCGCCGCGCAGTGTCGGCCGGGCCGGGCCGCGCAGTGTCGGCCCGGAGCGAACCGGGCGGGGCAATGTCGGCCAAGGCGTTCATGTCTGACGCAGCTACATCGGCCCGGCCAGTTCCAGGCGTGCCGGGACAACTGCGCGTCGCGGTGTCCGCCCAACAGCCGGCAGGCATACACGCCAGTGAGCGTGATGCCTGTGAGTCATCACAATGACTCACAGGCATCACGCTCACTAGGGACATGGCCTGCCCTGGGGCCACGCCGGGCCGGGCGGGCCAAACCGACGCCAGGCCGGGCCTAGCACCGGGCCGAGCCGAGCCGAGCCAGGCCGACCCCAGGCCAGGCCAGGCCGACGCCAGGCCAGGCCAGGCCGACGCCAGGCCAGGCCAGGCCGACGCCAGGCCGGACCGAGTCGACGCCGAGCGGCCTGGGGGAAGCGATGGGGAGCGGCCGCAACGAGGGCGAGCGGTGGGAGTGACAGTGGGCTGGACATGGCGACGGGCGCCGCTCCCGGTGTCCCGGGGGCGGCGCCCGTCGTACTGCTGAGCTTGAGCGTCAGTGCCGGTCGGCGTCGCTCGCGGTGTCCTCGCGGTAGCTGGCTCCACCGTCCGACTCGCTGGTGAGCGGCTTGGCACCACCCTCCGGCGGGCCGGCCAGGCTCTGGCCACCGGCCGCCAACTCCGGGAACTTCGCGTCGAACGCCGGCCGCTCGGAGCGGATCCGGGGCATCCGGTCGAAGTTGCGCAGCGGCGGCGGGCTGCTGGTCGCCCACTCCAGCGAGTTGCCGTGACCCCAGGGGTCGTTGACCTCGACCACCGGGCCGGTCTTGTACGACTTCCAGCAGTTGTAGATGAACGGCAGCGTGGAGATACCGGTGATGAACGCGCCGATCGTGGAGATCGTGTTCAGCGTGGTGAAGCCGTCGCTGGGCAGGTAGTCGGCGTACCGACGGGGCATGCCCTCGTTGCCGAGCCAGTGCTGCACCAGGAACGTGGTGTGGAACCCGATCATGGTGAGCCAGAAGTGCACCTTGCCCAGGCGCTCGTCGAGCATCCGGCCGAACATCTTCGGGAACCAGAAGTAGATGCCCGCGAAGACCGCGAACACGATGGTGCCGAAGAGCACGTAGTGGAAGTGCGCCACCACGAAGTACGAGTCCGACACGTGGAAGTCGATCGGCGGGCTGGCCAGCAGCACACCGGTGAGACCACCGAAGAGGAAGGTGACCAGGAAGCCGACCGACCAGAGCATCGGCGTCTCGAAGCTGATCTGGCCCCGCCACATGGTGCCGATCCAGTTGAAGAACTTCATACCGGTCGGCACGGCGATCAGGTAGCTCAGGAAGCTGAAGAACGGCAGCAGCACCTGGCCGGTGGCGAACATGTGGTGCGCCCAGACGCTCATGGAGAGCGCCGCGATGGAGATGGTGGCGGCGACCAGACCCTTGTAGCCGAAGATCGGCTTGCGGGAGAAGACCGGAATGATCTCGCTGATGATGCCGAAGAACGGCAGCGCGACGATGTACACCTCGGGGTGACCGAAGAACCAGAACAGGTGCTGCCAGAGCATCGGCCCACCGGTTGCCGGGTCGTACACGTGCGCGCCGAGGATGCGGTCCGCGGCGAGCGCGAAGAGCGCGGCGGCCAGCAGCGGGAAGACCAGGATCACCAGGAGGCTGGTGACCAGGATGTTCCACGTGAAGATCGGCATCCGGAACATGGTCATGCCGGGTGCGCGCAGGGTCAGCACCGTAGTGATCATGTTCACGGCGCCGAGGATGGTGCCCAGGCCAGAGATGGCCAGACCCATGATCCACATGTTGGCGCCGACGCCCGGCGAGTGCTCGACACTGCTCAGCGGCGCGTACGCGAACCAGCCGAAGTCAGCGGCGCCACCCGGGGTGATGAATCCGGCGGTCGCCATCGTCCCGCCGAACAGGTACAGCCAGTAGGCGAAGCTGTTCAGTCGGGGGAAGGAGACGTCAGGCGCGCCGATCTGAATCGGCACGATGTAGTTCGCGAACGCGAACACGATCGGCGTCGCGAAAAACAGCAACATGATCGTGCCGTGCATCGTGAAGAGCTGGTTGTACTGCTCGGGCGACAGGAACTGCAGCCCGGGTCGGGCCAGCTCAGCACGCATGACCAGGGCCATCAGGCCACCGATCATGAAGAACACGAACGCGGTGACCATGTACATGATCCCGATTTGCTTCGCGTCCGTGGTTCGCAGCAGCCGCGCGATGGCCGACCCCTTGACCGGCTCCCGGACCGGCCAGGGCCGGGTCACGACCGGCTTGGGTGCGACGGTGGTCACGAGTGGCCTCCGGTTCTCGGTTGTCCCGCTCGGCACACGCTGGTTATCGGCGGGCCGTCATCCGCAAGGAGGATAGTCCCCGGCAGGTCGCAGCGCCGCGTGGGGTGGCGTGACACGATCTACTACGGGCCTACAGCGGGCCGAGCAGGAGCCGGTAGTGCTCCCCGAAGATCCGGTCGCCGCGTCCGCGCAGCAGCGGGTCGCGCAGCGCCGGCGGCACGTCCCTGGTCCGGTTGCGGTCCCGGGTCCGGTCCCGCACCCATCGGGTACGCGGACGGCGACGACTTTCGTACGCCACGAGCGCAGCCTCCACGCTGTTGGCGGCGCGCAGCGACTCGGCCAGCACCACGGCGTCCTCCAGGGCCATGGCCGCACCCTGCGACAGTGTCGGCGCGGTGGCGTGCGCCGCGTCGCCGACCAGCAGGACGCGCCCCCGGTACCAGCGGCCCAACTCCACCTCGTCGGTGATCCCGACGTGCACCTCGTCGAGGGCTGCCAGCACCTCGGGCACCGGGCCGCGGTAGTCGGCGAAGAGGTCCCGCAGCCGGGCCAGCGGGTCGGCGGGTTCCTCGGTGCCGGCCTCGTCGGCGTAGAGGTGCAGCCGCCCGGCACCGATCGGCACCATCAGGAACCCGGAGCGCTGGCCGAGCAGTGCGGTCCACTCGGTGACCGGTGGGCCGTCGCGCAGGACGGCCCGGTAGACCACCTGCCCGACCGGGCGTGGTGGCCCACCGAGCGCGGCCAGCGCGCGGACCGAGGAGCGTGGCCCGTCGGCGCCGATGACCAGGTCGTACTCCGTGGTGGTGCCGTCGGTGAAGGTGACGCCGACCGCGCCCGGGAGGAGGTTCAGCGTGCGGACCTCGGCGCCGTGCCGGACGGCGCCGCCAGCACCGCTGAGCAGCACCCGGTGCAGGTCGGCCCGGGGCAGTGCGCGGCACTCGCCGACGCCAGCCCAGAGGGCGTCGAGGTCGACCTCGCAGAGTTGCGCGCCCGCGGCGTCGAAGAACCGCTGCCGGTGGATCACCTGCCCGGTCGGCCGGACCGGGTCGTGCAGGTCGAGCCGGTGCAGTGCCCGGGCGGCATTACCGGGCAGGTAGAGGCCGGTCTCGGAAGATTCCCCCGGTGGCAGCTTGTCGGTGACGTCCGGCCGGAAGCCCGCCAGGCGCAGCGCCCGGGCCACGGCGAGGCCAGCGATGCCCGCGCCGACGACGAGGATGCGCAGGGGGGAGCCACCCATGGTGGTGTACGCCTCCGGAGGGGGAGCGGAACGCGTTGGAGGCAACACGCTACTCGGAGCGATCGGCGCACACCAGGCCCAATCGGTCCGCACCCCGCCGCTCGTCGGCGACCGCACCGCTTGGCTGGCCGTCCGTCGCCAGCCGTCCGGCGGGGCATGGCAATCCTCACAATTCACCAGTTCGACGCGGACGGTTGCGTACCAGTTTCAGACATGTAAATGTGTCGTTGAGCGTGGGAGCGCTCCCGCAGTACCCACCACATCCGGCGCCCGGCACGCGCCGAGTCAAGGAGCGTCATGAAACGTCAACTTCGGGCCCTGGCCGCCGCCGGGTTGCTGGTCGCCAGTTCGCTGGTGGCAGTGGCCCTCGGCGGCAGCGCCTCCGCGGACACCCTGATCTGCGAACAGTACGGCTCGACCACCATCCAGGGCCGCTACGTGGTGCAGAACAACCGCTGGGGCACCACCGCCCAGCAGTGCATCAACGTCACCAGCAACGGCTTCGAGATCACCACCCAGAACGGCAGCAGCCCCACCAACGGGGCGCCCACGGCGTACCCCTCGGTGTTCTTCGGTTGTCACTACACCAACTGCTCCCCCGGCACGAACCTGCCGATCCAGGTGAGCCAGATCAGCAGCGCCACCAGCAGCATCTCCTACCGCTACGTCAGCGGCGCCACCTACAACGCGTCGTACGACATCTGGCTCGACCCGTCGCCCAAGCGGGACGGGGTGAACCAGATGGAGATCATGATCTGGCTCAACCGGCAGGGCCCGATCCAGCCCATCGGCTCGGTCGTCGGCACCACGAACCTGGCCGGCCGCACCTGGGAGGTCTGGCGGGGCAGCAACGGCTCCAACAACGTCATCTCCTACGTCGCGTCGTCGGCGATCTCCAGCCTGAACTTCAGCGTGCTGGACTTCATCAACGACACCCGCAACCGGGGCGCGATCACCAACTCCTGGTACCTGACCAGCATTCAGGCCGGCTTCGAGCCCTGGCAGGGTGGCGTCGGCCTCGCGGTGACCTCGTTCTCGGCCAACGTCAACGGTGGCGGCCAGCCGCCGACCAACCCGACGACCCCGCCGCCGGGCGGTGGCGCGAGCTGCGCGGTGAAGTACACGGCGAACTCGTGGAACAACGGCTTCACGGCCGACGTGCAGATCACCAACACCGGCTCCAGCGCGATCAACGGTTGGACGCTGACCTACGGCCTGCCCGGCGGTCAGCAGGTGACCAACGCCTGGAACGCCACGGTGAGCCAGAGCGGGTCGACGGTGACCGCCCGCAACGTCGGCCACAACGGGTCGGTCGCACCCGGCGGCACGGCCAGCTTCGGCTACCAGGGGACGCTGAGCGGGTCGTACTCGTCGCCGACCAGCTTCTCGCTCAACGGGGCAACCTGCTCCCGCTCCTGAACTGACGGTGGGGGCGGGACCATCCGGTCGCGCCCCCACCGCTCACGAGGTCGGGGTCAGACGCGGGTGAGGCGTACGGCGTCGGCGACGACCAGGCCGGCGGCGTTGCTCCACCGGCTCACGCCGACCCGGTTGGCGTCGCCCGCCGGCAGCGTGAACGTGCCGAGGATTCGCCACTGCCCGCCGGTGACCCGTTGGTCGACCCGCACGGTCTGGTTGCCGGTGCTGGTGGCGACGATGTACGGGGCGGCGCTGTTGTAGCCCGAGTTCGCCGGCCACCAGGCGTCGACCCGGTAGTTGGCGGTGGCCGGGACGTTGAACCGGTACCACGCGACGTCGCTGGCGGCGACCGGGTCCGCGTACCGGTAGTCGGCGCCGTAGCGCTGACTGGAGTATGACGACACGCCCCAGTTGGCGCTGGCGGTGAACCGACCGCCGGTGGTGTTGTCCACGGTGGAGGACCAGGCTGTCCCGCCGCCGGCCATTCTCGCCGCCACGTCGGCGCGCATGACGTTCAGGTCGATGAAGGACGGGTCGATCTTGCCGGTGGTGCTGGTCTCCCGGTGGCCCCGGGCGTAGCTGCTGTCCCGGCCGAGCCGGGTGAGCACGGCGGCGGTGGCGGCGAGCGATGCGTTGTACTGCGCGGCGGTCATCTCCTGGTTGACGCCGTTGTAGTCGATCTCCCACCCGATCATGAGGGTGTTGCCGTCACCGGCCGGGATCGGCCCACTGCCGCCGCTGACCCCGGCGTGGTTGCACCGGCCGGCGGAGATGACGTGGAAGACACCGTTGTAGTCGACGAGCGCCTGGCACAGCGGGCCCGGCAGGTCGGACCGGCCGTTGATGCAGATGCCCAGCGCCGGGTGCGGGTTGCTGGCGCTGGAGGTCGAGGCGGTGTGGTGCCAGAGCACCCCGATCGGGTCGAACGAGCCGGGCCGCATCCGGTTGAGCCAGTCCCCCTCGACCACGACCTGGACGCCGGCGGCGCGCAGCACGTCCACCAGCCAGGGAATCGTCGCCATCAGGCGTCCTGAAGCAGGTCGGCGAGGCACTCGGCCTTCGGCGCGGCGCTCGCCGCAGTGGGGCGGGCGACGACGGTCAGCGCGGCGGCCACCAGGGCGGGGATGCCGAGCACCCCACGGCGGGGCAGACGGATGGACGGGGTTCGGGCCATGGCGATCCTCCAGCGACGGCAGGTACGAACGGATCGACGAACGTGATGACGGGGACGCTATACCGTCATGTACGTCGATGTCGATACCCTTCATCACCGGGCCGCAGGCTGAAAGAAACCGCCGATCAGACCTCGCCGAGCGCGTCGATGTCGCGCATCTCCTCCGCCGTGAGCGAGAAGTGGAAGACGTCGAAATTGGCGGTGATCCGCTCCGGGGTCACCGACTTCGGGATCACCACGATCTCGTGGTCGATGTGCCACCGCAGCACCACCTGCGCCGGGGAGACGCCGTGCGCGCCGGCGATCCTGGTCAGCACCGGGTCGCTGAGATCGCTGGTCTTGAACGGGCTGTACCCCTCCAGCACCACGCCCCGGTCCCGGTGCTCGGCGTGCCGCTGCCGGTCGTACAGCGACGGGCTCCACCGGATCTGGTTGACCGCCGGGTTCTCCTCGGTGGACTGGATCAGCTCATCGATCTCCGCGGTGCTGTAGTTGCTCACCCCGACCGCCCGGGCCAGGTTCTCGTCGCGGGCGGCAAGCAGCTCGCGCCAGAGCGGGATGCTGTCCCCCGGCGACGACGGCGGCCAGTGGATCAGCCACAGGTCGACGTGCTCGACGCCGAGCGCCTCCAGGCTCGCCTCCAGCGTCGCGCGCTCCCGGCCCACCCGATCCGGCGGGAGCTTGGTGGTGATGAAGAGGTCCTCCCGGCGCAGCCCGCTCTCCCGCACCGCCCGGCCGACCTCCCGCTCGTTGCCGTACACGGTGGCGGTGTCGAGGTGCCGGTAGCCGGTGTCGAGCGCGGCCAGCACGGCGTCGTAACCGGCCTGGCCGGTGGCCTGCCAGGTGCCGAAGCCGAGCAGGGGCATCCGCACGTCACCGGGGAGCAGGGCGGTGGGCTGGTCGGTGAGGTCCATGAGGTCCGTTCTACCCCGCCGCGCCCTTGGTCGCCGAGCGAACCGGACACTCCGGCGTCCAGCGCGCTGGTCCGGTTTGCCGGAGAATGCCTGTGTGACCGACCGGCTGGAGGAGTACCGGCGACGGCGGAACGCGGCCCGCACGCCCGAGCCGGTGCCGCTGGAGAGCCCTCCGTCGGCCGGCCCCGACGCCGCCCGCTTCGTCATCCAGCAGCACCACGCCCGCAGCCTGCACTGGGACCTGCGCCTGGAACGCGATGGCGTGCTCGCGTCCTGGGCGGTGCCACGCGGTCTCCCCCGCGATCCGGGTCGCAACCACCTCGCCGTACACACCGAGGACCACCCGATGGAGTACCTCGACTTCGCCGGCGAGATCCCCGCCGGCGAGTACGGCGGCGGCCGGATGCTGATCCACGACCGGGGCACCTACCGCTGCGAGAAGTGGCGCGACGACGAGGTGATCGTGACGCTCTCCGGTGAGCGGACCGCCGGCCGCTACGTCCTCTTCGCCACCGGCGGGCGGGACTGGATGGTCCGCCGCACCGACCCCGCGCCGCCGGGCTGGACAGCGATGCCGGATCTGGTCCGACCGATGCACGCCACGTCCGCCGCCGGGCTCCCCCGCGACCGCGCCGCCTGGGGGTACGAGCTGCGCTGGGATGGCGTCCGGGCGATGGCGTACGTCTCCGGCGGGCGGCTGCGGCTGCTCTCCGAGACCGACGAGGAGATCACCGCCGGGTATCCGTGGCTGCGCCCGATGTCCGAGGCGCTCGCGCCCACCGAGGCGGTGCTCGACGGTGTGCTGGTCCGCATCGACGGTGCCGGGCGGGTCCGCCCGGTCCGGCCGGCCACCGGCAGCCGGGTCCCCGCCGGCGCCCAGTACCTGATCGTCGACCTGCTCTGGTTGGAGGGCGTGAGCAGCGTCGACGTGCCGTACGCGCAACGCCGGGAGCTGCTCGATGGGCTGGTCTTGTCCGGTACGCACTGGCAGACTCCGCCGTGGTTCCCGGGCACGGGCGACGAGGCCCTGCGTGCCGGTCGGGAACAGGGCCTGCCGGGCGTGGTCGCCAAGCGACTGGACTCGGTCTACCAGCCGGGGCGGCGCAGCCGGCACTGGCTGAGCATCGACGCTGTGTGACGGCGAGGAGCGACGTGTACCTGACTCACCTGGACTGTCCGCGCTGCGGGCGGGAGCATTCCGCCGACCAGTTGCAGAACCTCTGCGGGTGCGGCTCGCCGGTGCTGGCCCGCTACGACCTGCCGGCGGTGGCGAAGGCGGTCACCCCGGAACGCTTCCCGCTGCGTCCGGCTGACCTGTGGCGCTACCGCGAGCTGCTGCCGGTCGGCGACCCACGGCACGTCACGACGCTCGGCGAGGGCTGGACGCCGCTGTTGCGCGCCCCGGCGTACGGCGCCGAGATCGGCATCGCGGACCTGATGGTCAAGGACGAGGGGCTGATCCCGACCGGTTCGTTCAAGGCCCGGGGCGCGGCGGTCGGGGTGAGCCGGGCCCGCGAGCTGGGCGTCGAGCGGATCGCGATGCCCACCAACGGCAACGCCGGGTCGGCCTGGGCCACGTACGCCGCGCGGGCCGGGATGGGCGCGACAATCGTCATGCCACTGGAGGCGCCGGGCATCTGCCGGCGCGAGTGCGTCGCCGCCGGTGCCGACCTGCGCCTGGTCGACGGGCTGATCGGCGACGCCGGTCGGCGGGTGGCCGAGCTGATCGCGGAGTCGAACGGGACGATCTTCGACGCTGGCACCCTGCGCGAGCCCTACCGGCTGGAGGGCAAGAAGACGATGGGGTACGAGATCGTCGAGCAGCTCGGCTGGCAGACGCCGGACGTGATCATCTATCCGACTGGCGGCGGGGTCGGTCTGATCGGCATCCACAAGGCCCTGCACGAGCTGCGCGAGCTGGGCTGGATCGGCGACAAGCTGCCCCGCCTGGTGGCGGTGCAGTCCACCGGCTGCGCGCCGATCGTGCGGGCCTTCGCCGCCGGCGAGAATCGGGCGCAGCCGTGGGCGGACGCGCACACCGTCGCGTTCGGCATCACCGTGCCGGCCCCGCTGGGCGACGAGCTGATCCTGGCAGCGCTGCGGGAGTCCTCCGGCACGGCGGTCGCCGTCGACGACGCGGACATCCTGGCCGATCTGCGGGACTTCGCCGCCCGGGAGGGGCTGCTGCTCTGCCCGGAGGGGGCGGCCTGTCTCACGGCGGCCCGGCAACTGCGGGCGGGCGGGTGGATCCGGGCCGGCGAACGGGTGGTGGTGCTCAACACCGGTGCCGGGCTGAAGTATCCGGACACTGTCGACGTCTCCGGCGTACCCCTGATGGGGTGACATGGCGGCACCCCGCGGACCGGGCGGTTCGCGGGGTGCCGTCGTGCCGGTCTACTGGTAGGTGATGTCGGAGGGCGAGTAGAGGCAGTTGACGCCGTCGGCGCCCTCGCCGATCTCGGTCGGTTCGCTGCCCTTCGGCACGCCCTTGTACTTCACGCAGATCGAGGTCTCCCGGTCCGGGTCGCCGACGATGGTGATCCGGCTGAACCGGGCGGTGTCGCCCCAGTTGGTGTTGATGCCGGCGATCGCGTCGGTGTTGCGGACGATCACGTTGTCGATCACCACGTGCCGCTGGTACGACGTGGAGCAGTTGCCGCAGGCCCGGTAGAGCTTCCCGGCGTTCTCCACCCGGAAGTTCTTGATGTAGACGGTGCCCGAGCCGTTGTGCTGGAAGACCTTGTCGCTGGCGGAGCGGGCGCCGCCGCCGTCGACGGTGTACGTGGTGCCGCCGCGGAAGGTCGCCGCGTCCTCGCCGACGTCCTCCCACCAGACGTTGATCAGGGTGCAGTTGCCCTCGCAGTGCACGCCGTCGCCGGCCGGAGCACCGATGATCACGTTGCGCAGGGTGGCGCCTGCGGCCAGCTCGAACATCGGGTCCTGGCTCTCGCTCTGCCCGCCGTCACCGATGCCGTAGTAGCGCTTGAGCCCACCGTCGAAGGAGCCGGAGACCGGGATCGTGGCGTCCACCTTCTGGCTGCCGGTGGGTGTCGGCCAGCCAGCCGGCGGAGGTGTGGTGGTCGGCGGCGGAGTGGTGGGGGGCGGAGTGGTCGTCGGTGGCGGTGTGGTCGGGGTGCCGCCGCCGGACGAGTCGACCAGCACGTCGTCGAAGCCGCCACTGGCGTACGCGGTGACCAGGCCGATCCGGCCCGCACCGGCCAGGCTGTTGCTGCCGGACGCGATCTGGGTGCCGTTGACGAAGCCGCGGATGGTGCTGCCGCTGGTCTCGATGCGCAGTGTGTACCAGGTGCCGGCGCCGACCCCGATCGAGGCGGAACCGATCGCCGTGACGGAGCTTCCGTTGACGGCCTGGAGTTCGGTCCGGCCGGAGCCGAGCAGGGCCAGCCGGTACATCTTGGTGCTGCTGGTGGAGCGGGCGGCGAGCCCGACCAGGGCGCTGGACGAGCCGAAGCTCGTCGGCCTGACCCGGGCCTGCACGGAGTAGTTGGTCCAGCTGGTCTGGCCGGCGAACTGGCGGGCCAGCTCGCTGCCGGCGTTGGACTGGTTGAGCACGCCAGAGCCGTCGACGGTCCAGGTGCCGCCGGACTTGGACCAGCCGGAGGTGTTGCCGTCGTTGAAGTCGTCGTTGAAGACGGTGGCCGCGAAGGCCGAGTTCATGCCGGCGGCGAGGGCCGCCGCGGTCACCCCGGCACCCACCGCCAGCAGGAGTGGTCGGCGGCCGGAGAGTCGTCTTTTCTGCACAGGTGTCCTCCTTGACGCATGTGGTGGTGATCCCTCGGCCGCCGTACCGAGACGTGTTCGCATCGGCGTGCTGCGCTGAACGGGATCGGTGTGCGCCTCCGCCGGACGCCCGGATCCGAAGCGGAGTGAAGCGGGATCGAAGCCCTGGGGAAAGGGCTTTCCCGATGCTTCGAGGCTAGGACGGTCCAACCATCAGCGTCAATGCCTGGCGCTTGCAGGTCTGTTGCAGGATTCCGGCCGCGACGTAACGCTGAGCGATCAGTAGCTCTCCGGCTCGGTGATCCGCCAGGCCGCGTTGATCAGCCCGATGTGCGAGAGCGCCTGCGGGGTGTTGCCGAGCTGCATCCCGGTGGTGAGGTCGATCTGCTCGCTGAACAACCCCACGTCGTTGGCGTACCCGACGACCCGCTCGAAGAGCGCCTCGGCGCGCTGCGGTTCGCCCGTCATCACCAGGCACTCCACCAGCCAGAACGAGCACAGCAGGAATCCGGCCGGGTCGGTCGTCCAGCGGCGCAGCAGGCCGTCCTCGGTGCCCAGCTCGCGCTCGACCATCGCGATGGTCGAGCGCATCCGCGGGTCGGTGGCCGGCAGGAAGTGCGTGACCGGCAGGGCGAGCACCGAGGCGTCCAGCTCCGCCGACCCGAACGCGCCGGTGAACGCCCCGATCCGGTCGTTCCACCCCTCGCGCAGCACTGTGTCGCGGATCTCGTCGCGTACCCGCGCCCAGCGACGGGGGTCGGCCCGATCACCGAGCCGGTCGGCGAGCCCCACCGCCCGGTCCATGGTCAACCAGCAGGACACCTTGGACGAGACGTAGTGGCGCTCCTCGTCGCGGGTCTCCCAGATGCCCCGGTCCGGCAGCCGCCACGTCGCGGCCACCTGCTCGGTCAACCCGAGCACCATCTCCCGCAGCTCGTCCTCGAACCGCGCGCCCAGGTAGTCGCGCAGCCGCCACACCGCCGACATCACCTCACCCGGCACGTCGAGCTGCCGTTGCCGCCAGGCGTCGTTGCCGACCCGCACGGGCCGACTGTCGCGGTAGCCGCGCAGGTGGTTGCAGTGGTGCTCGGAGAGGTCACGCTCTCCCTCGAGCCCGAAGAGCACCGGCACGGGCTCGTCGCCGAACCGGCCGATCGAGCGGGTCGCCCAGGTGAACAGCCGGGACGTCTCGTCGGGGCAGGCCGCCACCCAGAGCGCCCGCATGGTCAATGAGAAGTCCCGCAGCCAGGAGTAGCGGTAGTCGTAGTTCCGGTCGCCGCCGATCTGCTCCGGCAGAGATGAGGTCAGCGCGGCGGCGACAGCGCCGCTGCGGGCGTACGTGAGGCCGGTCAGGACCGTCGAGCTGTGTGTGACGAGTTCGGGGTAGCGGCCGGAGTACGTGTGCGTCTCCCGGAACGCCCGCCACGCCTGCGTCGTCTCGGCGAGGGTGGTCAGCGGGTCCACTCGGGCCGGCGGCTCGCCGTACGCCTCGCCGAACGCGAGGTCCATCCCGATCACCTGACCGGCCGAGACCTCGAACTCGTGGGTCACCCGGTCGGTGCCCGCCCGCAGGTGCAGACCCCCGGCGCGCAACACCAGCACCACCGGGCCGGCGCCGGCCAGCACCCCGCCGTCCGGCTGCTCGTGCAGGTACGGCGTGAGCAGGCCGTACTCCGGGCGGGGCGCGAAATCCAACGCCATCCGCACCCGCCCGGAGAGCCCCTCGACCACCCGGATCAGCACGGCGGGTGAGTTCTTGCCCAGCTCGTGGGCGCGTGCGCCGACCTCGGCGGCCAGCGCGTCGGTGACCGCCACGCTGCCGTGCGGGGTGTGGTGCACCGTCCGCAGCACCAACGTGTCCGGCAGGTACGCGCGCTCCACCCGGTGACCCGGGCCGCCGACCCCGATCGGCGCCAGCCGGAAGTGGCCAGCTCCCGGGTCGAGCAGCCGCGCGAACACCGACGAACCGTCGAACCGGTGCGGGCACCACCAGTCGATCGAGCCGTCCTTGCCGACCAGGGCGCCCGAACGAGAGTCCGAGAGGAACCCGTAGTCGGAGATCTGCGGCTGCTGCTCCACCCGCCGGGGGTACCCGCATCGGCCCGGATCAGGCCGGACGGCTCACTCGGTCGGTGGCTCGTCCTCGCCCGCCGCCTCGGCCGCGTCGGCCTCTTCCTTGGTCTTGTGCACGGCCTTGTCGGCGTGCTCCGGCGGCCCGTAGACCGTGTACAGCACCAGCGGGTTGGGACCGGTGTTGACGAAGTTGTGCTTGGTGCCCGCTGGCACCACGACCAGGTCGCCCGCGACGACCTTCCGCTTCGCGCCAGCGACCCGCGCCTCGCCGACGCCGCTCACGAAGGTGAGGATCTGGTCGATGTCCTCGTGCACCTCCTCGCCGATCTCCCCATCGGCGGGGATGGTCATGATGACCAGTTGGGTGTGCTCACCGGTCCACAGCACGCGCCGGAAATCCGGGCTCTTCTCGGCGACAGTCGCGATAGTGAAATGCTCCATGTCCACGCTCATACCCCGTCCGGCGGCGCGTCACGCCGGGACTGGCGGATGGTGGAATTCCCCACGGTTGGCGGGTTTGGATCCGCACGGACCGGGGATCGAGAAGCGGACCGGCACGAACGGCCGGTCGAGCCAGGTCCCCGCTGGCGTACCGCCGAACGGCTGCGGTGGTGGGAGACGGCCAGAGCGCGGCGACGTTCCGACCACTGTCGAAACGGCGCCGCGCGCTCTTGTGTGCCCAACGGACTAGCGGTGCAGCCAGCTGAGCAGGTCCGGCGGAGCCAGCGCCGCGACCCGTCGCTGGTAGCGGGCGAGACCGGCCTCGTCCAGCAGGTCACGTCCCTGACCCGAGCCTCCCCGGCGAAAGAACGCCTGCCGGTCACGCAGCACGCCGAGCGTGTCCGGTGCGAGCCGGTCGGCACGCTCCCGCATGCGACCGAAGGTGGCGGCCTCAACCAACTCCGGCCGCGGGCTCGGGAGTTTCCACCGGTCGGCCAGCCGGCGCATTTCACCGCCCAGATCGGCCAGCAGGTCGTCGTAGTGCACCAGCTCGACGTTCGGCTCGTGCCGGCGGGCCCACGCGTCGTTAAGGTGCATCAGCACCCCGGGCAGCGAATCCAGCTCGACGCGGGGGTCCACCTCCCGGTCGACCCAGCTCAGCAACCACTCCCGCACCGGAGGCCGCCCCCGGGGTGGCCCGGCCGGGGCGGGTTGGCCGGTCAACTCGGCGATGCGCGCCCGGTTCAGGTTGGCGCTCTGGTGGTAGAGGGAGACCGCCATGTCCAGCGGGTGCCGGGCCACCACCACGTAGTGCGCCCGAGGGTCGAGCGGCACCCCGTCCAGCGGGGTGTGCGTCTTGATGAACCGCCGGTGTGGCTGGGCGGCGAGCCGGTCGTGCACCGTGGCCTGCGGCTCGCCCAACCAGTCCAGCCACGGCGACAGCACGGTCAGCGGCGCCGGCAACTCCGGGGTGCCCAGCACCAGGAGCGCACAGATCATCTGCATCCAGGTGGTGCCGCTCTTCGACCGGGTGCTGATCACGATGTCGCCGTCGCGGAACGGGAAACCGGTCCACCGCGCGCTGTCCTCTTCGTCGGACTGGTAACGGTGAATCGGCGTGGGCATCGGTGGATGGTAGTCGCCGAACCGACAGTGCAGCAGCCGAATTCCGGCTTACATTCCTGGGGGATGTGCGTACGCCTGGCTAGATTGAACTATGGTGCCCGCCCACGGGGGCCGGGCGGCGGCGCCGGTCTACCGCCCCATCCTCGCCAGCCGACGAGGCGAGCTTGAGGCCCTGAGCCACCTCGATCCCGCGTACGCCGCACTGGTCGCCCCGATCCTGGAGATCGGCGCTATCGGTCGGTCCACGCTGGACACCATTCGACGGTTGCCATCCGGGCTGCTGCCCGCCATCGACGTCAGCGCACTGCCCGACATCCCCGAGGCGGAGCTGACGCGTTGGGGCGTACCGGTGGTGCCGGTGATCGGTCTCTGCGAGAGCGACCACCGGCTGGTCGCGCACGGCGCTGCGGCGCGGGCGTACGGCCGGCGCGCACTCATCCGGCTGCGGGCCGGCCAGGACCGGGCCGGGCCGGATGCGAGCACCACCGCTGTGGAACGGATCTGGCGGTTCACCGGCCTCGCCCCGGAGGAGTGCGACCTGCTGGTGGACGCGGGTGACGTCTGCTGCCCGGCGGACGTGCGGACCGCCGAGCCCCGGGTACGCCACCTGCTGGACTGGGCGCGCCGACACGCCTGGCGGTCGGTGACGGTGGCGGCGGGCGGTATGCCGCCGACGCTGTCCCGGTTGCCCACCGACGAGCCGGTCCAGCTGGACCGTTGGGACTGGCAACTGTGGCGACGACTGGCCGACGCCGGGGTCGACTACGGCGACTACGGCGTCCAGCCGGCCGGGCGGGGCACCGGTGACCCCGGCGACCGGTTGCCGACCGTGCGCTACACCGACGACGGCAGCTGGTGGGTCTACCGCTGGGCGCGACGCGGCGGCCGGGGCGACGACAGGTTCGCCGACCTGTGTCGCACGCTGGTGTCGGCACCGCACTGGCCTACCACCGGGGCGGCCTTCTCCTGGGGTGACCATGAGCTGCTGCGCCGGGCCCGCCGGGGCGCCGGGGCCGGCTCGACCGCCAACTGGGCGGCGTGGAGCACCTCGCACCACCTGGCCCACGTGCTCGCCACGCTGTTGCATCGAGCCGGCGACGGCGCGCCGCGGTGGCACCCCGGGCAGGGGCCACCACCGCAGCGGGGACGATCGCTGCGGTGAAGCCGGCTCTACTGCTTCTCGGTGAAGCCGAACTGGATGACGCCCTCGTCGTCGACCGTGGCGTCCACCGACGCGTCGCCGAGCAGCTCGGCGGCGTCCTCGTCCAGGAAGATCCGGGCGCCCTGGTTGTCGACCACCCGATCGCCCTGTACCGGTTCGGGCACCAGCTCGACGGTGAGCGAGCCCGCCTCGGTGTCGGCGGCGATACGCACACCGCCGTCCTGGGCGACGTCCTGTTGGTTGGCGAGGTCACGGATGACGAGCACGGCGTTGTCGGTCATGGTGAGCATTGATGGAACTCCTCGTGGATTCTCGGCTCGCGGTCGGATACCGCGCGGACCGGACAGTCGGCCCGCGTACGAGCACACGTGGGAGGCGGCAGAGGGGCGAACGGTCATCGCCGTCGCATCGAATCGGGGCAGCTGATGGCCCCGTCACTCCCACCGTGCCCGCTGGCGGACCATCCGTCAAATAGAGCCAGGTCAGTGGAGAGCGGGGGCCGGCGTCAGCCAGGCGCGAATCTCGTTGACCGCCGCGCGGCCGGCCCGGTTGGCACCGATCGTGCTGGCCGAGGGGCCATACCCGACCAGGTGAACCCGCGCGTCGGCGACCACCCGGGTGCCGTCCATCGTGATACCGCCGCCGGGCGCGCGCAGCCCCAGCGGGGCGAGATGGTCGATGGCCGCCCGGAAGCCGGTGCACCACAGGATCATGTCCGCCGGCACGAACCTCCCGTCCGTCCAGGCCACCCCGTCGGGCGTGATCCGGTCGAACATGGGTAGCCGGTCGAGGACGCCGTGCTCGCGCAGTCGGCGTACCTCCGGGGTGACCGGAAGACCGGTCACGCCCACCACACTGCCCGGCGGTCGGCCGGCCCGGACCGCCTGGTCCACCCGGGCCACAGCGGCCCGACCCAGTTCGGGGCCGAACTCCTCGTCGTTGAACGTCGGCGGCCGGCGGGTCACCCAGGTGGTGGTCGCCGCGACGGTGGAGACCTCGCCGAGCAGTTGCACGGCCGAGGTGCCGCCGCCGACCACCACCACGCGGAGGCCGATGAACTCGGCCGGCCCTCGGTAGTCGGCGGTGTGCAACTGGCGTCCCCGGAACGTCGACCGGCCCGGGTAGTGCGGCCAGAACGGTCGGGTCCAGGTACCGGTGGCGTTGATCAAGGCGCGGGCGGTCCAGGTGCCCTGGTCGGTGTGCACATCCAGCCGGCCGTCGGGGCGGGAGCGCACGGCCCGGACCCGCACCGGTCGCCGCACCGGCAGGTCGAAGGCCCTCTCGTACGCGGCGAAGTAGGCGCGGACCTGCTCGGAAGCCGGGCGCTGCGGCTCGGTGGGCGGGAGCGGGAGCCCGGGCAGGTCGTGGAAGCCGTGCACCCGGTCGAAGACCAGCGTCGGCCAGCGATGCTGCCAGGCGCCGCCGGGCCCGTTGTCGGCGTCGAGGATGACGAAGCCGCTGCCGGGCGCGAAGCCGGTGCGGTGCAGGTGATAGCCGGCGCTCAGGCCGGCCTGACCGGCGCCGATCACCACGACGTCCGCGGAGTGGGTGTCCACGTGGGCTACAACGCCCCGGATGTCACCGCTGTGCCCGCCTCGACCGTCGCGCCGATCACAGCCTGCCATCCCGGCTTCGACCACCGAAATAACCCAGACGGCAATATCTTTCGCCTGAGGGCCTTCTCCGGCGAATATCTCCGTGGCAGCATCAGCAGATGCATCGCCGTCACTTTCCCCGGGCCCTCGCACTGCTCGCGCTGGTCGCCACCGCGGCCACGGCTGCCGCGCCCGGTGCCACGGCCGAGTCGCCCACCCCCGCGACGACCCACCTGCGTGCGACCATCGACACGATCCTCGCCGACGCCCGGTTGGCCGGCGCGCAGGCGTCGGTGGTCGTGGTCGACACCAGCACGGGACAGACGCTCTACGACCGCAACGGTGACCGCCGGCTGGTTCCGGCGTCCAACACCAAGCTACTGACCTCGACGGCCGCCCTTGAGCTGCTCGGTCCGGGCCACCGCTTCAGCACCGACGTACGGGCCAGCGGCAAGCGCCGTGCGGGCCTGCTCTCCGGCAACCTCTACCTGCGCGGCGGGGGCGACCCGACAATGCTCGCCACCGACTACGACGCGCTCGCCGCGCAGGTCGCCGCCGACGGCGTGCGGGTGGTCACCGGAAACCTGGTCGCCGACGACACCCGTTACGACCGCACCCGACTGGGCCCCGACTGGACCTGGGACGACGAGCCCTACTACTACGCCGCCCAGGTCTCCGCGCTGACCGTCGCCCCGGACACCGACTACGACGCGGGCACCGTGATCGTGCACGCCGCACCGGCCGACCGGGCCGGCGCCCCGCCGGTGGTCACCACCACCCCCGCCACCGGGTACGTCCGCGTCGACAACCGCGCCCACACGGTCAGCGACGGCGAGACCTCGATCTCGATCGAGCGCGAGCACGGTGGCAACACCGTCGTGGTGACCGGTCAGATCGCCGTCGGCGGCGAGCCCGCCAGCGACTGGGTCACCGTCTGGGAGCCCACCGGCTACGCGGCCGACGTGTTCCGGGCGGCGCTGCACCGGCACGGCGTGCGGGTGCTCGGCCGGACCGTGCTCGGCCAGCCCACCCCGGAGACGGCCCAGCCGGTGGCGCGCCACGACTCGATGAGCCTGGGTGAGCTGATGACGCCGTTCTTGAAGCTGTCCAACAACGGACACGCCGAGGTGTTGACCAAGGAGATCGGGCGGGTGCTCTCCGGCTCGGGCACCTGGACGGCCGGTCTCACAGCGATCAGCGAGTATGTCGCCGACACCGGAATGGACACCGGGAGACTCCGCCAGCGTGACGGCTCAGGATTGTCCCGGCGCAACCTGATCCCGGCGACGGAATTCGTCGACCTGCTGAGCGCCGTCCGCGCCGAACCGTGGTTCGCGACCTGGTACGCGGCGCTGCCGATCGCCGGTCAGCCCGAGCGATTCGTCGGCGGCACCCTGCGCAGCCGGATGGCCGGAACGCCGGCCGCGGGCAACGTGCACGCCAAGACCGGCAGCCTGACCGGTGTCTCCGGGCTCTCCGGCTACGTCACCAGCGCCGATGGTCGCCTGCTGGCGTTCTCCATCCTGCTGAACAACTACCTCACGGCGTCGGTGAAGTCGCTCGAGGACCAGATCGCCGTGGCGTTGGCCGGCTTCCGCGAGGGTGGTGCGTCGACGGCACGGGTGGCCCCGCCGGCGGTGCCGGAGACGCCGCGCACCCCGGAGGGCGTCGAGTGCTCCTGGGTCAAACCGATCACCTGCTGAGCGACGGCCGGGAGGCGCGAACGCGCCTCCCGGCCCGGCGAGCGCTCAGGCCGGACGGTCCGGTGGGGGGACCACCGCCGTCGGGTCACCTCGCTCGATGAGCGCGGCGATCTCAGCGGCCCGCAGCCCGCGCAGCGCCAGCACCCGGGTGCCCCAGCGGTGCAGGCGGCACGGGTGCGGGCTGGCATCGTTACGGCAGACCACACCCCCGGACCATCGTCGGGGGGCGTGCACCACCACCGCCCGTACGGCGAACTGGGTGTCCTCGCCCGTCACGTACGGCGGCAGGGGGATGTCGCGAAGAACCTCCCCAGACGCTTCACCGGTGCCGGACGAAGCGGCACGACGGACGCGGTGGGCGGTGCTGCTACTCATCTCCGCTGCCTCCACACTGGATGGTCGGATGGGGACAGCAGAAAGTTACGACGCATTCGACAGTCCGCGACGGACAAACTGTCCCGCCGTCCGAACGCGCAGCGATCAGTCAGTCAGTCAACGCACCGTCACGGCCTGGAGGCCGACGTTGCCGCAGTGCGGCGTGAAGACCTTCTCGACGGTCCAGCTCAGCAGCAGCCGGGCACCCTTCGGCACAGTGAAGCGGATGGTGAACTGGGCGCTCTGACTGGTGTACGGGTCTTCCAGTCGGGCGGTGCTGGCGGGCCCGCCGGTGGACAGCCGCGCTTCCAGTCGCCCCCGCGCCATCCAGATGCCGCCGTAGAGCTGGACCGTGCGCGGCTCACCACTGCCGGCGACGGCAAGGCTGAACCCGTTCCCGGCACCGCAGGCGTAGACGCCGTTGGAACTGCCGTTCGTCGACCGCTCCGGCGTGCCGTCGGTCCAGCGCACGTACTCCTGGTTGCCGTCCCAACCGACCCGCCGGCCTGGGCCACCCCCGTCGATGATCTCGCCGGAGCCGGAGCGCTTGCGGTTCATCGACCTGGCGCCGCGCTCCCCCCAGTGCACCCAGTCCCGGGCGCCAACGGCGGTCAGGTCGACGATGGCGGGCATCTCGCCCCGGCTCACCGTCAGCGCCGGCGAATGGGGCTTCACCGGTGGTGGGGCAGGCGTGCTGGCCGACGGCGTCGGGTCGGGCGAGGGTGGGCGCTGACGCGGACGCAGGCCGGGCGTCGCCGGCCCCGCCTCGCCGGTGCGCCCGTCGGCGGCCGGGAAACCGGGGGAACGTACGGCACCGGCGGGCACGCCGCCCGGACCCGCCTGGTCGTCGTCGGGCGCCGGACCAGACCGGGTGGCGAGGTACGAGATCAACGCCACCAGGCAGACGAGCACGGCGGCTCCCTCCACCGCCCAGCGCCGCCGCTGTCGGGCGCGGCGCAACAGGCTGCGGGTCAACCCGGCGGTAATGGCACGCGGACGGTGCTTCGGCGGCGCGTCGCCAGCCCTCGAACCAGCCCGCGTGCGGTCTTCGTCCGCCACCGACCCCTCCAACTCCGCCGCCCGGCCGTCTTGCACCGCCGAGGACCACACCATCCACTGTGGGCAGTTTCACGTTTACCCGAGCGTGGACGACACGCTAGATCCGGACTGCCGGACGTGTCCAGCCCACAATGGGACGCTGTCGGACAACCCGGCCCGCCCGGACGGGCACTTCGGCAGACCAGGAGCGCCTTTCGGCTCAGCCGATCCGGAAGCCGAGCAGTTGCGCGACGACCACGGCCTGCTCGACGTCGATCACGGCACCGGCCCGTTCGACGACCGTCGGGTCCAGCGCGGTGAGATCGCTGCCCCGCAGGTCGGCACCGCCGAGCCGGACGTTGGTCAACTGCGCCCCGGAAAGATCGACAGCGGTGACCGTAGCACCGGTGAGGTTGGCCCTGGTGAGGTCCACCTCGCGCATGCGCACCCCGGTCAGTCGGACGCCACGCAGGTCGGCACCGGGCAACGCGACGAAGGACCAGTCACCGCCGTCCACCGTCAACGGGCGCAGATCGCACTCGCTGAAGGTGCTGCCGACCAGCTTGCAGCCGGTGAACTCTGCCTCGAAGAAGTTGCACCGCCGAAAGACGCAACGGGTGAAGGCGGAGTCGACATGTCGGGAGGCGTTGAACGCCACGTTGCCGAACGTGCACCCGGTGAAGACCGCGCCCCTGCTCACCGCCTCGGTCAGATCCACCCCGAAGAACTCGCAACCCACGAAGTGCCGGTCGGTCAGCTCCTCGCCGTACCAGTCCTCGTTGCGGAAGGTCACGTCCTCGGTCAACTCCGGCATCCGGCCAGGCTAGTGGGCGCCGCCGACAGCCGACGGCCGGCAGGCCGGCGCCGGCCCCCTTCCGGTGGCGGTGTACGGGCGAGTACGTTCGGCGGCGTGAGTGTGGCTCGGAGCAGGGACCCGGATCAGATCGGTTTCGACAGGGCGCGGCTGGCGCGGATCGACGAGCACTTCGGCCGGTACGTCGACGACGGCCGGCTGGCCGGCTGGCAGGTGGTGGTCACCCGTCGCGGCGAGGTGGCGCACTCCTCGACGTACGGGCTGCGCGACAGGGAGTCGGGCGCCCCGGTCGAGGCCGACACCCTGTGGCGGATCTACTCGATGACCAAGCCGGTCACCTCGGTCGCGGCGATGATGCTGTGGGAGGAGGGCCGGTTCGAGCTGACCGACGAGATCAGCCGCTGGCTGCCCGAGTTCGCCGACCTGCGGGTCTACTCGAAGGGGTCGGCGCTCAAGCCGTACACCGTGCCGGCGGTCGAGCCGATCCGGGTCTGGCACCTGCTCACCCACACGGCCGGCCTGACGTACGGCTTCATGCAGACCTCGGTGGTCGACGGCCTCTACCGGGCCGCCGGCTACGACCTGTACCCGCCGGCGGACGTCGACCTGGCCGGCGCCTGCGCGGCCTTCGGCGAGCTGCCGCTGCTGTTCCAGCCCGGCTCGGCGTGGGGCTACTCCGTCGCCACCGACGTGCTGGGCCGACTCGTCGAGGTGATCTCCGGGCAGAGCCTCGACGCGTTCTTCGCCGACCGGATCTTCGGCCCCCTCGGCATGACCGACACCCGCTGGTGGGTAGAGGGCGACGAGGCCGAGCGGCTGGCAGCGCTCTACGTACCGGAACCGCGCAGCGGCCGGGCCGTCCGCTACGACAGCCTGGGGTCGCTCGCGTTCAGCAAGCCGGCCCTGCTCTCCGGCGGTGGCGGCCTGATCTCCAGCGCCGCCGACTACCACCGATTCACCCAGTTGCTGCTGCGCGGCGGCGAGCTGGACGGCGTCCGGCTACTCGGGCCACGCACTGTGCGGTTCATGACCCGCAACCACCTGCCCGGCGGTCAGGACCTGGGCACCCTGTCCACCGGCGGCTTCGCCGAGACCACCCTGGACGGGATCGGCTTCGGCCTCGGCTTCGCGGTGGTCGACGACCCGATCCCCAGCCGGGTGCCGAGCAGCGTCGGCGAGTACTACTGGGGCGGGGTGGCCAGCACCGCGTTCTGGGTCGACCCGGCCGAGGAGATCACCGCGCTGCTGTTCACGCAGCTGATGCCGTCGAGCACCTACCCGCTCCGCTCCCAGCTGCGCCAGCTCGTCTACGCCGCCCTGATCGACTGACGGGATCGTCGTTCCACCAACCGGGAGCTGGACCAGTCCCTAGCCTGAGCTGGTGAGCACCATCGTCGTGTTTGGCGCGGGCGGCACCGCCGGTTCGCGGGTCGTTGCCGAGGCGGTCGACCGGGGGCACCGGGTGATCGCCGCCGTCCGTCGCCCGGAGGCCACCTCGTATCTGCCGGCCGGGGTGCGGACGGTCACCGGCGACGCGACCAGCGAGCGGAGTGTTCGGGAACTGGCGCCGGACGCCGACGCGCTGGTCGTGGCAATCGGCGGCGGCGAGCGCGAGCTGTGGCGGAACGCGGCGGAGAACCTGGTGACCACGCTGCGCGGGATGCCTGCCGCACCGCGGATCATCCACCTGGGCGGCGGGTCCACCCTGCTCACCCCGGGCGGCACCCGCATTCTCGACGAACCGGACTTCCCTGCGGAGTACCGGGAATCGGCGCTGGGCCAGGCGGACGCGCTGGACTACTACCGCGCCGCGGCCGACGGGGTGAACTGGACATATGTCTCGCCGCCCCCGCTGGAGTTCCACCCCGGCGCTCGCACCGGGCACTACCGCACCGGCACCGACCAGCCGGTCACCGATGCTCAGGGCCGCTCGGTGCTCACCTATGAGGACCTGGCGGTGGCGATCATCGACGAGATCGAGCAGCCGCGACACCCGAACGCCCGCTTCACCGCCGCGTACTGACCCGGCTGCGGGGCCAGCCGCGGTCAGTCGGCGAGGCGGGCCGGGAAGCCACCGGTGGCGATCGGACCCCAGGCGTCGATGGTGACCCGGATCAGCGACTTGCCCTGACGCACCATGGCCGCCCGGTAGTCGTCCCAGTCCGGATGCTCACCCGAGATGCTGCGGAAGTATTCGACCAGCGGCTCCAGTGCCTCGGGCAGGTCGAGCACCTCGGCGGTGCCGTCGATCTGCACCCAGGGGCCGTTCCAGTCGTCGCTGAGCACGCAGGCCGAGACCCGGGGGTCGCGGCGAAGATTGCTCACCTTGGCCCGCTCCGGGTAGGTGGAGACGACCAGCCGCCCCTGTCCGTCGACCCCGGCGGAGACCGGGGAGGACTGCGGTCGCCCGTCGGCGCGGGTGGTCATCAGCACGACGCGGTGTCGCGGCCGGAGGAAGTCGAGCAGGCCGTCCCGGTCGACCCGGGTGTTCCTTGCGATGCTGCGTGCCATTCCCCGTTCCTACCAGGGTGCGGGCGCAGCGGCGCCGGCGGGTCAGCGGGGTCGAGCCGCGGCGCGGTGCACCGCCTGGGTGGGCACCCGGGGACGGCCGGACGGACGCCAGGCCCGACCGTTGGCGTAGATCACCCGAAAGCCGAGGTACGACGCGAGCGGAGCCCAGTGGGCGGAGCCCATCCGCAGCTCGGCGGCATTGTGTCGCTGGCCGTTGGCGAGCACGTCGAGGAGCACGGTTTCGAACGCCGCCGATTCGACCCAGTCGACTTCCCGGGTGAAACCGCAGATCAGAGCGGCTCCGGTGACCTCCAGGAACTCGCGCAGCACCGCGTCCGAGGCGCGCAGCACCGAGCAGCTGCCGAAATAGAGTCGCCGCCCCTCCGCGCGGCCGGCCATCAGCTCGGCCACCTCGTTCAACTCCACCGACTGCCAGTCGGTCAGGCAGAGCCGGCTCGGCTCACCGTGCATGGCGAAGAAGCCGACCCGGTGGTCGGCGTACTGCTTGAGCAGCCAACGGTCCAGGAAGTAGAACAACTCGTCGCGGGTGGCCGCGTCCTTGTGGATGAAGCGGATCTTGCCCAGCCGCTCCAGCAGCTCCAGCGTGGGCAGGACCGAGCCCCGCTCGTTGAGGTCACGGTGCCACTGACCCTCGACACAGAAGACGCCACCGCGTGCCACGCGCACCTCCGCCAGTCTGCCGCCCCGGAGCTGACGTTACCGGCCGCCACCGCCCCGGGAACATCACCCTCCGTGGGGCAGATTGCGACGTTCGGTGCACTTGGCCGCAGGAGGGGTGATCGGTGGGAAATGGCTGTTTCGCAAATCAGCCGAATTCCCAGTCAATACCCAGGGACAGCGGATTGTGAGCACGATTCTCGTTAACCACCTCCAACGGCACTGATCAGTGCGAGGGTGGAAATCACGGGACTTCTCGGTCGATGTCCTGGAGCCACCCCATTCGCTCTCCTATCGGGAGGACTTCTGTGCGCGTAAACACCTTGAAGCGGGTCGCCGTCGCATTCGCCCTGGCACTGCCTGGGGCCGCGATCGCCACAGTGATCGCCGCACCAGCGGCGCACGCGGACGGCTGTTACACCTGGAACCGCACCCTGACCCAGGGGCGCTCCGGCGACGACGTCCGCCAGTTGCAGATCCGGGTCGCCGGGTGGGCCGGCTACCGGGACATCGTGGAGAACGACGGCCGCTACGGGCCGAAGACCGCCGCCGCGGTCAAGCGGTTCCAGCAGGCGTACGGGCTGCGCGCCGACGGCATCGCCGGCCCACAGACCTTCGCCAAGCTGTACCAACTCCAGGACAACGACTGCACGCCCGCACACTTCAACTACGGCGAGCTGGACAACGGTTGTGGCGGGAGCGGGTGGAGCGGCGGCCCGCTGTCGGCGAACCAGACCAAGCAGAACGCGTTGCGCACCATGTGGAAGCTGGAGGCGCTGCGCAAGGGCCTCGGTGACAAGCCGCTCTACGTGTCGAGTGGGTTCCGCAGTCGCGCCTGCAACAACCAGGTCGGCGGCGCGTCCGACAGCCAACACCTGTACGGCAACGCGGCTGACGTGACCTCACGGACGTCCTCGCTGTGCCAGGTCGCCCGCGGCGCCCGTAACAACGGCTTCAGTGGGATCTACGGGCCGGGCTACCCCGACCACGACGACCACGTGCACGTCGACTCGCGTCGGGAGAACAACAGCGACGACAGCTCGAACACGACCAGCTGGTCCGCCCCGGACTGCGGGGTCGGCAACTGAGCCCACCCGCTCGAAGCGACGTCGGCCCGACGCGGAGGGGGAATCTTCGCGCCGGGCCGACGTCGTGTCGCCCCGGGTCGGATGGGCGGAGGGGTGGCGCGCTCAGCTCGCCCGGGGCCAGCGCGGCGCGGTGACGGGGGGAGTCACCGGCCGGCCAGCAGCGGTGGGCCGTACCCCCTGGGGGACGACTCGCGCGGCCTGTTGCCGCGACGGCCCGGTCGCCGTGAACGGGAACGGCACGTGCACAAACGGATTGCCATGCCGGATCAACGCCTCGATCTGCCGCTCGTTGAGCCCGTGTGTCTCCAACACCCGACGCCCCCAACGGTGCAGACGGCACGGGTAGGAGGCGCCGTCGTTGCGGCACAGCGGCCCGGTGGGCCACTCCTCGGCGGTGTGCACGACCACCGCCCGGACCGCGAGCCGGACATCCTCCGGGGTCAGTGGTGCCGGCATTGGCACCTCACCCAGTACCTGATCGATGGGATCCGTCGACTGCTCACCAACTCGCACGGCAGGCCTCCCGCAGTTCGGCAGCGGTACGGCGGACCTACCGCACCGACATCCTCGGCCATGGGTACGGCGGACACCGGACGAAAGTTCAATTCCGGTACGCGGTAAGCAGATCCTCCGCCGACAAGCCGGCCGACCGACCGTCAGACGAGGCCGGCGTCGTGCACGAGCAGCGCCACCTGGACCCGGTTGTTCAGCTCCAGTCGGGTCAGCAGCCGGGAGACGTACGCCTTCACCGTCGCCACGCTCATGAACAACTCCCCCGCGATCTCCGCGTTGGTGTGGCCCCGCCCCAGCGCGACCGCCACCTGCCGCTCCCGCTCGCTGAGCTCGGTGAGCAACCGCAGCGCCCGTTCGCGGCGCGGGTCCGGGCCGACCGGGCCGGGGGCGGCGGCGGTCACGTGGGCGATCAACGTCCGGGTCACCGTCGGCGAGAGCGTCGCCTCACCCGCCGCGACCCGGCGTACGGCGCGCACGATCTCCGCCGGCGGGGTGTCCTTGAGCAGGAAACCGGCCGCCCCGGCGCGGAGCGCCCGCAGCACCTGTTCGTCGGCGTCGAAGGTGGTCAGCACCAGCACCTCCGGCGGGTGCGGCTGGGCACGCAGCACCTCGGTGGCGGTCAGCCCGTCGACGCGGGGCATCCGGATGTCCATCAGCACCACGTCCGGGGCGTACGCGGCGACGGCCGCCGGCACCTCGCCACCGTCGGCCGCCTCGCCGACCACTGCCAGGTCCGGCAGACCGCCGAGAATCATCGAGAGCCCGGCCCGGACCAACGCGTCGTCGTCCACGATCAGCACGCGCACCGGCGGCGCGGCCGCGTCGGCCGGCCCGGTCGCGTCCGGCGGTCCGGCTGCGCCGGCAGGGCTGGTCACGCCGGCCACGGCAGCCAGGCGGCCAGCCGGAAGTCACCGCTGTCGTCCCGACCGTAGGCGAGCCGCCCGCCGGCCAGGGTGACCCGCTCGCTGATGCCGACCAGGCCGGTGCCGGCACCCGGCAAGGTGCCGCCCGCCGGTGCGCCGACCGGCCACCGGTTGCCGATCGCCACACTCAGCCCGGTGCCCGGCCCGCCGGCCACATCCACGGTGACGGCCGCGCCGGCCGCGTGCTTGCGGGCGTTGGTCAGCCCCTCCTGCACGATCCGGTACGCGGCCCGGCCCAGCGCCGCCGGCACCTCGCCGGCGCTGACGACGCTGTCGCTGACGTTCACCCGAACCCCGGCCGACCGCGACTCGGCGATCAGCGCCGGCACGTCGGCGAGGGTGGGCTGCGGCGGCTCCGGCGCGTCGCCACCACCGTCGTCCTCGGCCCGCAGCACCCCGATCACCTCGCGCAGGTCCTGGAGGGCGGCGTGCGCGCTGCCCCGGATCACCCCGGCGGCCCGGGCCACCTCGTCGGCCGGCGCGTCCGGGCGGAACTCCAGCGCACCCGCGTGCAGGCTGAGCAGCGAGATCCGGTGGGCCAGCACGTCGTGCATCTCCCGGGCGATCCGGGTGCGTTCGAGGTGGCGGGCCTGGGCGACCCGCAGCTGCTGCTCCGCCTCGGCCCGCTCGGCCCGCTCCCGCAACGACACGATCAACTGCCGGCGGGCCCGGACGAACATCCCCCAGGCCAGCACGGCGAAGCTGAGCACCACGCCCCAGGAAGTGGTCTCCCAGTACGACATGTGCGGATCCGGGCGCACCCAACTGAAGACCAGGTTGGTGACGAGACCCGCACCGGTGACCGCGATCGCGATGGCGGTCCGTCGGTGCACCACCACGGTGAAGTAGAAGATCAGCAGCGGGATGGCGGCGGCCATCGAGAACAGGGTCAGGGGTGTCGTGGCGATGATCAGCCCGAGCGGCCACCGTCGGCGCAGCCAGAGCAGCCCGCAGCAGACCAGCCCGAGCAGCGCGTCCACGCCGGTCATCCAGTCGTGTGGCAGCGGGACCGCCATCGCCGGATCCGGTGACAGGGCGTCCGCGGTGGCGAACAACACCCAGAGCAGGGAGATCAGGAACGCGACGCTGTCCACGATCCAGTCGCGGGTGGTGCGGCGCGGACGCGTGCGCCCACGGTCAGCCGACACCACCAGCTCCCCTGGCAGCAGCCAGGGGTGCTCCGGGACGGCGAGGCTGGTCACGACGCCCATGCTAGGCAGCATCGGGCCCCGGTAACCAGCTACCAAAGTCGAGATCCGATGATCGACCAAGGTCGACGCGGCACCGACCGCTGGCCGCAGCGGATGGCCGGGCGGCGCGGGCAGGCTCGACCACATGATCACCGTGGAGAACCTCACCAAGCGATACGGGCCACACCCGGCGGTGGACGACGTGTCGTTCCAGTGCGAGCCGGGCACCGTCACCGGCTTCCTCGGCCCCAACGGCGCCGGCAAGTCGACGACCATGCGCATGATCTGCGGGCTCACCCGACCGACCGCCGGCCGCGCCACCGTCTCCGGGCACCTGTACCAGGAGCTGCCCAGTCCAGGGCGGGAGGTCGGGGTGCTGCTGGACGCCTCCGCCCAGCACGCCGGGCGCACGGGCCGCGAGGCGTTGACGCTGTCCGCGTACACCATGGGGTTGGACCGGCGCGAGGTCGCCGCGAAGCTCGACCTGGTCGGGTTGAACGCGGTGGCGGCGAAGCGTCGGGTACGGGCGTACTCGTTGGGCATGCGCCAACGGCTCGGGCTGGCGCAGGCGCTGCTCGGCGACCCCCGGGTGTTGATCCTCGACGAGCCGGCCAACGGCCTGGACCCGGAGGGGATCTTCTGGATGCGCGGCCTGCTGCGCGACTTCGCCGACCGGGGCGGCACCGTGCTGCTCTCCTCCCACCTGCTGCGCGAGGTGGAGGCGGTCGCGGACCGGCTGGTGGTTATCGGGGGCGGCCGGATCGTGGCCCAGGGCGACAAGAACGAACTGCTGGCCGGCGGCGGCACCGTGGTCCGGGCCCGCGACGGCGCGGCGCTGCGCCGGGCGCTGGAGGTGGCCGGGCTGAGCGCCGCCGACAGCTCCGAAGGACTGCTCGTGCAGGCCGACGCCGAGGCGGTCGGCCAGGCCGCCGCGGATGCCGGCGTCGCGTTGGCCGAGCTGCGCCCCGCCAGCGGCGGTGGCCTCGAACAGCTCTTCCTCACCCTGACCGCCGGCGAATCGACCAAGGAGGCCGTCCGATGACCACCACCACCGCGCCCGCCGCCGGCGCCGTCGCGCCCCGGCACCACACTCCGGTACGCCGACCGTCGCTGCTGCGGCTCACCGGCGTTGAGCTGCGCAAACTCGTCGACACCCGGGCCGGTCGCTGGCTGCTGATCACCATCGGCCTGGCCACCGCCGCGATCGTCACCCTGCAACTGATCTACGCCGGCGACGCCGACCAGACCTTCCTCAACTTCTTCGTCCCCTCGCTGCTGCCGGTGTCGGTGCTGCTGCCGGTGCTGGGCATCCTGTCCATCACCAGTGAGTGGTCGCAGCGCACCGCCCTCACCACGTACGCCCTGGTGCCCCGCCGGGAGCGGGTGGTCGCCGCGAAGCTGTTCGCCGTGATGCTCACCGCGCTCGCCTCGGTGCTGGCGAGCCTCGCGGTCGCCGCCGTCGGCACGCTTGTGGCCTCCGCCACCGGCGGGGCGGGCACCTGGCAGTTCGACTGGTCGCTGGTCCTGAACGCGGCGGTCCTCCAGGTCACCAGCGTGTTGATGGGTGCCGCCTTCGGTCTGCTGCTGCTCAACCCGCCGCTGGCGATCGTCGGCTACCTGCTGCTGCCCACCCTGTGGGGGGTGCTCGGCGAGATGGTCAAGCCGCTGCGCGGTCCGTCCGAATGGCTGGACACCAGCAAGACCATGGAACCGTTGTTCAGCAGCGACGCCGTCACCGGCGGGCAGTGGGGGCGGATAGCGGTCTCCCTGCTGGTCTGGATGGTCCTCCCGCTGGCCGCCGGGCTGTTCCGGACGCTGCGCCGCGAGGTGTCCTGACCATGGACATGGCCGGCTACCGACCCCGCACCGTGGTCAGCGGCGGCCCGCTGGAGCTGGCGGTCCTGTGGGGTGGCTTCCCGCTGCTCGGCGCGGGCGCCGGATGGCTCCTCGCGGCGGCGACGGGCTGGCTCGCCCGGCTGCCCTGGGTGCCGTTCGGCGACCTGATCGAGTGGTTGGACCGGCTGCCCGAGCCGCAGGCCACCGCCGGCACCATCGGGGTGGGCGTCCTGGCCGGCCTGGTCATCGCCGGGATCGGCACCGCCGAACGGTTGATCGTCACCGTCGACGCGGCGCAGGTTCGGCTGCGCCGCTCCGATGAGAACCGGACCGTCCCCCGGGTGGACGCCCGGGTGGTCTTCCTCGCCGACAAGCACCTCGTGCTGCTGGACGCCGACGGCGCGGAACTGGTCCGGGAGTCCACGGATCTGCCGGCCGCCCAACTGGCGGCGGCGTTCCGGGAGCACGGTTGGGGCTGGGCGGACGACGACCCGCACCGGTCGGCGTACCGGCTGTGGGTTCCGGACCTGCCCGGGTTGCCGGCCGGCGCGGACGCGCTGCTGCGGGCCCGGGACCGGGCGATCGAGCGGGACCGCCGCGACGACGCCCGGGAGTTACGCCGCGAGCTGGGCCAGATCGGTGTCGTGCTGCGCGACGAGGGCAAGCGGCAGTACTGGCGGTTGACCACCCGGACCCTCGCCCCCGGGCCGGAGCGGCCGACTTCGGCCGAGCGGGAGGCGGACGGGCGGTAGCGTCTGTCCCAGCAGACAGTGGGAGCCGCGCGATGACCGAACAGCAGCCGTACCGGGTGGTGTCCCGACACCCCGGGTTCGAGCTGCGTCGGTACCCCGCCCACCTGGTGGCCGAGATGCAGATCCAGGCGTCGTTCACCCGGGCGCCGATCGAGGCGTTCCGGCCGCTGGCCGCGTACATCGGTGGCGCCAATCGGGCCCGGCACCCGATCGGCTCCGCCGCGCCGGCGATGGCGGCGGCCAGCGGCTCGGAGAAGATCGCCATGACCGTGCCGGTGGTGCAGATCGAGGGCGAGTGGCCGGGCGCGTACCTGATCCAGTTCGTCATGCCGGCCACCTTCACCACCGCCACCCTGCCCGAGCCGGTGGACGCCCGGGTGCGGATCCGTGCGGTTCCGGCGCGGCTGGCGGCGGCGATGCGGTTCTCCGGGCGGTGGACGGAGCAGGCGTTCAGCCAGCGGGCCACCATGCTCGGCCGGTCGGTGACCGCGGCCGGGCTGCAACCGACCGGCGCCATCCGGTACGCGCGCTTCGACCCGCCGTGGAAGCCGTGGTTCCTGCGCCGCAACGAGGTGGTGCTGCCGGTCGTCGAGTGAGCTACCTGAGCTGCCGGCGGTCCTCGATGCTGGGCCGCGCGAGCAGCACTGCCATCCCCAGCCCGGCGATCAGCCCGGCCAGGGAGACCAGCAGGTCGGAGTCGGCGGAGTTGATCGGGCTGTTATCGGCCAGCTCGGTGAGCGTCGCGCCGATCGGCAGCATGATCATCATGGAGACGGCCGTGGCCACCAGGAACACCAACGGGCCCACCAACGCGATGAGCGCGGCCAGGGCGTGGTGCCGCCAGATCGGCCGGCCGCCCGGCCAGTCCCAGGCCAGCAGGGTGACCCCGGTGAGCAGCACCGCCCCGAGAGCGGCCTCCGGCAGGAGTCGTTCGCCGGGCGCGACGGCACGGACCAGCCCGACGCCGAGCAGGCCCGCCACGGTGAGGCCGGCCGCCAGGCCGACCCGAGGGCGGGTCCGCGCCGGAGCCGCCGCCAGCGCGGCGCCGATGGCCAGGACCACCAGCAGCGCCCCGGTGGCCAGGGCACCCTGGTTCAGCTCCGGCTCCCGGTCGGTCGGTGACTCCATCCCGGCCGCCACCAGCGTCAGCACCCCGGCCACGCAGGCCGCGCCGGTCAGCACCCGCCGGTCGGCCGCCGACGGCGTGCCACGCTCCCCTGTCGACTGCGTGTCGGGATCCCACGCTGGCGTCGCGGCCCGCTCCCACCAGAGCAGAATCGCCGCGACCACGCCTAGCACGGCGCAGCCGGCGCCGGCGAGCCACACCGTCGCGTCGACGCCGATCAGGTCGGCCCGGTCGATCGCCACGTCGGCGGCGATCCAGCAGCCGCCCAGCACCACCGCCGGACCGCTCCACCGCACCTGCCCCCGCCCGGCCAGCACCAGCCCGAGCGGCACCGCCATGATCGCCATGAACCGCAGGTCGCGCGCCCAGTAGGCGTTGTTGCCCGGCAGGCTCTCCGACCACGGGCCGAGCGGCTCGGTCAGCGGTTGCCACGTGGTCATGCCGTACGCCCAGAGCGCGACGGCGGCGGCGGAGAGGAGCAGCCCGACCGGGCGCACGGATCGCATCAGTGGACGGTAACGGCCCGATCGCCCGCGCGGGGGGCGCGGTCATCCGCCGACCGGTGACCGGGCGGGACGGTGGCGCAGCAGCCGCCACGTCGGCAACACACTGGACAGCACCGCGAGCAGCAGGCACAGCCCCACCACCCCGGCGACCACCGACCACGGCACCACCAGGTCGACGGGGGCGCCGACCTGCTCGGCGAGGCCGGCGCTGATGCTGAGCAGACCGACGAACGCGACAGCCCCACCCAGCAACGCGCCGATCAGGACCACCAGGGCGGACTCCGCCGTGACCAGCCAGATGACCTGCCGTCGGGTCGCCCCGGCCATCCGGATCAGCCGCAGGTCCGCGGCGCGGCCGGCGGCGGCCAGCAGCAGCGTGTTGGCCACCGCGATGGCACCGTAACCCCCGGACACCCCGATCAGCAGCAGTGTGAAGAGCCAGACGAGGCGGTCCTCGGCGGCGTCCGCCTCGGCCGCCCAGCCCGGAACGTCGAGGATCCGCGCGCCGACCGGCGGATCGATCCGGTCCCGGACGTACACGGTGGATGTCAGCGCCGACGGGTCGTGCGCTCGCACCACTGCCCGGGGCACGAGCAGGTCGCCGGGGATCGACGTGTCGGTGACCACGGCGACGACGCGCAACGACACCGTCGTCCCGTCGGCGAAGACCACCGGGTACGGCTCGGACGGCAGCCGGTTCGTCGAGGCGGTGACCACCACCGTGTCGTCGCCCTCCAGGTCGTTCAGCGAGCCGGCGACGACGGTGAGCACCCGGTTCGCGGCGGCGAAGCCCTCCGGGTCCACGCCGAGCGCGGTCATCGGCCGATTCTGCGGCGATGTTCCGGGGTCGGTGCGGTAGACGGTGGTCGGCAGAAGCGCGGTGCCACCGGTCGCGGCGACGGCCCGGTCGGACAGGCCGGGCGCGCGGTCCGGCACGACGATCCAGCCGGCGTTCACGTTGTCCGCCCGACCTGCCGCGTACGCGGCGGTGGTGGTGCGCACCATCCCGGACACCAGCACCGCGAACGCGACAGTGAGCAACACCGGCGCGGCGATGGCGGCGGTCCGCCGGGTCGCGGTCAACGCCCCGCCCCGAACCAGCATCCCGATCGCGCCACCGGGCCGACGCACCGGGGAACGCAGCAGCCACACCAGCGGCCCGACCACCACCGGGGCGAGCACTGTGGCGCCAGCCACCAGCGCCATCACCGCGTAGAGCGCGTACTGCGCCCCCACCCGCGCCTCGTCCGCGGTCGCCGTGCCCACGCTGAGCGCGGCCCCCGCCGCGACGAGCAGCACCCCGGTGACGGCGCGCAGCCGTCCGATCGACCGCTGTTCCACGGCGGCGTCGCGTAACGCCTCCAACGGGCGGACCCGCGCCGCCCGGCGGGACGCCGACCAGACGGCCAGCAACGCGATCACCGGCCCGGCGGCGAGCGAGACCGCGACCGGCCAGAGTTCGTAGCGGACCCGGAAGGTCGACGGTTCGTAGCCGACGTCGACCAGCAGCCGACCCAGCAACGGGGCGAGCGCCGCGCCCACCAACAGGCCGACGATCCCCGCCGACGCGCCGACGGCGAGCGCCTCCGCGTACACCATGCGGCGGACCTGGCGTCCGGTGGCGCCGACGGCGCGCAGCAGGCCCAGCTCACGGCGGCGCTGCGCGATGGTGAACGCGAACGTGGAGGCGACCACGAACACGGTGACGAAGCCGGCGAGGGCCGCCGTGGCGGTGAGCACCTGCATGCCGATCCACCGGGTACGGGCGTCGCCGCGCGGCTCCAGCGCACCACGGGCGTCACCGGTGAGTACCCGTCCGTCGACGCCGACGACTCCGCGAGCCGCCGTGGCGACCCGCTCAGAGTCGGCGTCCGGCGCGAGCACCAGCCCGATGGCCCGCACGCCGGGCGCGAGCGCGGCGGCGACCTCGTCCGTGACGTGGACGCCGGGTCCGTCGACCAGACCGGTGACGGTGTACGACTCCGGGCCCACAGCGGTCAGCAGCGTGACCGGTGCACCGGCGCGCAGTCCGAGCGCGCTGTCGACGACCACCTCGCCGGGCCGGCGAGGTGGCTCGCCGGCGGTGAGGCGCAGCCCGCCCAGCTGGGCGCTGGACCAGCCGTGCCCCTGGTAGGCGTCCTCGCGCCGGGTGTCGGCGGCCGAGGGTCGACCGTTCACGAGCGGTTGCGCGTAGAAGGTGCGGTCCGGCACCGCCGCCACCACGTCCGGCAGACCGGCCAGCCTGCCGACCAACTCCGCCGCCGCGCTGGCGGACCAGGGCCGGGTCGGCAGGAACTCGTCGGCTGACGCACCCGCCTCGGGGCTCTGCACCACGACCGCCGCCCGCGCCAGCCGGTCCGGCACCTGCGGGCGCCCGGAGGCGAGCAGCAGTGTGGCCGCCGCGACCAGCGTGACCCCGATGGCGACGGCCACGAACGCGCTGGCTGACCGTCGGACGCTCAGCACGACGACTCCGCTACGGTTTCCCGCTCGGCGATCCGCGCGGCGACGACGGCGGCGGTGATCGGGCCGGTCAGCTCATCGACGACGCGGCCGTCGGCCAGCAGGAGGACCCGATCGGCGTACGCGGCGGCGGCGGGATCGTGGGTCACCATCACGACTGTCTGCCCGTGGTCGTCGACGAGCGCCCGCAACAGCCGGAGCACCTGCCGGGAGGAGGCGCTGTCCAACGCCCCGGTCGGCTCGTCGGCGAAGACCACCGCCGGACGGGTGATCAACGCGCGGGCCACGGCGACGCGCTGCTGCTCCCCGCCGGACAGCTCACTCGGCCGGTGCCCGGCCCGGTCGGCGAGGCCGACGGCGTCGAGGGCGGCGGCGACGTCTCCGGCCGGCGGGCGGCGCCGGGCCAGGCGCGACGGCAGCTCGACGTTCTGCGCGGCGGTCAGCGTGGACACGAGGTTGAACGCCTGGAAGACGAAGCCGATCCGGTCCCGCCGCAGCCGGGTCAGCTCGTCCTCACCGAGGTCGTTGAGGTTGGTGCCGTCGATCGTGACGGTCCCCTCGGTCGGGCGGTCCAGCCCCGCCGCGCAGTGCAGCAGTGTGGACTTCCCCGAGCCGGAGGGGCCCATCACCGCCGTGAACGTGCCGCTCGCGAAGCCGGTGGTCACGCCGTCGAGCGCCGTCACCCGCCGGGTTCCGGTGCCATACACCGCGCGCAGCCCCGTCAGGGTCACCGTGTCTGTGGTCATGGCCGTTACGGTGCCGAATGCCGGGGGTGCGGCGCGTCGTGCCGGGGCGGGCACCTTCCGGCCCTCCCCCGGGTGGAGTCCGGGGCCTAAAACCGCCGACGCGTCGTCCTGCGGGATGACCACCCGCAGGCGGACGCGGCCGACCCGGCCCGGCCATTACCGTTCGACGGGTGACCGCTCTCCTGCTGACCCGACGGATGCGGCCGGTGGACCTGTACACCGTGGACGCCCTGCTGGCGGTAGCCGTCGGTGGGCTGCTCTGCCCGTACGCGGCGCTGGAGTCGCCGCTGCACGGCGGCGTACGCGAGCCGCTCTGGGTGTCGGTGCTGGTCGGGATGGCCCTCGGGCTGCCGTTGGCCGTCCGGCGACGGTGGCCGATGACGGTGGCCGTCGTGATCAGCTCGATCGCCACCGTCGCGCTGATCACCGGGGTGATACCCAACTTCGCGGCCGCCGCTCCGGCGTTCGCCATCGGCCTGTCCTTCTACACGGTGGCCGTGGCGACGCCCACCCGCCGGTCGATGCTCTGCGCCGCCGGTTGTCTGGCGCTGGTGAGCGTCGGCCTGGTGCTGACAGCGGGCGACCTCTGGTCGCGGACCGGCGCGGTCGTCTACGCCGCCGTCATGGTCGCGCCCGCCTGGATGATCGGTTGGCAGATCCGGGAGCGGCGCGCCCTCGCCACCCGGCAGAGTGATCAGCTGGTCCGTCAGGCTGCCACCGAGGAGCGGTTGCGGGTGGCGCGCGAGCTGCACGACGTGGTCGCGCACACGCTCAGTCTCATCGTGGTGAAGGCGGCCGTCGCCAACCACGTCGCCGAGGCCGACCCCCGCGAGGCCGGCGCCGCGCTCCGGGTCATCGAGGAGACCGGCCGCACCGCGCTGACCGACGTACGTCGGGTGCTCGGCGTCCTGCGCGAGGACAGCCCGTACGCGCCGACGCCGGGGCTGGACGAGTTGCCCCTCCTCGCCCGGCAGGCGGCGATCGGCGGCGTCGACGTGCGGCTCGACGTGCGGCGGAACGAGCCGGCCGGCGCGGTGCCGGAATCGGTGGGCCTCGCGGTGTACCGGATCGTGCAGGAGGCGGTGACGAACGTGGTGAAGCACGCGGCCCCGGCTGCCTGCCGGGCCACGGTGACCGTCCTGCCGGACGAGGTGCGGGTGGAGGTGACCGACGACGGCCGGCGGCCGGTCCTGCTCGGCGGGGAGGGGCACGGGTTGATCGGCATGCGGGAACGGGTGGCGTTGCACGGCGGGGAGTTCCGCGCCGGCCCCCGCTCCGACGGTGGCTTCGCGGTGACGGCCAGCCTCGCCTACCGGGTGGCCGCGTGATCCGCGTGCTGATCGCCGACGACCAGGCGCTGCTGCGCGGCAGTTTCCGGCTGCTGGTGGATCTCAGCCCGGACTGCACCACTGTCGGTGAGGCGGGCACCGGCGTGGAGGCTGTCGCGTTGACCGAGCAGCACCGGCCGGATGTGGTGCTGATGGACGTCCGGATGCCGGAGATGGACGGCATCGAGGCGACCCGGCGGATCTGCGGCGACCCGGCGACGGCCGACACCCGGGTCATCATCCTGACCACGTTCGACCTCGACGAGTACGTCTACGGGGCGCTGCGCGCCGGAGCCAGCGGGTTCCTGCTCAAGGACACCCCACCGGCGGACCTGCTGACCGGCATCCGGGTGGTCGCGGCCGGGGAGGGGCTGCTCGCGCCGACGGTGACCCGCCGGCTGATCGACGAGTTCGCCCGGCAGCCGGAGCCGACCCGGCCGCTGCCCCGGCAGCTCGACGGGGTGACCGATCGGGAACGGGAGGTCCTCGCGCTGATCGCCCGGGGCCTGTCCAACGCGGAGTTGGCCGCGCACCTCAACCTCAGCCAGGCCACCGTCAAGACGCACGTCGGGCGGCTGCTGACCAAGCTGGCGGTACGCGACCGGGCGCAACTGGTCATCGTCGCGTACGAGACGGGCCTGGTGGGGCCGGGCGGCCTACGCTGAGCGGGTTGTCCGCACCCGAGGAGGAGCCATGACCCGGTACGTCGCCCTGCTGCGCGGGGTCAACGTCGGCACCACCCGGCTGGCGATGGCCGACCTGCGCCGGATCGTCACCGACCTCGGGCACGAGGACGTCACTACGTATTTGCAGAGCGGCAACGTGGCCTTCGGCAGCACCGTGCGCGACGCCGAGAAGCTGGCCGACGGCATCGCGCGGGCGCTCACCGACGAGCTGGCGTTGACCGTGCCGGTGCTGGTGCGCAGCGGCCGGGAGTTGGCGGCGATCGCCGGCGGCAACCCGTACGCCGACCGCGAGGACGACCCGACGCGACTGCTGGTGGCCTTCCTCGCCACCGCACCGAAGCCGTCCACTGTGGATGTGCTGGCCGTGCCGGGTGGCGAGAACGTGTCGTTCACGGTGACCGGCCGGGAGGTGTTCCTGCACTACGTCGACGGCGGTTACGGGCGGTCGAAGTTCACGAACGCGTACCTGGAGAAGCAGCTCGGCGTGGTGGCCACCTCCCGCAACTGGAAGTCGGTGCGCGCCCTGGCGGAGATGACCGCCTCCTGACCTCAGGTGGGGGTCGCCGCCCGGCGACCCCCACCGACGCTGCTCAGAAGTGGTACGCGGTCTCGTACTCGGGCACCAGCACCCGGCTGCGCGGCGAGATCCGACGCACCGCCGCGATCATCTCGTTCAGCCGGGTGCGGTCGGTCGGGGCGACCGGCGGCGGGTTCTGCAACGCCGTCTCGAAGTTGTCGTAGTGCACCGGCACCACGACCTTCGGGTAGTCGAGGCCGGCCAGCAGCCGGGGCAGGTAGTCGCCGGTGGTGGTGGCGTTCTGCATGGCCACCATCGCCACGTCGGGCGCGAGGCCGGTGAGGTTCCGCTCGGCGACGTCGCTGGCCCCGGTGAAGTAGACCGACGGTCCGCCGTCGACCCGCAGCAGGTAGCCCAGCGTGTCGCCCTCCGGCAGGTCGGCGATGGTGGCCGGCTGCGGCGGCGGGCTCACCCGCACCCCGGGAAAGGCCACCGAGTACGACGGGTTGCGGCTGTGCAGCGAGCCGACCACCTCGACGCTGTGGTCCCCGAAGTCCAGCACCTCCCCACCCTTCACGGCGCTGAGCTGCGCCGACGGCAACCCGTAGGCCAACCCCAGGTGGTACGCGGTCAGCGTGCCGAACACCCGCGCCCCGGTGCGCTCGGCGATGTACGGCACGTCCATGAAGTGGTCCCAGTGGGTGTGCGTGACCAGCACCGTCGTGGCCCGGTCGACCCGCGGGTCGATCACGTCGGTGCGCACTGTCAACGCCGTATCGGTCTTGAACGCCCCGGTGAACAGCCCGGTGTCGATCCGGCTGAGGAACGGGTCGACGAGAACGGTGCGGTCGCCGATGTCGACGCGCCAGCCGGCCGTACCCCACCAGCGGAAGCTGACCGCGCCCTTGCGGCGAGCGGTCGGCGTGGGCGCGGCGGTCGGGGGCGCGGCCTGGGCCGGGGTGGCGACGCCGGCGGCGAGGCCACCGGCGGAGACCAGGGCGGTGGTGGCGGCGGCGTCGCGCAGGAAGCGTCGGCGGTCGAGACTGGGCATGCGGATCTACTCCCCGTGGTCGGGTGATGTGTCGACCACGAGCCAACCAGCGGCACCGGGCCGCGGTCCAAGATCAAGGGCCGTCGGCTTCGATACGCCGACGGATATCGGTCCTGCTCGGCGGGGGTGCGGCGACGCTCGGAGGGCCGCGAAATCAGTCGCCGCGCAGCACCTCGACGGCCGTCCGGGCGGCCTCCCCCATGGCCAGGTCCACGTCTATGCGGCGCGGGGTCAGCTGTTCGGCGCGGGCGAAGACGGCGATCGCGTACCGGCCGCCGTCGGGGTATTCGGCGACCCCGGCCTCCAGGTGGAACCCGGGCAGGGTGCCGGTCTTTCCGGAGACCCGGACGCCGGGCGGGAAACCGGCGGCCAGCCGGGTCCAGAAGATCTGCCGGGCCATCCAGGTGCGGACCATCGCGCAGGCCGCCGCCGGCCCGGCCTCGTCCCGCCAGATCAGCGTGAGCAGCCGGGTGATCTCCCGGGCGGTGCTGGACGTGGTGTGCGCGGGGTCGAAGACCCGCATGGCCCTAACCCGGTCCGCCGTCAGCGTGGGGAAGATCCGGGCGAACTCCGCCTCGGTCCGGGCGCCCACGTCGGCGAGCATCGTCTCGACCAACTCCCGAGGACCACCGAGGACGCGGGTACGGGTCAGCCCAAGCTCGACGGCGAGCATCGGCAGCAGGTCCGGGCCGACCCGGCGCAGCAGCAGGTCGGCTGCCGTGTTGTCGGTGACCGACATGGCGAAGTACGCGAGGTCGCGCAGCGACACCTCGGCGTCGTCGGTGCAACCGGCCAGACCCCACCCACCGAGCCGGTCGGCGGCGGTGACCACGACCCGCTCGGTCGGGTCCAGCTGACCGGCCTCCACCTGCCGGGCGAACTCCAACACCAGCAGTATCTTGAAGATCGAGGCGATCACCACCTGCTCGTCGGCCCGCACCCCGACCTCGCGAACGCCGCCGGCCGGGCCGCCGCCATCGACGGCGCTCAGGTCGACGGAGTCCAGGTCCACGACGTGCAGGCTGGCCGTCACCCCGACGGCGGCGAAGATGGCCCCGATGCGTTCCTCCACGTCCACGCCAGCACGGTATCCAGCGCCGCGGTGACCGCGCTGGCGTAGGGTCCCGGCCGTGGATCTGCTCCGGCACCTGCGGCACTTCGTGGTGGTCGCACACGAACTGCACTTCGGGCGGGCCGCGGAGCTGCTCGGGATGGCCCAGCCGCCGCTGAGCCAGTCGATCCAGCGGCTGGAACGGGAGCTGACGGTCGAGCTGTTCGACCGCTCCCGCCGCCAGGTAAGCCTCACCACCGCCGGTGAGCTGCTGCTCGGCGAGGCGGAGGAACTGCTCGCCGGTGAGGGTCGACTGCGCAGCCTGATGGGCCAGATCCGCGCCGGTGAGCTGGGCGTACTCCGGGCCGGGGTGCCACCGGAGACGCCCGCCGTGACGCTGCGCTCGCTGCTGGACGGGCTCACCACCCGGGCGCCCGGCCTGGACGTGGAGCTGCACGAGCTGACCACTGCCGAGCAGGTGCGGATGCTCACCGAGCGGACCCTGGACGTGGGGCTCGTGCATCACCCGGTGGCGGCGGACGGGCTGCGCTTCGGCGCCCCGGTCGACGTACCCCTGGGGGTGCTGCTGCCACGCACCTCGCCGCTGGCCCGCGGACGCGAGGTGACGCTCGCGTCGCTGGCCGGTCTGGATCTGGTGGCCGCTCCCCGCGCCACCGCCCCCGGCTGGCACGACCACCTGCTGGCGGTGTGCCGGCAGCACGGTTGGCGCCCGGGGCGGGTGCGCCCGGCCCGCAACCCGGAGTTCCTCTGCGGGCTGGTGCTGGCCGGCGGCGGGGTGGCGGTGGAACCGGCGACGGTGGCCCGCCGGGAACCCCGGATGGCCTGGCGGCCGATCACCGACGCACCGCTGGCCAAGCGCACCTCGGCGGCCTGGCCGGACCGGTCGGCGCACCCGGCGGCGGCGATGTTCGGCCAACTCGCCGCGGAGGTGCTGGCCGACGCCGAGCCCACCGCGCCCGCACCGCCCGCGACGTCGGTGCCGGCGGCACGGCCATGGCCGGTGCTGTTCGACACGACCGGGTGAACCGACCGGCCGTTGTGTTCGTCACCCCCGGTTGGGCGGTGGATCGTCCACCCACCCGGGTATGGATGACAGGAAACGAAGACGCGAAGGAGCCGCAGTGGCAATCACGATTCCCGACATCAGCCTGAACGACGGCACCACCATTCCGCAGCTCGGCTTCGGGGTGTTCCAGATCGAGCCGAAGGACACCGTCGCGGCGGTGACCACCGCCCTGGAGGTGGGCTACCGGCACATCGACACCGCCGAGATGTACGGCAACGAGGCCGAGGTCGGCGAGGCGGTACGCGTGTCCGGCCTCGACCGGAGTTCGGTCTACGTGACCAGCAAGCTCAACAACGCCTTCCACCGCCCCGACGACGCCCGCAGGGCGTTCGACTCGACGCTGGCGGCGCTGAAGATGGACCACATCGACCTGTTCCTGATCCACTGGCCGCTGCCGACCCTGTACGACGGCGACTACGTCTCGACCTGGAAGGTGCTGGAGGAGTTCCAGCGCGACGGCCGGGCCCGCTCGATCGGCGTCTCCAACTTCCAGGTGCCGCACCTGGAGCGGCTGGCCGACGAGGCGAGCGTCGTGCCGGCGGTCAACCAGATCGAGGCGCACCCGTACTTCACCAACGACGAGGTCCGCGCCTACGGCCGTGCGCACAACATCCTCACCGAGGCGTGGTCGCCGATCGCGCAGGGCAAGGTGCTCGACGACCCGACTGTCGTCGACATCGCCGGGCAGCTCGACCGGACCCCGGCGCAGGTGGTGCTCCGCTGGCACGTGCAGCGCGGCGACATCATCTTCCCGAAGTCGACCACCCCGAAGCGGATCGAGGAGAACACCCGGATCTTCGACTTCGAGTTGGACGATGCGGCGATGGAGCGGATCACCGCGCTGGACAAGGGCGAGGCCGGCCGGCAGGGCCCGAACCCGGACACCTTCGCCTACCTGCCCAACTGACCTGACGCTGGGGCGGGCGCCCACTGCGCTGGCGCCCGCCCCTCCCCCGTCGTCGACCCCCCGGTCAGATCCGGCCCACGGAGTCCTGGTTCTGCAACACCAGCCACCGGCCGTGCTGGTACGTGTAACTGACCCCGATCAACAGCGGCACCCTGGTGCCGGTGGCTGGCACCGCGTAGACGGAGTCGAACAGCACGAACCCGGTCCGGCAGCCCACCACGGTCTGCTTCGCCACGCTGAAAGACTGGGTCCACGAGTCGTCGGCGAAGAACCCGCGCAGCCAGTCCACTGTGGCTCGCTTGCCGTCGAGCACCTCCCCGTCGGAGGCGAAGACGGAGGTGACCTCGGGGTGCAGCAGCGCGGCGAAGCCGTCCAGGTCGCGCCGGGCGGTGGTCTCCACGTACGCCCGGACGGCGCGGTCGAAGGCGCGCTCGCAGCTGCGGGCCGCCGCCTCCCCGGTTGTGGTGTCGCCTGGGCCGGGGGCGGCGGCCGACACCGCGGCCGGAGCGGCGGCGAGCAGGCCGGCGGTGAGCCCGAGCAGGGCGATCGTGCGGCCGAACCGGCCGGCGGGACGGGCGGAGGCGGGTGGACGCATCGGTTTCTCCTCAGGACGAGTGGCATTGCCGTCGCAGCCAACCCGACCCGTCGCGCCGCCGGGTACTGATTCGAACCAGTTCGAATGCCGACACCACATCGACGCCACCGCTTGTACGATCCGCCGTGTGATGGTCGCTCACCTGGACGGTTCGAGCCTCGCCCGGCTCCGGTTGGCGATCTCGCCGGCCTCGGAGGTGACGTCCTGGCTGCGGGCCGCGCTGTCGCGCTTCGGGCACCCGGTGCATGGCGATCCCGGTCCGTCGGCCCGCGCCGCGCTGCGGCACCCCGACGTGGCCCTGGTAGCGGAGCTGGTGACGCCGCCCGGCCGGCTCGGCTACACGCCGGACCTGCTCACGCCGAAGCCGCCGTTGGGTCCGCTCGACGCGGCCTTCGAGCAGCAGTTGGCGGCCGCGGCCGCGACGCCCGCCGACGAGGTGGCGGCGCAGGTGAACGAGCGGTTTCCGGCGGGCGGGATCCCGGCGCGGATCCGCACGGCGGTCGAGGACGGCAGCCTGGCCCGGCGGGTCACCAACGGGCTGCGCCACTTCTGGCGGGCCGCGCTCGCCGAGCAGTGGCCAGCTGTGCGGACCACGCTGGAGGCCGAGCTGGCCCTGCGAGCCACCACGATGGCCACCGCCGGGGTGGGCAGCATGCTCAACAGCCTGCACCCGAAGGTCGGCTGGACCGGCAGGTCGCTGACCATCGACAGCTCGTACCGGATCACCACCGCGCTGACCGGCGCGGAGCTGGTGCTCGCTCCGTCGGCGCTGGCCTGGCCTCAGCTCTCCACCCAGCTGTGCGACGAGGGCAACGCCGTGCTGGTCTACCCGGTCGGCGCCGGGCCGACAGTCCAGCGCCGGGCGGATCGGCTCGGTGACCTGGTCGGTGCGAGCCGGGCAGCGATCCTGGCGGACCTGGACGTTCCCCGGTCCACCGGGCAGCTCAGCGAGCGACACCGATTGGCCCCGGCCACCGTCTCCTACCACCTGGGGGTGCTGCTGCGCTCCGGCCTGGTGGTGCGCACTCGGGAGCGGCACAGCGTGCTCTACCGGCGGTCCGACCACGGGGACGGGCTGGTCGGGTGCCGGGCAGGTCAGGTTACGACGCGCTCGGCGATCCGGTGGAACACCGCCTGGGTCGGCGAGTCGGGCTCGGCGACGTAGACGATCAGCCGCTGCTCGGTCTCCGGTACCAGCAACACCCGGCACTCGAACTCCAACGACCCCAGGTGGGGATGCGGCACCCGCTTGGTCACGGGACGGCGCTCCTCCACCTCGTGCTCGGCCCAGAGCTGGGCGAACCGCGGCGAGGTGCCGAGCAGCTCGGTGACCAGATCACGGATCGCCGGGTCGGCCGGGTAGCGGCCGTAGGCGGCCCGCAGGTCCGCCACCGTGCTGTGCACGAAGCGGCGGGCGTCGGCATCGGTCCAGTGGCCCTCGGTGACCGGCTGCCGGAACGTCCAGCGGATCATGTTGCGCTCCGCGTCCGGCACGGCCGCGAGGTCCCCCAGGAAGTACGAGGCCATGCGGTTCCAGGCCAGCACGTGGTACGCGGCGTCGACGAGGTACGCCGGGGTCTCGGTCATCGCGTCGAGCAGGTGCCGCAGCCCGGACGTCACCTCCCGGCTCGGGCCGACGGTCGGCGGCGGGTTCTCCCCGGCGATCCGGAACAGGTACTCGCGCTCGTCCCGGCTCAACATCAGCGCCCGGGCCATCGACGCGAGCACCTGCCGGGACGGGTGCGGCCCACGGCCCTGCTCCAGCCGGATGTAGTAGTCGATCGACATGCCGGCGAGCTGGGCGACCTCCTGCCGGCGCAGCCCGGGGGTGCGTCGGCGTTCGCCCTCGGGCAGCCCGACCTCGGCGGGGCGCAGCCGGGCGCGGCGGGTACGCAGGAACGCCGCCAGTTCGTCACGCCGCAGGCCGCTGCTCGTCATGCCCCCAGCATGCCCCGGGCCGGGCCGGCCAGGGTGGTACCACCGGTCCCAGCATCGGCCCGTCTCTCCCCGGACGCCGTCGGCGCGGACACGCTCGACGGCATGACGAACAAGATCGCCCTGATCACCGGGGCCAACAAGGGAATCGGCTTCGCCACCGCCCGGCAGCTCGGTGCCCTGGGGATGACAGTGCTGGTGGGCGCACGGGACGCCGAGCGGGGTCGGGCAGCCGAACGGGAACTGCGCGACGGCGGCGCGGACGCGGTGTTCCTGCCGCTCGACATCACCGACGCCGAGTCGGTGACTGCCGCCGCGAAGCGGGTGGAGGCGGAGTACGGCCGGCTGGACGTACTGGTCAACAACGCCGGCATCATCCTCGCCGACGGCGCTCGGGGGCTGCCCAGCGAGACCACTGTGGCAACGCTGCGCCGGCTGTACGAGACGAACGTCTTCGGGGTGGTGACGGTGACCAACGCGCTGCTGCCGCTGCTGCGTCGGGCACCGGCCGCCCGGATCGTCAACGTGTCGAGCGAGGTCGGCTCGATCGCGGTGATGACCGACCCGAACGGCGCGCTGTTCGAGTTGACCTCCGTGCCGTACCCGTCGTCGAAGGCGGCGCTGAACATGCTCACCGCGATGTACGCCAAGGAACTGCGGGACACCCCGATCACTGTGAACGCGGCGAACCCGGGCTACTGCGCCACCGACCTGAACGGCAACAGCGGCTTCCGCACCGCCGAGCAGGGCGCCGAGGTGAGCGTGCACCTGGCGACCCTGCCGGCCGACGGACCGACCGGGCTGCTCTGGGGTTTCCAGATGGACGCCGGCGGCGGGTACGGCGTGCTGCCCTGGTGACGATGGGCGCTTGACCTGGAGTGCGCTCCAGCCGGCAGTGTGACTCGTGCGCCCACCGGTAGGGCGCACGAGAGGAGACCCCCATGCGGTACCGCACGATCGGCGCCGACCCGGCGACCCGACGCGAGGTCAGCGTGCTCAGCCTCGGCGCGATGCTCTTCGGCAGCGCCACCGACGAGGCTACCTCGTACGCGATCCTGGACCGGTACGTCGAGGCCGGCGGCACGTTCATCGACACGTCGGACAACTACGCGTTCTGGGTGGACGGCGGACAGGGCGGGCAGAGTGAGAAGTTGCTCGGCCGGTGGCGGCGCAGCCGGGGCGTCGGCGCCGAGATCGTCATCGCCACCAAACTGGGCGCCCGACCGCTGTCCCCGGGGACCACCGGGCCTGGCGGGTGGAGCGGGCCCGCGCGTTGGTCGCCGCCGCCGGCCTGCCCGGGTACGAGGTGCTCCAGTACCACCGCAGTTACCTGCCGAACCGCACCGACCTGATCAGCGAACTGGACCCGGACGGCGAGCCGGGCGGCGTCAGCGGTGACCTGCTCAGCTACCTGCGTGCCGAGCCCGAGCTGACCCTGGTGGCGTACTCGCCGCTGCTCAAGGGGGCGTTCACCCGGGCGGACAAGCCGCTCAGCTCGGCGTACGACCTGCCGAGCGCGCCCCGGCGACTGGCCGCGCTGCGGGAGGTGGCCGGGCAGAGCGGCGCGACCGTCAACCAGGTGGTGCTCGCCTGGTTGCTCGGCGGTGAGCTGCCGTCCATCCCGCTGGTGGGCGCCTCGTCAGTGGCGCAACTGGAGGAGAGCCTGGCAGCGGTCGACCTGGAGCTGACCGCCGAGCAACGGCACCGCCTCGACACCACCTGGTGACAGTCACCGGCCGCCCCGCCGGCCTCAGCTTGCGGTCGGTGGGGCGGTCAGGTCGAGCTGCCAGTCGTTGGCCCGCATCATCTGCCCCGGCGGGTATTCGAAACCGGTCTCGCCGAGCAGCGTGAAGCCGGCCTTGCGGCACACCGCGTTCGAGGCGGGATTGTCGACCGAGGGGTAGGCGTGGGCGTGGTGCCGGTCCCGTCGGGCGCGAGCGACGTCCACCACCGCGCGCACCGCCGCGGTCGCCAGCCCCTGCCCCCGGTACGCGGGCAGCACCGCCCAGCCCAGCTCGTACACCTGTTGCTCGCGCCACTCGCGGGCCCAGTAACCGACGCTGCCCGCCCGTGCCCCGTCCGGCAGCACCAGCGTGAACATGCAGCCCTGCTCGGTGCCGGAGAAGTGCACGTACCGGTCGTGCCGGGCGAGCACCTGCTCGTCGGTCTCCGGGCCGCCGGTGTACTTGCGGGTCTCCGGTGAGTTGAGCTGCCGCAGCAGGTCGAGATCGTCCTCGTGCCACTGCTCGATGCGTACCTGCGCCATACCGCCCCCGTTCGTCGACCCCCAGTCAAGCCGATCCCACCGACACTTCGCCCCCGAACCGGGACCGCTAGATCGGATCTAGCGGGTGCCTGTCGTCACCTCGCGCCTTCACTGTGGAAGGGGGTGGCCATGACACAGTTGCGGATCGCCGTGATCGTCGGCAGCACCCGGGAGGGGCGGGTCGGCGACCGGCTGGCGCACTGGTTCGTCGAGCAGGCCGCGCGGCACGACGACCTGGCGGTGACTGTCGTTGACCTGACCGAGTACGACTTCCCGGCCACCTACCCCGCCGAGCCGACCGCGTCCATCCGGGCGTTCGTCCGCGAGGTGGGCCGGGCGGACGCGTTCGTCGTGGTCACCCCCGAGTACAACCACAGCTTCCCGGCACCCTTGAAACAAGCCATCGACTACGCGTACGACGAGTGGCAGGCCAAAGCGGTCGGCTTCGTGTCGTACGGGTGTCGGTCCACCGGCCTGCACGCGGTCGACCAGCTCCGTACCGTCTTCACCGCGCTGCACGCGATGACGGTGCGCGACGTCGTCGGGATCGACCTGCTCGCCGGCGAGCCGACCGCCCAGTGCACCGACGAGCTGCAACGCGACGTCGGCGTCCTGCTCGACCAGCTGCGCTGGTGGGGCCTGGCACTGCGCGACGGCCGGGCGGCTCGACCCTACGTCTCCTGAACACGTCCAACACGAAAGGTAAGGATCATGAGTAGACGCACCACCGGCCTGGCCATCGAGGCCGAGGGGCTCACCCGCTCATTCGGGGACACCCGAGCGCTGGCCGGCATCGACCTCCAGGTGCCCGCCGGCACCGTCTACGGTCTGCTCGGCCCGAACGGCGCGGGCAAGACCACAGCGGTCCGGGTGCTCGCCACGTTGCTGCGCCCCGACGGCGGCTCGGCCCGTGTCTTCGGGCACGACGTGGTCACCGAGGCCGACAAGGTCCGTTCCCGGGTCAGCCTCACCGGCCAGTACGCCTCCGTCGACGAGGACCTGACCGGCACGGAGAACCTGGTGCTCCTCGCCCGCCTGCTCGGCCTGCGCAAGCCGGCCGCTCGGGAGCGCGCCGCGGCCCTGCTCGCCGCGTTCGGTCTGACCGAGGCGAGTGACCGCCAGGTGAAGAAGTACTCGGGTGGGATGCGGCGACGCATCGACATCGCCGCCAGCATCCTGAACACCCCGGATCTGCTCTTCCTCGACGAGCCGACGACCGGCCTCGACCCGCGCAGCCGCAACCAGGTGTGGGAGATCGTCCGGGCGGTGGTGTCGCACGGCACGACGGTGCTGCTGACCACCCAGTACCTCGACGAGGCCGACCAGCTCGCCGGGCGGATCGCGGTAGTCGACCACGGCCGGGTGATCGCGGAGGGTACCCCGGGTGAGTTGAAGTCGTCGATCGGCTCCGGCACCGTCCACCTGCGACTGCGCGACCCCGCTCAGCGCCCCGAGGCGGAGCGGGTGCTCCGGGAGGCGCTCGACGTGCCGGTGCAGCTCGCCGCCGATCCGGTGGCGTTGACCGCCCGCGTCGGTGAGGCCGGCACCGACCTCGACGCCAGCGCCCAGGCCGCTCGCGTGCTCAGCGACCTGGCCCGCGCCGGCATCGCGGTCGACAACTTCTCCCTCGGCCAGCCGAGTCTGGACGAGGTCTTCCTGGCCCTGACCGACCACCCCGCCGTGCCGACCGACGAGCGCGACGACGAGCTGGAGGCAGCCCGATGAGCGACACCACGACCGCCACGACCGAACGGGCGCCGTCCGTCTACGTCCCGTCCGCCGAGGCGCTGGCGACGGTACTCGCGCCCGGTGCCCGACCGCCCCGGCCGAGCGCGCTGGGCGCGTCGCTCACCTTCGGCTGGCGGGCCATGCTGAAGATCAAGCACGTGCCGGAGCAGCTCTTCGACGTGACCGCGTTCCCGATCATCATGGTGCTGATGTTCACGTACCTGTTCGGTGGCGCCCTCGCCGGCAGCCCGCGCGAATACCTGCAGTTCTTCCTGCCCGGCATCATGGTGACCAGCGTCGTCATGATCACCATGTACACCGGCATCGGCCTCAACACCGACATCGAGAAGGGCATCTTCGACCGGTTCCGGACGCTGCCCGTCTGGCGACCGGCCGCCCTGGTCGGCATGATCTTCGGCGACGTGCTGCGCTACATCCTCGCCGCCGTGGTGATCCTGGGCCTCGGGCTGGTGCTCGGGTTCCGCCCCGAGGGTGGGGTGGTCGGGGTTGCCGTCGGGATCGGGCTGCTGGTGGTCTTCTCGTTCGCGTTCTCCTGGGTGTGGACGTTCTTCGGGCTGATCCTGCGCAGCGAGAAGTCGGTGATGGGGGTCAGCATGATGGTGCTGTTCCCGTTGACATTCCTGAGCAACGTCTTCGTCGAGCCGAGCACCATGCCCGGCTGGCTCCAGGCGTTCGTGAAGGTCAACCCGGTGACGCAGCTGGTGGCCGCGATCCGCGGTGCCATGAGCGGCGACTCGGACCCGTCGGCCACGATGTGGCTGCTGCTCTGGAGCGCCGGCTTCGTCCTGGTCTTCGGCACCCTGACCATGTACAAGTACAACCGCCGCTAACCCCCACCCCCACCCCCACCACCCACCCCCGCGATCTTGCACTTACTGTCCCGACAAAGGTGGCAAACACACCTGAACCGGCGACCGAAAGTGCAAGATCGCGGAGGGCTGGGGCGGGGTCAGAGCTGCCAAGGCGGGGGCGGCTTGGGGGGCAGGTAGCGGCAGGTGGTGCCGGTGGAGACGGCGTCGCGCAGGTGGCTCGCCAGTGCCGGGTGTCGGTCGTCGAGCTTGCGGAGCGCGTCGCGGATTCGCGCGGTCACCGTCTTGCGGGCCCGCTCGGCATCGTCGCCCAGGCGGCGGCTCCGGCCGGCGAAACCCGCCGCGGCACGCAGCTCGTCGAGCAACGCACCCCGCTCGGCGTCCAGCTTGGACACCTTCCGGTCGTCGTCGCGGGCGGCAGCCCGGTCGATCTCCTCGTCGAGGCGGGCCAGGTGCCGCCGGTAGCGGGCCTTCGCCTCGTCGTCGAGGACCGGGTCGGCGCCCATCCGGCGGGCGGCGACCAGCTCCGGCCCGGCCGCCGGGTCGAGCAGTTCGACAGCCGGTACGTCGCTGCCCGGTTGGCTGAGCAGCAGGTGCAGGTCATGCAGGCCCTTGGCGTCGGGCAGGTGCACGACGACACCGTCGTACGCGAGCTGCCAGACCGGCCCGTCGCGCCGAAACTCGTACCCCTCGATCGCACTCGCGACCGGCGCGGCCCGGCCGGGCGCGACGACCTGACCCGACCCGACGGCCCGGCCCGAACCAGCAACCTGGCCCGGCGCGATGGCCTGGCCGGGCGCTACAAGCTGACCCGTCCCAGCAGCCTGGACCGACACGACGGCCTGGTCCGGGACGTCGGCGTCGGGGGCCGTCGGGGCGGCGAGCCGGTGGAGCACCTGCGCCATGCCGAGGGCTGTCGCCTCCTGGACGGCGGCGGCGCGCAGCGCGGTCGACGTCGCGGTGTCCCCCGGGTGACCTCGGCCGGCGAGGGCGTTCGCGAGGCCGGCCCGGGCGATGAGCGACCAGGTACGGGAGCCCAGCCGGTCGGCGGAATCACGGGCGGCCGTGAAGCCGGCGATGGCGTCGTCCCAGCGTTGCTGGGCGGCGTCGATCACTGCCAGCCAGTGGTCGACCGGGCCGCTGACGTCGCAGCCGAAGAGCGCCACCATCCACTCTCCCCGGTGCGGGGCGAGTGCGGCCCGTGCAGCGTCGCAGCGTTGCGAGTCGGCGGACGCGGCGGCGGCCTGCGCGCGTAACCGCAGCCAGATCGGCGACACCGGGCGCGGGTAGCGAATGGCAGCGGCCTCGATGCCGGCGGTCAGCCGAACCGCCGTCTCGCCGTCGCCCCGCTCCGCGGCGGTGATCGCCCGCAGCAGCTCCCGATAGGGGTAGTCGATCGGGGCCAGCGCGTCCAGCAGGGTGTCGGCCTCGGCGAACCGACCCTGGAGCAGCAGCCGGGACCAGCGCAGGTGATGGCCCATGAACCCGAACTCGGCATGGCCCGGGTCGGAGAAGTCGCTGAGGATGGCGAACCGCTCGTCGGCCTCGGTGAAGTCACCCCGGAAGGCCGCGATGATCCCGCTGTCGATGCCCGCCGCTATGCGGTGCCGGCTGGCGTCGCCGCCCCTGTCCACGTTGACGAAGGTGGCCAACTCCTCGTTGAAGTGCGGGTCGCCCAACTCCAGTAGCGCCACCCAGCGCAGCGAGGTGGCCCACAGCTCGGTTTCCCGGTCTCCCGTGCGGCGGGCCACGTCCCGGATCTCGGCGGTCAGCGCGACGCGGGCCGCCGCGGTGCCCAACCCCCAGGTGGTGTCGTGGCGGGCCCAGAGGCTGAACGTCAGCGCCTCGTCGTCCTGCCCTCGACGGGCGATCGTCTCGGTGGCGGTGATCAGGTCGGCGACCAGCGCGCCGACCGACGCGTCCGGGGCCGGTTCGCCGATCAGTTTCCGGTACGCGTCGCGCACCAACTCCGCCGCGTCGATCGAGTGAACGGTCTCCACCTGACGGGCCCGGTTCACGATCAGGGCGACGCGGGCCAGCAACACCGGGTCATCGAGTGTGCGAGCCAGCGCCCCGGCCTCGGCGAGCAGTGCGGCGGACTCCTCCCGGCCGGCGTGGTGATATTGCGCCTCACCGAATTCGACGAGGATCCGGACACGTTGCTCCCGGTCCTCGACGACCTCGAGGGCCCGACGGAAGTGCACCGACGCCTCGTCGGCGGCGAGCCGGACGAACGCGTCCCGCCCGGCGGCGACCAGCAGCGTGGCCACCCGGGCGCGGTCGAGTGCGGGGCCGGCGAGGTAGGCGTGGCGGGCGAGGTCGGCCGGGATCAGCTGATCGGTGAGCTCCCGCAGGTCGTCGACCGCCCGGACGACCGCGCCGTGGCGCGCCTGTCGCTCGTCGTGGGACAGCCCGTCGTAGAGCGTTTCGCGGACCAGGTCGTGAGCGAAGGCGAAGCGGCCACCGCCCCGGGCGACCACCAGTCGGGCGGTCACCGCCCGGTCGAGCAGCCGGTCGACCTGCGCCACCGGAGCGGCACCGCAGGCCGCCAGGACCTGGCGGTGGAACTCGCGACCCAGCACGGCCGCGACGGTGAGCGCCTCGACCACGGCCGCCGGCAACTGGGCCAGGCGGCGGCGCACCGCCTCCCGTACGCCGGGTGCGATCGTGCCGGCCGCGTCTTCGGCATGCCAGAGCCGCGCGGTCTGCTCGACGAAGAACGGGTTGCCGCCGGTGCGCCGGTGCACCTCGTCGACCAGGCCGGCCTCCGGCTCCCGGCCGGCGGTCCGGGCCATCAGTGCGGCCACCTCGTCGCGGGTGAAACCGGTGAGGGTGATCGTGGTGGCTTTCGCGACCAGCGGCATCAGCAGTGGGCGCAGCGGATGCTCGCCCGATTCGACCTCGGCGTCTCGGTAGGTGCCGATCAGCAGGAGCCGCTCGAACCAGGTGTGCTGGGCGGCGAAGCTCAGCAACCGCAGTGAGGCCGGGTCGGCCCAGTGCAGATCGTCGAGGACGACCACGACCGGCCGTTGCTGGGAGACGGCGACCAGCGCCGCGGTCACCGCGTCGTACAGCGCGAACGCCTCCTGGTCGGCGCTGTCGGTGTTGACGCCGGCCCAGCTGGTGAGCCGTTCGGCCTGCTGCTTGCTGGTGTCGGTCTCGCCGAGCAGGGCCGCGAGGGCCGGCTCGGCGTCCGGCCGCGCCACCGCCCAGTCGTCGGCGGAGCGCCGCAGGCCGCGCAGCACCTGCACCCACGGCCAGTAGCCGGGGGCGCTGTCGGAATCCCAGCAGGCGGCGCCGAGCACCAGCGCGCCGCGTTGCCGGGCCTCGCGGGCCGCCGACGTGACGAGGGTCGTCTTGCCGATGCCCGGCTCGCCGGTGACCAGGACGAGACCGCCGTGGCTGGTGGCGGCGCGGTCCAACTCGGCGCGCAGCAGGCCCGCAGGATGATCCCGCCCGATGATGGCGTCGCCGCGCCGCGCGTCCATGGTTTCCAGACGGTACTGCAACCGTCCGACAGCGCGTGCGAGTTAGCCGGCCGAGCTCCTCTCTTGGCCTCGGCGGGCAGGTGTGTTCGGGGCGCTTTGGAGCTGATGTCGCCAACGCATCACCCTACCTGTTCCTAACCTTCCCTATCTGCGTAACATAGGGAGCGATGAAGGAAGACATGTACTCAGTTGAGCAGGTCGCCGACCGGCTCGGGCTGCACGTGCGGACGGTGCGCAGCTATATCCGCAACGGTCGGCTCCGGGCGGTACGGATCGGCAAGCAGTACCGGATCGCCGCCAGCGATCTCGACGCGCTCACCGGACAGGCCCCGACCGCGCCCAGCGTCACCAGGCAGGCGGAGGTGTCGAGCATCGTCCAGATCGACGGCGTCGACAGAGCCGCCGCCGACCGGCTCGGCACGCTCGTGCTCACCAGCGCCAACGCCGGCCACGACCAGGCCAACCCACTGCGGGTGCAGACCGTGTACGACGAGCACCGCCACCGCATGAAGATCATCATCTTGGGCGACCCGGCAGCCACCGCCGAGTTGCTGCACCTGCTCGACGCCGTCCTCAACGCTGACAACGGCCTGCTCGACCGGGAGGTCCGCGATGCCTGACGAGATCCAGGAACGCGCCGGAGTGCCGGTGCTGGTCTGTGACCCCGACGGCCCGCCACTGGCCACCGAGCAGGACGCGCTGGACCTGATCGGGGCGGCGTTCCTCGGCGCCCAGGTGGTCGCCGTGCCGGCCAACCGACTCGACGAACGCTTCTTCTCGCTGGGCACCCGCTTCGCCGGTGACGTGATGCAGAAGTTCGTCAACTACCGGGTGCGGCTGGCCGTCGTCGGCGACATCTCGACCCAACTCGCGGGCAGTTCGGCGCTTCGCGCCCTGGTGCACGAGTCGAACCAGGGCGGGCAGATCTGGTTCGTCCCCGACCTCGACGCGCTCGACGCCCGCCTCCGCGCGGCGCGATAGCCACCTCACCCGCCGCCAACGACCGCCATCTCCACCGCGTCCGGCTCCACTCCCCTCACCCGGGACTGCTCGGCCGCCCACCGCAGGTAGGCCAGCCACTCCTCGGACGACCAGCCGTTGCGCCGGCCGACACCCGCCTCGGCGGGGAGTTGGCCGGCCACGACACGGTCGAGGATCAGGGGCTGCACCCCGCCCACCCCGCGCCGGTAGCCGGCGAAGTAGAGAACCTTCGTGAACAGGCCCGGCCGCAACCAGGGCAGGCGAGCGTGGTCGGGGTCGCCGAAGCGGCGGTACGCCGTAGACAGCGCGGCCTCGTCGGGCGCTGGCGCGGACACCTCTTTCAGCGCGTACGCCAGGCGTTTGCCGTCGGGATCGGCGTCGAGCGACCTGGCGGCGCGCCACGGGCCGTACCCGATGGGTCCGTAAGCCCAGACCAGCACGGCCGTCAACAGTTGCCGTGGGCTCGCGGACCCCGCCCGGTACGCGTCGGCCACCGCGAAGACGTCGCGCCGCCAGATCTCACCGCTCGCTGGCAGGGAATCGGGCCACGCATCCGGCGGTAGCCCCGCCCGCCAGCGGTCGACGGTGACGGTGACCGGGGTGCGCTCGCCCGGTAACACCACACCTCTGGTCGTCTGCATGGTCGCCTCCCACAGATCGTGCGCTCGCGGAACTCCGTGGTTCGGACGCTATGGCCGCGCGCTTCCACCTGCCGCCCGCCGACGGCAAATCGCGGGCTGGCCCGAAGAAAGCGGCTACGGCGAGGTCAGGTATGTGCCGGCGGGCGTAGCCGTCGAGGAGCGAGAACAATATCCGCCTGGCTTCTCTCCGGACGACGAGGAGTGTGCCGAGGTCTACACGGAGATCCCGCAGGGCGATCTGCACCTCACGGTTGACATATCTCTGCCCTACGTCAAGACGATCCCGGGGCCCCCGTGGTCTCCGCCGCTGCCGGGAGATCCCCCGTTCGAAGAGATGACCGAGGTGTGGAAGGAAGTCCTGGCCAAGGTGCCGGACGGCCCGTTCTCCTATGGAGGCTGGACGACGCCGCTGCTGTTGGGCGGCTACGGCACTGACTGCAACGGTTTCAACCCCGCGTGGTTGGGCGCCAACCCCTCGGGCCGGTCCGGCCACGACGGGTCGGTGCGCGGTGGCGGGCCACCCGACCATGGTGACTGGGTTGTGCTGGCCGAGTTTCATGGCGGCAGACCAGGCGGCGCGAGCATCCACTGGGTGATCCAGCGTGCCGACGTGAAGGAGCGACGCTTCGACCAGGCCAGCGTCCTCGTCTACTGGAATCCGTGAGGCCGGACGAGCACTGACGGAACGGTCTGTCGCGGCCGACCTGCTGCCGGGTAGCGGCGCGGCGTGGCCACCCCGAGCGCTGGGGTGGCCACGCCGGACGACCTGCCGGTTACGCGGTGGCGCAGATGGCGTACGCCGTGTCGGACCAGTTGCCGGCGAACGCGTCCTCCTCGTACGCGCCGGACGCTGCGGACGTCGGGGCGGTGGCGAGGCCGCCGTTGGGGCGGAAGTCGTCCACGATGCCCTCGCCGGTCACGCCGTTCAGCTCGTAGCCGGCGCCGGTCAGCACCTTTCCGACCGGGCAGGTCGCCGTGACGCTGCGGAAGTCGAGGGAGGTGCTGGCCCCGACGGCTGAGGTGCGTACCAGACCCGCGAGGGGGTTGGCGCAGATCGCGTACGCGGTGGCGGACCAGTTCAGGGCCGTGGCGTCCGACTCGTACGCGCCGACGGTGACCGCGGTCGGCGCCGTGGCGACGCCACCGTTGGGCCGGAAGTCGTCGACGACACCTTCGCCGGTCACCCCGTTGAGTTCGTAGCCGGTGCCGGTCAGCACCTTCCCGACCGGGCACGTCGCGGTGACGCTGCGGAAGTCGGTCGAGTTGCTGACGCTGGTTGTGGTGACCCGGACCAGGCCCGCGAGGGGGTTGGCGCAGATCGCGTACGCCGTCACCGACCAGTTCCCCGCGAACGCCTCGGTCTCGTAGGCGCCGACGGTGACCGCCGTCGGTGCCGTGGCGACCCCGCCGTTGGGGCGCAGGTCGTCGACGACACCTTCGCCGGTCACGCCGTTAAGTTCATAGCCGGTGCCGGTGAGCACCTTCCCGACCGGGCAGGTCGCCGTGACGCTGTGGTAATCGGCGGAGTCGCTGACGCTGGTCGCGGCGACCCGCACCAGACCGGGGACCGCGGCGGACGCCGGGCTCGCCGGGGCGAGCACCGTCCCGGCCGCGACAAGACCGAGCACGAGTACGGACGCTCGGGCACCGTAACGCCGACTTTTGTTCTGAGTACGCATGTGTTTCTCCCGTCTGAGGCCCAGACGGGCGGCAGGTGAGACGCCGACGTCAAGGCCGTTCGTGATGACGGGTTCACGCTAGGTAGCCACCTGACCAGGCATTATCTCCAAGCCGACTACGTCGCGTAACGGACTGGACGCCTCGTCGACGCCACTGGACTGACGGAGGATGCGCAGGCATCGATGCTTGTGCATACCATGCGGCTATGCCTGCTCGCCGCGTCACCGCCACCATCGCCCTCGCCGCGCTGGCGAGCCTGCTCGCCGTCAACGCCGCCCGCGCCGACGGGCCGGCGATCAGCACGCCGGGCACCCCCACGGTGGTGGCCAACGAACCACATCAGCTCACGCTCAGCTGGGCGCCCTCCGCCTGGGTCGAGCCCGGCGCGGAGCAGCCGATCAACTACGAGGTGCAGGTGCCGTTGGGCCCGAACACGTACCGCTTCCTCGGCTCCACCACCGACACCACGATCACGCTGACCGACCTCGCACCCGGCACGACGTACCGGATCGCGGTTGCCGCCCGCGCGCTCGGCGGCTACTCCGACACCTCACCCACCACCACAGTGCGCACCGCGGCCGGCCGCGCGACGGTCAGCTACCTCAACCTGGACTGGTCTCCGACGAACAACCAGATCCAGCACCTGTTGAAGGTGACAAACACCGGCACCGCACCGCTTGACCTGAGCACGGTGCGGGTGCGCTACCACCTGCGCTTCGAGGGCGGCAACACGTCGCTGGTGCCGAACTGCGACTGGGCCGCGCTGGGTTGTGACCGGATCCGGCAGAGCGTGCAGTTCTTCATCCCGCCGGGCGGGCCGCCCGGCGGGATGACGACGCCGGCGCCGCCGGGCTACCCGATCCCGGGAACGCCGGTCCCCGGCTGGGTGGAGCTGACCTTCACCGACGGCACGCTCGCGCCGGGTCAGTCGACCGGGCCGATCCAGCTACGGCACCACCGGCACAGCTGGAGCAACATCGACGAACGCGATGACCCGAGCTGGGTCGCCACCACCGGCCAGTGGACCGAGAACGACCGGATCACGCTGGACGTCGACGGGGTACGCGAGTTCGGCGACACCTACTCCTGACCGCGCGCCTGGCGGCCGGCGCGAGTCGGTCCGGGCGGTCATGTCCTGACGACCGTCGTCGATCATGGTGGGCATGCCGGCTCCAAGTCGTTGATTCATGGGCTGGCACCGGGGCGGGCGGGAGGAGCTGCGCCGTTGAGGGCCGGCGCAAGTCCGGGACAAGGAACCCGCCCCGGGCCATGCGTCGACTTTCGCGGCTGACCAGGCACAACGCCATGTCACGGTGATCGTTGACGGCATACGTGATCGGTATGCGCTCAACGTCGCGACTGTCGAATCGGGCAGACTGCGGGCATGACGGAACGCCCGGTGCTGTATCTGGTCGTCTGCGCCGCGGGTCCGGCGGAACACATCGACGAGCTGGTCGACACCCTGATCGCCGACGGGTGGCAGGTGTGCATGATCGTCAGCCCGACCGCCGCGCCGTGGCTCGACCGCCAGGCGTTGCAAGACAAGACCGGCTATCTGGTACGAGTGGAGTGGCGGATGCCCGGCGACCCGGAGCCGCACCCGCCGGCCGATGTGGTGCTGGCCGCGCCGGTCACGTTCAACACGGTGACGAAGTGGGCGTTGGGCATCAACGACACGCTGACACTCGGCGTCCTCAACGAGTCGCTGGGGGCTGGGTTGCCGATCATCGCCTTTCCGCACGTCAAGACGGAGCTGGGTGCGCATCCTGCATATACGGGGCACGTGGCGGTGCTACGGGCTGCCGGTGTGCTCGTGGCCGACGGGAACCCGCTGAACCCGACGCACGGGCTGGCGCGTTGGAGCGTGGTCATCGAGGCGCTGCGGGCGACTCGACGGTCTTGAGGGCGTTCTCTGTCAGCCTTGTCGAGCCACCGCGCCCCGGGTTGGCCGACTACCGCTGAACCGCATCAAGGAGCGGGCCGTGGCGGGGGGCGACGCGGCAAACTGCTTGTGCCGCCAGGGCCGCGTCAGAGCGTCGGCGAAGCCGGTCACCGGCTGTTCGGGGGCGGCGGCATACACGGGATCTGCGTCGTCCATACCTCAGCGGCGGGTGTGTGGCTATGGCGAACGAGTCGGAGCAGGAGAATTGCGGCGTCGATCCAGGCGGCGCCCACGGGCAGGCTGGACCAGTCGACGAGTCGAACTCTAATCGCTGTCTCTGCCTTTCCTTCGAGCACCAGAAGGTTCCGGGGCTTCGTATCGTTATGTATGCAGGAGAGTGTCACCGAAAACCAACTTGGGGTCGATGGTGGTGTGCCAGCGGTCGGCGAAAGGACGCACAGCTACCGGCGGGCCGCACCCGCGTTGGCCGCTCCACTCGGTGAGCAGTGCCGCCAGCAGTGGCAGGTCGGTTAGTCCAGGCGCTCCGTCGGGGTGCCTCGCCGGGCTGACGAGAGGCTCGTTGCTGCAGGGCCGGACATCGGACTGTCGGTGCACTTGTCGAGACACTGGGTGCACTCGGCTGCGCCCTCATCCGAACAGGGGGCGGATCACGTGGGGCAAAGTAGGCAGCCCGGCACGCATCGATCATCCGCGAAACGGGATGCCCAACGGGCTCCGGATAGCCGGCTGACAGCGGACATACCAGATGCGCGCGTTCAGCCTGCTCCGCCATCTCGGCGGCCATCCGCCAAGTGCGCTTCCCGCCGACTCAGCCCGTCGGCCGGTCCGCAGCCAATGCCGCGTGCCCTGTCTAGCAGCGCGCGAAGGACACGCCCTGGCCACCTTTCAACAACGCGCAGTACTCGGGTAACGTGACGCAACCTGCGAGCAGTAACTGCGCATCACCGGCGGAACAAGCTACTGCAGTTTCTCGACCATCGACGAAGCGAGGAGCCTCAGATGTCGGCATCCAAGCCCCCAGCCGTAGTACTGCTAAGTGGCGGTCTCGACTCGGCCACAGCCCTTGCTGTGGCCGCCAACAAGGGGTTCGAAGCCAACGCCCTCAGCTTCCGCTACGGGCAGCGGCACACCGTGGAACTCGAAGCCGCCACACGGGTCGCGAAGGCCCTGGGGGCGACACGACACGTCGTCGCGGACATCGATCTCAGGATCTTCGGCGGTTCCGCATTGACTGACGACGACCTCGCTGTGCCTCATCACGAGAGCGCCGAGGAGATCGGGAGCGAGATCCCCATCACCTACGTGCCGGCTCGGAACACCATCTTCCTGTCGTTCGCGCTTGCCTGGGCGGAGACCCTTGGGGCCTCCGACGTCTTCATTGGGGTAAGCGCCCTCGACTACAGCGGCTACCCGGACTGCCGGCCCGAGTACATCGAGGCATACGAGCGGATGGCTAACCTGGCCACCAAGGCTGGCGTCGAGGGCAGCCAACGGCTGAAGATTCACACTCCCCTCATCGACCTCACGAAGGCAGACACCATTCGGCTGGGCCTCAGCCTCGGTGTCGATTACTCGCTCACCCACAGTTGCTACGACCCCGTCGATGGCCGGCCGTGTGGCACCTGCGACTCCTGCCTGCTGCGTACCCGGGGCTTCGCCGAACTTGGCATGTCGGACCCCGCCGTCGGCAACGTGTCATGAGATCCGCGTACCGCATCAAAGAGATCTTCTACACCCTGCAGGGCGAAGGTACCCACGCCGGGCGGCCCGCGGTCTTCTGTCGATTCACAAGTTGCAACCTCTGGACCGGCCACGAGGCAGACCGCCACCGAGCGATCTGCCAGTTCTGCGACACAGACTTCGTAGGTACTGACGGGCCGGGAGGCGGCCGCTTCAGATCCGCTCAAGACCTGGCTGCAGCGGTAGCCAAGGCCTGGGCCGGTGCAGCGCACCCGAAAAGCAGGCCGTACGTCGTGTGCACCGGTGGCGAGCCACTACTGCAACTTGACGCTGCTGCCGTCGAGGCACTTCACGATGAGGGCTTCGAGGTAGCTATCGAGACGAACGGGACGCGACCGGCGCCTGCCAGCGTCGACTGGATCTGCGTCAGTCCGAAGGCCGGGGCTGAGCTAGTCCTGACCAAGGGTGACGATCTCAAGCTTGTCTACCCGCAACCGGGCGCGGAGCCTGAGCGGTTCGAAGGCCTCGGCTTCGCCCACTTTCTCCTTCAACCGATGGACGGACCAGACCAAGCCGCGAATACTCAGGCCGCCATCAGCTATTGCCTCGCCCATCCTCAATGGTCCTTGAGCCTGCAGACACACAAATACATTGGGATTGCTTGATGGAAATCTTCCGTGAGTTCACCTTCGAAGCCGCTCATCGCTTGCCGCATGTGCCTGAGGGGCACAAGTGCGCTCGCCTCCACGGCCACTCCTACCGCGTTGAACTGCACGTGCGTGGCGAGGTCGGAGCGTCGTCCGGATGGGTGATGGACTTCGGTGACGTCAAGGCAGCGTTCCGGCCCATCCTGGACCAACTGGACCACTACTACCTGAACGACGTGCCAGGGCTCGAGAACCCGACCAGCGAGGTGCTGGCGCAGTGGATCTGGGGGAGGCTTATCGATCAACTGCCGCTGTCGGCCATTATGGTCAGGGAGACCTGCACCTCGGGTGCCGTCTACCGGGGCGATGCCCCGTGACGGAAGCGACGACCGACGAGCATCGATCGGGCGCGACCGTGGATAACAGCCCGGCGGAAGCGCCGCCGCGCGTTCACATCGTCGTGACCTGCGCGAACCGCAAGAATCTTCCGGTGCCTCCGGGCTTGCGCATCGGAGACCTGTCGGACTACCTGCCAAGGCAGAGGCTCACGGAGTGGATTCGACGACTGTCCGAACCCGGCGGACCTGCCACTGCCGCGACGTCACTCTATGCCGGCGAACATTGGGCGGCGGCGCGCCAGCTGGCCACCTCTGTACGCGTGGAAGCGCAACTCTGGGTCTGTTCGGCCGGGTACGGACTGATTCCTGCTACCGCGCACGTCCGCCCCTATGCCGCGACCTTCGGATTGCGGGATGGCGACTCGGTCGGGCGGAGTTCGACCGAGAACCTCGACTGGTGGCGCGGGCTGAGCGAGTGGGTGGGTCCCGATCCCGGCGCACCTCGGTCGTTCTACGACCTCGCCCGAACGAACCCCCACGACACAATCATCGCAGTCCTGTCGGACACCTACCTCCGGCCGTGCAGTGACGATCTCCGTAGGGCGGCGAGGCAGCTACGCGACCCGCAGCGGCTGACGATCGTCGGACCGGCCCAGGCAGATCCCGACCTGAACGAACTGGTAGTCGGGGTGACCGCTCGGATGAGGCCGGCGGTCGGCGGCAGCCTGCTCGCCCTCAACGTCCGGGTCGCGCAGCGCCTCGTCAGCCTCGTTTCCGCGGACTCCGCCACGCACCGCAGGTCCCACCTCCGCGCTCTGGCCCATGAACTTGCGGCCACCGCACCCCCGCCAACGCCTCGGGCTAATCGTGAGCGCATGAGCGACGACGAGGTCAGGGCCTTCATTCGGTCGCTCGCAGGCGCCAGGCCAACCTCGGCAACGCGCCTGCTTCGACAGCTAAGGGACTCCGGCAAGTCATGCGAGCAGGCACGCTTCAAACAACTGTTCGATGAGATCTCATTGGATGTGCGCTGCTGATGCCGCCCGCACACGATCCCAAGACCATCGCGCGCCGTGCCCTGCGAATCGCTCAGCCCGGCACCCCGGCCCTCTATCTCTTCACGCTGCAAGCGGAAGAGGTCCTGCAGATCGCGGACATCTCCCGCGTCAGTCGGGACGACGCCGGGAAGCTGATCGGCTACCAACGCCCGCAGGTACGGAAACACATACAAGAGATCGTCGACTACCTCGACAGCGAAGCCGCCCTCTTTCCCAATCCCATCATCCTGGCCCTGTCCTCCAACGTACGGTTCCAGTCGAGCAGAGGACCGGGCGCCGCGGATGGACTCGCCACCTCCGGCCTACTGAGCATTCCCTTGACGCAACCCGGCAAGCCCAAGCCCGCATGGATCGTGGACGGGCAGCAGCGGGCCCTCGCGCTGTCCCGTACCCAGCGGCAGCAGTTTCCAGTGCCGGTGACCGCCTTCGTGGCGGACAGCGTCAGTTTCCAGCGCGACCAGTTCCTGCGCATCAACAACACCCGCCCGCTACCGCGTGGCCTGGTGACCGAACTCCTGCCGGAGGTCGACAGCCCGCTACCTCCCCGACTCGCCATACGGAAGGCACCGTCGGCACTGTGCGACGTCCTGAACGCCGACAAGGCCTCGCCCTTCTACGGGCTAATCAAACGGGCATCGACCAACCGGCAGCAGGCACCGAACGCGGTAATCACCGATACCGTTGTCGTCGAGATGATCCAGGAGAGCCTTACCTCGCCGGCTGGGTGCCTCTTCCCTTACCGAGACGTCACCCGCAACGAGACCGACTTCGACGGAATTCTCCAGGCACTCTGCACCTATTGGTCATCGGTCCGTGACACCTTCCCCGACGCATGGGGCAAGCCGCCGAGCAAGAGCCGGCTCATGCACGGAGCAGGCATACGGGCCATGGGACGACTGATGGATCGAGTGTTGGGCACGGTGGATGCCCGTCTCCCCGAGGCGCCCGAGATGGTCAGCAAACACCTCGCGGTGATTGCGCCTCACTGTCAGTGGACGGGGGGAAGGTGGGACGAGCTCAACCTTCGGTGGAACGAGATTGAGAACCTGTCCCGTCATGTGCAGGAGTTGTCCAACTACCTCATCCGCGTCTACCTGAACGAACGGGCGGGAATTCGGTGAAGTTCTTCTTTCCTGACAGCCAGGACCAGGTAGACCCCACGTTCGACTTCCTCAGTGAGGAACGCGACCCGTTCCGGGTGCGCCAACGCGACGATCTATACGCGCACGAAGTGCTGAAGCCGCCACCGTTCAACGGCCTCCTGGTGTCGAAGGCCATCGTGGACGGCACCGCCAACTCGAGCACAGGCAAATACACTGGGCCCCAGCGCCACCGGCTGTACAGGCAAGGAGCGCGGGATTTCTTCCGCCTCGACAACGGTAGCGCCCCTCTGAAGATCATGGGTGACTGCGGAGCCTTCTCGTACGTTGGAGAGGAGTACCCGCCCTATACCGTCGAAGAGGTGGTCAGCTTCTACGAGGGGTGCGGGTTCGACTACGGCATCTCCGTCGACCACGTCATCTTTCAGTATGAGCCGAAGGTGCTTCGTACTGATGATGCTGCCGCTGAATGGATTCGTCGTCAACAGATCACTCTCGAACTGGCCGCCGAGTTTTGGCGGCGGTGCAGCGCTAGTGATGTCCACTTCATTCCGCTCGGGGTCGCACAGGGTTGGAGCCCGGAGTCCTATGCGTCCGCTGTGGTGGAACTGCAACGGATTGGGTACCGGCGCATAGCACTCGGCGGCATGGTGCCGCTCAAGACAAAGGATATCCTAGCCTGCCTGAGGGCCATCGATGCCGTACGGGAGTCCGATACGCAGTTACATCTCCTGGGGATCAGCCGTTGTGAGGAGATTCCGACTTTCGCTGGCCACGGCGTGACAAGCTTCGATAGTACGTCACCGTTCCGCCAGGCCTTCAAGGACGATCGGGACAATTACTACGCCCCCCACCGCACTTTCGTGGCGCTCCGCGTTCCCCAAGTTGACGGGAACGCAAAACTGAAGGCGCAAATTCGCTCTGGCGAAATCAGCCAAGGTCAAGCTATGCAATTGGAACGTACCGCGTTGGCCCGCCTTCGCCAGTTCGATAAGGACGAGGTCGACGTGGACGCCGCCCTAGAGGCCCTCGTGACCTATAGCGCCCTGTGGGATCGCAAGGCTGATAGAACGAGCCAATACCGCGACACGCTTGAAAACCAGCCATGGCGAGCCTGCGACTGCACGATTTGTGCGTCAGTGGGCATTGAAGTAATCATCTTTCGTGGCGCCGAGCGCAACAAGCGTCGGGGCTTCCACAACCTACACGTGTTCGGCCAGCGAGTGCGCCGGCAGCTTGGAGCAGACGATCGTGACTAAGCAGGGTAGAAAGAGCGGCACGGTGGAGGTAGGGAGCCCACCGAACGTGCTACATCTCCCCGCTCTCGAGATTAGGCAGGGCCCAGATCGCCGTCTCTACACCTTTGCCGTGGACGGGAAGCAAGTCCCGTCCTTTGCCGCAGTTTCACGTGTTCGGCGCGACAGCCAGCAGCAACTACACGGCTACCAACGGCCGGAGGTCCTCGCACACGTGGCGGCGATCCGACGCTACGTGGAGTCCGCCGAGAGTCCCCTGTTGCCTAATGCGATCGTCGTGGCCTTCGATGACCGAGTTCGCTTCGTTCCGGCTGACGCCGCTACTGACGGCCCTGGTTACGTGCGCTCGGGAACCCTCCTGGTACCCGTCAGCGAGGATTGGGAGGACGCCGACAAACCAGGCTTCATCGTAGACGGCCAGCAGCGTTGTGCCGCTATCCGAGACGCAGGCGTCGAGACCTTCCCGATCTGCGTCACCGCCTTCATCACCGCCGACCAGGCTGACCACCGATCGCAGTTCATCCTGGTGAACTCGACGAAGCCGCTTCCAAAGGGCCTCATTCACGAACTGCTCCCGGCCGCATCTGGCCCACTGCCGAACCAGCTGCGCGTACGGCAACTTCCCGCGACGGTTCTTGAGCGCCTCAACTTCGACGAGCGTTCACCGCTGCGTCACATGATTCAAACGCCGACGAATCCTGCCGGCGTCATCAAAGACAACTCCATGCTGCGCATGCTCGAGAACAGCATCTCGGACGGCGCTCTGTATCGCTTCCGTGGCGGCGACAGCACCTTGCCCAACATTGGGCTGATGGTGACTGTACTGAGCGACTTCTGGACCGCAGTGCGAGATGTGTTCGGTGAGGATGCGTGGGGTAAGCCCCCTCGCAAATCGCGGCTGATGCATGGCGCTGGGATCATCAGCATGGGCTATCTGATGGACGCCATCGCCGAAACGAGCGGCAGTGGCGGCGATGTTCCGGATACTCAGGGATTTGCCACGGGACTGAAGAGCGTCAGGGATTACTGTCGCTGGACCGAGGGCACATGGGATCTGGGCGACGGGATTCCGCGCCGCTGGAACGACGTTCAGAACACCCCTCGGGATATTCAGCGAATTACCGACTTCCTGGTCTCCACGTATTATGCCAAGCAGGGAAAACGGCACGAGCGGTCAAGTCGACTCTTTTAGCCGCGCCTCCCGGAGACATCCGCCCCCCGAGTAATCTGGCCCGGATGGCGCCGCGACGCTTGCACTGTCGGAGCTTATCGGTTGTGACCTTGGCCCTGATGCTGGGCAGGGCCAAGGACACTTATTGCATGGCGAAACGTTGGCAAAGAGCGCTCTGACCCGATGGCCCACAGTGACCTAGCTTAACTATCCGTCAGTCGCCGTCAAGGACAGCGATTGCTCCAACGCTTGCAGGAATGCGCTGACCCCGCGGCCCCGCGGCAGAATCTGTCTATTTCTTGGCCGGATGGCATCGATGGCGCCGGTGGCGGAATGGGATGCGTGCCAGGTATCTACGATCAGATAGTCAGCGCGACGCGCGAGCGACTGCAGCGCCGTTGTAGACACCGTGTCGGCATTCCCCTCTATCGCTCCCGGCGAGCAGAGCCGAGACAGGCGCTTTTCAAGCGACTCTGCGGCTCGTGGTAGGAGTGAATAAAGCCCGACTACTTGGCCGTCAAGCTGTTGCCATAGTCCGTCCGACTCCTCCGTCGACTCCTCTACCAACTGGATAGGCAGGGCAACCTCTTCGGCCAGAGCCTCCAGTTCCGAGCGCTGTCGCAGGTTTAGGCGTCTTTGGAAATCCTGTCCTCTGCTCAGGACCTCCATCACGATGGCGACCTGGCTGCCGGAGTCAGGAGCGGGAGCATTAAGCAGGACCTCGACGAGACCGAGACCCCAGTCGAACATGTTCGGTGACGCCACCCGCCGCCAAAGGCCGGCGGCCTGGACCAGCAACTCTCTGTAGCGCCTCTCTGAGGGCGCCGCCTGCAGCAGTTGGTCGAGCAGAACCAGGTACGCCTCACGTACTGGCGTGCTCACGTTTTGCTGCTCCGCCAGCACTTCCAGCACGGTTTCGCTGAACTCGGCCGCCTGTGCCGCCGAAGCCGTTTCCGCAGCGGCCAAGCAGAGGAGGTCCAGCCCCATCGCGACCTGGTCTGCGTTGACGCCTGTCCAGGCATCCAGCACGCCATTTGCCAGCTCACTCACCGCGGAAGCCGGCAGCGTTCGCAGGCCCTCCCACTGTGCGTGGTGCGCACGCAGTACTTCGGCTGCTTCCGGCCAGTGTTCATCCCGGCTCAGCCGGAAACCCCACTCCACCCAACCGTCGCAGGTGCTGTCTACGAAGTGGGCAAGGTCGTCAATGTCCCGGCGCAGCCGCCGGTCGAGGCTTACCCGATCCTCTGCGACGAGCCTCTGGACGATCTCGAGTACGGCAGGCGCCCTGCCGCTGTCCTGGATGTCGAGGACGGCCTGCACGGCAAACTCGGCGCAGCCGGGGTCGGCAACGTCGAGAAAGGCTTGGACGACCGCCTCGTACTGCCTGTCCTCAAACAACGTTCGGACGTCGTCGTCGGCGGTCTCTGTCGACTGCGGCGTAGTCTGCGCCAGCGCGGCCAGGCGGTACAACCGCTCCTGTTCGACTTCGTCGGCGGCGTGGAGCAGTCGCTGAAATCGCTCGCCGTCACTCCGGGTCAGGGCGTCGACTGCGGCGACATTACGGCCGGCGGCGCTGGCCGGGACGTCGACCGCAGTAAGGACAGCGCCGTAGCGGGCGCCCAGTTGCGCTTCCTCGTACACGTTCTGCGGGCCAAGACCGGCCGCGCACAGGTCGGCTACCTCTGTCCACCACAGCATGTCGAGGAGGACTTCGTTGACCATACGGGGCCTGCGCGCCCGCAGCAGTTCGGCAAGGTACGGCAATTCGCGGAGCTCGCGCCACCGCCCGAGTTTGGCGAGCAGTTCGATGTGCAAGAACCGGAGGTTCTCAGCGCTGAGCTGTCCAGTCAGGCGCAGGTCCTGCAGCGCCTGCTCAGCGAGACGGCTGTCTCGCTGCAGCAGGGCAAGTCGGAAGTCACGCAGCAGGTCGACATGCGACGGCCGGATGGAGCTTAGCCGGGCGTCCCTGCCCCTGGCGGTCGCGACGGCGTCTTCCAGCCGGTCGAGCAACTTCCCAGGGTCGGCATTGACCCTGCGCACGTACGACAGATGAACGAGGCCCGCCGCCTGCAGAGACCGGTCGGGCTGCTCGTCGCCGGGGGAGAATTGCACTGCTTCGATGGTCGCGGTCGCCGGGCCGAGGAAGGCCTGTAACACCTCACGTCCCCGACGCTGTCCCTCCCGGTCCTCGGACAGGAGGTAGAAGCCCTGCGGCTGACGCTGGAGCGGGGCCACCAACCAGCCGCTGGAGCCACTGACCCAGCCCTGCGCCTGCCCCTCTATGAGCATTTCCACCCGTTGGCGGAGCCCGTTGAAGCGGGCCGGGTCTCCCATGCCGACCTGCAGCGCCTCCAGCACCGTCACAGCACACCCCCGAAGCGGTCGAAGGCGTCCATCCGCGCCTGGGCGACGTAGGTGGGTTCGCGCCTCAACTCCACCTGCTCCTCGTTGAGGAGGATGCCGTTGTAGGTGATGTTCATGCTGCCAACCAGGGCGTAGTCGTCGCTGGTCACGGCTTTGGTGTGCAGGCCGCGGGTGCCGTTCACGACGATCGTGACCTGGTCGGTGACCCGCATGTCGACGGTGAGCCGTTCAATGCGTCGGCGGAACGTGTCGTTGTGGGCGTCAGACGTCGTGGCGATCACCACTTGCGTCCCCTCGGCTGCCAAGCTAGTAAGGATCTCAGCGAGCCGGATTCGCCGGCGTCCGTAACGGGTCAGGGCCGGGTAGGTACCGCCACGGTTGTCGACGACCTCAACGTCGGAGATCCACGGCGACACCAGCCACAGACACCTGCTGGGCTTGACGAGTTCCGCAGCGAACAGCGCGCCGAGCAGGTCCAGTACCTCACCCGCGCTCTGCGCCTTGGACTTGCGAATCACCCTGTTCACGGCGCCTCCCGCAGCAACACCCGGGCTTTCACGAAGCGGACCGTCCTCCGTACGCCCAGGACCACCGGATGACACAGGAGCGGCCCGACTTCGACCGGTTGGGTCTGCAGGTCCAGGACGGCAGACCGCAGGACCTCCCGATCGGCGTGCCCGGCCCGCAGCTCTACCTCACCCTGCTCGATCAGCAGTTCCTGGAGTTCCTTACGCCGCTTGTCATCCCACGGCGCGACGTCGAACAGGACCGGTCCGAGGTCCACGTGGTCCCGCACAACGGGAAACGATGCCCCAAGGCGGGGAGCATAGGGATTGGAGGAGACGGTCGGCTGGGCGGCCTGACCCCACGGCCACAATACGTTGGACACCGCGCGAGCCCGCCGTTGTACAGTCACCCCGGCCCCGAGATGCAGCACCTCGTCGAGGTCCGAGTGGTCGGCCATCAGCGCCCCCAGGGTTCGGGCGCTCACCTCGATCCCAGTCTGCTCGGCCGCCTGGTCCCGCAGCTTCAGCCACGAGGCGACCTCCGCCAACAGGCGAGGATGGGCGCCCGGCCCAGCAAGACGGGTGCTCAGCGCGGAGCGGGCCGGACCACGCACGGCGAGACCATGCGCCTGTGCCACATCGTTTACCCGCTCTGTTGCCCGGGCGACAACAGCGTGGCCGTTACGCCAAGAGGTCCGGAGTTCGTCAAGCGCCGACCGCACCTCCGCTGCCTCCGTTCGTACCAGCAGGCTGAGTTCCTCGTCCATGGTCTCCGCCTCGGACGGGGTGAGCGTGTCCTCGAGCGCGTGCGCGAACGCCTCCGGATTCTCGGCGAGGAGCCGTTGGAATGCCTCCACGTGCCCCGTCCCACCCGGCGAGGGCTCCGAGATCCAGAACACGGTGTCGTCGTCGGGGGACAGGTCGACCATGAGGTCGTCGGTGTCGACCCCGGGGCATAGCGCCGAGAGCGCAGCCAGGGCGAGTTGGGCCACCGACAGGACGAACCGTCTCTGCCACCAGGCGGTCCACGCCGGCGACCGCTCGTCTCCCGAGATCTCCTGCAGCGAGTCGTGCACGGCAGAGAGCAGGGTGGGATCGCCCAGCCAACTCTCCCAGCGCCGCTCGTCGTCTTCGTCGCGCTCGCCGGTCTCGTCAAGCGCCGTCAGCCCCAACGTCTCGGCTGCCTGCCGCAACGCGCCCGCCAGGCCTGACTCGTCTAACAGCTTCCCACTCTCGACCTGCTCCGACGTGGCCGCCACAAGTACCACGTCGACGAGAGTGTCTCGATCGAAGACTGACATGGCGTTCGGGAGATCAGCTTCGGCCTCGAGTCGGTGCCGTAGGCGCTGTGATCTCTCCTGGGCAGTCGGAGACTGGATGTCGTCGGGGATTCTGACCCTGCCCTCCAAGGCGTCGCACTGCACGTCCACGCCCACGGCTGCCGGCAGCAACCCCTGGTCCCCGGGAACCCCGAAGCTCAGGGCGACCGGTCGAGGGCGTGGCTCCCAGACCGTTCCGCGTGCTGTCCTGGCGTATCGCACGGTCCGGACCCCACCGCCTTGGACGTGGAGGTGGGCGGTGACCCCCTCGAGCAACCGGCTGGCTCCCTGGGCCAGCCGCACCGGGGATCCACCGCCGAGGGCCGACACATCGAACCGCCACTCGGGGCGGACGCTGGACGCGTCCCGGACGCTGTCCGGGACAGAGTCCAGGGCTGCTGCCATAGGCGCATAGACGGCCACCCGGTCATCGCCATCGTCGACCACGTCCACCAGCACAGCACGGTAAGTTCGCTCCACGTCGACCAGCAACTCCTGCTCGCCGGGAGCAACAGTGGGCAGCGGCAGCCAGTGCCGCTTGTTCGTCGCCCACACTCCGAAGTGCCTGCTCACGTTGCCCGGGCAGAATTCTCTCAGCACTCTGAGGGCCGGTAGGCGCGCGACCTCCACCTCGCCACCACGCCCGGGCACCTGCAACTCGACGTCAGGGACCAAGAGGTCGTCGAAGAGGTTGCCTGGCACAAACTGCCGCAGCGGGGTGCGCGTCCGCAGTCCGGCGTCGTCCTCCAACGGCTCCTCGCCACGCCACTGGTCCCGCAGTTGACGACGCATCGTCGGTACCACAGCTAGCAGCAGGGGCCTGGGCGCATCCCACAGGAGGGTGTCGACGACCGAATCCGCCCACTCACCCTTGCCAACGGCGAGCGCGTCCCTCAGGTGACGCCGGAGCCGCCCTCGTTCCGGGCCGGGCCGCAACAGCCGATCGAGCAGGGCGGTCAGAGCAGCCTGCCGGCTGCGCGCCTCAGACTGCTTCTTGGGATTCTCGCGAAACAGCGCCGAGGCGGGACCTGCCAGATATTCCCAGGTGGATTCATTGCCGGAGTAGCCCAACTCAATGGACAGCCAGTCGAAGAGAGCGTAGACCGCCTGGATCCGCAGTATGTAGAAGTTCTCGATGGGGAGGTTTCGCGGCGGCAGGTCCGGATCGAACAGGGCATCGTAGGCGTCCCACGCCTGGCGGTCCCGGCCCCAGTCGCTAAGGACTACCGCTGTCCACGGCCGCATCGACGGGACTCGTCCCGCACGGCCCTTGCGCTGCAGGAACTGCGCGGCGTCGTGCGGTGCCTTATGTTGCAGGACCGCACCCACGCGGTCGTCGTCGAACCCGACCTCGAGGGTTGCGGTCGCGACGATTACCTGGGCTGTTGTGGCGACTCCCCGATCCTGCGAGCTGGTGCGGCCAACCCGCAAGGGTCGGTCCGCCTCGACGCCGTGCCCCAGGTGGTCTGGCAGCCACCACCACTGCCCGTCGGGGTCGCGGTCACCGGTGGCCTCCCGGCGCTCCGCCGCCAACCGTCCCTGCTTCGCCCCACGCAGGTGAGCGAGGGTCTGCGGGCGGCGTTTAAGGAGTTTCCCGGGCCACTGCCAGCCTTCGGCGTTCAGAAGGTCCCAGTAGAGCCGGTTGGTGCTGTCAAGCTTGTCGGTAAAGGCGAACAGCCGACTGCCGAAGGCGCCGCCGGACGAGGGCGGTGGGTTGAACGGGTCATCCGCGGTGGAGTCGAGGCAGCGGGCGAGCGCCATGCAGGCCTGGATGGTGGTGGAGAGCGTACCGGTCCCGGAATGCGGGTCGTGGCGAAGCGCCAGGAGGTACTCAGCCCCTGACTCCTCCAACTCGCCGACGCCTGGCTCGACGACCGTGACCGCACTGGGCGGCAGATCCACGAGCCGGGAGAAGAAGTCACCCGCGTTACGCAGCGTCGCCGACAGGCCGACCCATACCGGAGTACGGCCCAGCCGATGCTTGAGCCTACGGAACAGGAAGGCGTTCTGCGCTCCGGCGGTGCCCTCATACGTGTGCACCTCGTCCAACAGAACGGCGGCTAGGGTGGCCGGCTGGATGCCGAACGCGCCGAGGTTGCCGGGGGCGGCGAGTTGCCGGTTGAGCGACTCTGTCGTGCTGAGCATGAGATCGGCCGGCTGCTGCCGTGCGCGGTCGCGGGTCAGCCTCAGGTACTTCCCCTCCACCTCCGCCTTGCAAGAGGAGGAAGAGCACACCAGCCGCTCGTCGCCAGCACGGCATTCAGCCTCGGGCCATACCAGCTCCGCGTCGCATTCGAGACACCGCAGGTACGGACAAACGTAGCCCCCTCCGCGCTTCTCCCAGCCCTCAGCCCAGCCCTTCTGAACGTGGTAGGCGGAGGCAGGGGTGGGACCAAACCACGTGGCGACGCTCAACCCCACACCCCGCGAACCGTGGGTTTCGCCGAGGCGCTTCGCGTACCTGACTAGCGTTCGCAGCTGGTCCTTGAGCAGTTCGTTACGGGGATACAGGGCCAGAGCGAACGTGCCACCTCTTGACCCGCTCCGCCTCGTCGACGCCTGGTCCACCAACCAACTGATCAATGGCAGGTAAAAGGCCAACGACTTCCCACTGCCGGTCCCAGCGGTGATCATCGCTCCCGCCTGCTGACCGCTGCTTAGCGCCTCCAGCACAGCCAAGTTGCTCCGCTGCTGGAATCCGGACAACGTCTTGGGAATGAGCCGCCTTGCCGCGGCGACGCCTGCCGGCCCCAGGGACCCGCGGATCTCCGCGAGCACCTGACCAGCGGCTACGTCCCGCTTGGGGCGCCTCCGCGGCCGATGGAGAAACCGATGGTCCAGCACCAGTGGCCGTCCGTCGGTAACTCGTCTCCCCGGGAACGCCTGACGCATCGTGGCAAGCAGACGCACCGTCTCGGCGCTACGGGACCGGTAGCCGCTGGTCGGGGAGCGGACGATGAGCGCGGCGTCGACGAGTTCGCGGAGCAGAGCCGTCGGTTCGCCATGGTCCGCCAACAGCGACAGGAGTTCGTCCTCGGTCCACTCGGCGCCAACCGCTCCCCACGCGAGCAGTTCCGCCTCACGGAGTTCGATGGTCGTGAGCGCTTCGAGCGCCGGTTCACCCACGTTCGCCGTCCTGAGGCCGCCCCGGCACTACCCGGAAGTTGTGAAGGGCGTTGTTGTCGACAAGCCAATTCCGCACGTCCTCGTCGAGCAGGTCGAGTGCGGCGCCGCCTCGTGTCGCCGCAGAAACAAACCCCTTCACCGCCGGAGGAAGTCGGTGCTCCAGAAGTGCCAGGAGTTCGGTGACCTCCGCAAGCACCCGCATCGAGTCCGCGTCAGGCGGCTTTCGTTCCAGCCGCGCCAGGTGACCGAGGGCACCCTCCAGTTTGGGCGCCACGTCCTCAAGGCCCTCGACGCCGGCAAGCGCCTTCGCTAGGTCTCGCAATTCGTGAGCATTGCCGGCTTGGGAAGCTACATAACTCCTCCACCCGCCCTGCACGGCCTCCCGCACCTGGCTTCTCAGTAACGTGAGCAGGCGTACGACCGACCCCAACTGCCGTGTGCTCGGCTCGTGTTGTGCCGACCGCAACTGAGTCCGAAGTCCCGGTATGGAATTTACACCAGTCCACCAATCGCCACGGCCGAAGGCAGCAGCCTGCGCCAATGCCGTGAGGTCCCGAAGGGCATCGTCGAGTTGCTCGTCGAACTGGTCAAAAGCGTCAAGGTTCGCCTGCAGCCGTACCGCGTCGCTGGCCTGGTCGACCGCTTCGCGGGCCTCTCTGATCCACGTCGTGCCGTCAGCCATCCTTCGCCTCCGCGGTACTCAACTCTTGGAGTCGCGCCTCAAGCTGACCGAGCTTTCGGCGCACTGTCGCGGACAGACGATCCAGATCGCCGGCCTGCCCCCCGCTACGGGTGCACTCCAGGCGGGTCGCTGCCATTGTTCGCCGGACCACCTCGAGGGCCTGCGCACCCACGACCGCCTTTCGCGCCCAGTGCTGGATGTGCAGTGCCTCCTGCGCGGCTGACTCTCCAAGGTCTGGCTGCCAGTCGAGCGGCAGGTCAGCTGGCAGGACCTTTAACCGCTCAAGGGCAGTGGTGAAAGCCTGCCAGCCGTCACGAGGGCTGAACAGTCCACTGGCAAGGGCCCGCCTTCCCACCTCTTCGGCGGCGCGGGCGACGGATGCCGGCGTCTGCCCTTCAAGGCCGGTGGCGAGCACTTCCACCGCCGCCGCCACTTCGGCTAAGAAATTCTCGGCTGCCGCCTCGATCGCAGGCAGCAGATCCCGCGCCGCCTTTGCGACGACCGGCTCAGCATCGGCATACCGCGCCACCACCGTTTTAAGGTGCGCCGCCGGCGAGCAAAGCACTTGTTGAAGCCCCGCCTCAAGCTCGGCGGCATCGATAAGTTGCGGTTTGCCCGTGTGTCCCTGCCGTACCGCCGCGAGTTGTCCGACAAGGTCAGTGGCAGGTATGCGTCGTAGCACCTCACGTGCCGTGCTGTCGGCATTTGCCCAGCCCGGCGTACTCCGCATGACCGCCTCGGCAGTCTCGTTCAACACAGCGCCGACGTGGTTGAGTTGGCCTGGCGCGGCCCCGGCGGCGAGTAGGGCGACCGCTCGGGTGCCGACCGCCGCGGAGGCAAGGTCCCGCCCACCGACGCGCCTCCGGAACGCCGTACGGACGAGCTCAGCCCAGTGATCCAGCCGCTCTTCGAGGCTGAGCATCATATCCACCGGGTCGTATCCCTGTGGCCACAGCCATTTGCCTCTCTCGGGGAGCCAATGGCCATGCTCCGCAAACCATCGTCCTGCTATCAAAACCCGGATATCCTCCGCTCTGCGACGTAGTTCGAAGCGAAGTTTGCCGGCACCTGCGGATCGGCCACGCGCGTCGGAGCCAAAGTCGAAAGACTGCCGGTTAAAAAGGCTGTTGATGATGAGGGCGCCCTGGTCGTTCGCGATGTGGAACAGATCCTGGTCCAAATCGAGGCGTGAGAAGACGAGACGATAGAGAATGTCCCGATAGAGGTTCACTTGACGGTCGGGGAGGCGCTCGTCGTTCTGCCACTGGAAGAGGTCCGAGAGGGGACTCGGCTGCACCTGCGTCGGCTCCTCTCGCCGCTTGGGCGAGACGATGGGCGATGCCCCTGGCTTGCGTGGCCCGCCGTTGTCTAGCCCGAAGGCCTCGACAACGGCAGGCAGCAGAGGGTCCTCGTCGCCCCAGATGACGAGGGTTCGGTACAGCCGTTCCGCTTCATCACCGATTCGGCCGCCGAGCAGGGTGTCCTTCCCATATTGAACCTTGAAGTCGAAACGCTCGCGCACGTGCTCGTGCGGATACGTGCCGCGGGCGATGTGGGGTTCAGCCTCAACGAGTGTCTCTGAGACGCACACGTCCAGGATCTGCCTTGGCGTCGCATCTGGCCCCCGGGCCTCAAGAGACCGCCGCAGTGCAATGCTGTTGTACGGGTAGAGCCCGACCTTGCCCAGTCCAGGAATATCCGTGGTCCCGAAGCCCGTGTGGCACTCACTGCGGAAGCGGCACGGCAAGCCCTCCTCGCGGGTATCACAGGCGTTGCGGAGCCAGTCCCTCCCTCCTGTGCTACGCACTGCAGACCAATCGGCTTCGACATTCTTACGCCCGAGGCGGACCAGGTTCAGATAGCGGGCCACGAAGGCGTCACGATCCTCGAGGGGGAAGGTGTCGACCTTGAACTGGTGCGTGATGCGCGTCTGTACCGTCTCTGGGAAATCTGCGTAGCGGTGCTCGGTCACCGCGAAGAGGACACGCAGCGGAGCCATGTCGGATCCGGGTTGAATGACAAACTGGTCGTACAGTTCACCATCGACCAGACCGAATTGGGCGAGGTCCTCAAAGAGGAGGACCAGTTCGCGTCCCTGCTTCCGGAGCGCTTGCCGCGAACGCTGAAACAGCAGGTTCAGGGTCTCACCAGTGTGGTCGTGCAGACCGATGGTCCTGGGTAGCGCCTTGCGCAGCGCCTCATCCAGCAACCGCAACGCCGGTTCGGGATCCAGCGTGATCTGGTCCCACAGGACACGAAGGTTCCCGTTTCCAGCCAACTCTCTGCGCACACCCGGCGCGCGCAGCGGTAGATCCGCATCCTCGAACCGCTCCTGCTGCTCATCCCGCCGAGAGGTCTGCGCGAAGATCGACTGCACGACGTTGTGGAGTAGTCCACCTGGCCTGAGGAGGATCCGGTTCACCTGCGGCAGGACCAGAAGGTCGGCTAGGCCGTCACGGCGTTTCCCGTTCTCGTCTGGCTCTCCCAGGAGGTTGTTGCGCTCCTCCCGAGCGCTCCGTTTCTCCGGGTCCTCGTCCTTATGAACTGCTTGTAGCTCGAGTGTCCAGGTAAGAGCGAGCCGCATCTCCTCCAGCAGGCGGTCCTGCAGTTCTGCCGGCGTCGTCTTCCCAACGGCCGCGTCGACGCGCTTCATCAAGTCCTGTCCGCCGCCGCCGGGAAGACCATTGACGATACGCCGCAGCAGTTCGCGAATGGTCTGCACTGCGCGTGGCACGTAGAGCACGTGGTAACGAGGGTCCGGGTCAAGATTTGCATTCACCCAGCGGACGACGTGACTCTTACCCGCTCCCGATTCACCGGTGACCGCGATCAGCGTGTTCCGGTCAGGATCGCCGATGGCCGCCTGCAGGGCCCGCAGGACCTGGCGTTCGTCGGAACTATCGCCCGGAAGTTGCTCGCCCTTTGGATGTGACACAACCATGGGCGTATGCGCGGCGAGGAAGACGGCATCTGCGTCGCTGGGCAGCGCTCCGATGTCGGAATAAACTGTCTGGCGCACGTCGCCATTTGTCCAGCACCGGAAACGCTTCATCGTGCTCGTCATTCAGCCACCTCCGCAATACGTACCTCGCCGATGCGCCAACTCTGGCTACCGATTTTCAGGACGGCTGCGGCGCTCGCGTCGGCGGACGGGGCGAGGTCGAGCACTCCTCGGCGCTTCAACTTTTGCGCGGCGAGCGCAAGCGATGCCGGTATTCCCTGAGGTCTCGCAGTGCCTTCGGGCAGGGCCGACACGAGGGCCGGATGGCCGAGAACCGGCAGAATCTCAAGTAGTTGCCGGAACCACTGCTCGGCGCGCTCCTGCTCAGGAAGTCTGTCGAGTATGTCAAGCAGTGCCCTGGTGGGGTCCACCAGGAGACAGGTCTCCTGTCCGCTGACCTGTGCGACCGTCGCGATCCCGAGGGACCGGGCCCACCGCTGAAAGGCTCGCCACTGCTCAGCATTTTTGACAGCCGTACGCATGCCGGCGTTCTCAAACGCATCTTCCGGCCCCTTGTCCCAGTTGGTCGAAAGTGGGTTCAGCGGATCCCGTAGCAGTACCCAGGTCAGGGCGAGCGCGACGTCGGAGGGCGTTTTCTTAGCCCTGATCTCGTCTAGGGCGCGCGCGCTGAGCAGTCGAAGAACCAGACTCCGGAAACCGCGGGAGTCTGCGGTTGGGAGTTGCCCAACATCATCCCGGATGCTGTCTCTGAGCCTCCAGCGGCGTCGTCCATGTCCGCTGCGTTCGCTGTCGAACAGTGCCAGGTCCTCGCCGACGCTCAACGATGAGGTGAGGACGTTGGATGCATCGGCGCCAGGAGATGAGCGGCCGCGCCTCTCGGTTATGGCCTCTGGTTGCAGCATCCTTTGGAGTTCGGTCTCTTCCGCACCGTCGGGCTGCGTCGCCAGATACCGGCTGATCACCAGCAGGGCGGGGACGCTGGCGAGGTTATGCTGTTTCAGGTAGTCCACGATTAACTCCCCAAGATGTGCAGAGCGCTGTCGGCATCGAGCCCCGCGAGATCCCGGCCCACCTCATGACCTCCAATGGTTGCCCCTGCCGGCAACAGCAGCACATCGAACGCCTGAGGAGCGGCAAGCCGCCGAGACGATCGGGCTCGCGGGCTCAGCCAGGATCTCGGGATGCGGTGTCCCGCCGGCCAGACCACAAAGGAAGAGCAGGGCGTCAAGTCGCTCGGGGCGACAGGCGACGGGTCGACAAACAGCCAGTCAGGATCCTCTACAGGACTTCCGACAGTCCCGGCGATGTGCCGCACGCCTCGCCGGACCAGTGCGCGAGCGAGCTGGGGAGCGACTCGCTCATGGTCGTTCGTTAAAAGGAGGATGAGGCCATCCCGGGCGCCCGCCGCGTCCGCGAGGTCGTCGAGGTCAGCGGTCGTGTCACCTGGGAGCGGCCAGGCCTGGGGCGGCCACGGCGGCCGTTCGTCCGCCCTGGTCTCCCCGTCGGCTCGGCAACCTGGGCAACGCCCACACGGCCAGGCAGGCTCGACGAAGTGGGCTGCCTGGCCGAACAGAGCATAGACATCGTCGTCCGGACGATACGACTGCGCTATCGCCTCGCAGGCCCGGACGTCTCGTTTGGCGACCGACTCCATGAGCTCCAGAGCTTGGGTGGAACGCCCTGCTTCCCTCTTCTGCCATGGCGTCCACTTTTGCAACCAGAACCCAGGGGTGAAGAGGTCGCCACGAGTCAATTCCACTGTCGCCCAATCAGCCTGGTGGTCGCCGTCCCCGACCAACTCGGTCAGGTCCTCAGCGTCGACCTGGAAACGGCGAAGCCCGTCCAACTCGACGAGGCCTTGAACGAGTTGAGCGTTCCAGCGGCGGTTGTACGATCCCCGGCCGACGCCGCGACTGCCTTCCAGATCGAGGAAGGACCTCCCACGCAACTCTTGACGGTGGTGCCAGAGGTCCGACCATCGTTCCTGGGCCGTATCAGCATTCAGCACCGTGATCCCCAGACTCGAGGCCTCTCGACGGTCCTGCGGGGCGGTTACCAGGAGCGCAACCGAGGCATCCCCGTCGCGTCCGCCCCGTCCCAACTCCTGGTACCACCGGTCCACCGTCTCGGGCAGGCACCCATGCACGACGGTCCGAATGTGTCCGTAGTCGATGCCGAGCCCGAAGGCCGACGTGGCGACGACCAGGTCAATCCTGCTCGAGTGGCCGTCGGTGGTACGCAGGTCGGCCAGGACTTGGGCACGATCGTCAGAGTTCGTCTCCCCCGTCACCATCGCAACCCGCCGATACCCTGCTTCACGAAGGCGAGTCAGCCAGCGCTGGGCGATTTCCGGCGAGGTGACATAGAGCAGGGCGGGTCGCGGCAGGTGCGCCAAGGCCTCAAGCACCCACCCCATACGCTGCTGATCGTCCTCCGCGTCGCTGATCCACATATCGGGCTCGGCCCGAAGGGAGTTGGCCGCGATCAAGGTGGACGAATCCCCGGATCCGAAAAGGTCCCGCAGATCCTGCAGTTCGTGTGACCCCAAAGTTGCGCTGAGTAGCAGGGTCGTCGGGCTGGGATGTCCTGCTTGCCTGGCCCGCTTGACGAGATCATCCCTAAAGTTGGCAAGCGTCCGGAAGTCTGGGCGGAAGTCTCGCCCCCACTGAGTGACCAGATGGGCCTCGTCAACGACAAAGCCCCCGAGGCGACCGCTCGACGCAGCCTCCATCAGCAGTGAGCGCAGTGCCCGGCTGACCGACTCCGGCGAGGTGACAAGGATTGGTTGTGTTCCGTCAATGACCCGACGGCGCAGTCGTTCCCGCAGATCCTCCTCCGTGCTAGCGGTCCAGGCGAAGTGCAGGGCCGTCTTGTCCGCTCGCGGGTGCCTCCGCGCGTAATGGTCTCGAAACCGACGCTCGAAGTCGTAGGCCAGTGCCACAGTCGGCACGACGATGAGGGTTACCGCGTCCGGGTACCGCTCTGCCAAGCAGAGTGCTACCTCTGTCTTGCCGGAGCCGGTGGGCAGCATGGCGATAATGCTGCTGCCGTCTGGAATCGACACTACGGACCGGCAGGCGGCACGTTGGCCGGCGGTGCGGTAGCGAACGTGCCCCGTAATGCGCTCGAAGAACGGGTCGGCGGGCAGGTTGTCTTGGTGAAAGCGCTGCGCCAATTCCGTGCCAGCCGCAGCCGCCGCGTCTGGCGCATCGCCCCGCAGATCGAGCCACTTGGGCTGCCAGGCGGGCGCGAACCAGATGCCACCCCAAGCCTCTCGCAGGTTCACGACCTCAGCAAATCGGCGCAGCCGGGCGGAGATCTGTGGGGAGACGGGAACTCGCACGTTCCGTTTGGCTACCAGCGACCACCGCCGCAGGAGATGCCGGACGAGTACGGCGAGGTCGAGGTCACCGCCCTTGGGCTCGCGGACAAGTTGCGCTACCCGGGCATAGAGATCGTCCTCGAACACCGGTGCGCCCATGGAGGGGGCGACCAGGAGCTGGCGAAGCGGCTCTTCAGGATCGAGTGATGGCCCGTGCTCTGTCATGAGGCCGGCCAGAGGACGATGCCGCCGCATGCGGTCATTTGGACAGTGGGTGTGCTGACGCCCCGCACAAGCGCCTGACCGATTGCCTCCTCGCGATTGAGGTCCAGTTGTGCGCTCAGACGTTCAGCGGCTGACCCCAGCCGCTTCGATCTGGCACGCAGCACAGAGAGCCGCGCCCCTACCTCCGCCTGTGCCCGCTCTGCCGCGGCCGCCGGTGCACTCGCCAACGCTGGCGACGTCCGCAGGAGGTCCTGGGCTGCCTCCCCGGCCATCTGGCAGAGTTGCTGCCAGTCGGGAAGAGCGGACAATACCTGCTCCCACAGTTCGCCCCTCAACACCTGGTCGGATCCCGGGGCAAACGGTAGGCCCAGTACATCCCGCACGAGGCTTGCTGGGGCCGACCCGGAGGCGCTCGTCCAGTTGCGAACGATGGCTGGCGGCAGAAGCGCGTCAGCTCGACGCTGCAAACGCCGGCGCTCGGCTTCGCTGGTGACCTGCGCGTGCGAGGCGTCGAATTCCACCAGGAAGTCGCAATGCAGCCAGAGAGTCGGTACTTCAACCGCCGAGCAGGGGCGAACGAAAGCGTGTGCCCGTCCCCTCTCGTCTCTCTGCAGGTATCCGGCGAGCCAGTCGACGAGGGGATCCCCGAGGCGTAGAGGAGCAACCCCTCTTCGAGCGATGGAAGCGTCGCGTCCGTACGCGCGGGGTCGTTTGAGTAGGGGACGCAGTTGCTCTACCGCATCGGCGGGAAGTCCGTGGATCTCCGGGCTGAAGTGCAGCAGGCCCTTGTCCGGGTCTTCACAGGAACGGATCCCGACGCCTCCTCGCCTCCCGACAAGTCGTGAGAATGCCTCACGCAACGCGGTGACATTGTGTTCCGCTTCGCGCAGTTCAACCACAGCCGCCTGGTCGAAGTGCGATGTAAGGGCGCCGGCCTCGACCTCCTCGAGAAGGTCGACCTCCTCGCGCTCCTCCTCAAGGTTGGCCCGCAGTTCGTCGAGGTCGAACTCGAACGCGTGTCTGCCTGAATGTTGCAACCGTTGGCTCAGCTCATCTAGAAGTTCGGCCAACCTGTGATGCAGCGTGGCGGCGGACTGCGCGAAGATTCCGATACCGTCGGTCAGCAGTCGGAGGTGTGAGCTGACCCAGCCGCTGTCCGGTTCAGCGAAGACGACGATCTCCGCAGCACCTGGTCGCTGACTGTATCGATCCAGCCGCCCGATTCTCTGCTCCAATCGGTTCGGATCGAGCGGCAAGTCCAAGTTCACGAGGACGTGGGCATCCTGCAGGTTCCGGCCCTCTTCGAGTGACTGGTCTCCTATTAGAACCTGGCCGCCTGGCGCTGACAAGAAGTCCCAGACGACCTCTTCGTGGTCACTCTGGCCCGCACCACCGAAGTGCCTCCCGACCCGTCCTGGCCAGCGAACGGTGGCGTGCTCATAGAACTCCCGAGCAGTGTCGGGCGCGGTCCCGACGACCACAACCTTCAGGTCCTGGTCGAGCCGATCTTGTACCACCTCGAGGCTGGAACGCAGGCGCACGCTGGTATTCAACAGTTGGAGACGAGCTACGGCTGCCTTCAGCAGTGGCCGGTCGTGCGGGGGTACAAAATCGTGACTCCCGGCCGATGCCGCGAGCCGCAACTGCAGGTGGCGTAGAAGTACGCGCGGTCCGCCCAGTCCGTTGAGGACCGCCCTCGCGTACAGGCTTCGACTATCTCCGCCGCCCAGATGTTCCTGGTAGCGCTCTAAAAACGTATCCACTATTGGGCGGGCTGGGTCATCAAGCCGGACGAAGACCGTGCGCCGGCCGGCCACTGGGTACTCTTCAGTGGCCGGCGTATTCCGGCGATGCCGGATCAGCCGCCTGCTGACGCGGTACGTCTCCCTTACGTAGTTGACTAGGTCGGACCAGAGGGGGGATGCCCCGTCCTCCTCCGATCGGCATTCCTGCACGAGGCGGCGAACTGTCGGGTCCGTTCCGTGCAGCAGTTCCAGATTGTTCAGAACGCTGAGACGATGGCGTCTGGCAGTGCGGGGCGAGGAAAGTAACTGAAGCCCCGTGGCCTCTCTCTCGCGTTGTGCTACTCGCTCTCGGAACCCCTCTATGTCGTTGCTCGGAAAGGCGACGGGATCAACGAGGTTAAGTAGGTCGAGGAAGGTTGCATAATTTCTGCGCATCGGCGTTGCCGACAGCAGCAGGAGGGCCTTGGTCTGCAACAGGTTCTGCCGGAGCGCGGGCGTCCGGTCGAGAAAATCAACCATTCGGTGCGCCTCATCCACCACAACAAGGGCCAACTGACCCAATGATGGGTCGTCCGCTAGTTGCTCGTGGGAGGCCAACTGCAGCCTTCCCTCGTCGATCTCCTCGCCGAGGAGGAACCGATCGTTCAGTTCCTCTTCCCATTGACTCGTCAGTTCGGCTGGCGCGGAAACGAGTACGGTTGCCTCGGGGTCATCGAGGAACATCTGGCGGATGACGAGGCCAGCTTCTATGGATTTGCCGAGCCCGACTTCGTCTGCCAGAAGATAACGTCGCACCGGGTCTGCCAGCACTCTGGCGGCGGTGTCGAGTTGGTGCTGGTAAAGCGCGATAGGCGCCGACAACGCAGCGGTGAAGCCTCGGGCGACACCACGCTGGTGGACCAACTGGTCAAGGAAGCGGTAACGCGCCTCGTAGTACTCGGGTGAGTCACAGAACCCGTGCGCCACGGCACCAACCGGGTCGGCCAGTGGCCGGTTCCACCGCACCAACAGGTGCCGCTCTTCCAGGGCGATGTCCCCGGAGACGGCCGGTAGCCGCACTAGGTAGCGACCGTGGCTCAAATGGCCGGCTACCTCGCCTGCCATCCAGCCGTATGTCGTGCTCCTGACCCACACACGCGCGCCGCGGTCAAGCTTTGCTAAGCGGACTCGGCCGACAGGTACTTTCCGAACCTCCTCTCGAACCCCCGGTAGGTCGACGTAGCGGAGGTGGGCCTGTCCACTTTCGATCGCCTCACACCACGCGAAACCCCGGTAGCCTTGAATGTCGCGGACGATGCGCCCGACCAAATGTGATCTACCATGGCCTACATCGCCCGCATGCCGGAGTCGGCCGGCGGCGTTGGATGTAGCGGGCGTTCCGAACAAAGGGCGCGCCTTCCAATGCGAAGTCGGGCAGCCAGGGAGTTCATGCAAATTCTTAATCGTTCCGCTACGACCGCGCCGGTGGAGCTAGCGCACCAAGCATCGCCCTGACCTCCCAGCAAGGTGTGTCGGGGACACTACCGGCAGAGGCCCCCACAGTGGGACCCCGAGTAATCAACCGTTCAGCCGATCCCACTTCGCCTCTTTGCGCTGTCAATAACCTACGACGATGATGTTGCGTAAGGGCAACCACTTGCGCCGCTCCGGCTCCGCCCCAGGTCACGGCGCGGGTCGAGGAAACCCAGCACTAGGCGGGGTGGTCGGCGGCGAACAACGGAACGGACTTCTGCAGCGGGGCAGGGCGCACGTGTCATAGATCTGACGGCAGCATTCTTGGCTCCATCGTGGAACAGCACCCCCCAAGCCCCTAGCTGGCTACGACCGGAGTTGGGCCGGGCCACCGGTCGCATGCTGCACACCGACGACGTCGACCGGCTGGAGTTGCTGACGAGGGTCGCGGCCGGACCGCCACGCGCCAGGCCAGCAGGTGTACGCGGGCAGCAGTCGGCTGCTCTGGACATGCTGCACTTCAGCCTCTGAGGACCGAACGCCCCGCTATCGATGCGCGACGAACGGCTGGCACGTCTCTGGAAGGAGCCGGCGCGCTGCGCCGAGTTGCGGCAGGTCGCCGAGGTGTTGCGGGATCGCATCCACCGAGTGACGCCGACCGTCGCCGCGGGTGCGATGCCGCTGCGGGTGCACGCCCGGTACAGCCGCAACGAGGCATGCGCCGCCTTCGGGATGACCAACCCGGGGTCGTTGCGCGAGGGGGTGAAGTGGCTGCCCGAAGCCCAGGCCGACCTGTTGTTCGTAACCCTGGTCAAGTCGGAGGCGCACTACTCCCCCACCACCATGTACGCCGACCAGGCCATCACCGACACCCTGTTTCAGTGGGAGTCGCAGAGCACCACTTCGGCGGCGTCGGCGACCGGGCTGCGCTACAGGTCGGGCGGCTCAACCGTGCACCTTTTCGTTCGGGAAACCCGCATCGCCGACCGCGACCTGGGCGCGCCGCCGTACCTCTACGCCGGCACCATGACCTACGACTCGCACACCGGCGACCGACCCATGCGCGTCCTGTGGCAGCTCCACCACACTCTACCCGCCGACGTGTACGCCACCGCCCGAACAATCGCCGCTTAATGCTCCTCGCGAGCCCGACCGTCTCGCCACACGAGGGCAGGGCTGAAACTTCCCTGGCTCAGTCAAGCTCGGACAGGAAGGCACCGACCGCAGCGGCGAACTGCGCTTGGGCATCGTGGTGCACAACGTGGCCGGCTGGCAGCCTCGACAAGCCGGGCATGACCGGGGCGACGGGCGATCATCTCGCGAGCGTGGTTGGCCGCCAGCTCGTCACTGCGTGTTCCGCAGATCAGAAGGGTAGGGCAGGTCACCGCTTCCCAGTCCTTCCAGTGGTCGCCGTTGAGCGCTTTCTGGGACGCCACAGTGTCGATGATGTCGAACGAGAAGCCCCAGCCACCCTTCGACTGGCGGAAGGAGCACTCCAGATAGGGCGCCGCCCCGCCCAGGGCCGAGGCGAGTGCCTCACGGGATGGCGCGCGGCGAGGAAGGCTGGTGGTGAACGACCAGTCGCAGTCCACGATCGCGCCGATGTCCTCGACGATCAGCGCGGTGACCCGATCGGCGTGCCGGCTGGCGTACTGGTAGGCGTTCACCCCGCCCAGCGAGTGACCCAGCACCACGGCGGGGCCGATCCTCAGATGCTGGTGGAGCGCGGCGACGTCGGCAACGTAGTCGTCCCGCTCATAGCTTTCGGCACGGTCGGACTCTCCATGCCCACGCTGGTCGAGCGCGACTACCCGCCATTGCGGTGCTAACGCCTCAGCCAGCGGCGCGAATGCCGACGCTTCGTTGTAGTGCCCGTGCAGAGCCAGGAGCGGGTTTCCCGGACCGCCAAAATCGAGATACGAAAGACTCCGACCGCCGACCGTGAATAACTCCCGCATGACCTGGAATCCTAGATCAACAGCCGTCAGCTGCCGCTACGCGAACACGTCTGCCGTTGATCGCGATGGCGTCGGAGGCAGTCAGGCTGCGTCCGCGTTCGGCGTGAACCTGACGTCCAGTCGTCTGTCCAACGCTCGGGCTAGCCTTTCCAGGACCGGCAAGGTCGGCACGGTCCCGCCCGCTTCGAACCGGGCAACCGCGGATTGAGTCATGCCAGCGGCACGGGCCAACTGGCTCTGACTCCAGCCGTGCCCTTCGCGCAGGTGGCGCACCTCCTGCCCAAGCTCGAAGGCGATCCGGGTGGCCTCGTAGGTCTCGGCCGCTCCCGGCTCCGCCATCCGGCGCTCACGCAGGTCGTTCCAGTCCAGGCGATCACTCATCGCTCTGCCCCCTCGTTCACGATGTGCCGCTCCGCCACGCACCGCTCGGGCGCGCGGCGAGCCCGCTCGACTTCCCGGTCCTCCCGCATTCGCGTCTTGCGGAACACCGTGAGCAGGATGATTCTCCGGTCGGAGGCTATCCAGTACGTCACGCGGACCGCGTCGCGCTCCAGATAAAACCGCAGCTCACGCAACTTGCCGTCGAGCTGTCTGCTGTGCGGCTCTCCGAGCAACACGCCTCGGCCAGCCAGAAGATCGATGTAGAACGCCGCTCGGGCGAAGTCGGCGGTTGGTAGTTCCTCCAGCCAGTCTCGGACGTCTGGTTCCAGCTCCACGCTACCCCAACCCATAGCATCGATGCTATAAGTTAGGTCTTTCCCACCGAACTTCATCGAACGCGTGTTGGCAATGATTTCGGAGCTGCCCTTGCCGCCCGGGCGGCAACAACGTCGAGGCCGCCTGCCGAACCCCCGCGAGACTGCGCGTTAGGTTGAGGGCATGGAGCAGCGGATCAGCCTAATCACCCTGGGAGTTGCGGACGTAGCCCGCGCGAAGGCGTTCTACGAGCAACTCGGCTGGCAGGGCCAGGAGGTCGAGGAGACTGTCTTCTTCCAGGCCGGCGGCCTGGCTCTCGTCCTCTGGGGCCGTGACAAGCTAGCCGACGACGCGGGCATCGAAGGGCCGGGCACCGGCGCGATGACCCTCGCCCAGAACGTCCACTCCCGGGCCGAGGTCGACGAGGTGATCGCCAAGGCGACCGAGGCCGGCGCCACGGTCACCAAGCCGGCCCGGGAGACCTTCTACGGCGGCTACGCCGGCTACTTCGCCGACCCGGACGGCCACCTCTGGGAGATCGCGTGGAACCCGGGCTTCACCCTCGCGGAGGACGGCAGCCTGACCGTCCCCGACTTCAGCGCCATGGACTGAACAAGCCGCCGCGAGCACCGAAGAACCCGCAACGACGCTGATCAGGGCGCCGGAGTCGGGCAGAGCAGCGGGTCCAGCAACGGCAGTTGAAGAGGGGCCAGGCAGATCGCCAGCAGCCCCGGATCCGGCGTAGGCGTCGCCGTAACAGTCGGGCTCGACGTCGGCGAGGCCGACACGACAGGCGACGTCGGCAGGGCCGAGACGGGCGGGCTCGTGGTGGGGACCGGCCAGGGCGTCGGCACCGAACTGGCTGACGGTGAGGGAACAACGGACGGCGCAGCAGTCGGCGGCAGGGCCACCACGACAGCGGCTTCCGCCACTGTAGAGACAGCCGACGGCCGGACAACCGGGACATTCGGCGGGCTCCATACGGCACTGTCGGCCGAGCCAACCCGCGACCTGGGCACCACCGGCCCGACGGGACCGATCGGAACGAGGACCACCCCGGTCCGAGGGGCGTCCAGGGCGACGATCTCCGCCGAGGGCACCGGCCCGCGAGGGCCCCACGCGCCAGGTCCCAGAGCACCCGGGCCGAGCGTCACGAACACCACGGCCGCGACGGCGGCAGCGCCGAGCGCCCGCCGGTCGGGGCGTACCGCCGTCAGCGGGGCGTCGTCGGGTTGCACCAACACAAGGGGCGCGGGCCGGGCGGCCTGGTGTGCGGCCAGCAGCGCGTCGACCAGCGCGACGACGGCAGCGCGATCGTCGGCAGCCGCGAGGGTGAGATAGAAGCGGAAGTTCACCACGGCACCCGCCGGGACCAGGAGGCCGGAAAGTCGACTGCGATCGGGCAGCAGGGTGACCGGAACATCGGGGTGGTGGGCCGGGCCGACCAGGTCGTCGTACCGCCACTCGCGCCGGTGTTCAACACCGCCGAAGGCCACCCGTCGGCTGGTCACCACGGCCATGCCGGTGTCGACGACCCGCAGGCCCGCCGGCACGGCCTCGGAAGACGCCTCAGCGAAGGAACAGAAGCCGCCCGGCCTGGGCAGCCCGGGGATGTGCCGCGCCTCGGCCTCGACGAGCTGGGCGACGGGGAGGACGCGGAAGACGAGTTCGTCGTCGTCGAGTTCTACCGGCAGGCCGGTGCGGGGCTGCGTACACCCGAGGAAGCTGGCGGCTTCGATGCGGAGTCGGGCCAGGTGGTCGTCGCGGTGCCGCCAGGCGTCGGTGGCGTCGCGGTACGCGCGCTGCCGGCGCTCGTTCTCGCGCTCGGCCCAGGCGATCCGCCAGGGGGCGCAGGCCACAGAGGTCACGGTCACACGTGGTACAACCGCTCACGTACGTGACAGGCAACGCGACCGGGATCGATGTGTCCCCTTGTGCCCGGAAGGAGAGAGTTGCAGGTGATCAGCCGGCTCGCCGCCGGTACGGCTGCGGGCCGTGGGTGGGAAACCGCGACTGGGTACGCGGCGGGTACGCCTCGCAGTGCTCGGCCCAGTGTTCGGCGGCGGTGGCGAGGGCGTCCGCGGAGACGGTGAGGGTCAGCGGGTAGATCGCGCTGGACGGGCGGCGCATCCACGGTGGCAGCGACTCGGCGGAGAACTCCACGATCAGCTCCAGCCGGCGGCGGCGCAGCACCCGGCTGCGCAGGGCCAGGTTGGGTTCGGTGAAGCGGACCATCGCCGGTGGTGCGCTCAGCCCGAGGGCGGCGGTGGCCTGCCCGTGCAGCCAGCCGCCGAGCGCGCGGGCCTCCTCGACCATGAGGCTCGGGTAGTGGTGTGACCAGGTCTGACCGTCGGCGGTTCGGGCGTCCACCTCGATGAGCAGCCAGTCGTGCCAGCCGGGCGTGGCCCCGTCGGGGTCGTCGGGCGGGTCGATGCCGGGCTGGTAGCCGACGGGGCGTACCCGCACCCGAGCGCCATCGTCAGACCGGATCTCCACTCGATCATTCTGGCCGAGCGAAGCGGACTTCAGGCCCCGAATCGGTCACTTCGTGATGGTCCGCCGCACGCCTCGGTGCTCGGCGCAGGCGTTGGACCGGCCGCCGGCCAGGCTGACCGAACCGTCGCGGCACTGCACGAGGTAACCGCGTCCGGCCCAGAACTGCGGTACGCAGTCGAACCAGTCGCACACCTCGGCGGCCGGCTTGCGGATGCGCGTGCCGCCACAGAAGCCGTACCCCAGTGGGTTCTCCGGTGCCCCGCAGCGCGGGCCCCGGGTCGCGCTGGGTGACGGGCGTGGCGACTTTGTCGGCTTGGGCGGCGGGGTCTTCAGCGCGAGCGCCGGGCCGGCCGGGCGGACCAGCGCGGGTGCCACGCTGGTGGTGGGCGCCGGGGTGGCTGCGGCGGCGACCTCCGCGCCACCGGTCGGGTCGGACGGGTCGGACTCGATCAGCGCCGCCGGCACCAGGAGCGCGATGGCAGCCGCCACCGCGATGCTCCTGCGGCCACCGGGCACCAACGATGACAGTCGGGCCTGTCCGGGGGTGGCCGCGGCCGGCCGGAACGGCTTGAGCTGGGCGTGCTCGGCGATCAGCTCGTCGAGTTGGGCGATCACCGCGGCGCGCTGTTCGATCGCGTCGGCGAAGGCCAGCGTGAGCTTGAACCGGAAGTCCGGCGCGGCGTCGGTGGGCAGCAACAACCCGGAGGTATGCCGCCGGTCCAGCACCTGGATCAGGGTGACCGGCGCAGCCGGGTCGTGGGCCAGGCCGGTTATCCGGCCGTACGCCCAGTCGCGCCGGCCCCGCCCGCCGAGCAGCACGAGTCGACGGCTGGTGATCACGGCCATGCCGGCGTCGGTGACGCGTACGCCGTCCGGGCGGCGCGGGCGCAGCGGCCCGGTTCGCGGGGCGACAGTGAGGTCCGGCGCGGGCAGCACTGTCGTGTGCCGCACCTCGACCAGTTGCGCGGCGGGTAGTGCCCAGAGCACCACCTCGTCGGCCGCCAGCTCCAACGCCAGCCCGACGCCGGCGGCCGCCGAGCCCTGGAAGTCGGCGGCCAGGGCGCGCAGCCGCCGTAACTCGTCGTCGCGTCGCCGCCACGCCGCTTCAGCGCCGCGGTACGTGCTGACCCGCCGCACGTTCTGCCGGTGCGCCCACCGGTACCGCCATGTGGAACCCGTCGAATCAGTCTTTGCCACGCCGACTCCTTCGCCGCGCTGGCCACCAATCTGGGGTGTCACGAGGTTCAACAGGTCCGGCGCGGCGCACGGACACGCGGAAACGGGCGAACTACCCGATCGGCGGAGCAACCAGCACGATAGGGGGATACTGGTGCCGACGTTCATGTTTCCGAGGGGGGTGGCGGTCGTGCCGCAGGTCACGCTGCCCGGGGTCGTGATCGGTGTCGACATCGGCACCACCAGCACGAAGGCCGTCGCGTACGACACCGACGGGCGGCAGCTCGGCAGTCACCTGGTCGGCTACCCGCTGGACAACCCGCAACCCGGCTACGCCGAGCAGGACCCGCAGCTCATCCTCGACGCGGTGCTCAAGTCGATCAGCATCGTCGTGGCCGAGCTGGTCCAGCCGGTGTCGGGGCTGTCGTTCGGCTCCGCCATGCACAGCCTGATCGGGTTGGACCGGGACGGCAATCCGCTCACCCCATCGGTGACCTGGGCAGACTCGCGGTCCACCCGGCAGGCCGAGCGGTTGCGGGCGGTGCCGTCGGGGCTGGCCCTGCACCGGCGCACCGGCACGCCGATGCATCCGATGTCGCCGCTGCCCAAGTTGCTCTGGTTCGCCGAGCAGGAGCCGAAGATCTTCGAGCGGGTGGCGCACTGGGTGGGCATCAAGGACTGGGTGCTGCTGCGGCTCTGCGGCACGCTGGTCACCGACCACTCGATCGCCTCGGCCACCGGTCTGCTCGACATCCACAAGCTGGAGTGGGACCGGGAGGCGCTGACCATCGCCGGCATCACCCCGGAGCAGCTCCCGCAACTCGTCGCCACCACCGCCGTGCTGCCCAACCTGACCCCGCAGGCCGCCGCCGAGACCGGCCTGTCGGAGCGCACCCCGGTGGTCGTCGGCGCCGGCGACGGACCGCTGGCGAACCTGGGCCTGGGCGCGGTGCACCCCGGCATGGTGGCCTGCTCGATCGGCACCAGTGGCGCGATGCGGGTGATGGTCGAGCGGCCCGGCGTGGACCCGCTCGGCGGGGTGTTCTGCTACGCGCTGACCGAGCATCGCTGGGCGGTCGGTGGCGCGATCAACAACGGCGGCATCGTGCTCAAGTGGGCCGGCGCGGCGCTCGCCCCGGACCTGGGCGAGCACTCCGAGGAGGACCTGGTCGCCCTGGCGGCCCGCGCGCCGGTCGGCTCGGGCGGGCTCATCATGCTGCCGTACCTGCACAGCGAACGGGCACCGAACTGGAGCGCCCTTCCGCGTGGCGCGTACGTGGGGTTGACCCACGCGCACCGCCGTGAGCATCTGGTGCGGGCCGCGTTGGAGGGCGTCTGCCAACAGCTCGCGCTGGTGCTCAGCTCGGTGCGCGCGGCCGGCAACGAGGTTCGGGAGGTCCGGGCCGGTGGCGGCTTCGCCCGCAGCGGCCTGTGGCGGCAGATGCTGGCCGACGCACTCGGCCTGCCGGTGAGCTTCCCGTCCGCGCACGAGGGGTCGAGCTTCGGGGCGGCGCTGCTCGGCATGGAGGCGCTCGGGCTGATCCCCAGCATCGATGTCGCCGCCGACCTGGTGCGCATCGAGGAGACGGTCCGCCCGGACCCGGCCGCCGCCGCCACCTACGCGGCACTGCTGCCGCTCTTCGCCGAGCTGTACGAGGCCCTCACGCCCACCTTCGCCTCGATCCGTCGGATGGCACCCGGCCTGCCCACCGGCCCCGAACCGCAGGCGTGAGCGGTGCCGGCTCGCGCCGGGGTCAGGGCGCTTCGACGCCGGCGATCAGGTAGCGCTGCACGTCGGCGTCGAGGATGGCCACTTCCTGCGCGTCGTCCGGCCCGGAACCACGGAACGCGGCCAACTGCTCGGCGGACTCCCAGCGTTCGTAGACGTGGATCCGGCCGGGCTCCAACGGGTCGGCCGCCAGCAGGAAGTCGAGGCAGCCGGCGGTGGCGCGCGCCCGCGCGATGACCTGTTCGCAGTCGGACAGGTACGCCTCGCGGGTGCCCGGTTCGACACGCAAGCTGCCTGCGATGATCAACAAGTTGGACCTCCAGGGATCGGGGTTGCTGATGAGCATGATGCCTGTGAGGCAGCATGATGTCTCTGTGTCATCACGCTCGTTAGGACATCGCCGCCCAGACGGGTGACACCGGTCCCGCCGGCCTCACCGGCCCCCAGCGCTTCATATCGTGCAAACGTGAGAAAAAGCGACAAGAGGCGCTCATCTTCCCTGCTGGGGAACTCTGCCCGCGTACCCCTGAAGGTACTGTCGGCGGCGATCGCGCTCGCGGTGCTCGCGACGACCGGGCCGGCCACCGCGGACGGCCCGGGCCGCGCGCCCGTCGCGGAGAGCCACGAACCCGGGGTGGACCCGACGCCGGAGCGCCCGCCGACCAGCGAGGTGTCCTGGCTGTCGTTTCCCGGCGGGGTGTTCGCTGTGGACTCGCTCGGGCGCACCGTGCGCTACCGCGCCTGCGACGGCGACACCGGCCGGGTCGCCGACCCGACCATGCGGGTCGCGGCCGGGGTGGCCAGCGGCGCGGTCGTCGTCGGAGGCACCGCCTACCGCTACCGGGTGCCGCTGGTCGGGCGCAGCGAGGGCACCCTGGAGGTGATCCAACGGCACCGCCCGCCGACGACGCTGACCGGCGTGGTGGTCACCAGCCCGCAGCCACCCACCGACCCGGCAGCCGGGGCCCGGCTGTTCCCGCTCAGCGGGCAGCTCGCCCGGGTGGTCGCCGACGCGAGCCTCAACCCGGCCGGGGTCACCGTCCGCGACCTGTCCGGCCGATACGGCGACCAGCAGATCGCCGTCAACGGATCGCTGCGCCCCAAGGCGGCCAGCGTCATCAAGCTGTGGATCCTCGTCGAGCTGCTGCGTCGGGTCGACTGTGGACAGGTCTTCCTCGACGACGGGGTGCTGGTCACCCCCCAGGACGTAGTCGGCGGCACCGGTCAACTGCAGTTTGAGACGTTCCCGCAGGTGGTCACAGTGCACCGGCTCGCCCAGTACCTGATCAAATACAGCGACAACGTGGCCGCGAACGTGCTGATCACCTACCTGGGTGGGTTCGCCCCGGTCAACGCGTTGATCGACTCGATGAACCAGCGCTCCACCATCCTGGCCCGCCGGATGTTGGACAGCGCGGCCGCGCAACGCGGCGAGGAGAACTACACCAGCCCGGACGACGTCGTTTCACTGCTCGGCGCGGTCTGGGACGGCGAGATCCTCAACCCCGCGTCCCGGGACCTGATGATCGGGTTCATGCGGGAGCAGACCCTGAACACCAAGATCCCGGCGGCGTTGCCACCCGGCGTGCCGGTGGCCCACAAGACCGGTGACCTGCCGGACGCCTCACACGATGTCGGCTACTACCTGATCCCCGGCACCGAGACCGCCGTCGCGTTCCTCACCGCCGGGCCCATGGTCACCGGCGACGAGACCGTCCGGCGGATGGCCCGCACCGTCTACGACTTCCTGGTCACCCCGGTCGAGGGAGCGGTCGAGGAGTGAGCCGACCTCAGGCGCCGGGGATGTTCGCCGGCGGGTCCTCGCCCACCAGGTCGGCCGCCGGCGGGTCCGCCGACACCCGCAGCCCGAAGTCCGAGTACGTCAGGTCGAGCTGGGCGACGTCCGACTGCTCGCTGGCCAACTCGATGCGGTAGCGGACCAGCCGACCCTGCTCGTCGACGGCAGCGGTGAACGGCACCGCAGCGGCCCGGTCACCGAGCACACCGCCGACCCCGTCGCCCAGCACCGCGCCGCTCTGGCGCAGGTCCAGTGTGCCCGCGTACTCCCGCGCACCGGTCTGCCGGACGGCGGTCGCCGTGCTGAGCGTGCTGGCCAACCTGGTGTTGTCCAGGCCCTGCTGGGCGGGGGGTGAACCCGGAGCGCCGACATGCCACCAGGTCTTGCCGTCCCAGACCGGAACGCGCCGGTCCGGGGCGCTGATCCGCACGTAGACGTCCGGTCCGGTGGTCAGCCGTTCGATCTTCACCTCGCCGGTGGGCACCTTCAGGGAGGTGGTCTCCAGACCACGCTTCGCCTTTGGGTCCCAGAGGACCAGCGTGCCGTCCCCGCCCGTCGTCCCGCCGCTGCTCAACGCCAGCTTGTAGGTCTGCTGGTCGACCTTCCCGGCGGCGGCCCTGAGCACGCCGACCGGGTCGGTCGAGCCCGCCGACGCCGCCGGGCGACCCTCATCGGGTTCGTCCCCGGTGGCCACCAGCGCCCACACCCCGGCGGCGACGGCCACGGCGAGGATGACACCAGCGGCGATCAGCTTCGGTTTCTGCACTGTCATCTCCCCCGGGCGGTGCGGTCCGGCCAGACTAGCCGGACCACCCCTCGTCACGCCCGGCTGATCGCGTTGGCGTGGATCGCCTCGTGCAGATAGGCGGCCAGCCCCGGCGCGATGTTCTCGTAGTGCGCGGTGAACCGCTCGTCGGCCAGGTACATGTCGGCCAACCCGGTCTGCATCTCGTACGAGCACTCGTAGAACCAGCGGCTGATGAGCTGCCGGTGCTCCTCGGCCAGGTCCATCGCCTCCGGGCTGTCCGCCGGTGCGCCCGAAGCCATCAGTGCGACGATCCGCCGACCCCAGTCCTCGTTCTCCGCCTTGTTCCGCAGCCAGTCGTCCTTCGTGTAACGGGCGACCCGCCGGTTCGACTCCCGGTACGCGTCGGTGTCACCCCAGCGCTGCTCCGCCTCGGCCTGGTGCTCCTCTGGATCGAAGTCACCGAAGACCTCGAACCGCTCCTCCGGCGTGAGTTGGATGTTCATCTTGCTCGCCTCCATCGCGAACTCGATCGCCGTGACCATCTCCTGCAACCGCTTGAGCCGTACCGTCAGCAGTTCATGCTGCCGGCGCAGGTGCGCGGCCGGATCGGCCGCCGGGTCGTCGATGATCGCGGTGATCTCCTCAAGCGGGAAACCAAGCTCCCGGTAGTACAGGACGAGTTGCAGCCGTTGCAGGTCCGCGTCGTCGTAGCGGCGGTAACCGGCCGAGGTGCGCCCGCTGGGCGAGAGCAACCCGATCTCGTCGTAGTGGTGCAGCGTCCGCACCGTCACGCCGGCCACCTTCGCGACCTGACCCACCGTGTACGCCATGGTCCCCCTCCCTTCCGGGAACCAGGCTCCTGCCTGCCGTTACGTGAGAGTCAACTCCGATTCTGGCCCACCATGGCGGGGGCGTCCGGCCGCCCGTACAGATAGCCCTGGCCGCGTGGGCAGCCGATCGCGGTGACCGCCTCGTGCTGACGCTCGGTCTCCACCCCCTCGGCGACCACCGCCAGGTCGAACGCGCCGGCCAGGCGGGTGACCATCTCGACAGTGGCGTACGCCCGGTCGTCGGTGCCCAGCCGGGCCACGAACGACCTGTCGATCTTCAGCTCGGTGGCCGGGATGCGGTGCAGGTAGCTCAGCGACGAGTAGCCGGTGCCGAAGTCGTCGATGGCGATCCGGATGCCCAACTCCCGGAGTTGGTGCAGCCGCTCCAGCACCGCCTCGGTGCCCTCGATCAGCGCCGACTCGGTCAACTCCAGGGTCAACGCCCGTGGTGCCAGCCCGGCGGCGCTGGTGGCCGCGGTGACAGTGGCGATCAGGTCCGGCCGACGCAGGTGCGCGGCGGCGATGTTCACCGCGACTGTCGCCTCCGGCGCTCGCCCCCGCCAGGTCGCGGCGGCCCGGCACGCCTCGTGGATCACCCACCGGTCGATCGGCAGGATCAGCCCGGTCTCCTCGGCCAGCGGCAGGAACTTCGCCGGTGGCAACATCCCCAGCCGGGGGTGCCGCCAGCGCACCAACGCCTCGGCGCTGCGTACCGCGCCGGTGGTCAGGTCGACGATGGGTTGGAACTCCAGGTGCAGCTGGTCCTCGTCGACCGCCCGGCGCAGGTCGGCGATCAACTCGGCGCGGGAGACAGCCGACTCGCGCAGCGCCGCTGTGCACGTGCGGTACGCGGACTTCCCGGCCGCCTTGGCCGCGTACATGGCGATGTCGGCGTCGCGCAGCAGGTCGGTGTGGGAGGCGTGCTGCGGGCCGTACTCGGCGATACCGATGCTCGCCGACGGGTGCACCCCCACGTCCTCCTCGTCGTCGGAGGGCCGCAACGCGTCCAGCAGTCGCTCGGCGAGCCGTTCGGGTGACACCGGCCGGCCGCCGTCGACCAGCACGGCGAACTCGTCACCGCCGAGCCGGGCGATGGTGCCGTCGCCGTTCACGGCGGTGTGCATCCGGGCCGCGAGCCCGGTCAGCAGGGTGTCACCTGTGGCGTGCCCGAACCGGTCGTTTACCTGCTTGAACCCGTCCAGGTCGAGCAGCAGCACGGCCACCGGCCGCCCGTGGCGCAGGGCCAGTCGCAGCCGCCGGTTGAACAACAGCCGGTTGGGCAGCCCGGTGAGCTGGTCGCCGTACGCGAGCAGGCGCAGCCGGGCCACCAACCGGAGGTTCTCGTTGGCCGCCAACCCCTGCCGGACGGCGAGGGCGGCCAGCAACACCATCATTGTCACGAACACCAGCTGCGGGGTCTGCCCGGTGGGCCGACGGGCCAGCACCACCGCGATGATCGCCCCACCCACCGGCAGGTACGGCAGCGCCACCCGCCACCAGGGCGGCAGCGGCGACTCGGCGGTGTCGTCGGTGCCGTCGCAGTCCGGTGGCGGCGGGTTCCGGGTGGCCAGGCCGATCAGCAGGTAGCTCAACGGCCAGCACAAATCGATCGGGTGACCGGCGGTGTAGTCGGCACGGGCGACCAGCGACACGTAGATGACGTCGGCGACGACCCGCAGGGTGAGGCTCGCCGCCAGGACGGTCATCGGCCGCCACATCGGCCGGGCCGGCCCGGAGACCGCGACCAGGATGGTGAGCTGCATCAGGTCGAACATCGGGAAGAGCAGCCCCAGCGTGCGCGCCGGGTCGGCCAGCTCGGCGGCGGCGACCCCACGGAAGACCAGCACCCAACCGATCGGCACCAGGGCCAGGGCGACGATCACCCCGTCCAGCAACGTACGGGCCCGCCCGACCGCGGTCCTCGGTGCGGACGGCGAGCTGAGCAGCGCGGCAGTGCCGGTGAGGATGCCGGCGGTGAAGACCACCCCGACCACCGGCGTGTGCGGCAGGTCACCGCCGACGAGCCGCTGCACCGTCCAGATCGCCCGGCCGATCGCGGCGAGCGCCATGGTGAGGGCGAGCAGCGTCCAGAACCGGCGCAGCGGCGCCGGATGTCGACGGGCCACCCCGAGACACGCGAGCGTCGCCCAACCGGCGACCAGCATCGCGCCGATGTCGCTGACCAGCGCGGCACCGGGCAACGCGGCGACCAGCCAGCCCGCCTCCAGCAGGATGACCGCAGCCGCGACGAACGCGCCGGCGGGGTTGAGCGTCCCCGCAGCCTGCTTTCCGTCCTGTCGGGACACGGTCGCTCCGGCTCTTTCGTCGTGCGTGCACCCTCGGCGGCGCCGGTCCACGGCAAACCCCGAAAGCCTAACCAGCGCTCAGAAACGCCGCCAGAGCCGAACGTGCACCCCGCTGCGGCGCCCTGCTCGGTGCGGCCTCTGTCGCGCTGAGCATCCTCGCGCCTCTGGTCAGCGGCCCGCGGATCGGTTCCACGGTGAACGGGGCAGTGCGGTACCGGCCAACGGACGGCGGGCGCGGCGGCGTCTGCGCCGCCCAGGGGTGCAGGGCGGGCGGGCAACGGTGTGCACTGCCACGTCGGCCGAGGGCGTCGGTCGGCCGATCAACCAGCAGAGGAAGCGTTCCATCGTCGGATCAGCCGACCGGGAGGCGCTCGGCGTCGGACTTCGCGATCTCGTACTCCGCCCCGCAGAACGTGCACTGCTGCGCGTACCGGGTGCGGATCGGAATGAGCGGAATGAAGAAGAGGGTGAATTTCGTCGAGCGGCGGGTGATCACCTGCGCGGCCTGGTTGCCGCAGTGGCGGCAGACCTGCTGCACGACACCGGACCGGTCGACCTTGGTACGCAGACCAAAGATGAAGAACATCGCCCCCCAGTACCCACTCGACCGCGAAAAGTCACCAGATCCCGCCGCCGGATCCCCCGGACCCCGCCCCGCACGCACGCACGCACGCACAAGATCGTGCTCGATCCCGGATGTAGTGGCCTTCTGGGTGAACGAGGCCACTACATCCCCGATCGAGCACGATCAAGGCGAGATGATCTAGGCTTCAGCTGGACGGCGCGGGCTCCAGGCCGGGGATCTCCTCGGAGAGCCAGATCGGCTGCCAGTTCGGCACCTCGTGGAAGCGGCGCAGCTCGAACAGCCCGGCAACCGACCCGCTCCAGGCCCCGTACGGGGGGTTGGCCTCGTCGAAGCCGCTCTGCACGAAGGTCAGCGTGGTCCGGCCACCGGACTCGGCCAGCTCCCAGCTCGTCACGCCGGTCGGCCCCCAGTCGACGGACATCCGTCGGCCGGGCTCCAGGTCGACGATCTTGGCCGCGTAACCGGTCTCGAAGCCGCCCATGGCGTACCGGCCGCCGACCCAGGGCTCGATGCCGATCGGGTAGCCGAACCAGGCGCTGGCCTGCTCGGAGTCGGTCAGCGACTCCCACACCTTGTCGGCGGGGGCGGCGATGACCAGCTCGCCGCGCAGGTCGGCGGAGGTGAAGTCGGTGCGCGGCAGCAGTGGCTTGCCCTCCAGGTGGGCGGCCAGGTTGGCGATGGACAGCGCCCAGAACGTCTGGAGCACGCCCCGGATGGTGGAGCCGCTCATCGCCTCGGCGAAGTCGAAGTGGCTCTGGATCAGCGTCAGCACTGTGCTGTCGGTGCCCTCGGCGGTCAACTGGAACTCGGTGGTGGTCTCCACGCCGTCGAGCAGCCAGCCGAAGCGCAGCGTGTCGTCGTCGGCGTGCAGCAGCCGCTGGTGCGGGGCGTCGCCCTCGGGCGTGTAGCGACCCCAGAACTCGTACCGCTGGGGCAGCTCGACCTCGGCGTGCTCGGCCAGCCAGAGACGCAGCTCGGCCGGGTCGGTCAGGGCCTGGCGGACGCGCCCGACGGGCGCGGAGAGACGGGCCTGGACCCTCATCGGCTCACTCATTGTCGTTCCCTTTCGGATAGCAGGCGACGGCCAGCTTGAAGGCATCTCCTTCGCTGCCGCCGTAGCGGGTGAACAGGTCCTGAAGTGCGGTTTGCAGGTCGTGCAGGAACTGCTGGCGCTGCTCGGCCGGCACCCGGATCTCGCCGGAGACCCCGATCGAGGGCAGCTCGGGTGCCGCCCGGTCCAGGCCGGCGATGTCGGCCTGGACCTCCTCCATCAGGTCGAGCAGGTAGCCCAGGCTCAGCTCGTCGCGAGCCCGGCGCAGGCCGATCCGGCCGACGAGCCGCGGGGAGAGCCAGTAGGAGCGGGCGGCGGCCTGGTAGATGCCTTCGGTGATGCCGCGGACCTTGCGTTCGTTGACCAGCTCGACGAGGCCAGCCGCGACGAGCTGCTTGACGTGGTAGTAGACGCGCTGTGGCGTCTGGTCGAGTCGGGCCGCGACCTCGGTGCAGGTGCGCGGCTCGGCCAGTTGCCGCAGCACCTCGACGCGCTGCGGCTTGAGCAGGACTTCGGCCTGCTCGATCTGCTCCAGGTACAGGACATCTCTCATGGCAAAATCAGTTTGTACGTACAAAACTTCTTTGTCAATCGCTTCGCGAGAAGCCGCGCCGACTTTTTTCGACGCGGCTTCAGGCGGCGGTCAGCAGGTGATCAGGGCAACCAGTCCGGTCGCAGCGGGTAGCCGCTCACGCCGTTCGGGCCGTTGTGGGTGGCCAACACCTGGTGCAGCTGGATGCCGTTGCGTTCGAAGGCCATCCGCGACCCGGCCATGTAGAGCCCCCACACCCGGGCGGTGCCCGCGCCCACCTCCGAGACGCAGTAGTCCCAGTGCTCGACAAGGTTGCGACACCAGGCGGCCAGCGTCAGCGCGTAGTGCTGGCGCAGGTTCTCCTCGTGGTGCACCTCGAACCCGGCATCGTGCACCTCACTGATCAACCGGCCCGGACCGGCCAGCTCACCGTCCGGGAAGACGTACCGGTCGATGAACGCGCCCGAGCGGTGCGGCGCGCGATTGTCCGCCCGGGTGATGCAGTGGTTGAGCAGTCGCCCACCCTGCCGCAGCCGGCTGCGCAGCGACCCGAAGTAGGCCGGGTAGTTGCGCACCCCGATGTGCTCGGTCAACCCGATCGAGGAGATGGCGTCGAACTGCTCGGCCGGCGCGTCCCGGTAGTCGAGGTATCGCACCTCCGCCAGCTCGGTCAACCCTTCCCGCTCGATCGCGGCCTGCGCCCACTGCGCCTGCGCCTTCGACAGGGTCACCCCCAGGGCCTTGACGCCGTACTCGCGGGCGGCGTGACGCACCATGCCACCCCAGCCGCACCCGACATCCAGCAGCCGCATCCCCTTCTTCAGCGCCAGCTTGCCGGCGACCAGGTCGTACTTCGCCGCCTGGGCCTGCTCCAGCGTGTCGTCCGGAGACCGGAAAACCGCGCAGGTGTACGTCATCGACGGGCCGAGCACCTTCTCGTAGAAGGCGTTCGAGACGTCGTAGTGGTGCGAGATGGCCGTGCTGTCACGCACCCGCGAGTGCCGCAGCCCGTTCATCACCCGCTTCCAGCGGGGCTGCGCCTCCTGCGGCGGTGCCGGCGGCGGCATCAGCCGCTCCCAGCCCAGCCCACGGACCAGCGCCAGCCCCTCGGCCAGCGACGGTGGGCGTAACCGCAACTCGTCCTTGAGCACCCGCAACGCCTCGTACGGGTCGCCCGGGTGCACGCCCTGCAACGCCAGGTCACCACTGACGTACGCGCGGGCCATGCCCAGGTCGCCGGGTGCGGTGAGCAGGTACGACAGCCCTCGCTCGGATTGGATCGCCAGGGTGATGCCGGCGTCGGACGGGCCGACGGCGCTGCCGTCGTACCCGGTGATCCGCACCGGCAACGGCCCAGTGGTGACCGCGCGGACGACATCCGCGACGGTCGGACCCGTGTGCCGGCCCCCCGCCGGCGGGGTGGCGGGGATGCTCGCCGCCCCCTGATCTCTGTCGGTCAGGCTCATGCTCGTGCTACCGCCTTTTCGTACAGTCCCGTCAGCCGGTGGTCCGGGTCGTAGCGGTCTTTCACCGCGCGCCACGTGTCGCCGCCGTAGAGGCGATCGAAGGCGTCCCGGTCGTAGTACGCGTCGGAGTAGAGCGACTTGTGCCCGCCCGACTCCGACACCCTGCGTTCGATCGTGCGGTTGACGTCGCCGTCGGCGGCGCCCGGCGCGATCGGCACGCTCCCCCAGAACCCGATGTTGACGTAGTCCTGCCCGGGCCGCAGCGGATATAGCGGCCAGGACCGCGCCGAACCGGGCCCCGCCAGCTCACGCAGTCGCAACGGACACAGCCACACCGGGTTCATTCCCACCGCGCCGGCGAACCAGCGCAGGAAGTCGGCAGTACGGTCCAGCGGGATCTCCACGTCCTGCACGACCCGCTCCCGGGCCGGTTGCCCGCGCAGCCGGTCGATCCGGGCCGCCACCTGGTGGCGGTGCTCCAGCCGGACCAGTCGGTGGTAGAAGTCGCTGCGCCGGTAACGCGCCGGCCAGAGCCTGCGCACGACCGGGTGCTGCGCACCGAACGCCGACGAGCACCAGAACCAGTCGGTGTCCCAGCGCCACAGATAGTCGTACGCGGTGAGCACGTCGCGGGTGCGCCGGCGCAGCGACCGGTAGTAGATCGCCTGACCGGTGTAGTCGCTGGGCGGGTCGGCCGCGTCGGTGAACGTGGCGAAGACGAGGTACGCCTCGCCGGGGCTGAACATCACCCCGTCCATGGCGTCCACCGGCTCGCCGGCCCAGGACCGGGTGGCGGTCACCTCCGCGATCGCGTCGGTCAGCGCCTCCAGTTGGGTGAACCGGACGTTGCGCAACGACACGTACCGGCCGACCGGTTGCAGCTCGATGCGCAGCCGGGTGGCGTACCCGAGGCTGCCCAGCGAGTTGGGGAACGCGGTGAACAGGTCGGCGTGCTCGCCGCCGGGTCGGGCGGTGATGATCTCGCCGGAGCCGGTGAGCACGTCCAACTCCTGGACGGACTCGTGCGGCAGGCCGTTGCGGAACGAGGTCGACTCGATCCCGAGGCCGGTCACCGCGCCGCCCAGCGTGATGGTGCGTAACTGCGGCACCACAAGCGGCATCAGGCCGTGCGGCAGCGTCGCGTCGACCAGGTCCTCGTAGGTGCACATGCCCTGCACGTCGGCGGTACGGCCGGCCGGGTCGACCGACAGCACGCCGTTCAGGCCACTCACGTCGAGCCCCGGAGTCCGGGGAGCGGACCGGGGACGGAACAGGTTGGAGGTTCGTTTGGCCAGCCGGACAGGCTCGCCCGTGGGCACTGCGGCGTACGACCGTCGCAGCGTGTCCACCGCTTGATCATGGTCAATCGGATGATCCACACGCTCAGCGCGCATGTGATCACCTTACGCTCGCCGTTCAGAAACCGTGGGATGTCGGCGGTGGCAGTTTCCCGTCCGGTGGCAGACCCGACGGCTACCGTGGCGGGCATGCCATCGCCAGCGATCACCGCCCTGGACGCCGCCCAACTGCCGTATCGGCTGGTCAGCCACGGTGCGGTCGGCAGTCTCGCGGAGGCCGCCGCCGTCCGCGGTGTGGCCGTTCCCGACGTGGTCAAAACGATAGTGGTTCGCCGTGGTGAAGACGATCACCTGTTCGTGCTCACCCCCGGCGACCGGGTCATCTCCTGGCCCAAGCTGCGCGCCCTGCTCGGGGTGCACCGGCTCTCCATGCCGGACGCGGCGGGCGCGCTGGCCGCCACCGGCTACGAACGCGGCACCATCACCCCGTTCGGCGCGAGCACTGCCTGGCCGGTGGTCGCCGACGAGCGACTGCGCGGCCGGGAGATCACCCTGGGCGCCGGCGAGCGCGGTCTCGCCATCGCAATCGACGCCGACGCCGCGATCGCCGCCCTCGACGCCACAGTGGCCGACGTCACCGACCCGCAGCCCACTCGCTGAGCGCTGCCGGGGCGGCGGCGCGGCCTACTGTTGGGACATGCCGAAAGCCGTGTGGAACAACCTGGTCGTCGCCGAGAGCGACGACACCGTGCTGGTGGAGGGCAACCACTACTTCCCCCGCTCCGCCCTGCGCGACGACCTGATTCGCGAGTCCGCGACGCACACCGTCTGCCCGTGGAAGGGCACCGCCTCCTACTACTCCCTCGAACACGAGGGCAGCACCAGCAAGGACGCGGTCTGGTATTACCCGGAGCCCAAACCGGACGCCGAGATGGTGCGTGACCGGGTGGCGTTCTGGAAGGACGTCCGGGTCGTCGACTGACGGCGTCGACTGGCCGCAGCCGACGGCGGTGGGCGAGGATGGCCCGTATGTCCGCGCCCGAGGAACGCCCCGACCCCGCCGGCACCGTCTACGGCGGTCGCGGACGGGCCGCCCGTTCCGGCCCGCTCAGCGACCCGCTGCTGCGGGTGGCGCTCGGGGTCGGGCTGGTGGGGGTACTCCTCGGGGTGGTCTTCGCGACCGGGCTGCTCGGCGCCGACGGCGAGCCGGTGGTGCCGGCCACGGTCGGCGCGACGTCCAGCGCGGCGGAGGCCATCACCCCGGCGGTCGAGCCGAGCCGGACCCCGTCGGTCGAGCCGTCGCCGACGCCCTCGGCGGCACCGACCACCGGGCCCCGGGTGCTGCGGGTCGCGTCCGGGCTCTGCCTGGGGCTCGACGGCGACGACAAGGAGGCGGAGGCCGAGTTGGCCGTCTGCACCGGCGGGCCGGAGCAGAAGTGGGTCGTCAACCCGGCCGGCGGGGACGTGGTGACGCTGACCAACGCCGCCCATGGGCAGTGCCTCGACGTCGAGGGCGGCAGTACCGAGGACGGCGCGCGGTTGCTCCAGTTCCCCTGCCACGGTGGGGCCAACCAGCAGTGGCGGCTGTCCCCCACCGGCACCGGCCCGGTGCTGCTGGTAGCCGCGCACAGCGGCAGGTGCGGGCAGGCCGACGACGACGGCGACGAGCCCGACGACGAGATCCGGCAGCGCGCCTGCGACGGCCGCCCCGCCCAGCAGTGGACCCTCGGCTGACAGTTTGAGCGGCTCAGCCCCGGTAGCTCCACGCCCTCGGCGCGGTCGCGGCGACCAGCACGGTCTCCGACACCGGTCGGCCCGGTCGGCGGCGCAGCAGCAACGACAGCCCGGCCGCGCCGATCGACAGCGCGCCCGCCACGTACCAGGCCATCGCGTAGTCGCCCAGCCGGTCCCGGACCAGCCCCGCGCCGGTCGCGGCGACCGCCGCGCCGAGTTGGTGCGCGGCGAACACCCAGCCGAACACCACCGCTCCGGCGCCACCGAAGTATTCCCGGCACAGCGCCACGGTCGGCGGCACGGTGGCCACCCAGTCCAGGCCGTAGAAGACGATGAACACCAGCATGCTCGGCTCGGCGGTGCCGGAGAAGAGGCTCGGCAGCACCAGCAGGGACAACCCGCGCAGCGCGTAGTACATGCCGAGCAGCAGGCGGCTGTCCACCCGGTCGGTGAGCCAGCCGGAGGCGATCGTGCCGACGATGTCGAAGAGCCCCACCAGGGCGAGCAACCCGGCCGCTGTGGTCTGGGCCATGCCGTGGTCGTGCGCGGCCGGCACGAAGTGCGTACCGACCAGGCCGTTTGTGGTCGCCCCACAGATCGCGAACCCTCCGGCCAGCAGCCAGAACGGTCGGGTCCGGGCCGCGGTGGCCAGCGCGCCGAGCGCCCGGGTCGCCGCGCCGCCGGTCGCCGGCGGCGCCGCGACGACCTCGGTCGCGCCGTAGGCGGGCAGGCCGAGATCCGCCGGGTGCTCGCGCAGCAGCCACACCACAAGGGGTACGACCGCCAGCGCCGCCGCGGCCACCACGAGCGCGGCGGTACGCCAGCCGTGGTCGCGTACCAGGATGGCGATCAGTGGCAGGAACACCAGTTGCCCGGCCGCCCCACCGGCGGTCAGCACGCCGGTGACCAGGCCCCGCCGGTGGACGAACCAACGTCCGGTGACGGTGGCCACGAACGCCAGGGCCATCGAGCCGGTGCCCAGCCCCACCAGCACACCCCAGCAGAGCAGAAGCTGCCAGCTGGCGGTCATGAAGACCGTCAACCCGCTGCCCGCGGCGACCAGCAGCAGCGCCACCGAGACCACCCGGCGGATGCCGAACCGGTCCATCAGTGCGGCCGCGAACGGCGCGGTGAGCCCGTAGAGCAGCAGGTTGACCGAGACGGCCGCGGAGATCGTGGCCAGCGGCCAGCCGAACTCCTCGTGTAGTGGGTGCAGCAGCACCGACGGGGTGGCGCGGAAGCCGGCCGCGCCGACCAGCGCCACGAAGGCGACGGCGGCGACCAGCCAGGCGGGATGCAGACGGCGGTTCTTTGTCACGGGACAAGTCTGAGCTGGCCCACTCACCTCGACGAGTGGCCGGAAAGCCATCATGCGCAATAATCGGGCCATGAGCGCTCGCCCGCACCGGATCGCCGTACTCGCGCTGCACCAGGTGGTCGGCCTGGACCTCGGCACCCCGTCCCAGGTCTTCAGCACCGCCCGCGCCGCGGACGGGACACCCTTCTACGACGTCCGGGTGTGCACCCCGGGCGGGCAACCGGTACGCAGCACCGCCGGCTTCCAGGTGGTCCCCGATCACGGTCTGGAATTGCTGGACACGGCCGACACGGTGATCGTCCCGGGCGTCCACGACGGCACCGCGTTGACCTCGGGAACCGTCGAGCCGGAGGTGACCGGGGCGCTGCTCGCGGCGTACGAGCGGGGTGCCCGGATCATGTCGATCTGCACCGGGGCGTTCGTGCTCGCCGCCGCCGGGCTCCTCGACGGGCGGCGGGCGACCACCCACTGGGCGTACGCCGAGCGGTTCCGCCGCCTGCACGCCCGGGTGGACCTCGACCCGGGCGTGCTCTTCATCGCCGACGACCGGGTGCTCACCTCGGCCGGAGTCGCCGCCGGCATCGACCTCTGCCTGCACGTCATCCGCCTCGACCACGGCAGTGAGGTGGCCAACCGGGCGGCCCGCCGCTGCGTGATGCCGCCGTGGCGCGACGGCGGTCAGGCGCAGTACATCGAGCAGCCGGTGCCGAAGGCGACCGACACCAGCACGGCGGGCGCCCGGGAGTGGGCGCGGCAGCGGCTGCACGAGCCGATCGCGCTACGCGACCTGGCCGAGCAGGCGCGGATGAGCGTGCGCACCTTCACCCGGCGCTTCCGGTCGGAGACCGGCCTGAGCCCGGCCCAGTGGTTGCTGCAACAGCGCACCGACCACGCGAGACTGCTGCTGGAGACGACCGACCTCACCGTCGACCAGATCGCCCACCGCTCGGGTTTCGGCACCACCGCCGCCCTACGCCAGCAGCTCCACCAGCGCATCGGCGTGGCCCCGTCCACCTACCGCCGCACCTTCCACCCCCGCCCCGAGCTGGTCGAATCCTGACCGCGATGGGGTAGGCGGGGCAGCACTAGTGCGAGCGTGATGTCGGTGGGTCATCGTGATGACTCACCGACATCACGCTCAATGAGGCATGACCCGCGGCACCGCGCCGCGCTGACCGGCCGATCGGTGTCGCTCAGGACCGGAGCAGGTGCAGTTGGGACTGGTGCTTCGGCAGGTGCACCCGGGTGTGCAGGTCCAGGGTGCGGGACCAGGGCAGCGACTCGTCGACGATGAGGTCGAAGCCCTCGCGTAGGTGCGTCTCGACCGGGGTCTCCGCTGCCAGGCCGAGCTGGTCGACCAACCCGCACAGCCGGTCGCTGGTGCCGTGCAGCAGGGCGGTCAGGCCACGCAGACCACCCTGCTCGGCGGCGAGCGCGTCGAGCTGCGGGCGGTGCATGTCCTCCTCCAACTCGTAGTAGGCGAACGGCGACCCGGCCAGCAACGCCTCGGTGGCCTGGATCATCAGCTCGTCGTTGGCGACCAGATGCGCGACGATCTGCTCGGCACTGAGCTGCCCCTCCGGAGCCGGACCGAACCCGCCGGCGTCGACCTCCGCGAACAGGGCACCGTAGGCCCGCCGCAATCCCCCGCTCTCCATCCCCCCAGTCAACCCGCCCCACCGCGAGTTAGCGGCGGGATTGGCGGGAGCGGAGGTAGTCGCTGACCACGTACTCGCCCAGGTCGTCGGTGTCCGGGGTGAACATGCGGCCCCGGCTGCGACGGGCCACCGCGTCGACGAAGCGTCGGAGGCCCGGGTCGTCGCCGAGCATGAACAGGTTGAGCGTGGCACCGTAGCGGCTCAGCCGGTCCACCTCGCGGACCGTCGCCTCGATGGTTTCCGGCAGCGGCGGCCAGTGGAACAGCGCCTCCCCGTCGTCCGGGTCGAGGTGGGCGGTCGGCTCGCCGTCGGTGACCACCAGCACGATCGGTTCGGCGTCCGGGTGCCGGCGCAGGTGCCGGCCCGCCAACCGCAGCGCGTGCTGGAGGTTGGTGCCCTGCTCCATGTCCGGCTCCACGGCCGCCAACTGCTGCTGGGTGAGCGTCATCGCCTCCCGGCCGAAGCCGACGATCTGGAGGGCGTCCTGTGGGAAGCGCGTCTCCATCAGGTGTGCCAGCGCCAGCGCCGTCTGCTTCATCGGCCCCCAACGACCCTGAGAGATCATCGAGTACGACAGGTCGACGCAGAGCACCACAGCGGCCGAGGCCCGCCTCTCGGTCTCCACCACCTCGAAGTCGTCCACCGCGAGCTGCACCGGGACCGTCGGCCCGGCCCGACTGACCGCACGGGTCAACGTCCGGACCACGTCCAACGGTTGCTCATCGCCGTACTGCCAGGGCCTGGACGCGCCGCTGACCTCGCCCGCCGCGCCGGCAGAGCGCAGGTCGTGCTGGCCGCGTGGCCCGGCGGTCAGCTCCGCGAAGACCTGCCGCAGCGCGGTCCCGCCGAGCCGGCGCAGCGCCTTCGGGCTCAGTGTCAGCCCCTCCGCGTCCCGACTCACCCAACCTTGGCGGCGCAACTCTCGCTCCAGATCGCGCAGCCGGCGAACGTCGTCGGCCGCGTCCCGGCCCAGCGTGCGCGCCACCGCGTCGACGTCCACGTCGTCGAGGGTCGCCCCCGGGTGTTCCTGGTCGAGCTGGTCCAGCAGGTCGTCCAGGTCGCCGATCTCGCCCAGCGCGCCGGCCGCGTCGGCGTAGTCCAGCGGCTGGTCGCCGCGGACCCGCTCACCCCGCCCCCAGCGCAGATCGGGTCGCAGCGCGCGCAGGTTCGCGTCGAGCGCTGACAACTCCCCCGCGAGGCGGTCGCCGAGCGACTGCTGCATGAGGCCGGCCAGCTCGGCGCGCTGCCGCTCGGAGAGCGAGTTCATCAGCCGCTCACCGGCCGCCGCCCGGCGGGCCAGCACGTCGATCAACTCGTCGACGTTCTCCGGCTCCTCCGGGAAGAAGTCGCCATGTCGGCGCATGAACTCGGCGAACGCGTCGGTGGTGTCCTCCGCGCGACCGTGCCGGGCGAGCAGGTCGTTCAGGTCGCCCATCATCTCGGCGAGCCGCTGCTGGGCGGCCGGATCGGCGGAGGCGCGCACCGCGTCGCGCAGCCCGGCGAAGCGCTGGCCGAGCACGTCGTCGCGGAGTTGGTCGAGGATCTGCTGGTACGAGCGGCGGGCGTCGTCGCTGGCCCACTGGTAGCCGGACAGCTCCTCCACCGCCCGCGCCGTCGAGCGCGGCAGATTGTCCAGCACCGCCTCGGCGAACCGCGCGGCGTCGTCGTCGCGACCCCGCAGCTCGTCCCGCTCGGCGGCAAGGGCCTGGTCGAGCAGGGCCTGGGCCCGGGTCACCGCCCCGTCCAGGTCGCCCCTGCGCAGCGCCTCCCGGCGCAGCCGCCGAGCCCGGGCGGCCAGGTCGTCCAGGCCACCCCGCCCCTGCGGGCCACGGCGCAGCAGGTCACGCAGCGCCTCCCGCAGGCTGCCGCCGGCCAGCACCTCGGCACCGACCGCGTCCACCGCCTCACGCACGTCGTACGGGGGTGCCAGCGGGTCGGGCCCGCCGTTCCACTGCCCGTAACGGAACCGGTTGCCGGCCACTGTCAGCCCCGGCCGCCGTAGACGGTGCGCCCCGAGTCGGTGACGTCCTTGCCGAGCCGGCGGGTCAGGTGCAGCCCTTCCAGCACGAACTCGACGGCGGCGGCAGCCTCCTCGGAGGTGGGCGCGTCGCCCAGGTCGAGCCGGTCCAGAACCTTCGCCAACCCGGGTACGGTGCCGACCTGGCGCAGCAGCTCGGCGGCGCTGACCAACTCGCCGGTCTCGATCGCGGCGCCGTCCTCGACCAGGGCGGTGAACCCGGACAGGTCCAGCCCGGCCAGGTGGGCCCGGAACGTCTCGGCGGTCGCGGTACGCAGCAGGTGCGCGAGGATCTCGATCTCCCGACCCTCCTCGCCGCTCTCGAACTCGACCTTGCCGCGCAGCGTGCTGGTCACCGACACCGCGTCACCGACGCGGGCGACGGCGGCCTCGGAGCGGCCGTCCGGGGTGTCGGAGGCGGCGAGCAGCCCGGCGCGGCGCAGCGCGGCACCGGCGACCGTCTCGGCGGCGGCGATGGCGAATCGGGCGGAGACGCCGGAGCGCGGGTCCACCGACGGCGACTCCCGCACGGCGCGGGCGAAGCGGGCCAGCACCTCCAGGACGTGCTCCGGCACCTCGGCGACCAGGTCGGCCTCCTGGCGGATCAGCGCCAGCTCCAACTCCAGGTCGACCGGGTAGTGGGTACGGATCTCCGCGCCGAACCGGTCCTTGAGTGGGGTGATGATCCGGCCCCGGTTGGTGTAGTCCTCCGGGTTGGCGCTGGCCACCAGGAGCAGGTCCAGGGGCAGCCGCAGCTGGTAGCCGCGAACCTGGATGTCCCGCTCCTCCAGCACGTTGAGCAGCGCCACCTGGATGCGCTCGGCCAGGTCGGGCAGCTCGTTCACAGCGAAGATGCCCCGGTTGGTGCGCGGCACCAACCCGAAGTGGATGGTCTCCGGGTCGCCGAGGGTACGACCCTGGGCGATGCGGATCGGGTCGACGTCGCCGATCAGGTCCCCGACGCTGGTGTCCGGGGTGGCCAACTTCTCGCCGTACCGCATCGAGCGGTGCAGCCAGCCGATCGGCAGTTCGTCGCCGGCCTCGGCGACCTGGGCGCGCGACGCCGGGGTGAGCGGGTGCATCGGGTGCTCGTTGAGCACCGAGCCGGGAAGTACTGGGGTCCACTCGTCGAGCAACGCGCCCAGCGAGCGGATCAGCCGGGTCTTGCCCTGGCCGCGCTCACCGAGCAGCACCATGTCGTGCCCGGCGAGCAGGGCCCGCTCGACCTCGGGCAACACGCTGTCGTCGTAGCCGACGATGCCGGGGAAACGGGTCTCGCCGGAACGCATCCGGGCGAGGAGGTTGTCGCGGAGTTCCTGCTTGACGGTGCGGTACTGGTGACCGGCCGCCCGTAGCGCGCCGAGCGTGCCGGGCAGGTCGGCCGGTGGAACCGGGATTACCGGGGTAGGCGCAGTCACCCGACCCACGCTAGCTCACATTCGCGGGGGTGCCCCGGGCATCAGGGGCACCCCCGCCACCACCCTCAGCCCCTGTCGCACCGCTGGCAGGTGCCGCGGCGGCGCAGGTGGTACACGTAGGTGGCGGCGCCGAGCGTCACGCCCCACACCGGCCAGAGCAGCATCGGCGCCCCGGTAACGCTGAGCCCGCCGGTGAGTTCCCAGAACTTCGGGTTGCTGAGCAGCCCCAGCGAGGCCGCGGTCACGGAGATGGCGACCAGGGTGGCCGGCACCACGGCCAGCTTCACCGGCACCCGCCGGCCGGCGAGCCCGAGCATCCAGCGCGGGAACCGCTCGCCCCAGCGCTGCACCAGCCCGAGGGTGAGGATCGCGCCGACGGTGGCGAACGCAGCCAGCCCGAACCCGGCCCAGACCAGCCCGCTTTCCTGCATCTCGGTCAGGAATTCGCGGGAGATGCCCAGCGGGATGCCGGCCGCCCAGGCGAACCGGGTCAACGCGTAGGTAAACGGGATGGCCGCGGCGATGCCGGCGGCCCACCGGCCCCAGCGAGTGGCAGCGGCCGGGATGGTCCACCGCTGGCCGGTGTCGGCGCGGCCGCAGCCGACGCAGGCCCCGGCGGTACGCCGCTGCCAGGTGAGCACCGCCCCGACCAGCAGCAGCCCGCCGGCCAGCGCCGCGAACCGGCCGAACAGCGCCCAGTTGAAGACGTCGGAGTAGTCCACCGGTGGCCAGCCGAACGGCGCCCCGACGATCAGTATCGGCAGGTAGCCGAGAACGATCAGCACGCGGACATCCGGCACGACCATGACGAGTACGAACGCCACCGCCCAGCCGTAGCCGGCGAGCAGAGCCCGCAGCGGGCCGGGTGGCCGCGCCGCCGGGCGGCTCATCGCCAGGGCGACCACCGCGGCGGTGAGCAGCACGCCGGCGAAGAGCGGGGTGGCCACCTCCACCGGCACCAGGCGCAGCAAACTGACGTCGCCGCCGTGCGGGTCGTTCGGGCCGAACGGGTAGCCGGCGCCGGTGAGCGTGCCGATCAGGGCGAGCACGCCCCACAGGCCGAGCCAACCGGCGGCCAGTGGGGCGAGCCGGTCCGGCCAGCGGGAGTCGGTACGGTGCCGGGAGGCAATGATCGTTGTCATGCTCTCAGCCTCGACGGACAGCCGCCGGATTCCCTCCCGGCCGGCGGTGAACCCGCTCCCCCGGTGGAGGGACCGATCAGCCGGACGGGGTGACGAAGCCGGACTCGTAGGCGGCGATGACCGCCTGCGTGCGGTCGCGGACGCCCAGCTTGGCCAGCACGTTGCCGACGTGCGTCTTGACCGTCTCCACCCCGACCACCAGGTGCGCGGCGATCTCCGGGTTGGACCGGCCGGTGGTCATCAACCGCAGCACCTCGGCCTCGCGTTCGGTGAGCCGGGCAGCAGTCAACCGGTCGCCGCCCGCCGGCCCGTACGCGCCGACCAGTTGGCGGATCGCGGCCGGGAAGAGCAGTGACTCGCCGGCCGCGACCACCCGGACCGCCTCCACCACCTCGGCGGGCCGGGCCCGTTTGAGCAGGAACCCCGAGGCGCCGGCGCGCAGCGCCTCGTAGACGTACTCGTCGTTGGCGAAGGTGGTGACCACCAGCACCCGGGGCGGGTCGGCGGAGGTGGCCAGCAGGTGCCGGGTGGCCTGGATGCCGTCGATGCCGGGCATCCGCACGTCCATCAGCACCACGTCGGGCCGGTGCCGGGCGACCAGCGGCGGCACCTCGGCGCCGTCGGCGGCCTCGGCGAGCACGTGCAGGTCGGGTTGGGCGTCGATGATGGCCCGCAGCCCCACCCGGATCAGCTCGTCGTCGTCGACGATCAACACCCCTGTGGTCATCGGGTCTCCTCGTAGGGCAGGCGGGCCCGGATCAGCCACCGGTCGCCGTCGGGGCCCACTGTGAGTCGGCCGCCGAGCAGCAGCACCCGCTCCCGCATGCCGTCCAGGCCTCGACCGCCGCGCCCCCGCTGGCCTCGGTCGGGGTGGCGCACCGCGTTGACCAGCTCCAGCTCCAGCGCGTCGCTGTGCAGGTCCAGGCGTACCGTCACCGGCCCGTGGCCGTGCCGGGCGGCGTTGGTCAGTCCTTCCTGGACGATCCGGTAGCCCTCCCGGGAGACCACCGCGGGCACCCGGGTCGGGTCGCCGGCGCGTTGGGCGTGCACGGTCAGGCCGGTCGCGCGGGCGTCGGTGACCAACCGGTCCAGGTCGGCGAGGGTACGCTGCGGCGCGACCACGGGCCGGTCGCGTCCGTTCTCCCGGAGCAGCCCGAGCACGTGGTCGAGGTCGTCCATCGCCGTCCGCCCAACGTCCTCGATGGCGGTGAGCGCCCGCCGGACGAACTCGGGGTCGGTGTCGAGGACCTCGCGGGCGGCCCCGGCCTGGAGGGTGGCCACTGTCAGCGCGTGACCGACCGAGTCGTGCAGCTCCCGGGCCAGCCGGTTGCGTTCGGCGAGCCGGGCCGCCCGTGCTTCGAGGGCGGCGATCCGCTCCGCCTGAGCCGGCCCGAGCAGGACCGGCGCCATGGATCCGGCGAGCGCGCCGAGCCCGGCGACGGCGTAGCCGAGACCGACCAGCAGGAGCACCCCGGTCAGAGTCAGCCAGCCGCTGTCCTGCCCGTCCAGTGGCCCGAACTGTTCCCGGCTGGTCAGCTCGGCGCCGATGCCGAACTGTTGGGCGATGAACGCCAGCGCCATCGGCAGGGCGCTGAACAGCGCGATCATCACCAGGGCGCCGACGATGAGGTGGGTGGCGATCCAGAGCGCGCTGCGCAGCCGGGTCTCCCGGTCGCCGTGGTGCCCGGGCGCGGGTTCGGGCAGGTCGACGCCGAGCAGGGCCCGGACGGCGGCGATCTCCAAGGCCCGGCTGCCGTCCACCAGCAACGGGACGACGGCGATCAGCACGGCGATGACCAGTAGGACGTAGACCAGTGGGCGCGGGATCGCCGAGTCGGCGAGCAGTTGGGCGAAGGTCACCGCGAGCAGCCCGTACGGCAGCGCCAGCACGCCGCCGAGCAGCAGGAACACGCCGCGTCGCCAGGTGGTGCCGGCGACCAGCGGGGCCAGCGCCGCTCGGAGGGTCACCTCGTCATTCTGCGGCCCGGACGGTGCCGGCGACTCCCCCGTGCCGGGGAGATCTCAGCGGTGGTCGGCGACGTACTGCTGCGGGTCCTTGTCGCGGAACGGAAGGTTGCGACCGTTCTTGTGCTCGCCGTAGAAGGTCAGCCAGCGTTGGCCCAGCTCGGCGCGGAGTTCGGTGCTGGCGTGCCGGCGGAAGTCGGGCAGCGCCTCGTCCTCCTCTTCGGCGAGGTGTTCGCTGTTCTCCCGGCGGGCTGTGCCGACCGCTTCCCACCACTGATCCGAGCCGACCGGGTGCAGCTTCGCCTCGGCGATGGCATCGCGGATCTTGTTGTGGTCGCCGATCGCGTCGGCGGTCTCGTCCTCGCCGTCGTCGCCGTGCTTGACCAGGTGCGGGTAGAGGATCGCCTCTTCCGCCTCGGCGTGGATGTCCAGGTGCAGGGCGAGGGCGTCCCAGATGGCGAGCATCTCCTGCTCGTCGCGGGCGTCGTCGAGGCGGGCGAAGCCACGCCGGAAGGCTGCGTGGTCGTCCAGGATCAGCGCGGTGATGTCGTCCACTGTGCCCGCTTTCCGGGTTGGATAGAACCGACTGGCGTCGAAACTACCCTGATGTGCGGGTTCGCACGGCCCGATCCCCGCCAACGTGGTCCGGAGTTAGGCTCATGATCGTGACTTATCTCGCCGCGGATGACCGCTACGACAGCATGACCTACCGGCGCAGCGGACGCAGTGGCCTGCGGCTGCCGGCCGTCTCGCTCGGGCTGTGGCACAACTTCGGTCCGGACCGCCCGTTCGAACGGCAGCGCGACATCGTGCGCCGCGCCTTCGACCTGGGTGTCACCCACTTCGACCTGGCCAACAACTACGGCCCGCCGCCCGGTTCGGCGGAGGAGAACTTCGGCCGGATGCTCGCCACCGACCTGAAGCCGTACCGGGACGAGTTGGTCATCTCCAGCAAGGCCGGGTACCTGATGTGGCCCGGCCCGTACGGCGAGTGGGGCTCCCGCAAGAACCTGATCTCGTCGCTGGACCAGTCGCTGGGCCGGATGGGGCTGGACTACGTCGACATCTTCTACTCGCACCGGTTCGACCCGGACACCCCCCTCGAGGAGACGATGGGGGCGCTCGACGCCATCGTCCGCTCCGGCAAGGCGCTCTACGTCGGCATCTCGAACTACAACTCGGAGCAGACCACGCGGGCTGCCGCGATCCTGCGCGAGCTGGGTACTCCGCTGCTGATCAACCAGCCGTCGTACTCGATGCTCAATCGGTGGACCGAGTCCGACGGCCTGCTCGACACGCTGGAGCAGGTCGGTGCGGGCTGCATCGCGTACAGCCCGTTGGCCCAGGGCCTGCTGACCGACCGTTACCTGGGCGGCATCCCCGCCGACTCGCGGGTTCGCACCAGCGTCTTCCTCAACGAGAGCGACCTCAGCGAGGAGAAGATGGCCACCATTCGCGGGCTCGGCGCGGTCGCCGAGCGGCGCGGCCAGTCCCTCGCTCAGCTCGCGTTGGCCTGGGCGCTGCGTGACCCGCGGATGACCAGCCTGATCATCGGGGCGAGCAGCGTCGAGCAGTTGGAGACGAACATCGCCGCGCTGGACAACCTTGACTTCACCGCCGACGAGTTGGCCGAGATCGAGCGCCACCTGGGCTGAACGCCGTCGGGTCCCGGGCGGGTCGGATCACCAGATCCGGCGCCGCCCGGCCCGGTGGTTGCGCACCTCGCACTGCCGGCCCACAGGTGCGGCGGCGCTGCGACGTCGCCGTCCGGCACCGATCAGCAGCAGCGCCAGGACCAGCACGGCGGCGGCACCGGCCAGCACCGGCCACCGGCCGCCGAGGTTGGTCACCGACGCCACCGGCACGCCCGGGTCGGCCGCCGCCGCCACCGCCGGCTCGGTGGCGGCCGGCCCACTCGCGGCGGTACGCGGAGCAGCCTCCGCGCTCTTCGTCGCGCCGGCTTTCGCCGGGGTGGCGGTGGCCGTGGCACCGGTGGCCTTGGCACCACGGAACACCACGTCGGAGCAGGAGTAGTAGGTGTCCGGGGTGTTGGAGTTCTGCCAGATCGTGTAGATCAGATGTCGGCCGCTGCGGCCCGCCGGCAGCCGGCCCGCCAACTGGTACGCCCCGGCCCGCACCGGCGGGTCGGTCAGCGTCAGAAACGGGCGCGATTCCAGATCCGCCCAGGTCAGCTTCTTGCGGGGGTCGTAGTCGGGCGTGGTGACGTAGAGCCGGAAGGTGCCCCGGTGCTCGATGGTGGTCCGGTAGCGGAAGGTGAACTTCGCGCCGGTGGTCAGCGTGGTGCTGGGCCAGTCGGTGCGGGGCAGGTCCAATCCCCGGTACGCCGACAGCCCGCCGCTGCACAGCTCACCGTCCGGGATCCGATCCCGATCTCGCCCATTGATCGTGGAAACGCGCACGTTGTCCCATTCGCGCACCGCCGCGCCGGCCTGGATCGCCGCCCGGCAGGCGCTGGTGGCCGCGTACCGCCCAACGGGGCCGCAGGCCGCCGCGCGACTGATCGGGTCGGTCGGGGCGCCGTGGGCGGCGGCGGGCGTGGCAGCCACGGGCACGGTCGCGGCAGCGACCAGCACCGTGGCGAGGAGCCGGCGTACGGGCATGAGGATGACCTCCGCCCACTGGTACGGCTGAGGGGCGGCAAAGGTTCGACGCTGACCGGCCGGGAATCCTGCGGGTGGGTGTGGCGTTTCGATACTCGGAACCGCTTGCACCGAGGAGGCAGAGATGAAGGTACGTAGCTCGTTGCGTGCACTGAAGCAGAAGCCGGGTTCGGTGGTGGTCCGCCGTCGCGGCCGGGTGGTCGTGGTGAACCGCGCCAACCCGCAGTGGAAGAGCCGCCAGGGCTGACCCCAGCCCTTACCGGACATTTAGTCGCCAACGCCCTGACCGGGTCATCCGGTCGGGGCGTTTTGCGTGCTGAGGCGGTTCGGCGGATCGACTAGGGTGCTTCGAAAGATCGCCCCGATGAGGAGGAACCAGTGTTCATCTTGGAGCTGTCCTTCGGCGACGAACCCGACCGGCTCGCCGCCCGACCGGCGCACCGGGAGCGTCTCCAGGCCCTGCACCGGGAGGGCCGGCTGGTCATGGCCGGGCCGTTCGCCGACGACTCCGGAGCACTGCTGATCTTCGACGTCCCGGACGCCGAAGCGTTCGCCGCGATCGTCGCCGAGGACCCTTATTACCGGACCCCCGGGGTGACGATCGCCAGCCAGCGGGAGTGGTCACCGATCGTTCGATAGCCAGGGCGAGGGTGCCCTGGCTATCGAACTGGGCACCACCGGCCGCGGGCGTTGGGGTGGCACGAGTCTGCGGCGGGACCGCCAGCAACAGCAAAACGCCCTGGTCGGATTATCCCGACCAGGGCGTTTTCAAGGGTGGAGCCGAGGGGACTCGAACCCCTGACCCCCACACTGCCAGTGTGGTGCGCTACCAGCTGCGCCACGGCCCCTTGCTGTCGTCCCGGTCGCCCGGGCACTGGGAAACTATACACAGACCGGCCCGCATGGTCATCTCGCGGGGTCCCCCGCCGGGCCGGGTCAGTTGAGCGCCACGTCCGGTGGGAAGTGCGCGACGGCGGCCATCATCCCGCCCTGCCGGCGCAGCACCATCGGCCACAGGTCGTCGGGCCGGTCGACGAAGGCGTCCCCGGGCAGCCCGTCCAACACGAACCAGGACCCGTCGGCGATCTCCTGCTCCAACTGGCCGCTGCCCCAGCCGGAGTAGCCGGCGAAGACCCGGATGCCGCCAATGCTCTCCCGCAGCCGCTCCGGGTCGACCGAGAGGTCGATCGTGCCGACCGCCCCGGAAACCTGGTGGAAGCCCTTCACCCGGCGCATCGGGTGCCGCATCCGGGCGAGGCAGATGGCCGAGTCGGGCTGCACCGGGCCACCCTCGAAGAGCACCGCCGGGTGGCGGGCCAGGTCGCTCCAGTCACCGAGCACCTCAGCGACCGGCACCTCGGTGGCCCGATTCAGCACCACGCCGAGCGCGCCGCCCGGCTCGTGGGCGACCAGCAGCACCACCGTACGGTCGAAGTTCGGGTCCTTGAGCGCCGGAGTCGCGACCAGCAGCCGCCCGGTCATCGACTCCATCGCTCGTCCGCCGATCGCCTGGCCCTCTCCCTGCATGCCACACACCCGTCAACCGTGAGCCCGCGCCGGGGGCCGGTCATCGACCGGATCCGCCCGCCGCATCGGGTTCAGCCGCCCTGTCAACGCCATGCCTGGCACCATAGCCTGCGTGCTGGGTGCTGGCTAAGGTCTGACCGGCGGGTGATCGGACAGTTAAGACGAAGGGCCGAGGCACCCGACGGTGGACCTCCCGGTGATCGACCAGTCGGGGCCACCGACGGCCGCGAAACGCCCGAAAGGTCCGTCACATCCCGATAGATTCGGCTGATCGGGAGGGCGACCGCGGTTGCCCCTGCCCGCGACACGGAGGCGGGTGGCGATGGCAACTGTCCGGGAGGCGACGTACGACGTGCTCCGCACCCTCGGTATGACCACTGTCTTCGGCAACCCCGGCTCCACCGAGGAGCCGTTCCTCCAGGACTTCCCCGCCGACTTCCACTACGTCCACGCGCTGCACGAGGCGTCGGCCGTCGCGATGGCCGACGGCTACGCACAGGCCGGCGGAGTGCCCGCCCACGTCAACCTGCACACCGCACCGGGCACCGGCAACGGCATGGGCAATCTGGTCACCGCCTGGCACAACAAGACCCCGCTGATCGTCACCGCCGGCCAGCAGACCCGGGAGATGCTGCTCCTGGAACCCCGGCTGGCCAGCCGCCGGCCCACCGAGCTTCCGCAGCCCTACGTGAAGTGGGCCTACGAGCCGGCCCGGGCGCAGGACATCCCCGGGGCGATGCTGCGGGCGTACGCGACGGCGGTGCAGCCACCGGCCGGGCCGGTCTTCCTCTCCCTGCCGATGGACGACTGGGCCCAGCCAGCCGACCCGCCGCCCGCGCCGCGAACGGTGGCCACCCGGTTCACGGCTGACCCCGAGCGGTTGGAGGAGTTCGTCCGGGTGCTGGCCGGCAGCCGCAACCCAGTGCTCGTGTACGGGCCGGGGGTGGACCGCTCCGCGAGTTGGTCGGCCGCGGTCGCGCTGGCGGAGCGGCTCGCCGCGCCGGTCTGGTCGGCTCCCGCCACCGAGCGGGCGGTGTTCCCCGAGGACCACCCGCACTTTCGCGGCGTGCTGCCGTACGCGATCGGTCCGCTCGCCGAGGCGCTGCGCGGGCACGACACGGTGCTGGTCGTCGGCGCCCCGGTGTTCCGCTACTACCCGTACGTGCCGGGCGGGCACCTGCCCGACGGCGCTCGACTGCTGCACATCACGGACGACCCCGACGAGGCCGCGCGAGCCCCGGTCGGTGACAGTCTGCTCAGCGACCCGGGACTGGCCCTGGCCGCGCTGGTGGAACGGGTGCCGTCGAGCGACCGGCCGGCACCCACGCGACGGGACGCACCTGCACCGCCGGAGGTCGGTACCCCCCTGAGCGCCGACGCCATGTTCGCCGCGCTGGCCGCACAATGGCCGACCGACGGCGTGCTGGTCCAGGAGTCACCATCCAATCTGTCCGCGCTGCGTCGTCAGCTGCGGATCACCCGCCCGGCGTCGTACTTCACGATGGCCAGCGGCGGCCTCGGCTACGGCCTGCCGGCCGCGATCGGCATCGCACTGGCCGAGCGGGACACCGGACGCGGTCGCCCGGTGGTGGCGGTGATCGGCGACGGCTCCTTCCACTACTCGGTGCAGGCGCTCTGGACGGCCGCGCGCCTGGCACTACCGGTGGTGGTCGTCGTCCCGGTCAACCAGCAGTACGCGATCCTCAAGGCGTTCGCCGACCTGAAGCACACTCCCAATGTTCCCGGCCTGGACCTGCCGGGGTTGGACGTCATCGCGATCGCGGCCGGCTACGGCTGTGCCACGCAGGTGGTGGAGGCCCCCGATCAGCTCGGCGCGGCGCTCTCCGCCGGGCTGCGCGCGGACCGGCCCACCGTGCTGGCCGTGCCGATCAGCACCGACGTGCCCAGCATCCTCTGAATCGGGTCAGCGCGGTGCGATCGACAGCGGGGCACCGGTGAAGACGTCCAGCACCGGCCGGCTGCCCAGCGGCGCCGCGAGGGTGGCGGTGACCGGCTCCAGTTTCAGCAGGGCGATGCATTCCCCGGTGGCCCGGGTGACGCTGCCGCCGACCACCACGACGTCCGGCCGTTCCCGCACCAACGGTGTGATCCCGGTGTCGCACGCGCCGACGCCGAGCCGCACGGTCAGCCGGGCGCCGTCGACGGCAGCCAGGTCCTGGGCCGCCACCAATCCGTCCGGCAGCGGCCGGGCCGGCGCGGTGGGCTCGGGGACGGGGGTGACCGCCGACGGCGCGACGGCGAGCCGGGCCACCGGGGTGGCCAACTCCTTGATGGTGAACAGCCAGGCCGGGACCTGCGCCACGCCCCGGCTCGTGCGCACCGGCACGGCGCCGAACGTGACAGCGGTGACGGTGAGCGGGAGACAGGCGGTCTGCGTGCTGCTCGTGGCCCACCCGTCGGGCCCTGGTTCGACGGTGGGGCCGCCGGGGGTGGGCCGACCGGGCCGCTTCGGCCGCCCCGGGCAGGGCAGTGGGTCACCCTGGTCGAGCTGCCGGTACGCCTCGGCGGCGCTGACCAACGGCAACGTCAGCCGCCCGTCCGGGAATTGGATCTCGCCGCCGACCCGGGTAGGCGGTATTCCGACCTGCGCGCGGTACCACCCGGCCCGGAAGGCCGCCTCGGTCTCGGGGGTGAAGCCCGGGTCACCGGTGAGCACTGTCGGCCCCTCCAGCGGCACGTAGCCCGTACGCCAGTCGGGGCCGGGTCGCCACGCCTCGGCGACCTGAGCGGCCCGCTGGTCGAACGCCTCCACGCGGGTCGGACTGGGCGAGCCGCCGGCCGGACCGACGTCGGTCGCGGCACAGCCCGTCAAGAGCAGCAACGGGAGTACGAGCAGCAGGGCAGGCCGATTCATGTACGGTTCGACGCCTCCGCCGACCGGCCGGTTCCCGACCTGGGCTCAGGTCTCGCCACCCAGATCCGTCTGGTACGCCTCCCAGAGCAGATCGGCGCCGCGCCGGCGATGCCGGGCCAACCGCCGCAGCAGGTGCCCGGCCCGGTGTCGCAGCTCATCGGGGTGCGCCTCGGCCCGCTCAGCGATCTGCTGAACCGCCAGGATCGCGGCGACGATCGCCACGTGCTCCCGGGTCAGCAGCCGCACGCCGTGGTCCAGTCGCGGTGACTGGGTGAGCAACTCCCGGTAGAGGCCGGTGGGGCCTTCGGTGACCCGGACGTGCTCGGCGAAGCCCTGGCGCACCGGACGCAGCCGAAGGAGCACCTCTTCGCGCCAGCACGGCTCGGTGCTGGCGACGGCGACGGCCCGGCCGAGGGCGTGCACGTCACCGGCGAGGCCGGCCGGACGCGGCGCGCCGGGTAGACCGCTGGAATGTGGATCGGCGGGGAGCCCCGCCGGATGCGCGACGCGCGGTCGGGCGACGAGTGACGGCTGCTGGACCGGACCGGTGACCATGGCACCTCCCGCGCGGCGGCGCTGCTATCCCATACCGCGATGGTGAGGCCGCCCGGCCCGCCCTGTCCAGGGCCTGAGCCGCCTCATCTGCCCCGCTGAACCCAGTGACCCCACGAGCCACGTTGGTGCCGCTCTGGAGCGCCGCACAAACCACCTGGGACGTAGGACCGCCTCAGTCGGTCGACGGGCGCTCTGCCAGCCGGCGCAGGTGGTCGGCCGCGGCGCGCGCGTCGCCGGCCCGCTCGTCGCCCTGTCGACCCGTCGTGATCGCCTCAGCCAGCGCCCGCAGCTCGGATGGCGGCAGGGCGGGCAGCCCCATGCCGCGCAGTGGGATGGTGACCCCCCGGGCGCTCGCCGGGTCGGTCGCGCGGATGGCCCGTACCTGCGGTTCTCCGGCCGGACCGTTGTCGTCCGCCTCGCGGTACGACACCGCGGCGGACTCGATCCGGGCGGTGGCGAGGTCGACGGTGCGGGTGCGCACCGCACCGCGTACCCGCGCCCGGCTGCCGTCCAGCCAGGCAGCCGTGCGGAGCACCCGCAGCACCAGGTAGAGGCCGAGCAGGACGAAGGGCAGGCCACACAGGCCGACGAACGGGCTGGGACCGGACTGGTTCGGGTCGGCGGAGTCGCGTAGTCCGGGCGGCAGCAGCCCCGGTGGCAGGTCCCGAGCCTCCTCATAGGAGGCGAACGCGTCACCCGGGCCGGTCAGCCGGCGCAACAGCCCGTCGGCGACGAGGGGCAGTGCCACGAACGCCGCGCCCACGGCCGTGAGCAGGACGCCGAACACCACCGCCGAGACGCGCTGGCCGGGCGACGCGCCGACGGACAGGCGCAGCTCCTGGTTGGTCACAGGGGGCAGCGTAAGACCCCGCGAACAACGAAGCGCCCCGGCTGGTGGGCCGGGGCGCTTCGTTCGAGGTGGTGGAGGTGCCGGGAATCGAACCCGGGTCCTTCGCCGGTTTGTCAGGGCTTCTCCGAGCGCAGCTCGCTGTGCCTCTACTCGGCCCCACCGCTCACGCGAGCAAGTTGGTGTGACGGGCCCAGTCGCTGATTAATCTCGCCGCACGGACCCCGCGACCGGGTCCGATTGGCCAGCCTCCTAGCTGATGCCGGCTACTGGGACGAAGGCGTTCCCAGGCCGACAGACTTAGCTACTCGCCTCAGGCGGCGAGAGCGAAGTCAGCGCGATTTTGCTTGGCGCTTATAAGTTTCCGACGACCGATTCTCGAGACGACGTCGGCTTCCTCGGCTCGCTTCCCCTGTCGCTGCGTACGAAGTCGAAACCAGTCACCCCCTCGACAGGCCGCCGATGTGGCGGCACTGACAAGACTAACGCCTGCGGCAACAGCTTTCATCCCGAGCCCCGGGCCGGCATGTCGACCCGGACAAAAAGGATGAACTAGTCGTCCATGCCCTTGCCTCGTCGACCGGACACCCGGGCGATCTCCCGGTCCGCGTCCCGCTTGGCGAGGTCCTGACGCTTGTCGTACGACTTCTTGCCCTTGGCCAGGGCGATCTCGACCTTGGCCCAGCCGTCCGAGAAGTAGACCTGCAACGGAACGATGGTGAAACCGCCCTCGCGGGTCTTGCCGAGGAGCTTGTCGATCTCGACCCGGTTGAGCAGCAACTTGCGGGTACGCCGTGGCTCATGGTTGGTCCAGGTGCCCTGGGTGTACTCGGGGATGTGCATCGCGTGCAGGAACAACTCGCCGTCCCGTTCCTGCGCGAACGCGTCGACAAGCGACGCTCGCCCGGCCCGCAGCGACTTGACCTCGGTGCCGGTCAGCGCCATGCCCGCCTCGTACGTGTCGAAGATGGCGTAGTCGTGCCGCGCCTTCTTGTTGGAGGCGACCACCTTGCGCCCCTTTTCCCGTGGCATCGGTGCCACCCCCTCTCCTGGAGTCCGCGGCCGGGCTCACCCCGGCCGGACAACCGATCATGCTACCCGAATGAGGCTTATTCGGGCTCTCGCCGCCGTCCAGGCCGTGCCATCGTCAGGACCGCCCGAATAAGCCTCATTGACAAGGACCCTCCCGCGCCGTTTGTTCCCGGCTGCGGAAGGGTCCTTGGGAGACGACGGGACGACCCGTACGGTGCCTAGACCCGCAGGTAGAAGCGCAGGGTGATCCAGGCGGTGCCCGCGCTGACCAGACCACCGACGCCGGCCATCAGCGGGAAGATGAACAGGATGTCGCCCCAGGTGATCGGCGAGAGCAGACCCTGCAACGCGCTCAACGACCCGTCGAAGAGCAGATACTTCGCCGCGACCAGGGCCACCAGACCGAGCAGTGAACCGATCAGGCCGGCCACCACGGCCTCCAGCACGAACGGCGCCTGGATGAACCAGTTGGACGCACCGACCAGCTTCATGACCGCCACCTCACGCCGCTTGCTGTACGCGGCCACCTGAATGGTGTTCGCGACCAGCAGCAGGGCGGCGATCGCCATCACGACGGCGGCAGCCAGGGCGATGTTCTGGATCGAGGTGAGGATGTTGAAGATCTTGTCGAGCAGTCGACTCTGGTCGATGATCTCCTCGACGCCCGCGGTGTCCTTGTACTGGTCGTAGACGTCCTTGTACTGCTCCGGGTTGTTCAGCTTGAGCCGGAACGCCTCGGGCAACTGGTCCGGCTTGACCGCGTTCACCAGGTCCGGCGCGTCCTGGTACATCTCCTTGAAACGCTTGTACGCCTCGTCCTTGTTGACGTACAGGACGTCCTTGACCAGGGGGTCGCTGTCGAGCTTGGTCTGGAGGTCGGTGCGCTCCTGCTCGGTCACCTCCTGGGTCAAGAAGATCGAGACTTCGATGTTCTTGTAGTAGAGGTCCTTCATGTCGTCGACCTGGCGGTACATGAGACCGCTGGCGCCGAGCATGGTCAGCGAGACCGCCATCGTGATGATCATCGCGATGGACATGGTCACGTTGCGCCACAGTCCGACCAGTACCTCGGACAGGACGTATTTCACGCGCATCGGGATTTCCTCCGGGTCTCCGGCATGAGGTGTTCGTCGTCAGGCTGCGCAGGGGTGGAGCGCCGGCTCACCCGTAGACGCCGCGGGCCTGGTCACGCACGATGCGACCGCTCTCAATCTCAACGACGCGGCGGCGCATCTGGTTCACGATGTTGGAGTCGTGGGTGACCATCACGACGGTCGTGCCGGTGCGATTGATCCGGTCCAGCAGACGCATGATCTCAATCGAGGTGTCCGGGTCCAGGTTTCCGGTGGGCTCGTCCGCCAGCAGGATCAGCGGACGGTTCACGAACGCCCGGGCGACGGCGACCCGCTGCTGCTCACCACCGGAGAGCTCGTGCGGATAGCGGTGCTCCTTGCCACCGAGCCCGACCAGCTCCAGCACCTCCGGCACGACCCGGCGGGCAACCGCCTTCGTCTTGCCGATCACCTCGAGGGCGAACGCCACGTTCTCGTAGGCGGTGCGGTTGGGCAACAGCCGGAAGTCCTGGAAGACGCAGCCGATCGAGCGCCGGAAGTGGGGTCGCTTCCAGGAACGCATCGACGTGACGTCCTTGCCGTTGACGACGACGCGCCCCTTGTTGGGGGCCACCTCGTGCAGCAGCATTTTGATGATCGTGGACTTGCCGGAGCCGGATGGACCGATGAAGAAGACGAACTCGCCCTTCTCGATCGAGACGGACACGTTGTCGAGCGAAGGCCGGGACGCCTTCGGGTACGTCTTCGTCACTTGCTCAAGCTGAATCACGGGTGGTGAGTCTACGCGGTGTAACAACTGAGCCAAGCCCCACGCCCCGCCGATCCGGCACGAGTCGTCGAATCAGGCCTCTACCTGGAGATCGATGACGCGCTCCGCCCGCGCGCCGTCACGCACCGTCGCCAGCAAGCTGCCGCCGCTTACGCCAACGGATGCCCGCCTCGATGAAGCTGTCCAACTCGCCATCGAAGACCGAGCTCGGATTGCCGGTCTCCTGCTCAGTTCGGAGATCCTTCACCATCTGATACGGGTGCAGGACGTAGGAGCGCATCTGGTCGCCCCATGAGCCCGCCGCGTTCTCCTTGAGCCCCTCGAGCTTGGCCTGCTCCTCCTGGCGCTTGCGCTCCAGCAGTCGGGCCTGGAGCACCCGCAGCGCGGAGGCCTTGTTCTGCAACTGGGACTTCTCGTTCTGGCAGGTCACCACGATGCCGGTCGGGATGTGCGTCAGGCGCACCGCCGAGTCGGTGGTGTTGACGCTCTGCCCACCCGGCCCGGAGGAGCGGTAGACGTCGACCCGAACCTCGTTCTCCGGGATGTCGATGTGGTCGGTCTGCTCGGTGACCGGCAGAACCTCGACGCCCGCGAAGCTGGTCTGCCGACGACCCTGGTTGTCGAACGGGCTGATCCGGACCAGCCGGTGCGTGCCCGACTCGACGCTGAGCGTGCCGTACGCGTACGGCACCTTGACCGCGAAGGTGGCCGACTTCAGGCCCGCCTCCTCGGCGTACGAGGTCTCGTAGACCTCGGTCGGGTAGCCGTGCCGCTCCGCCCAGCGCAGGTACATCCGCAGCAGCATCTCGGCGAAGTCCGCGGCGTCCACACCACCCGCGCCGGCCCGGATGGCGACCAGCGCCTCCCGGGAGTCGTACTCGCCGGAGAGCAGGGTGCGGACCTCCATCTCCTGGATGGCCTTGGTCAGCCCGGTGATCTCCGACTCGACCTCGGTCAGCACACCCGGGTCGGCCTCGGCCTCGGCCAGCTCCAGCAGCACCTGGGCGTCGTCGAGGCCGGAACGCAGGCTGCCCAGCTTGCTGATCTCGCCGTTGACGTACGACAGCTGCGAGGTCACCTGCTGGGCCTTGGCCTGGTCGTCCCACAGGTCGGGGGCGGAGGCCTCCTGCTCCAGGCGGGCCTTGTCCTCGTGGAGCCGGTCGATGTTGAGGACGGCCTCGATGTTTCGCAGGGTCGCGTCGAGTTCCTTGAGCTGTTCGGCGTAATCGGCAGCGGTCACGACAGACAAGCGTACTGTGCCGGGAGCGGAGCAGCTCGTTCCCTATGCGCGAACCCGCTGACAGTCACCCGACGGGGGCGGACTTCAACCACGACAGGGCCGCCCGGTGGTAGGCGACGGCGAACTCCAGCGCGCTGGCGTCGTACGTCTCGCCGTCCCGTTTGGCGTTCTTCACCTGCTCCCGGACCTGGGCGAGGGCCTCGGTGTGGTATTCGTTGGCCGAGGCGTACAGGCCCTTCAGCTGGCTGGCGGAGTGCAGGTTGCCGAAAGCCATCCGGAGCGCTATCGGGTTGCGGATGGTGTCCCGCCCCGGGTTCTCCGCGAGCCAGCGGGAAAACGTCCGTTTTCCGCTGGCGGTGAGTGCGTACGGCTGGCTCATCCGCGGGCCCGGCTTGCCGAGCCGCACGAAACCCCGCTCAGCCAGCACCGGCAACTCGCGGTACACCTGACTGCGGGTCATCGACCAGTACGGCGCCAGACGGCGCTCAGCGGCGGCCATCAACTGACCGCCTGTCATCGGGCCCTCGTGGAGGAGGCCGAGCAGGGCCGCCGCCGTAGGGTTGACTCCGGAATCCGCCATGCCCACTACGCTGCCACTTTGCGCACCCGGCGTCCAGGATTTGCCGGTTTGCCACCCGACAGGACTTCCTAAGTGCACTGTCGGCGGCAGACTGTCCGTTGAGGACTATCGATGGATTGCCACATTCCGGGCATCCGCCGGCGGCGCCCACGCGCGCCGCCGGCGGGTCTTCGCCGGTCAGCCCATGTGGGGGTACGTGTGGTCGGTCGGCGGCACGAAGGTCTCCTTGATCGTCCGGGGGGAGATCCAACGGACCAGGTTCAGCCAGGAGCCGGCCTTGTCGTTGGTGCCGCTGGCGCGGGCGCCACCGAAGGGCTGCTGCCCGACCACCGCGCCGGTCGGCTTGTCGTTGATGTAGAAGTTGCCGGCCGCGTACCGCATGCGCTCGCCGACCGAGTCGACGACCCGCCGGTCGGTGGCGAACACCGAGCCGGTCAGCGCGTACGGGGCGATCGACTCCGCCTGCGCGACCACCTCGTCGAACCGGGCGTCGTCGAACACGTGCACGCCCAGGATCGGCCCGAAGTACTCGGTGGTGAAGGTCTCGTGGGCGGCGTCGCCGCACTCGAAGAGCGTCGGTCGCACGAAGTAGCCGACCGAGTCGTCGGCGGTGCCACCGGCCAGCACCCGGCAGCTGTCGTCACCGGCGATCAGCTCCAGCGCGGCGGTGTGCCGGGAGAACGCCTTGTCGTCGATCACCGCACCGCCGAAGTTGCCGAAGTCGGCCACGTCACCGTAGGTCAGCGAATCGGTGGTGGCGGCCAGCCGGTCCCGCAGCCCACCCTCCCAGATCGAGCGCGGCACGTACGCCCGCGAGGCCGCCGAGCACTTCTGGCCCTGGTACTCGTACGCGCCACGGATCAGCGCGGTGTGCAGCGCGTCCACGTCGGCGCTGGTGTGCGCGACGACGAAGTCCTTGCCGCCGGTCTCGCCGACCAGGCGCGGGTAGCCCCGGTAACGGGAGATGTTGTCGCCCACGGTCCGCCACAACTGCTGGAAGACCTTTGTCGAACCGGTGAAGTGGATGCCGGCCAGATCCGGGTCGGCGAGCACGACATCGGAGACCTCCTCGCCCCGGCCGGTGACCATGTTGATCACGCCGGGCGGCAGGCCGGCGGCCTCGAACAACCGCATGGTGAAGTGCGCGGCGAACTGCTGGGTCGGGCCCGGCTTCCAGACCACCGTGTTGCCCAGCAGGGCCGGCGCCGACGGCAGGTTGCCGGCGATGGCGGTGAAGTTGAACGGGGTGACCGCGTAGACGAAGCCCTCCAGCGGGCGGTGGTCGAAGCGGTTCCAGACGCCGGGCGAGGACGCCGGCTGCTCCTCGAGCAGGCGACGCGCGAAGTGCACGTTGAACCGCAGGAAGTCGATGAACTCGCACGCCGCGTCGATCTCCGCCTGGATCGCCGTCTTCGACTGACCGAGCATGGTGGCGGCGTTGAGCGTGTCCCGCCAGGGACCGGCGAGCAGCTCGGCGGCGCGCAGGAAGATCGCGGCGCGCTCCTCGAAGGGCAGCGCCCGCCACATCGGCGCGGCGTCCTTGGCCGCCTTGGTCGCGGCGCGCGCGTCGTCGTGGGTGGCGTGCGCGGTCACCCCCAGCACGTGGGCGTGCTTGTGCGGCTGCACCACGTTGATCGGGTCACCGCCGGCCATCCGCTGCTCACCGCCGATGGTCATCGGCAGGTCGATGCGCTCGGCGGCGAGCTCGGTCAGCCGCCGCTGGAGCCGGTCCCGGTCGGGGCTGCCCGGCTCGTAGTTGCGAACCGGCTCGTTGCGCGGCTCGGGAACGGAGAACACGGCATCCATCAAGGCTCCTGGCGATCTCGACAGCAGTGGCGAAACCGGACCCGCAGGCACCGACCGGATGGCCGGACACCGGACGCCGCACGGGAGGCCGGGCAGCGGCGGGACCTCCCCTGATTCTCCCACGACGGGCTGCGCGACCCACCTCCGCCACCGCCCCGCACCAAGGACCGCCCCACCCCTCCTCCCCTTACCGACCGGCCTCGATCCGTCCCGCTGTCCCGGGGCGACAGACAGCCCAGCGGGCCCGCGTACCCTGAATGGTCGGTGACCTGCCGCCTCGAAGGGGAGACGATGACCAAGCAGCCCGGCCGCGTCCCGGCCGCTGAGTCGGACGAGCCGGCGGTCGACGCGGCCAGCGCCGGCAGTCGTCCGCTGCCCGCACCCGGCGCCGCAGTGCTCGCGCTGCTGGCGCTCGGTTGGCTGGCCGCCATGCTCTGGTCCACCCGGGAGGCCATCACCTCGGCCGCGGCCGGGGTCACCGCGATCAGCCTCTCCGCGTTCGCCCTGGCCGGCGTGATCTCGGCCGCGCTGGTGGCCGGGGCGGCCGTCGCGCTCGCCGGCGGCAACCTGCTGGCCCGCCGGTACGGCGACTGGGCCACCCTGCGCTTCGCCGGGGCGATCGGCGGCGGAATGCTGGTCGGGCTCGCTGCCGCGGTGGCCATCAACCTCACCTACTTCGACACGTCCACCACCAACGTGATCGCCGGCACCACGGCGGCCGCAGCGATCATCGGGGGCGCGCTGGCCGGCGCGCGGACCGCTCCGGCGGTCGGTGCTGTGGTCACCGCCGCGCTGGGCACGCTGATCTTCGTTGTCGCGTTCAGTCGCGCCCGGGATCCGCTGTTCGACCTCTTCGGCTCCGGCGACAGCCAGGAATCGTTGATCAACGCGGCCAAGTGGGTGTCCCGTACCGAATCGCTCGTCGCCGGGCTGCTCGCCGGGCTTCTGGCCTTCGGCTACCTGACCTGGGCACGGCGTCGAGCCGTCCGCCGCGATCCCGAGGCCCCGGCGCTGCGCTGGCCGGCGTACCTGCTCGCCGGCGCCGGGCCGGGGCTCCTCCTGCTGCTCGCCGAAGTGATCATCAGGGTTGGCGGCCGGTCGCTGCTCGACCTTGCCAGCGCGCTCAGTGAGGCGGACGCGGTGGCGCAGACCTCGCTGGGCACCTCGCGGGTGGACAACGGCATCTGGGTGCTCTTCGTGGGGGCGCTGACCGCGCTCATCGCGTTCGGCCGCACGCTCGGCCCGGCCCACAGCGACGACGACGAACCGGCCCACGGCCCGAACCCTGTCGCGGACCAGGTCGACCCGGCGGACGACAAGCCGGGCTACGCCAAGGCGTTCGACGCGGACCCGGCCGAGGCGTTCGACGCAGCTGAGACGTCCGACGCGGACCCGGCGAAGGCGGACCCCGCTCGCTGACGCCTCACCAGGGCAGGTGGTCAGCGCACGCGTTCGCGCACGCAGGCGGTCAGCGCAGGCGTTCGCGCAGGTTGGCGGCGCAGGCGGGCGGCGCAGGCGGGCGGGCCTGGTGCGGCGTCCGGGGCCGCGTTCGGTGCAGGTGGGCGCGTTCGGCGCAGGTGGGCGCGCCCGGTGTCCGGGTGTCCGGCTGCTGTCCGGGCGGTGCCCGGCTCAGTCGGTTGCGCTCAGCAGCTGGTCCAGCTCCGTCACGTCGTACCACTCCAGCTCGTGGTCCTCCGCGCCGTCGACGGTGAACTGGGCGTCCGGGTCACCAGCCGCCGCCTCGGCCACCACGTCGGCCGCAGCGCCGACCTCCTCGGCCGCGTCCGTGCCGTCCACGTGGATGGCCGCGACGGCGCCCACCGGCACGGCGTCGGTCAACGTCACCGTGCTGGAGCCCAGCTCACCGTCGCCACGCCCGATTGCTGCCGACGGCAGGTCGACCGAGATGACGACGCGACGGCGGGGAGCGGTCGGGTCGGCCCGGAGCAGGTGCAGGGCGTCCTGGGCAGCCCGGGTGAAGGCGACGTACTCCAACTCCTCCTCGTCACCCTCGGCGTACCACTCGCGCAGCGCCGGAGTGACGGCGTGCGCCTGGTCGGCGGCCAGCCCTTCCGCACGCAGCCGGGCCAGCATCGGTACGGTCGCCGGCACGTACACCCGGACAAGCTCGTCGGTCACCGGTCGTCTCCCCGCGTCGTCCTCCACCGGCGGCCGCCGGCACGGGCGCAGATCATGCCGCACGCCGTGACCGTCATACACCCCGCCTCCGGCCTGAGGAAGTTCCCAGCCGGTGTGTCCCGCGTGGTTGGTCCGCCACCGACCCGGTCCGGTGCTGGGCGGCCGGGGCTGTCGGTGGCAAACTGAGCCAAACGACATCAACCCCGGGAGTTTCTGTGGAGCCGAGGTTCCTGCTGCTCTCCGACGTGGCCGCCGAGCTCAACGTGTCGGACTCGCAGGTCTACCACATGGTGCGCAGCGGCGAACTGCCGGCGATCAAGATCGGCGGACGCGGCCAGTGGCGCGTCGAGCGCGCTCGACTGGAGGAGTACATAACGCGCAAATACGACGAGACGGCAGACTGGGTGCAGAGCAACCCGCTGATCGACCGCGACTCCGAGTAGCAGAAGCCCGACTCGTTCTCCAGCCCGACCCGCCTGGGCCGCTCGGTCCGGCCCGCTCAGCCCTGGCCTGACCTGGGCGCCTGCCAGGCCTGGCCTGCCCCGCCCGACCTGGCACGCGACCTGGCCGCCTGCCCCGCCTGCCAGGCCTGGCCCTTCGCCCGCCCGTCCGTCCGTCCCGGGGCATGATCCACTCGGATTTACGGAAGTCGGGGTGTCGGGGTCGCTGGGACCACGCGTCGGGCAGAGGCCGCCAGGAAGCCATTGACCGAGGCGATTTTGTCACTCAGAATCGATCTGTCGGAGGCAAACGAAGGCAAACGCAAGATCAAAAGGTGGCCATGATGAGCGGAGCGCGACCCGGTCCTTCCCGACCACCCGTGCGGCTGCGCCCCGTTCCGCCCTTCGACCCGCCGTACGTTGACGAGGCCGACGGGTCGTGCTGGCCGCCGATGACCGACGGTCAACTAGCCCTTGACCTGTTCGCCTCCACCCGGCCCAACCCGGTCCGGCCGCCGGAGCGGCGAGCAGCCCTGCGTCCGGTGCCCAGCAGGTCCACCACCACCCATCCGGTCGCGTCGTTGCCGCCGTCGACCGCACCGGAAACCACCCGAGCCGCACACCGCTTCGTCGGCACCTGCCTGGAGGTGGTCAACGGCTACCGTTCCCCGACCCAGGTGCGAGCGCTGCTCGACCCGGCCCGAGCGGGCGACCTGCTGACCGAACTCGCCCGCGCATCCGGCCGGGCCGGGGCATCCCGCCGCCGTAGCGGCCGACCACTGGTCCGGCTGCTACGCCTTCGAGTCTGTGAGCCCCGGGACGCCGCGGTGGAGGCGGCAGCCGTCCTCACGGGCGCGGGCGGCCGAAGTTGGGCGATGGCGCTGCGCCTCGAACATCGCCGGGGCCGCTGGCTCTGCGTTGCCCTCCACGTGCTCTGACCGCACCTGCCCCGTCGTCGGCGAGGCTCAAAGACACCGACGGGCCCCGGGCCTGGTCGGCCGGGACCCGTCGGTCAGACGCTGTCGGTGCAGCTGCTGTTGGTCAGTTGCCGCCGTTGGGGGCGCCGTGGCAGCGCTTGTACTTACGGCCCGAGCCACACGGGCACGGCGCGTTGCGGGACGGGCCGTTGCTCGCCTCCGCCTGGTTCGGTGCCGGCCGACGGGCGGCGGCCGACGGAACTGCCGGGCCACGCAGCCCGGATGCCGGCCGCTGCGGCGCGGACGGCGCGCTCTGCCCCGGTGCCGCCGGAGCACCCGGAGCCGGTCGGCCCACACCGAGCGCCGGAGCCTGCTGCTGGGCCTGCTCCACGGCGACCGCGCCCGGGCTGGCCTCACCGTCGATGGTGGGGGCGGAGTATTGCAGGCCCTGCCGCCGCGGCGCCTGGTTGAGGCCCTTGGCCCGGATCTCCACCGGCTTGTCGAGCAGGGTGACCTCGTCGGCCCCCTCCTCCGGCTCCGGTTCGGTCACCTGGACGTCGACGTTGTAGAGGAAACCGACGGTCTCCTCCTTGATGCCGTCCATCATGGTGGCGAACATGTCGAAGCCCTCGCGCTGGTATTCCACCACCGGGTCGCGCTGGGCGTACGCCCGGAGGTTGATGCCCTCCTGGAGGTAGTCCATCTCGTAGAGGTGCTCGCGCCACTTGCGGTCGATGACCTGGAGCAGCACCATCCGCTCGAGCTGGCGCACCCCCTCGGTGCCGAGCTGCTCCTCACGCCGGTCGTACGCGGCGTTGGCGTCCTCCTTGAGGCGGGCGACCAGGAAATCGGCGTCCATGCCGGCCCGGGAGCCGCCGGCATCCTCTTCCAACTCCTCGATCGTCACGCCGACCGGGTAGAGCTGCTTGAGGCTGGACCAGAGCTGCTCAAGGTCCCAGTCTTCGCCGTAGCCGTCGGAGGTGGCGCCCCGTACATACGCCTCGACGGTGTCGTCGATCATGTTGCGGACCTGGTCGGAGAGGTCTTCGCCGTTGAGCACCCGGAGCCGCTCGGCGTAGACGACCTGGCGCTGCTTGTTGAGCACCTCGTCGTACTTGAGCACGTTCTTGCGGATCTCGGCGTTCTGGCCCTCGATCTGGGCCTGGGCGCTCTTGATCTGCCGGGTGACCATCTTCGACTCGATGGGCACGTCCTCCGGGATGTTGAACCGCTCCATCACCGCCTCGACCGCTCCCGCCCGGAAGCGCCGCATCAGCTCGTCCTGAAGGGACAGGTAGAACCGGGACTCGCCCGGGTCGCCCTGCCGGCCGGCGCGACCGCGCAGCTGGTTGTCGATCCGCCGGGACTCGTGCCGCTCGGTGCCCAGCACGTAGAGGCCGCCGGCGGCCGAGACCTCTTCCGCCTCGGCGTCGCAGGCCTGCTTCCAGGTGGGAAGGACCTCCTCCATCGCCTTGGCGTACTCTTCCTCGTTCTCCAGCGGGTCGAGGCCGCGCTGGCGCAGCTCGTTCGCGGCGAGGAACTCCGGGTTGCCTCCGAGCAGGATGTCGGTGCCGCGGCCGGCCATGTTGGTGGCCACGGTGACCGCGCCCTTACGCCCGGCCTGGGCGACGATCTCGGCCTCCCGGGCGTGGAACTTGGCGTTCAGCACGTTGTGCGGGATGCCACGGCGGCGCAGCAGCTGGGAGAGGATCTCGGAGTTTTCCACCGAGACGGTGCCCACCAGCACCGGCTGACCCATCTGGTGCCGCTCGGCGATGTCCTCGATGACGGCGTTGAACTTGGCCTTTTCCGTCTTGTAGATGACGTCCGGCCGGTCCTCGCGAACCATCGGGCGGTGAGTCGGAATGGTCACGACACCGACCTTGTAGACCTTGTTGAACTCGCTCGCCTCGGTCTGGGCCGTACCGGTCATCCCGGACAGCTTCTCGTAGAGGCGGAAGTAGTTCTGGAGGGTGATGGTGGCCAGGGTCTGGTTCTCCTGCTTGATCTCCACCCCCTCCTTGGCCTCGATCGCCTGGTGCATGCCCTCGTTGTAGCGACGGCCGTGCAGGATGCGACCGGTGAACTCGTCGACGATCAGGACCTCACCGTCGCTGACGATGTAGTCCTTGTCGCGCTTGTAGAGCTCCTTGGCCTTGATGGCGTTGTTGAGGTAGCCGACCAGCGGGGTGTTCACCGACTCGTACAGGTTGTCGATGCCGAGCCGGTCCTCGACCTTGGCGACTCCCCGCTCGGTCACCGCGATGGTGCGCTTGGAGTGGTCGACCTCGTAGTCGCCCTCGCCGTCGGTGCCGGGCTGGAGCCGGGCCACCACGCCGGCGAACTCGCCGTACCAGCGGGCGGAGTGCTCGGCCGGGCCGGAGATGATCAGCGGGGTGCGGGCCTCGTCGATCAGGATGGAGTCGACCTCGTCGACCACAGCGAAGTTGTGCCCGCGCTGCACCAGCTCTTCCTTCGACCAGGCCATGTTGTCGCGCAGGTAGTCGAAGCCGAACTCGTTGTTGGTGCCGTAGGTGATGTCGCACTCGTAGGCGGCCTTGTGCTCACTGGCCGGCCGGTTGGGCAGCACCACGCCGACGGTCAGCCCGAGGAACTCGTGCACCCGGCCCATCCACGCGGCGTCACGCTGGGCGAGGTAGTCGTTGACCGTGATCACGTGGACGCCCTTGCCGGAGAGCGCGTTGAGGTAGACGGCCATGACCGAGGTCAGCGTCTTGCCCTCACCGGTCTTCATCTCGGCGATGTTGCCGAAGTGCAGCGCCGCGCCGCCCATCACCTGGACGTCGTACGGGCGCTGGCCGAGCACCCTGGCGGCCGCCTCGCGGGCCACCGCGAACGCCTCCGGCAGCAGGTCGTCGAGGGTCTCACCCTCGTCGAGCCGCTCCCGGAACTGTTCGGTCATGCCGGCCAGTTCCTCGTCGGTGAGGTTGACGTAGTCGTCCTCGATCGAGCTGACGGCGGCAGCGATGGCCTTGAGCCGGCGCACCATGCGGCCCTCGCCCGCGTTAAGGACCTTTTCCAGAATCGACACGGATCAACGCTCCCCTAGACAGTCTCGAACCATCGTAGGCGCTTCATCGGCGCGATGGTCACTGGTGGCGGTGCTCGACCCCGCCGAACCCGACATAACTCGCGTCCTGCACACGCCCCAAACGTTATCCGGTTACGCCGTCGGCGAACGCTACGGCAGGATGCACGAGTGGAGCTCGTGGAGATCATCGAGGACGGCGTGCTGCTGCGGCCCTGGCGAGAGACGGATGCCGAGGCCGTGCACCGAGCCTGCCAGGACCCGGACATTCAGCGTTGGACCACCGTACCGCGCCCGTACCGGCCGGAACACGCCCACGGATTTGTCACCGAGCTGAGCCGGAATGCCTGGGCCGAGGGCACCGGGGCACCGTTCGCGGTCTGCGACCCGAACACCGGGGAGCTGCTGGGTTCCAGCGGACTGATCTCGATCGACAAGGACGGCACCGGTGAGATCGGCTACTGGACGGCGCCCTGGGCGCGTGGTCGGGGCGTGATGGTCCGGGCCACCCGGGCGGTGGCCCGCTGGTCCTTCGACACCCTCGGGCTTCGCCGGCTCATCTGGCAGGCCGAAGTGGGCAACCACGCCTCCCGGCTGGTGGCCCTCCGGGCCGGTTTCCGGATCGACGGCAGGTTGCGGCTGGCCAACCCGGCGCTGCCCGGCAGCGCGGACGGCTGGATCGGCTCACTGCTGCCCGGCGAGGTACCGGCCGCCGGGTCGACCGGTCCGGCCGGTCCGGGCACCCTCGCCGCCCGGCGGGCCGCCGTCTTCGGCCGCCCGCAGCCCGTTCTGTTCGCCGAGACCGGGGCCGGCGAGCTGCGGCTGCGGCCCATGGAGGAGAAGGACCTGGACGCCGTGGTGCAGACCTGCCGGGACCCGGAGAGCATCCGCTGGACGACCGTGCCGGACCCGTACGAGCGCGCCGACGCGCAGGGCTACCAGGCTTACGGCCGGGACGCCTGGGCTCGGGGGGACGCCGCCTGCTTCGTGATCGCCGACTCCGACGACCGGTACGCGGGCACGCTCGACCTGCGGCTCTCCCCCGCCGACCCGTTGGTGGCCGACGTCGGCTTCATGACCGCGCCAGCGGCCCGGGGTCGGGGCTACCTGCCCGCCGCGCTGGTCGCGCTCAGCGCCTGGGGCTTCAGCACCTTGGGCCTGGCGCGGATCGAGTGGAAGGCGAATGTGGGCAACACCGCCTCTCGCCGGGCGGCGGAGAAGGCAGGCTTCCTGGTCGAGGGGATCGCCCGGGGCGGCGTGCAGCACCGGGGCGAACGGGTGGACGTGTGGGTCGGGTCGCTTCTCGCGAAGGATCTGGGATGAATCTGCGACCGGTCGTCGAGGCGCACGGGGTGCGGCTGCGCCCGTTTCGCGCGCAGGACTGCGCCGACGTGGTGGACGGCTGCGCGGACCCGCTGACTCAACGCTTCGTGTCGAACCTGCCAACGCCGTACACCGAGACCGACGCCCGCTGGTGGATCGACGTCGGCGCCCCGGCGACCTGGACCGGCGGCGGCACGGCGTACGCCGTCGCGGACCCCGCGACGGATCGACTGCTCGGCGCGGTGGGGCTGAACAACCCGGTGCCCGCCCGGGGTCAGCTGGAGATCGGCTACTGGACGCGACCGTCGGCGCGCGGTCGCGGGCTGGCCACCGCGGCGACCCGCGCGCTGAGCGAGCACGCGTTCGCCGCCGGGGCGGCGCGACTGGAGCTGCTCACCGAACCGGAGAACGGCCCGAGCCAGCGGGTCGCGCTGGCCGCCGGCTTCCGCTACGAGGGTCTGCGCCGTTCGGCCGGTGCGTCCCGGGACGCCGGCCGGCACGACCTGCTGGCCTGGGTACGCGTCGCCGATGATCCGCCCGGCCCGAACGCCCGGCTGCTGCCCGACCTACCCGGTGGGGTGCTCACCGACGAGGTGGTGGCGCTGCGCCCACTCGCACCGGACGACGCGGCGCTGTTGTACCGGCTGCACAGCCGACCCGAGGTGGTGGCGAACCAGGCGCCGCCGGTGCCGCCGACGCGCGAGGCGATGGAACGGCGTTGTCGTCTCGCGCAGAGCGGCTGGCTGACCGGCGAGATCGCCCGGCTGATGATCACGGACGTGGCCAGCGGCGAGTCCGTGGGCAGTTGCGGCTTGTCGTACACCGATGTGGCCGCCGGCGAGGCGTCGGTCGGCTACGCGTTGCTGCCGGACTGGCGCGGCCGGGGGTACGCGACGCGGGCGGTCCGGTTGCTCGCGGGCTGGGCGTTCGGCTCGGCCGGTATCGCCCGGCTGTCGGCCGGCACGGTGCCGGACAACACCGCGTCGCACCGGGTGCTGGAGCGGGTCGGTTTTCGGCGCGAGTCCGTTCAGCGCGGCCGGCTGCCCGGGTTGGCCGGCGCCCGCCTGGACGACCTGACCTTTGCGCTGCTCCCCGCCGACCTCCGCTGACGGATCATGGAGTTGTGGTGGGCGTTTCCCCACCACAACTCCATGATCGACGCGGATCGGCTACCGGTCAGGTGGCGAGGGAGATGATGCCGTAGTCGTACGCGTGGCGCCGGTAGACGACGCTGGGGCGGCCCGACTCCTTGTCCTGGAAAAGGTAGAAGTCGTGGCCGACCAGTTCCATCTCGAACAGCGCGTCGTCGATGGTCATCGGCTCGGCCGGGTGGACCTTCTCCCGGGCGATGTGCCACGGCTGGTCGTCGTGCTCCTCTTCGACCCGCTCCGCGACCGCGGTGCCGGCGCGGGCGCCATCGCTCGGCGCGCTCAGCGCGTTGGGCACCAGGTCCGCGACCGGAAGGCCCGCTGTGGCCTCGGCGACCGAGATCGGCGCGTGCCGGCCCCGGTGTACGCGGCGGCGGTCGGCCGCGCGGCGCAGCCGGGTGTCGAGCTTCGCGATGGCCGCGTCGAGCGCGCTGTAGAAGTCGTTCGTGCAGGCTTCGGCCCGAATCACCGGGCCCCGGGAAACGCAGGTGATCTCCACCCGCTGGCAGTGGTCGGCCTGGCGCGGATTGCGCTCGTGAAACAGCTCGACATCGACGCGAATAAGTTTGTGGTCGTAGCGTTCGATCTTTGCGAGTTTCTCGGCTACGTGTACCCGGTAATGGTCCGGCACTTCGACGTTTCGGCCCTTGACCACGATGTCCACGTGACCTCCCTTGTTCGGACGGTCTTCGATCCGGTTACCCGGCCGCGCGCCGTGGGGAGACCCGCTGGCGTCGACCGGTTGGTACGGCTACGCCTCCTCTCACCGCCAGGGGCGGTTGGAACGACCTCCTACCCCCGACAGCGAAACGCTAACTCCTGTTTGCCCGGCAGTCACCCCATGTTGCCGAGACGGCCCAGGATTTTCCGCAGCTCATACACCAACGGGTGAAACGGAAACACGATCGGTTACGGCTGGTGTCTTTTCTCGGTCGCCGCGAGCACCGCCGCGACGCTCGGTGCCCACCCTGTCGCGGTCAGCACCCGGCTCGCGGCGGCGAGGGTCACGCCGGTGGTGACGATGTCGTCGAGCAGCACCACGACCGGCGTCGCGCCCCCGGCACGACCCCGGACCGGCCCGGTCGAGCGGGGCTGGAAGGCCGCCTCGGCCGCCGCCGCGCGCCCGGCGCTGTCCAGGGTGACCGAGTCGGGTCGGGGCGACGCCCGCAGCGGACGGTGCACCCGCACCGCCCAACCGCTCCGGTTGAGCCGGGCCGCGCAGTGCCGGGCCAGCCGGTCGAGGTGGTCCCCGTAGCGGGACCGGGCCGCCGCTGCGGTGTCCGGGACCGGAACCAACGCCACCGGGCGGTCCCCACCGACGGCCGCCGCGACGACGTCGGCGAGCAGCGCGCCGAGCGGGCGAGCAAGCCCGTGTCGGCCGTGTTCCTTGTACGCCAGCAGGGCCTCGCGCAGCGGACCCGCGTACGGGCCGAGGGCGACGCAGGACGGCAGGCCCGGCGGTGCGGGGGTCGGGCGGACCGCCCGTGGCCGCAATGCACCCAGCGCCCCGACACAGGCTGGGCAGACCCCGTGCCGCAGGCCGGGGCGGCGCTCCCGACAACCGGCACAGTCGGCGGGCAGCACCAGGTCGGCGAGGTCCGCCCAGAGCCCGCTCACCGTGTCAGTAGAGGAAGAACGGCGCCGACGGGTTGCTCGGCCGGACACCGGTCGGCACCGGGGCGATGTCGCGTACCCGCCCGGGCTCGATCCGTTCGAACGGGCTGCTGCGGTAGGCCACCCCGTTCGCCTCGTACATGTACGCCCCGCTGGGCGCCCGCACACTGCGGTTGGTCGGGTACGCGGTCAGGTGGGTGACCTTGGCGCCGAGGTCGGTCCGCAGCGGCGTCTCCAGGGCGCCGTCGACACTGATCTCGTAGATCGCCGGCTGGCCGACCGACCCCGCCACCACGAGCTGGTCCTCCCTGCCCCAGTCGACCGCCGTCGGGTTGGTCAGCGAGGTGACCAACTCTCGGGGCGGGCCGATGGAGGCCCCGCCGCCGTCGAGGTTGACCGCGGCGACGTAGAGACGGCCACCGGCGATCAGCGCCACCCGCTGGCCGTCCAACGCGGCGGCCACCGCGGTGACCGCGGCGGAGGGCAGGTTGAGCGGCACCGGATACATCCGGGCCGCCTCGTCGAACCGGTAGAGCTGCCCGTCGGCCACCACCAGGCCGCGGCTGGGGCGGTTGTCGACAGCACGCAGCCACACCGGTCGGCCGATCGAGGAGTATTCGGTGCCGCTGCGGCTGATGACGGAGACCGGGTCGGCGCCCGTGCCCACGGCGAGTCGGTACCGGTTCTTGCCGCTGCCGGTGACCACCATCGCGGCGAGGATCCGGCGGTCCTTGGCCAGCCCGAGGCTGGCGGAGACGACGTTACGGTTGGCCTCGGGTGTCAACGGCACCGTGCCGCTGGGCTCGCCGTCGAAGTCGAGGGGGTGGATCGCGCCGTCGTACACGCCGAACCGCTGCGGGCTGGCGGCATACGGATAGAGCACCCGGGAGTCTCGTCGCTCGCCCAGGTCGACCACGGGCTGCGCGTTGTTGCGAATCTTCAACTCCAGCTGACCGGTGAGGTCGCCCAACGACCAGGCGATCTGCGTGATCAACTGATCGATCCCGCTCTGGTCGTCATCGGACATGTCCAGGTTGACCTCCCACCGACCGTTGCCGCCGGTGGCGTTGTTGATCAGCTCGGTGCGGTCCGGCAGCCCGACGACTCCCGGGCGCAACCAGTCGGAGGGGCCGCCGACCAGCCACTTCACCACCTCGTTCACCTGCCGCTCGACCGGCACCGCCTGCGGCCGGTAGCGCTGGTCGGGCACCAGGCGGCTGCGGTCCGAACTCCAGAAGTAGATCGTCTCGTCCTGGTAGTACTCGCGAAGAGCGGTGTCGCTGAGCAGCAGCACGTTTGGCGGGTTGATGATGTAGAGGCCGGCCCGGTCATCGTTGACGCCGCCGTTGAAGGACGCGCTGCGCAGACCGAACTCGTACTCCGTCTCGGTCGCCACCGGTGGAGCCAGGGTGCCGTTGGTCCGCAGCACCCCGATCTGCTGCACGGCGATCTTCACGGTCGTGGTCGAGTCGCTGTTGAGGGTGTAGACCGCCTCGCGCAGCCGGACCACGTTCAGCGCGACCTCGCTGCCCTTCTTGTCCTGTAGGCGGGTCTTGTCCTCCGGGGCGATGAACGCCTTGACCCGCTCGTACGCACGATCCGGCTCGCCGGCGGCGGCGGACAGGAAGTTGCGGACGAACGTCTCGTTGACGCTGCCGCTGGCCGTCCGCGTCGGTGGCTCACTGCCCCGACTGATCACACCGGACTCGGTCGGGGCACCGCCCTTGCCGTCCACCCGCACGTCGGATGTCGCCGGGATGCCACAGCCGGCGCCCAGCAGCACCATCACGCCGAGCGTCCCGAGCAGAGTCGGCCGTCTCACGAGCGCACCTCCGTCCGCTGCCCGTCTCCGGCTGGAGCCGGGCCGATTGCCAGTGCCCCGCCGGCGCCGGGACCGATGGCCAGTGGCCCGCCGTCGCGCGGACCGCCGAACGGCAGGGTGGCGTCGGCCGGCACCAGCCGCAGCGGTGAGGTGGTCAGCCGATCGCCCGCACGGGCCGGCAGGGTGAGCCGGAACTGCGCCCCCTGCCCGGGAGCACCCCACGCCTCCAACCAGCCGCCGTGCAGCCGCGCATCCTCCAGGCTGATCGACAGGCCCAGCCCGGTGCCCCCGGTCTGCCGGGCCCGGGACGGGTCCGCCCGCCAGAACCGGTTGAACACCAGCTTTTCCTCGCCCACCTTCAGCCCCACACCGTGGTCGCGGACGGTGATCGCCACGGCGGTCTCGTCGATGCCGAGGGTGATCAGCACCGGACGGGCCTCACCGTGCTCGACGGCGTTGCCGACCAGGTTGCGCAACACCCGCTCGACCCGTCGCGGGTCGACCTCGGCGATCACCGGTGTGCCCGGCAGGTCGAGTTCGATCGGTACGCCCACCCGCTCGGCCAGGCCAGCCAGCCGGTCGACCACCCGGTGCACCACCGGCACCAGGTCGGTCGGCTCGGAATCCAGCATGGCGAAGCCCGCGTCGAACCGACTGATCTCCAGCAGGTCGGTGAGCAGCTCCTCGAATCGATCCAACTCGGCCTGGAGCAGCTCGGCGCTGCGGGCGACCGCCGGGTCGAACTCGTCGCGCTCAGCGAAGATCAGGTCGGCGGCCATCCGGACCGTGGTCAGCGGGGTACGCAGCTCGTGGGAGACGTCTGAGGTGAAGCGACGCTGCAACCGGGACATCTCTTCCAGTCGCAGGATCTGCCGTTGCAGGTTGGTGGCCATCTGGTTGAACGACGCGGCGAGCAGGGCCAGGTCGTCCTCGCCGTTGACCACCATCCGCTGGTCGAGCAGGCCCGCGGAGAGCCGCTGGGCGGTTCGTGCGGCGACCCGGACCGGGTTGACCACCAGCCGGGTGACCAGCGCCGCGAGCAACCCGAGCAGGATCACCAGCGCGACCCCGGTGGCCACCACGGTGGCGCGGGCGTCGGCGGCGGTGACGTCCTGCCGGCCCAGCGGGACCAGATAGTAGAGCTCGATCTGGCCGAATCGGGTGGGCACCGGCGAGCCGTAGACCAGATATTTGGTGCTCTCGCCGGTGAGTCGCCCGGTGCGGATCTGACTGGCCACCTTGCCGTCGGCGATCGCGGCCCGCAGCTCGGGGCTGATCAGCGACTGCACGTTCGCGGACGGGGAGGTGCGCGTCTGGATGTCGTTGGGATAGTCGTCGGCGGTGATCGCCACCACCACCCCGCTGGTCTGCTGGGGGTCGCCGCCGGCCAGGTAGTTGACAGTGCCGTCGATGGTCTCCTGGAGCTGCGCCTCCTGCGGCTGCCCGTAGAAGGAGACCTGCTTGGCCGCGTAGCTGGCACCGCTGGTCACCCGCTGCCGGACGTCGCTGCGAGCGCTGTCGAGCAGGATGGTGGTGATCTTGTCAGCGATCAGGAACGCGAACCCGCCGACCAGCAGGCTGGACGCGACCAGCGTGATGGTCACGACCCGGACCTGGAGCGAACGGCGCCAGGTTTGGTGTGCCCGACCCACCGCACGAGCGACCCGACCGCTCAGCGCACGCCAGAGCTCCCCGCCGGCGCTGGGCCGGCGGGCAGCCGTACTCGGGGTGGGTGGGGGCGGCGAGGTCGACACAGTGCGACCAGGCTATCCGGTCCCTGCCTTGTAGCCCACGCCCCGCACGGTGAGGATGATTTCCGGTCGCTCCGGGTCCGGCTCGATCTTGGCCCGCAACCGCTGGACGTGCACGTTGACCAGACGGGTGTCGGCCGCGTGCCGGTAGCCCCAGACCTGTTCGAGCAGCACTTCACGGGTGAAGACCTGACGTGGCTTGCGGGCGAGCGCGACCAGCAGGTCGAACTCCAGCGGCGTCAGCTTCACCTCCTCGTCGTTGCGGCTCACGGTGTGCGCGGGCACGTCGATGGTGATCTGGTTGTCCGGCGGCCCGATGGTGAGCATCTCCGGGGCCACGTCCTCGCCTCGGCGCAGCCGGGCCCGCATCCGGGCCACCAGCTCCTTGGGCTTGAACGGCTTGACCACGTAGTCGTCGGCGCCGGACTCCAAGCCGAGCACGACGTCCACGGTGTCGCTCTTTGCGGTCAACATGACGATGGGCACGCCGGACTCCGCGCGGATCGACCGGGCCACGTCGATACCGCTCATACCGGGAAGCATCAGGTCAAGCAGCACGATATCGGGACGGCTGTCGCGAAAGGCGGCCAAAGCCCGCTCGCCGTCCGCCACAAACGAGGGCAGGAAACCCTCACTGCGCAGCACGATGCCGAGCATCTCGGCGAGCGCGGGGTCATCGTCGACCACCAGTACGCGGGCTCTCATGGGATTAATATTGCATCCTCATTCAGTTCGGTGGGACCGGCGTCCGCCGGTAACGCTTCGCGCCGCCGTCGAACCGGTGATCGCGGTCCGCGGCGGCGGCGCCACGGCTGCGGTGCCTGGCGCGCGAACGGGTCGTCGCCAGGCTGCCACCATGATCCCCCTTTGACGCCGCCTGGCGCCACCGCACGCTGGGCCGATCCGGTTGTCGCCATCCGGACGACGGTCAGCCGAACAGCCCACGCCCCCAGTGATCCCCGCCGTCGCGTACCCCGGGAGGGCAGGCGAACACCCCGCTGGAGACGTGTCGCAGGTACTCGTTCATCACGTCGTGCCGCGCCAACTGCGTCTGGATCGGCACGAACTGACGGCGTGGATCGCGCTGGTAGGCGATGAAGAAGAGGCCCGCGTCGAGTCGGCCGAGGCCGTCCGAGCCGTCGACGAAGTTGTAACCCCGGCGCAGCAGCTGAGCGCCGCCGTTCCGACTCGGGTGGGCCAGCGTGACATGGGCGTGCTCGGCGATCACCGGCTTCCCGTCCGCGCCGCGGGCGGCGAAGTCGGGCTCGTCGAACTCGTCGCTGCGGCCCAGCGGCGCACCGCTGCCCTTGGCCCGGCCGACGATCTCCTCCTGCTCAGCGAGGGAGGTCCGGTCCCAGGTCTCCACGAGCATCCGGATCTTGCGGGTGACCAGGTACGAGCCTCCGGCCATCCAGTCCGGTCCGTCGCCCGGCTGCACCCACAACTGGTCGCGCAGCAGATCGGTGTCCTCGGCCTTGAGGTTGGCCGTGCCGTCCTTGAACCCGAAGAGGTTGCGCGCGGTGGCCTGCTCCCGCGAGGTCGACGAGGTGCGGCCGAAGCCCAACTGCGACCAGCGGACGCTCACCACACCCATGCCGAGCCGGGCCAGGTTGCGGATCGCGTGCACCGCCACCTGTGGGTCGTTGGCGCAGGCCTGGACGCAGAGGTCGCCCCCGGAGAGCTGCGGCTGCAACGCGTCGCCGGGGAACTTCGGCAGCTCGGCGAGGGCGGCGGGCCGACGGTCGGCGAGGCCGAAGCGGTCCCGCCCGTCGGCGTCGCGGAACAGCGTCGGCCCGAAGCCGATGGTGAGGGTGAGCTGCGAGGGAGGCAGGCCGAGTGCTTCACCGGTGTCGTCCGGTGGGGCCTCCGGCACACCGCCGACCGCACCCAGCACCCCGGCGTCGCGCCCCGCGGTCATCCGGGCGGCGGCGGCCGTCCACTCCTCCAGCAGTTCGACGAGTCGGGCCCGGTCCTTGGTGATCACGTCGAAGGCCACGAAGTGCAGCCGGTCCTGCGCCGGGGTGACGATGCCGGCCTGGTGCTCACCGTGGAACGGCACGGCCCCGGCCGGGTGGTCGTTCGCCGCGGCCGGGCCATGGGAGCCGTTCAGCAGCGCTCCCGCGCCGGCCGCCACTCCGGCGACCCCGGCCACCCCGGCGCCGGCCAGGGTGATGGCCCGGCGCCGGGTGAACCTGCTCCCGCTCATCGACTCGACTCTTTCTGCCAGGTGGTCACTTCGCGACGGCCGCGGCGACCTTGCTGATCGGCTCGGCGAGTGCGTTGATCCCGTCGGAGAGCTCCTTGAGCTCGGCCTTGCTCAGCGCGGTGTGCAGCTTCCACCCGTCGCCGTCGCGGTGCTTGCCGAGCAGCCCCTCGACGTTGGCGAACTCGGTGTCCAACTGCGTGACCAGCTCCGGCGAGCGCTGCTGCAACGCGGGCCGCAGGGCGGACACGGCGGCCTTGGAACCTTCGAGGTTGGCGGCGAAGTCCCACAGGTCGGTGTGCGAGTAGCGGTCCTCCTCGCCGGTGATCTTGCCGCTGGCCACCTCGTCGAGCAGCTCCTTGGCACCGTTGGCGAGCTGGAGCGGGGAGAGCTTCTCGGCGTTCGCCTTGGCCACGATCTCCTTGACGTCGACCAGCAGCCGGTCGGCGATCGGGCCGTCCTTGCTGATGTCACCGGACTGCCAGAGGTCCTTCTCGATCCGGTGGAAGCCGGTGAACTCCATCCCCTCCTCGATGACCTCCTCGCGGCCGTCGATCTTGGGGTCGAGGTCGCCGAAGATCTCGGCAACCGGCTCGATCCGCTCCCAGTAGGTGCGGGCGACCGGGTAGAGCGCCTTGGACTTCGCGACATCGCCGGCCTTGACCGCGCCGACGAACTCCTCGGTCTTGTCCAGCAGCGCGGCGGTCTGGCTCTTGACGTAGCGCTGGTAGTTGTCGGTGGCGTCACCCAGCGCGGCGTCCGCGGTGAGCGGCTGCGCCGACCCGCTGACCTTGAGCGCACCCCGGATGCCCTTGCCACTCATCCCTGGCTTGCAGGCCGTCTGGTACGTACCGGCCGGCAACTCCACGTGCAACTCGCGGCTCAACCCGGGGGCGATGTTCTCCACCTCGCCCATCACGCGGTCGCCGTCGGCGTACACGTAGAACTCGGTCACCTTCGCACCCGAATTGGTGATTTTGAAGGTGGCGGTGCCGGCACCGAGGTCGGTCGAGCCGACCTCACAGGCGGTGTCGCTGGCCTTGACCACGATCGGCCCGCCGGACGCGGCCGAGTCACCCTTGTCGGAGTCGGAGCAGGCGGCCAGACCGGCCGTCGCCAGCACGCCGGCGGCGGCCAGCGCGAAGAACTGGGTGGTACGCATCTGGGCTGTCTCTCCTCGTGGGTCAGGCACGCTGCGGCGTGGACGCCGCCTCGGCCTCGGCGCCGGTGTCGGCCCCGCGCTCGGTGACGGTGGTGGTGGTCGCGGCGGGTGCCGGCTTGCGCCGGGCCGGTCGCAGGAAGAGCAGGAGCACCGGTACGGCGTACGCGACCCAGGCGATCGTCTCCAGCACGGTGGGCGCGGGAGTCACGTTGAACATGCCGGCGAGCAGGGCCGCGTACCAGGCGCTCGGGTCGAGCGCGCCGGTGATGTCGAAGGCCAGGTCGTTCAGGCCGGGCAGGACGCCGGCCTCCTGGAAGTCGTGCACGCCGTACTTGAGGATGCCGGCGGCGACCAGGATCAGCAGCGCGCCGGTCCAGGTGAAGAACTTGCTGAGGTTGATCCGCAGGGCGCTGGCGTAGAGCAGCACGCCGAGGACCACGGCGGTGGCGATGCCGCCGATCAACGCGAGCAGCGGGCCACTGTCACCGGCCGCGCCCTGGGCGGCCGAGTAGAAGATCAGCGCGGTCTCCAGACCCTCGCGGATCACCGCGAGGAAGGCCATGCCGGCGACGGCGAGGGACCCGACGGCCAGCGCCTCGGTGAGCTTGCCGCGCAGTTCGCCGGCGATGGTCCGGGCGGCCCGGCGCATCCAGAAGATCATCCAGGTCACGAAGACCACGGCGGCGACCGAGGTGATCGCCTCGAACAACTCACGATCCTCGGACCGGGACAGCAGCGAGGTCGACGTGTACTCGATCAGCCAGCCGAAGAGCACCGAGAGCGCCACGGCCAGGCCGACGCCGGCCCAGACCTGCGGCAGTCGGTCCCGGCGCTGCGACTTCACGAGGAAGGCGACCAGGATGCTGACCACCAGGGTGGCTTCCAGCCCTTCCCGCAGGCCGATCAGGTAGGTGGCGAACATCCGGGCTCCGAGTAGGTTAGGCACGCCTTGGCTGACTTAGGGCAGGCATACCTTCCTCCCTGCTCAGGGCCCTCGTCAAGTCGTTCACGACAAGCTCACCAGGCCCGACGACGCTCGGCTGTGGAAAGATCCCCGTCGTGAGGGGATTCCTGCCGTGGTTGACGGTGCTGGCCGTGGTCCTGCTGCTCAGCGCGCTACGCCTACGGGCGCTGGCCACCCTCGTGTCGCTCGGCTGGCTGGCCTGGTGCGTCTGGACCTGGTTCCGCCCCACCCGCCGCAGCTGACCCCGCCCCGCCCCCCACCCCCACGATCTTGCACTTCCTGCGGCGGCATATCGCGCCAAAAGCCGCAAATCCCCAACCGAAACTGCAAGATCGCGGAAGTGATGGGGGCACGGCGGGGCACGGCGGGGGCGGAGACGGCGAACCGGGCCGGCTGCGAACAGCCGACCCGGTCCGGAGATGTCGATCAGTAGCGGTAGTGGTCCGGCTTGAACGGACCCTCGGTGGAGACGCCAAGGTAGGCGGCCTGCTCCTTGGTCAGCGTGCTCAGCTTGGCGCCGAGCGCGCCGAGGTGCAGCCGGGCCACCTTCTCGTCCAGGTGCTTGGGCAGCACGTAGACGCCGATCGGGTACTCCTCGGTCTTGGTGAAGAGCTCGATCTGGGCGATCGTCTGGTTGGCGAACGAGTTCGACATGACGAAGCTCGGGTGCCCGGTCGCGTTGCCCAGGTTCAGCAGGCGGCCCTCGGAGAGCACGATGATGGCGTGCCCGTCGGCGAAGCGCCACAGGTCGACCTGCGGCTTGATGTTGATCCGCTCGACGTCGGACCGCTTGGCCAGCCCGGCCATGTCGATCTCGTTGTCGAAGTGGCCGATGTTGCCGACGATGGCCTGGTGCTTCATCCGGGCCATGTGCTCGTTGGTGATGACGTCGAAGCAGCCGGTGGCGGTGATGAAGATGTCGGCCTGCTCGACCACGTCGTCGAGGGTGGCGACCTGGTAACCGTCCATCGCGGCCTGCAACGCGCAGATCGGGTCCACCTCGGTCACCACGACCCGGGCGCCCTGGCCGCGCAGCGACTCGGCGCAGCCCTTGCCCACGTCGCCGTAGCCCATGACGACGGCCATCTTGCCGCCGATCAGGACGTCGGTGGCGCGGTTGATGCCGTCGATGAGCGAGTGCCGGCAACCGTACTTGTTGTCGAACTTGCTCTTGGTCACCGAGTCGTTGACGTTGATGGCCGGGAAGAGCAGGGTGCCCGCCCGGTGCATCTCGTAGAGGCGGTGCACACCGGTGGTGGTCTCCTCGGTCACGCCCTTGATGCCGGCGGAGATCCGGGTCCAGCGCTGAGCGTCCTCGCCGAGTGAGCGGTGCAGCAGCTCGAGGATGACCGCGTACTCCTCGGAGTCGGCGGACTCGACCGGCGGGACCGCCCCGGCCCGCTCGAACTCGGCACCCTTGTGCACGAGCAGGGTGGCGTCGCCGCCGTCGTCGAGGATCATGTTGGGACCCTGCCCGTCGGGCCAGGCGAGCACCTGCTCGGTGCACCACCAGTACTCCGGCAGGGTCTCGCCCTTCCAGGCGTACACCGGAACCCCGGCCGGAGCCTCGGGGGTGCCGTTCGGGCCGACGACGATCGCCGCGGCGGCGTGGTCCTGGGTGGAGAAGATGTTGCAGGACGCCCAGCGCACCTGCGCGCCGAGCGCGACCAACGTCTCGATCAGGACGGCGGTCTGGATGGTCATGTGCAGGGAGCCGGTGATCCGCGCGCCGGCGAGCGGCTGCGCCTCGGCGAACTCGCGCCGGATCGCCATCAGGCCGGGCATCTCGTGCTCGGCGAGCTGGATCTCTTTACGCCCGAACTCGGCGAGCGACAGATCCGCCACCTTGAAGTCGCCGTCGGCGAGCGTGCTCGGCCGGGCCTCGGACGGCGTGCCGCTGGCGGACGCCGGGAGGGTGCTGGTCATGAAAGCTCCTGTCGAACGATGTCTGCGCCGACCCTCCACCTTACGCGCGTCGGCGACGGGCATCAGGCACGGTCGGCGGACAGCGCACGGGGCGGTCGGTGATGGACGGACCTTCCCGCCCACGTCCCGCCCGCCCCGTGCATCCCCCCGGTTTGGTTCCCCCGCACGTTCTCGGACCGTCGTCGCGATAACGCTGCGTACTCATAGAGTCACACTAAGGCAGGGTGACGTCAAGCTATTTCAGGAAAGCCGGACTTGTGTCTTACGCCCGAATCGAGGTCAGCGCAGCCCGGACGTCGCCACGTACGCCACACCGGCGCCGTCGATCCGCAGCGGCGCTCCCAACGCCGTACCGATCGCCGCCTCGCCCGAGACCAGCGTCAACGCGCCAGCACCGTCGTCCACGGTGATCGAACCGCCGGCGCAGAGCACCACCCGGGGGCCGGGCAGCGGCAGCGTCACCGAGGGCACCGCCGCGTCGACCCGCACCCGGTGCAGCGCGAAATCGTCCACCGGCACCGGCCACCAGTCCACGCCCGGGCCGACCGGCTGCGCGGCCCGCACCGGATCGTCGAGCACCTCGAAGCGCAGCACCCGCAACAACTCGTCGACGTCCACCCGCTTCGGGGTCAGGCCGCCGCGTAGCACGTTGTCGCTGGCCGCCATGATCTCCACGCCGCAGCCGCTCAGGTAGGCGTGCAGGTTGCCGGCGGGCATCCAGATCGCCTCCCCGGCCTCCAGCCGCAGGTGGTGCAACAGCAGCGCGACCAGCGCACCCGGATCCCCCGGGTACGCCTTGGCCAGCCGGCGGGTCAGCTCCGCGTCCGGGCCGTCGGCCGGCGCTGCCACCACCGCGGCCAGCAGGTCGTAACGCCTGGCGACCGGCCAGCCGAGCAGCGTTCGCACCGCCGTCCGCAACCCCGCCGGCCCGGCCCGCAACGCGGCGACCACCGGCGCCAACGCCGGTACGCCAAACGCGGCGAGCGCCTCGGCCGATTCCGCCGGATCCCGGAAACCACACAGCGCCTCGAACGGGGTGAGCGCGACCAGCAACTCCGGCTTGTGGTGCGGATCGGAGTAGTTGCGCTGCCCCTCGGGGCGTCCCGCCTCCGCCGCGTAGCCGGCCTGCGCCTGCTCGGCGTCCGGGTGGGCCTGCAGGCTCAGCGGAGCGTCGGCCGCGAGCACCTTGAGCAGGAACGGCAGTCGGCTGCCGAACCGCTCGGACACCCGCTGGCCGAGCCACTGTCCTGGCTCGTCCCGCACCAGGTCGCAGAGGCTCACCCGCAGACCGGCGCGATCCACGTGGGCCGGGGCGCCCGGGTGGGCCCCCAACCACAGCTCCGCCTCCGGACCCGCGCTCGGCGCCGATCGCCCCTGAAGGAGGGCGATGGCCGAGCGCGAGCCCCAGGCGTAGTCCCGGATCGGCCCGTACAGTGGCTCCACCCGTCAGCCCCCGGGCCGCCCGGCCGGCTCGCCCGACGTGTCCTGCGGCTGCGGCACGGCGGTGTCGGCCGCGGTACCGGTTCCGGCCTCGGCGGCAGCGGCGCTGTAGACGTCCGGCTCCAGATAGATCACCCGCGCGATCGGCACCGCGGCACGGATCCGTGCCTCGACGGCGTTGATGCCACGTGCCAGGTCGTGGGCGCTCTCCCACTCCGGAACGGCGATCTTGGCAGCCACCATCAGCTCTTCCGGGCCCAGGTAGAGCGTCTTCATGTGGATGATCCGCTCCACCTCGGGGCCGTCGGTGACGGCCCGTTCGATGGCGGCCAGCTCGGACGGCTCGGCGCCCTCACCGAGCAGCAGGCTCTTCGTCTCGATGGCCAGCACGACGGCGATGACGACCAGCAGGATGCCGATCATCGCGGTGCCGGCGGCGTCCCACTCGCCGTTGCCGGTGATCAGCGTCATGGTGACGCCGAACAGGGCGAACACCAGACCGACCAGCGCGCCGAAGTCCTCCAGGAGGACCACCGGCAGCTCCGGCGCCTTGGCCCGGCGGATGAAACGCACCCAGGACTGGTTGCCCCGGACGTGGTTGGACTCCTTGATGGCGGTCCGGAAGGAGAACGACTCCATGATGATCGCCGCCACCAGCACGACGACCGGCAGCCACTGCCAGGACTCGATGCCGCCCTTGTGATGCCACTTGTGGTACGCCTCGTAGAGCGCGAACAGGCCACCGATGCTGAACAACACGATGGACACGATGAACGCGTAAATGTAGCGCTCCCGGCCGTACCCGAAGGGGTGTTCCGGGGTGGCCGCGCGCTTCGCCCGCTTGCCACCGAGCAGCAGGAGGCCCTGGTTACCGGAGTCGGCGACCGAGTGGACCGCCTCGGCCAGCATCGACGACGAGCCGGAGAGCAGGAACGCGATGAACTTGGTGACGGCGATGCCGATGTTGGCCAGCAGGGCGGCGACAATCGCCTTCGTCCCACCGTTGGCGCTCATGCCACCGCTCCGCTTCGCCGCACGAAGCCGCCCGGTCCACGCATGACGCGCCGCCCCCTACGTTCGTTCACTGGTTCGACAGCTCCTTCATCTCGGTGATGGCCGGAACGGCCATCGGGTCCAACCCGTGTGCCAGAGCAAGGTAGATCGAGGCGAAATCCGGAACGGCGATCAGCGACGCCAGCCGTTCCAGGGCGGAGCCGCCCTCGGCGGTCACCACGTCGCACCGCACGCCACGGCGCTCCGCGAGGGTCTGCACCGCGTCAGCACGGCGCTCCTCGACGGCGAGCGGCTCGTCGGTGTCGTCCTCGGCGTTGAGCCCGCCGTCGCGCAGCAGCACCAGCCGCAGCCGGGTGCCCTCGCCGTCGTCCTCGGCCGGGTCGGCGAAGATGTCCCGCTCCCCCTCGGCCAGGCCGCCGAAGACGCCGTCGAGCAGCCCGACCCGACCCCGCCCGGCCTCACCCAACGCTCCGGTGACCACCGGGTAGCGGGCGTTGGCCGACAGGGTGTCGCCGAACCGGCGGGCCGCCACCGTGGCCAGCGGGGACGAACCCCAGACGATCGGGATCGAGCCGGCCAGGCCCAGCGCCAGTGACTTCGCCGGGTTGACGAAGGACTCGGCGGCGGACCGGCAGCGGTCGGCGTCCGCGTCGAGCCGGGCCGCGGTCTCCGCCAGGTCCGCCTCGTTGACCTTCACGAGCCCGAGGGAACGGGCGGCGAGCAGGACCGGCACGGTAAGCGCCCAGAGGCTGGCCCGGGCCGGGGCACGCCGGGGCACCGGGATGAACGGCGCCCGGGCCTGCTCGGCGATCGACTGCAACTGCGAGTCCGGGGCACCCACGGCGACGAGTCGGGCACCACGGCGGTGGGCCGCCTCGGCCGCGCCGAGCGCCTCCGGGCTGCGTCCGGATGCGCTCACCGCGATCACCACGTCGGCCGCGCCCACCCAACCGGGTACGCCGGCGGAGCGGTGCCCGATGATCGGGACCGGGCAGCGTGGCCCGGCGACAGTGGCCAGCACGTCCCCGGTACGCCCGGCGGTGCCGATGCCGGCGATCACGACGGCTCGGGGCCGCCCGTCGTCGGCGAGCACCGCGAGGTTCGCCTCGGCTGCCAGCGCGGCGCTCTCGCGAACCTGCGCACCGGCCGACGCCGTGTGCCGGAGCATGCCGCCCGGGTCGGCCTCGGCCAACGCCTGCGGGTTGTCGAGCAGGGCCTCGTCGGCGTCACGGCGCCCGCTGACCCCGGCCGTACCGTCGATCATGAGGACTGCCCGGGGCCGCCGCGCGCCTCGTCGAGCAGCAGCACCGGCACGTCGTCGCGGACCTCGAAGATCCGGCCGCACTCCGTACAGGTCAACGTCTGCGCCTCGGCGTCATAGGTGAGCGGGGCGTGGTGCGTGTCCGGACAGGCAAGGATCTCGAGCAACTGCGGATCCAGGGCCATGGCGCGGCTCCTTCCACGTGTACGGCTTGACCGACGGCGGTGCCGACCGGCGCAGGCGATCTTATCGGCGAACGCGGTCGAGCACGTCGTCCCGGAGCGAGACCATCCGATCCCGGGTGGGCGCCTCGACGTTGAGTCGCAGCAGCGGCTCGGTGTTGGAGGCGCGCAGGTTGAACCAGGCGCCGTCGGGGAAACGCAGGGTGAGCCCGTCCATCTCGTCGGCCACCGCGTCGGGGTACGCGGCGCGCACCTCGGCCACCGCTGCCGCCTGGTCGACCACCGTCGAGTTGATCTCGCCGGAGGCGATGTAGCGCTCGTACTCACCAGCCAACACAGACAGCGGCAGCGACTGCTCGCCCAGCGCGGCCAACGTGTGCATCGCCGCGAGCATCCCGGTGTCGGCGAACCAGAAGTCCCGGAAGTAGTAGTGGGCGGAGTGCTCGCCGCCGAAGACGGCGTTGGTGCGGGCCATCTCCGCCTTGATGAAGGAGTGCCCGACCCGGGCGACGACCGGCTGCCCACCGTGCTCCCGGATGATCTCCGCGACGGCGCTGGAGGTGATCAGGCCGTGGATCACCGTGGCCCCCGGGTGCTTGGCCAGCTCGCGTGCGGCGACCAGGGCGGTGATCGCCGAGGGTGAGACCGGCTCGCCGCGCTCGTCCACCACGAAGCACCGGTCGGCGTCACCGTCGAAGGCCAACCCGATGTCGGCCCCGTGCTCGACCACCGCACGCTGAAGGTCGACCAGGTTCGCCGGGTCAAGTGGGTTGGCCTCGTGGTTGGGGAAGCTGCCGTCCAACTCGAAGTAGAGCGGCACGATCTCCAGCGGCAACGGCGACAGGGCCGCGTCGCCCAACACTGTCGGAACGGTGAAGCCACCCATGCCGTTGCCGGCGTCGACGACCACCTTCAACGGGCGGATGCCCGAGAGGTCGACCAGCTTGCGCAGGTAGCCGGCGTAGTCGGGGAGCATGTCGCGCCGCTCGGCGGGCCGGGTCGGCGCACCGGCGGGACGAGCGTCGCCCGAGTCCAGGAGGGCCTGGGCCCGCTCCCGGATCTCGGCCAGGCCGCTCTCCTGACCGATCGGGCGGGCACCGGAGCGGCACATCTTGATGCCGTTGTACTGCGCCGGGTTGTGGCTGGCGGTGAACATCGCGCCGGGCAGGTCGAGCGAACCGGACGCGTAGTAGAGCAGGTCGGTGGAGGCGAGGCCGATCTCGATCACCGAGCGGCCCTCGGCGCGTACGCCGGCGGCGAACGCGGCGGCCAGGCCGGGCGAGGTGGCCCGCATGTCGTACCCGACGACGACGGCGTCGCCCGGCTCGTCGGTGGAGTTGAGCAGTTGGGTGAAGGCGGCGCCCAGTGCCTCGGCGACCCGTTCGTCCCACTGGTCCGGCACCGTCCCGCGGACGTCGTACGCCTTCACAATCTGGGACAGATCAGACACGTGTTCCACTCCTTGGCCGCGGGTTAGACACCGATCCTGAGCCTAACGGAGGGCCGGGCCGTACTCCGCTCAGCCGGGGAGCCGAGGAATGAACACGGTGTGGCCGCCGCCGTCGGTGGGCGGGTCACCGGGCTCCGGGCGACCGTCGGGCCGGCCCGGCATCGGCTGGGTGGCCTCCGGCGCCGGGGTGTCCGGCCGGGCACCGTAAACCCCGCCCGTGGCGGGACGCGGTGACGGCACCGCACCACCCCAGGCGGCGGCCGACGGCTGCTGGCCGTACACCTGACCGGGGCGACCGGGCGCGGCCGGCAACCCACCCCCGGCGCGGTAGGTGGTGCCGCCGGGATTGCCCGGCAGGGTGCCGGGCGCGTCGTCGGACGGCTTCCGATCCTGCCGCGAGCGACGGAACAGCAGCACGATGAGCAGCAGTCCGACCGCCACCAGCACAATGCCGAAGTACATCACCGGTGATCCTCCAGACGACTCGGCGGCGGTCGCGGTGGTGTTCGGCGCCGCGGAAACGCCACCCGGCACCGCCGGGTTCACCGCCTCGTCGACAGTCGCGACCTCGGTCGGGCTCGGAGTCGGCGTCGGCTTCTTCGACCGCGACGGAGTCGGCGACGGAGTGACCCGCCCTCCGGTCAGCCGCGCCGCGTCGGTGGCGCGACCCAGCGTCTGGCCAGCGGCGCTGATGCCCGCGCCGGTGACCACGAGACGGCCGCCCGGCGAACCCGCCGCGAACGCCACCCGGTACCGCACCGTGATGCCCTTGCCCTTGCACAGCGTCGGCTTCAAGGGCGACGTCTGCGCGGTCGACACGGTGCCGGCACCGCCGGTGACGGCCACCGGGAACCAGCGCCCGCCCGCGTTGACCTCGACCGTCACCTGGTTCGGCTGGAGACCCTGCAGGCTGAAGCCCAGCGCGGTACGCAGCAGGACGCACCCGTCGGTGCGCTTGCGCACCGCGACGTTCACCCCCTGCGCGGAACCACCGGCGGCGAAGCTACTGGCCGCGCCCACCCGGACCGAGTCCTGATCGGCCAGCGCCGGTGACGCACCGAGCATCACCAGGCCGCCCGCAAGACCGCAGACCGCCGCGAGCCGTGCCACGCGTCGACGCACTGTCATGATCACCTCGCCGTTCTCCCCGGGTGGGGTCCGCGGGTCAGGCTACTACCGGCCCACCTGTCCCACCGGTCATAGAGCGCCCCGCATGTGTGCGGCGTTACGGTTTACGGCTCCTCCCGCCGACCTCCTGATGGCGGACTGACCAGCCATTCAGCGGGCCTGCTCCGCCTGGGCGAGGGCGTCACGGCACAGCCGGTCGGCAGTGCGGGTGGTCTCCGGCAGCCGGTAGCGCGGAGTCAACGCGAGCACCTGCGCTGTCGCGTTCTCCAGGCTCACCCGATGGCCGACGCTGACGAAGACCGGCTTCACCCCGTCGCGGGTCCGCAGCACCCGACCGACGACCTCATCACCGTCGTGCAACGACGACCAGGAACCCCGCTCGGCGGACGGCGGATCCCACACCCCGACCAGTGGCGTCTTCGCCACCCCGATCGCGGGTAACCCGGTGACCACCCCCAGGTGACAGGCCAGCCCGAACCGGCGCGGATGGGCCAGCCCGTGCCCGTCGCAGACCAGCAGGTCCGGGATGGTGGTCAACTGGTCGAGCGCAGCGAGCAACGCGGGCAGCTCACGGAAGGCGAACAACCCCGGCACATAGCCGAACGCGGGTCGCCCCACACCGACAGCGGAGTCCACCACCGCCAGGGTCCGGGCGTCCAGGACCGTCACGGCCGCCGCCAGCAGGTCACCACCTTCGGCGTACGCGACGTCCAGGCCGGCCACCGTCGCGGGCGCGCTCGGCCCCGGCCCGACCAGGTCCACCAGCGGCCGCAACTCCTCCTGTACGGCCACCGCCTCGGCAACACTGCCCGGCCCGGTTGTCCCCGTGCCCGGCGTGCGCGGCGTGCGCGGCGTGCGCGGCGTGCGCGGCGTGCGCGGCGTGCCCGGCGTGCCCGGCGTGCGCGATGATCCACTCGGCTTCACGGAAGTCGGGCTATCCCACGGCCCTGGATGCCCCGACTTCAATGAACCCGAGTGGATCACCCTCGGCCTGAGACGTCGGCACCATCCCCGGGGGCCCTGCCGTCCGGGCCACCCCGAGCAGGGTCACCGTCGGCCCGACCCCTTATCGCACCCAGGCCGAGCGCGAAGGCAATGCCGAGGGCGACACCGAAGGCGACACCACCCTTCGGACCGAACACGGGGATGCCGATCGCCAGACCGATCAGGATGCCGACCGGCCAGGCCCAGACGGTGGACCTGACGCTCCGCGTACCGGATTTCGCCATGGGTCGATCTTATTCGGCCCCGCCACCGACCCGTCCCCCTGTCTGTCCATCCGCGAAGCACACCTACTGTGCTCTCGCTATATCGGGGTCCGCGCCAGGATCACCGGCCGCGCGAAGCTGCTCCTCGAACATGACGAATGTCCGCTGCCGAATCCCACGAATGAGCGCCTGCTCCTTTGGCGTCAGGTGACGATCTTCGGCCTTCGCCACGTCCCTGACCGTCTGCACCGTCTCGTAGAGAGCGAAGATCGGGCCTCCGCCCTCGAGATAGTGAGCCCGGAAGCGCTCCACCTCCTGCACGAAGTCCTCAGGAGTGCGCCGAAATACGTCGCCCCCGATGTCGAAGACGATCTCGTTAAACAGGTCGTTCTTCTCCTGCCAAGCGCCAGTGTCGATCGCAACACGCCAAACCCTGGCGCCGCCGTCGGGCGTTTCCACGATTTTTACCGGCGACTGGTAGTACAGGTAGTAGGACGGGAGCACCAGACCTGGCATTTGGGCCATCAAGCGTTCCCCTCGTAAGTCGACTGCAGCGCCTGCCAAAACAGCTGTTGTTCGCGACGAAGGATGCCGTCTGCGATCGCTCCCTCGCGCCTCGTCAAGGCTCGACCCTCGATCCGGGCCAAGGCGTCCACATCGCGGCGCACCTCATACAGCGCATGCTCCCAGACCGCGATTTCGTCGAGCGCAGCCAGGTGCAGACGAAACTCCGCAAGGTGCCCGTTCCGGGTCCGCAGTACGAGTTGCACGTCCCGGTAGCCGCTGTCCTCGGGAGACACGAACCGGTCCTGGAAATTCACGATGACGACGTCAGGGTGGTCGCGTATCCGCCCGAGTGCCGCGTAGAGGTCATCGAGATTGCGGAACTCGACCTTCGCGGCGGCCAGGTCGAGCAGCTTGGAGGCATCGCCCTGGTGTTTGGTCACCTTGTCCTCGGCTCGACGGCGATCCTTGGGCTGCTCACGCCAGCCGGGCTCACCGACCCGACGATCATCGACAAGGGCCAGGGACGTCGCCAACTGATTCAGCTCCGCCTGGGCAACAACTGCTGCTGCGTAGAGATCGTCGAGGTAATGCTGCCGATAGGAGGGGTCAGACTGACGACGCTTCTCGAATCCCGGTTGGGCAGGTAGATCATCCGGAATCCGAATACTCGCGCTGATCCGCCGCTGGTCGTCCGTGAGTGGCGTTGGTTGCGGTTGATCCACATCGTTACCGGTCCCGATTGTCTGTCCCAACACGCCGGGCCCCGCTGCCTCCTGTTGGGCAACGTCCTCCAGCACCTCGGCGAGGACGTCGATGGCCTGTTGATGGCTGGCCAGGTGATACAGGGTCAGCGGACGGGCCGTCAGCGACTTCGCGAGTTCAGGCGTGGACTGGATCATGCGCGCCAGGTCCGGATGCTGCACCAGCTGCCGCATCAGCCGCTCGGCCAGGTCCGGCTCGTTCGGGGGCGGCTCCCGCCGGGCGCTGTCGAGCATGTCCCGGACCCGGTCGTCGGCGAACAGTCGCACGAGATCCCGTGCCGACGCTTCGTCCAGGTCCGGCACCAGCCGACGGAGGGTGGGCGGGTCGACCGCCGTCGCGAACTCAACGGGAGTCACCCCTGCGGCGAAGACGTCGTCCACGCTGTTGGCCGACCTTACGGCGTGGGAAGGACCGCCAACCGGTGTGGGCTGGTCGGGATCGGCGCTCGCTGGAACGTTGGCGTCGGCATCGGGGGCCGAGCCCGGGCCGTCGAGGAGCAGGTACATCCGGTTGATGTACGGGTCGCCGTGGCCGCCGTCGTCGTGCGTCGGCGGGTGATCCGGCAGGTCGGGCCGTTCGCTGAACCGGCCCCGGGGTAGTCCGCCGAGCGGCATCGGTCGACCGTCTCCGCTCAGCACCAGCGCGTCGATGCCGACCACGTTGGGGTAGAGCGGTTGGTCCCGGACCACGCCGTTCTGCGGGTCCACGTAGAGCACCGTGCCGTTCTGGTTGAGCGCCACCCAGGCGTGCGAACCACCGTGCGCCCATTCGGTGACCAGGAACGAGTAGCTGCCGTGGCCGCCCAGCAGCAGTTGGTCGTGCAGGTTGCGGTAGCCCCGGTCGGCGGCCTGCCGCGCCTGCGCGGAGTCCGTACGTTGACCGGACGCCGGGGCGAGGAGTTGCTGGAAGCGCCCGCCGGTCACGTCCTCCACCCGACCTGGGCCGCCTGCCTCGCCGCGGATGGGGCGCCGGATGTCACCGTCGAGGTAGCCGTCGAAGGTTCGTGGCGCCGACACGCGGGGTCGCCCGTGCACCCACGTCTCAAACAGGGACAGCGTGCAGTCCAGGCAGTTGATGCCCCGGGTCGCGTCGGCCGCGGGACCGCCGTCGTTGAGCAGCCCGAACCAGCCGCCGTGTCGGGGGTCGGCGGTGCGGGTGACGGTGCCGTCCGGATCGCGGGGCATCTGTCGTTCGACGTCGACCTGGTGCAGGGCGAGCGGTGGCCGGAGTCCTCCGGGTTGCCCGTACGGCCGGGAGTCGTCGATCGGCGGCGGATCGTCGTCGCCGGTGAGCCTGGACGGGCCGGCAGTCTCCACCGCGCCGAGCGCGAGCGCACCCACGTCCCGGTTGGCGTGCTCAAAGGTGGCGCTGATGTCCACGACCGGCGGGGCCGTGGTGCCAGCCAGCACCGCTTCTGCCACGTCACGCCATTCGGAGTACGCGCGAGCTTCCTCGTTCGCGGCGCGCTGCCAGCCGTCGGCCCACTGCCGGTTGCCGGCCTGGTGCAGTTGTCGGGCGTAGGTGGCGTACTCGACGGCTCGGCGATCGTGCTCCGCGGCACGGGTGCGCAGTCGGGCGGCCTCGGCCTGCCGGCGGTTGTTCTCGAACCCGATCCGCAGCGATTCGTAGTGGTCCTGGTAGCGCCGCCGCTCGGCGGCTTCCGCCGCTGCCGCCCACTGCGCCGCGTACGCGTCGTTGGTTTCGGGCTCGCGCACCGACGGTGCGCCGAACGCGGCCACGTCGACGGGTATCGACGCCCTTCCCCGGGCGGGATGGTCGGGCGCTCGCACCGGTGCGGGCGTCTCCCGGGTCGGGACACGCGACGGCACGGCGAACCGACTCACCGCAGGTGGGGTGGGGGCGACCGGCAGCGGCCCGTTGGTGGTGGTCGGGACGCCGAAGGTGACCGGTGCCGCCGGGCCGGGGGTGATCGTCGGCGCGGAGTGGCCGGTCGTCGGAGACCAGGCGGTCGGTCCGGCGGTGGTGGGGTGCGGCGAGTTGCCGGGCTGGACCGGCGGCACACCGGTGGCAGCCGGCCCGCTGCTCGATTCGAGGGGGCCGGCCACCGGCGCGGACGCCGACGAAAGCCTCGGATCAGCACCCACCACAGACCGACTCGGATCAGCCACCGCCGAGGTGGCCGGATCGGCACCCAACGCCGACGCGACCGGACCGACACCTACCGCCGACGTGGCCGGGTTGGTGGTCGCCGCCGAAAGCACACTGTCGGCCGGGTGCGGTGTGCCCGTCCTCTCCGCGAAGGGTCCGTCCATCGACGGTGTCGCCTCGGACGCGCGTACCGAACGGTCCACCACGTCCACGTCGGACAGAGCGCCAACCGGCATCGGTGACGACGTGTGCACGTCGGGCGTGACCGGAGACGCCAGCCCGGCTTCCCGTGACTGGTCGACGACCGGTGGCGTCGGCGCAGCCAACTGGTTCGGCGCCGTGGTGGCAACGCCCTCCGTCGTCTGCACCGGAATGCCGACAGCCGTAACCGGACCACCCGAGGCCACACCACCGGCAGCCCCCGCGGAAGCAGCGGCCGAGGCCGCAGCAGACGAGACCCCGGGGGAGGGAGACGCCCCCGCAGAGGCCGCATCCCCCGCGACAGGCAGCACGGCCGGAAGGGAGGGGCCCGCGAACGATGCTCCGGCGAGGGCATTGGCCTGCGCGTCGAGCCGGGCGCGTAGCGCGTGGTCGGTCTGCCCGGTCGCCGAACCGGTGGCCCCGGACGCGGCGGCGCGCGCCACGTCCTCCATCGAGGTCAGACCCTGACCGGTGGCCAGGCTCGCCGCGCTGTCGGCGAGCACCTCGCCGGTCATCTCCCGCCCCAGGTGCTCACCGACTTTCGCCGCTCGCCCGGTCGCGTGCCGGCCCAGGCCGGCCAGCGGTGCCACCGCCCCGCCGGCCAGCCCGCCCACCGCCGAGGCACCGAGATCAGTCAGGTCCAGGCCGTGTGCCCGGCCGGTGGAGTTCTGGTACGCCTGGGTGGCCAGGGTGACCCCGGCCTCCTCGGTGGCCTCCTCCAGCCCTCCCAGGGCGGCCCGCTTGGCGAGCCCGCGTGCTCCACCTCGGGCGGCCTCCTTGGCGGCCCGCTCGCCGGCCTCCTTGAGCCCGTGCTTGAGGGACTTGCTGGCCAGTTGGCCCATCAGACGCTTGAAGATCTGTTGGACCAGCAGTCGCGTCGCGGTGATCGCCGCGCCGGCGGCCGGGGTCGCCGCACCGGCGGTCAACACCGCCGCCACCGCCACGGTGAGCAGCTCGATGACCAGGATGCCCAGCTCGATCCAGACTTCCAGCTTGGCGCCCTCGATGTCGCAACCGCACTCCTCGACCAGTCGGCCCAGGTCGGCCGTGACCGCGAGCAGCACGGGCAGCGGGGCGTCGGCGCCCTCGGCGATCCCCCGCCAGGCCGCCTCGAACGCCGCGTCGACAGCCCCGACGCCGCCGTACCCGTTGTGCACTTCAACGGCGGCCGCGGCGGCGTCGGCGTGCGGCCCGGCGAGCACGGAGGCGACCGCGTACCACTGGTCGGCGACGTCCCAGACGGCCCGCTCGTTGCCCTCCGGCCACTGCACGCCGACCACCCAGTCGAGGGCCTCGTAGATCCAGCCGGGCACGTCCCACGGCGCGTAGTCCAGCGGGTGCGGGACGGGACTCGGCAGCACGCTCATCTCAGATCGCCGGCCGTCAGCGCCGGTCGGCGGCCCGACCGACCCGGGCGGCGCTGGCCCCGTCGGTCTGCACGCTCGCGTCGACCGCCTCGACCACGTCGCTGCCCAGCTCGGTGAGCCGGTGCCCGACGCCGGCCCAGGCCCGCAGCACGGTCTGCTCGAACCCGCGGTAGTTGCGCTCGAACGCGGCGCCGATGTCGTCGCGACCCCAGGGCCGGGCACCGCTGGCGGCCTCGATCGCGCCCCCCTCCGCCGCACGACGGGCCGTCACCGCCTCGCCGGCGAGCGTCAGGTCGGCGCCGCCCCGGCGGGCCCGGGACGGATCAAGCCAGAGCTGCCCGTCGGTCATGGCTTCGCATCACCTTTGCCGAGTACGGCGTCGGCCCGACCGAGCAGCGTGGCGTAGTCACCGGTCTTGAGGAAGTCCGTCGCCGCGGAGCCGGCCGGCATGCTCTCGGCGACGAGGTCGCGGGTGGCATCGGCGGCGGCGGTCGCGGCGACCCGGATCGTTTCGGTGACCTTTCGGCCGAGCGCGTCAGCGTCGCGGTCCCGGTAGATGGCCGCCGTCAGCTCGACCTCGATCAACTGGCCCTGCGCACCCACTGTCGCCGTCACCTGCCCGTCGGCCGACCGGCGGGTCACCCGCAGCGCGGCGAGTCGCGTCTGGAGGGTGTCCAAACCGGATCTGAGCTGCTGGTATTGCCCATAAACGTCGTCGAATCGGGCCCGTAGCTCGCGATTGACGCCCCGGTCCGCCTGTTCGTCCACCGCCGCCCTCCCGTCACCGTCGGTAGAGCGAAACAATACCGGCCGCCATCGATTCGTGTAGTCCGGTAGTTTCAATGCGTGATCGACCGTCAACAGGCCGAGCAGCTCGCGGCCACCTGGGCCCGCCGTGACTCGCAGCGTCTCGGCCACGAGTGCACCGCAATGGTCGACGAGTTCGACCTGGGGTGGGTCATCACGTCCGTCGTGCCCGCCGAGGTGCGCACGGTGCCTGGTGACCTGCCGACGACAGTCATCGACAAGCAGACCGGCACGGTCACCACCTGGCCCCGGGTGCCGAGCACTGTGGTGGCGGAGCTGTACCGGCGTAGCCAGCCCGCGGGGCCGACAGCTCCCCGCACTCTCGACCCGTCAAGCCTGCTGGTCCGGGAAATCCATCGGGGCGCCACCCCGAACACCGCCGCGCACCTGACCATCGACGGGCGGATCTGGACGGCCCAGGGCACGAAGGCCGACGTGCCACTCAACCATCACCCGCTGGTCCGCGACTATCTCGACCAGCTGCCGCCCGGCGAGCTGGTTCGCGGCGGGGAGGCGCACGCCGAGCTGATCGTGATCTCCGACGTCCTGCACGAGTACGACCACCGCCGCGCCGCCGAGGGCATCGCGCCGATGGGGCGGCCCGAGGCAGCGGCGCTGCTGGAGGGCGCCCGCTTCGAGATCTTCCGGATCCGCGAGCCGGGCGATCCCGCTGGTGGGCCCGCCGAACGGCCCTGCGACTCGTGCATCGCCTTTCTGGTGCGGGCGAACGTCCTGCCGGAGTCGGCTCGCGCCTACACCGAGACCTGGAACGCGCCGGAGGCACCCGACCCCGATCCTGGGCGGTTCCCGGCGGAGGTCGCGAACGCGCTGGTCGCGGCCGGTTGGCGGCCACACATAGGTGATCAGATCATGGCCGCCGCCGCCGTACGGGACGTCACGTCGGTGCCGGGGCGCAACCATCGGCACGAGGTCTTTCCCGCCGCCGTGGAGGCGCTCACCGCGTTCCCCAGCCTGGTCGGTGCGCGGCGCGGCCGGGGCGAGCAGGTGTGGATCTCCCGTTTCGACATCCGCCCGCACACCATCGCGCACACCGCCGACACCCTCGCGGACTTCGGCGCGGTGCTCGGCGTACGCCTCTTTCCGATCGGCACCGAGCAGCAGGACAGCATCCTGGCGGTGGACGAACGCGGTCGGGTGTTCGCGCTCGACCAGGCCGGCGAGTGGTTCCTCGGCGACACCATCGACGCCGCGCTGACCACCCTGCTGCTCGGCCGCGCCCCCGCCCGGGTTCGCGACGACGGCACCTGGCAGGCCGACTAGCCCGGCAGCGTTGCCGGTCTAGAGTACGAGGCCGGTCAGCACCATGACCCGGGGCTCGGTGTAGTCGTCCATCGCGCTGCGCAGCCCCTCCCGGCCGACGCCGCTGCCCTTCACCCCGCCGTAGGGCATCTGGTCGGCGCGGTACGACGGCACGTCGCCGACGATCACCCCGCCCACCTCCAGCGCGCGGGCGGCGGCGAAGGCCACGTCCAGGCGTCGAGTGAAGACGCCGGCCTGCAGGCCGTACGCCGAGTCGTTGACCGCTGTGAACGCGGCCTGGTCGTCGGCGACCGGGGTGACCACCAGCACCGGTCCGAACACCTCCTCGGCCACGACCTTGGCGTTCGCCGGCACGCCGGTGAGCACGGTCGGGGGGTAGGTCGCGCCGTCGCGGAGACCGCCCACCTCGACGGTGCCGCCGGCGGCGACGGCCTCGGCCACCCACGTCTCGACCCGGCGGGCAGCGTCCTCGGACACCATCGGCCCGACGTCGGTCAGCTCGGACGCGGGATCGCCGGTCCGCAGCGCCCGCACCGCCGCCACCAGCCGGGGCAGGAAGTCGGCGTGCAGGGCGTGGTGCACGTACACCCGCTGGACGGCGATGCACGACTGGCCGGCCTGGTAGTTGGCGAAGGTCGCGATGCGCTGCGCGGCGAAGTCCAGGTCCTCGTCGGCGGTCCAGTCCGCACAGAGCACCGCGGCGGCGTTGCCGCCCAACTCCAGCGTCACGTGCTTCTCCGGCGCGGCGCGGCGGATGGCCGCTCCGACCGGCCCGGAGCCGGTGAACGACACCACCGGTAGCCGGGGTTCGGTGACCAGTTCGGCGGCGCGGTCGTTGGGCAGCGGCAGCACCGAGAACATCCCGGCCGGGAGGTCGGTCTCGGCCAGCAGTTCGCCGAGCAGCAGCGCGGTCAGGGGCGTCGCTGGCGCGGGCTTGACGATGATCGGCGCGCCGACGGCGATGGCCGGGGCCACCTTGTGGGCGACGAGGTTGAGCGGAAAGTTGAATGGCGTGATGCCCAGCACCGGCCCGCGCGGCACCCTGCGGACCAGGGCGATCCGCCCGCCGGCGGCCGGGTCGGTGTCGAGTCGTTGCAACTCGCCGGAGAAGCGGCGGGCCTCCTCGGCGGCCCAGCGGAAGGTCGACACCGCACGCCCGACCTCGGCGCGGGCCCACTTGAGCGGCTTGCCGTTCTCCGCGGTGATCAGCGCGGCGATCTCGTCCGCGCGTTCGGCGAGCCGCCGGGACACGTGGTCGAGGGCCCCCGCGCGGGCGTGCGCGGGCAGGGCCGCGGCCTGCGCGGCCACCCCGGCCGCCGCCGCGACGGCGGCGTCGACCTGGTCGGGCGTGGCAACTGTGGTACGCCCCACCGGGCGGCCGTCGTACGGGTGGTGGACGGTCAGCTCACCCTCGCCGGTGGCGGGGCGGGAGGCGACGAAGAAGGGTGCGGGCTCCACGCCGAGCAGCGTAGCCGAGCGACCAGTCGACGGAAACAGTCGCGATAACCCTTGTCTGCCGCGAATTCAGTAGCGAAGATGGCAGAGAGATTGCGATAACCGCCGCAGAACCGCGCCCCCGGCCCCCTCGGAGTGATCCCTCATGAGTGACCAGCAGCAGCTGCGCAACTTCGTCAACGGCTCCTACGTCGACCCGTCCGATGGCGGTTACGCCGACCTGGTCGACCCCTGCACGGGTGAGGTGTTCGCCCAGGCCCCGGTCTCCGGCGCCGCCGACGTGGACGCGGCGATGAGCGCCGCCGCCACCGCGTTCGAGAGCTGGCGGGAGGTCACCCCCGCCGAGCGGCAGCGGGCACTGCTCAAGCTCGCCGACGCCGTGGAGGCGCGCGCCGCCGAGCTGGTCGACGCCGAGGTCCGCAACACCGGCAAGCCCCGCCAGCTCACCGCCGAGGAGGAGCTTCCCCCGGCGGTGGACCAGTTCCGGTTCTTCGCCGGTGCCGCCCGGATGTTGGAAGGGCGGTCCGCCGGGGAGTACCTGGCCGGGCACACCTCCTACGTGCGGCGTGAGCCGATCGGCGTCTGCGCGCAGGTCACCCCCTGGAACTACCCGCTGATGATGGCGGTCTGGAAGATCGCCCCCGCGCTCGCCGCCGGCAACACTGTGGTGCTCAAGCCGTCGGACACCACCCCGGTGTCGACGCTGCTGCTCGCCGAGATCGCCGCCGAGTTCTTCCCGCCGGGAGTGTTCAACGTGGTCTGCGGCGACCGGGACACCGGTCGTACCCTCGTGTCGCACCCGACCCCGCAGCTCGTGTCGATCACCGGCTCGACCCGGGCGGGCATGGAGGTCGCCGCCGCGGCGGCCCCCGACCTGAAGCGGACCCACCTGGAGCTGGGCGGCAAGGCCCCGGTGGTGATCTTCGACGACGCAGACGTGGCGGCGGCCGCCGAGGCCATCGCGCTGGGCGGCTACTTCAACGCCGGGCAGGACTGCACGGCGGCCACCCGGGTGCTCGCCGGCCCCGGCGTTCACGACGACTTCGTGGCGGCGCTCGCCGAACAGGCCCGCAACACCAAGACCGGCGCCCCGGACGACGCCGACGTGCTCTACGGTCCGCTGAACAACGCCAACCAGCTGACCCGGGTCAGCGGTTTCGTGGACCGCCTGCCGGACCACGCGGCGATCCAGACCGGCGGGTCCCGGCAGGGCGAACGCGGCTACTTCTACGCGCCGACCGTGGTCTCCGGGCTGCGTCAGGCCGACGAAATCATCCAGGACGAGGTGTTCGGGCCGGTCATCACCGTGCAGCGCTTCTCCGACGAGGACGAGGCGGTGCGCTGGGCCAACGGCGTCGACTACGGCCTGTCCGCGTCGGTCTGGACGCGCGACCACGGCCGGGCCATGCGGATGACCCGTCGACTGGACTTCGGCTGCGTCTGGGTCAACACGCACATCCCGTTCGTCTCCGAGATGCCGCACGGTGGCTTCAAGCACTCCGGGCACGGCAAGGACCTCTCGGTCTACAGCCTGGAGGACTACACCCGGATCAAGCACGTCATGCACAACATCGAGGGCTGAACCGTGAGCGCGAGGAGTGAGCCGGGTTTGCGAGCCTCGCAGTCGCAAACGAAAAGCGGCGCCGCGCCGACGTCCGAGGAGCTGCACAAGCGGCGCGGCGATGCCGTGGCCCGGGGTGTCGGCAGTGTGATCCCGTCCTACGTGGACCGGGCGTCCGGCGCGACGATCACCGACGTGGACGGCCGGGAGTGGATCGACTTCGCCGCCGGCATCGCCGTGACCAGCGTGGGCAATTCGGCCCCGAGGGTGGTCGAGGCGGTCCGGGCGCAGGTGGAGCGGTTCACCCACACCTGCTTCATGGTCGCGCCCTACGAGTCGTACGTGGCGGTGTGCGAGCAGCTCAACGCGTTGACGCCCGGCGGGTTCGCGAAACGCTCGGCGTTGTTCAACTCCGGCGCGGAGGCGGTGGAGAACGCCGTCAAGGTCGCCCGGCACGCCACCGGGCGGCCGGCGGTCGTGGTGTTCGACCACGCGTACCACGGCCGGACCAACCTGACCATGGCGTTGACCGCGAAGAACATGCCGTACAAGCACCGGTTCGGGCCGTTCGCCGGGGAGATCTACCGGGTGCCGATGTCGTACCCGCTGCGCGATGGTGGGCTCTCCGGCGCGGAGGCGGCGGCCCGGGCCGTCGAGATGATCGAGAAGCAGGTCGGCGCGGAGAACGTCGCCGCGCTGCTCATCGAGCCGATTCAGGGCGAGGGTGGCTTCGTCGTACCCGCGCCGGGTTTCCTGCCCGCGCTGCGGGCCTGGGCGACGGCGGCCGGGGTGGTCTTCGTCGCCGACGAGATCCAGACCGGTTTCTGCCGTACCGGCGACTGGTTCGCCTGTCAGCACGAGGGCGTCGAACCCGACCTGGTGACAGTGGCCAAGGGCATCGCCGGTGGCCTGCCGTTGGCCGCGGTGACCGGTCGGGCCGAGCTGATGGACGCGGTGCACGTCGGTGGGCTCGGCGGCACCTACGGCGGCAACCCGATCGCCTGCGCCGCCGCGCTGGCCACCATCGAGACCATGCACGAGCTGGACCTGGCCGGTGCGGCCCGACGGATCGAGTCGGTGCTGGTCCCCCGGCTACGGGCCATCGCCGAGCGGGATCCCCGGGTCGCCGAGGTACGCGGCCGGGGCGCGATGCTCGCCGTGGAGCTGGTGCTGCCGGGCACCCTCACCCCCGACCCGGCCGCCACGGCAGCCATCTCGGCGGCCTGTCACGCCGCCGGCCTGCTCACCCTGACCTGCGGCACGTACGGCAACGTGCTGCGCTTCCTGCCCCCGCTGGTGATCTCCGACGGGCACCTCGGTCGGGGTGCCGACCTCCTCGAAGCCGCCTTCGGCTGAGCGGCGGAGCAGGCCGAGCGGCGGAGGGGCCCGGTGCACGGGCCCCTCCGCCGAGGTCAGCGAAGCACCTCGACAGTGTTGCGGCGCACCAGGTTCTTGCCCGGCTCGCGGATCTGCTCCATGGCGGCGGAGTTGAGCAGCACGCAACTGCCCGACGGGCCGGTCACCGTCACAGTGGTCGCCCGGTTGTTGTCCAGGTTGGTCACCCGCAGCCGGGTGCCGACCGGGAACTGCCCGCTGGTCGCCGCCGGTCCGGCCGCCTCCTCGAAGAAGGTGATCGCCCCCGAGCACGCCGACCGGGGCGCCGGGCCGGGCGCGCCGGGAGACGCGGCGCCGGGGCGGACGGTGCCGGGGGCCGGAGCGCCGGCGGGAGGGGCCGCGCCGTCGACGCGTTCCACCACGTTGCGGCGGATCACGTTCTTCCCCGGCTCGCGGACCAGATCCATGGCCGCCGCGTTGAGCAGCACGCAACTGCCCGACGGACCGGTAACCGTCACAGTGGCCGCCCGGTTGTTGTCCAGGTTCGTCACCCGCAGCCGGGTCCCCACCGGGAACCGGTCGCTGGTCGCCGCCGGCGCCCCGCCCTCCGCGGAGAAGGTGACCGAGCCGGAGCAGACCGACGACCGTGCCGGGGCCGTGTCGGCGAACCCGAAGCTGGTCCCCACCGACACGCCCACCGCGGCGAGCACCGCCACACTCGCTGCCAGCACGTGCCTGCGCTGCACCCTCATCGCCGTCACTCCCGTCCTCGGTGGTGTCCTTCACCCACCGGTACGGACCGGAGCGTCCTACCGTTCAGCCGGCACGGGTATCGATCGTGCGGCGGCCAGGTCCACCGGCCCGTACCGGGTGCGCGGGGCCCCGGTGATCAGCGCCCAGTAACGGTCGCCGTACGACCAGTGCCACCACTCGGTCGGGTAGTTCACCATCCCAGCGCCGCCGAGGGCGTCCACCAGGATCTGCCGGTGCCGACGGGCGGTGCCGCCGATCGCCGGCGCGTCGGTGAAGCAGGCGTCGGCGCTGTCCTCCGGGGTGGCGTCGATGGCCGTTCCCAGGTCCAGCTCCACACCGTCGTCGGTGCAGAGCGTCAGGTCCACCGCGCCACCGGTGCTGTGTGGGGCCACCTCGACCGGCGAGACGAACTTCGTGGTCTCCCGGTGCAGCCGCTGCGGTGACCAGTCCGGGTGCCGTCGGCGCAGCTCGTCACGGTAGCCGGTGAAGATGGCCAGTTGCGCCTGGTACGGCCGGTAGCCCTCGACCACCAGCAGCCGCAGCCCACCGGGCAGGGCACGCTGCGCTGCCAGCAGACGGTCCACGACACCGGCCCGCAACCGGGCGTACGCCCCGGCCGGGTCGGCCGCCCGACCGTCGAGCCGCAGCTCCGGCAGCTCACGCAGGTCCACGAACTCCTCGCCGTCGTCGGCGCTGGACACGGCCGCCACCCGGGGGTCGGAGAGCAGGATCATCGGACGCTCCCCGCCGCGCTCGCGGACCGTTCCGCGTGCCGGAGCCGGGCCAACTCGACGAGGCGGTCCACCACCTCCCGGTAGCTGACCCCGACGGCTGCCCACACCTTCGGGTACATCGAGTGCGCGGTGAAGCCGGGCATCGTGTTCAGCTCGTTGACGTACAGCTCACCGGCGTCGTAGAAGAAGTCGACCCGGGCCAGACCCCAACCGCCGATCGCGGCGAACGCGCGCAGCGACAGCTCGCGGACCCGCGCGGTCACCTCGTCCGGCAGCACGGCGGGGACGATCATCGGGTCGGCGTCGCCGAAGTACTTCTGCTGGTAGTCGAACCAGCCGCCGCTGACCTGCACCTCGCCCACCGCCGACGCCTCGGGACGCCAGCCACCGAGCACCGCGCACTCCAACTCCCGGCCGGCGGCCCCCTGCTCGACCATGACGAGTTGGTCGTGGCGGAGCGCCTCCTCCACGGCGGGGGCCAGGTCATCGCCCTCGCCGACGCGGGAGATGCCGATCGACGAACCCATGCTGGCCGGCTTGACGAAGAGTGGCCGGCTCAGCCCGGTCACCAACTTCTCCGGATCGTCGACCGCCCGGTAGGTCTGCGCGTCGAACGACACGTACGGGGTGACGGGGATGCCCTCGGCGCGCAGAGCCCGCTTCATCGCCACCTTGTTCATGCCGACCGCCGAGGCGAGGATGCCGCATCCGACGTACGGCACGTTCAGTGACTCCAGCAGCCCCTGCACCACACCGTCCTCGCCGTACGGGCCGTGCAGCACCGGGAAGACCACGTCCAGCTCGGCGTGCACCGCGCCGGGGGCGTTACCGGCGGACACCTGCACGACACCCGGACGCGGACCGGCCCGCAACTCGACGGCCGGCCCGGTCACCACCAACTGGTCGTCGATGGCCCGCTCGCCGGCCGGTCGGTCGCGCAGCTCGGCCAGCAGCGCGTCGGGCATCAGCCGGAACCCGCCGGTGCGGGTGACGCCGATGGCGACAGTGCGGTAGCCGCCACCGGCGAGCGCCCGGGCCACCCCGAGTGCGGAGGCGCAGGAGACCTCATGCTCCGCCGACGGTCCACCGAACAGGATTCCGATCCGGACTGGCGCGCTCACACCGCCGTCCCTTCCTCAGCCAGGTCGGCGGATCGCGGGGCCATCAACCGGGCCACCAACGACTCCTCCACGTTTCCGCCGGTCAGCACCACACCGACCGTCCGCTGCCGGTCCCTGTCCGGCGGGAGCCGGAGGGCGCCGGCCAGGCCCGCCGCGCCGGAGGGCTCGGCGAGCACCTTGAGCTCGGTCAGGATCAGCCGGAACGCCGCCGCGATCTCGTCGTCGTCGACCCGGACGACGCCGCGCAGCGTGTTCCGCACGATGGCGAACGGCAACTCCCCCACGCAGGACGGCCGCAGCCCGTCCGCGATGGTGGGCGCCGGCGCGACCGGCACGCGAACACCTGCCGCCAGGCTGCGGGCGAGCGAGTCGCAGCCCACCGGCTCCACGCCGTACACCTCGATGCCGGAGCCGGCGGCGGCCAGGCACGCGCCGGCCACCCCGCCACCACCACCCACCGGTACGACCAACACGTCCAACGGCGTCCCCGCGCGCTCGGCGTCCTCGATCAGCTCCAGGCTCGCGGTGCCCTGCCCGGCGATCACGTCCGGGTGGTCGTACGCGTCGACGACGGGGTGACCGCTCTCGTCGCTGAGCCCGTTGGCCACCGCCACCCGCTCCTCGACGCCGGTGCCGGCGAACACCACCCGCGCTCCCGCCGCGCGCGCCCGGTCGACCTTCGTCGATGCCGCGTCGACCGGCAGCACCACTGTCGCCGCGAGCCCGTGCTGCCGGGCCGCCAACGCCACCGCCACCGCGTGGTTGCCGGTGCTCTGCGCGATCACCCCGGTGTGGCCGGCCATCGCGAGGCGGCCAACCGCGCGCAGCGCGCCCCGCATCTTGTACGAGCCGCCGTTCTGGAGGTTCTCCGCCTTGAGCAGGACCCGCGCCCCGGCAAGCTCGTCGATCACCGGGGAGCGCAGCACGGGGGTACGGACCACGCGGCCGGCAAGCCAGCGGCTGGCCTCCTCGACATCGGCCCGGACCTGGCCAACGGTGCCTGTCATCGTCTCTCCTTTTCGGGCACACCACAGGCGGGGTCCAGCGGTACGTGGACCCCGGTGAAGGTGGGTGGAAGTGTCAGTTCAAGGTGGGTAGCTGGACGTCGACCCGTAGGCCGCCGTACTCGGCGGGCCGGGCCGCGATGATGCCGTCGTGGGCCTGGGTGATCGAGCGGGCGATGGCCAGGCCCAGGCCGGCCCCGCCGCCCTGCGAGGTCCGGTCCCGGGCGAGCCGGCGGAACGGCTCGAACAGACCGGCCACCGCCTCGGCCGGCACGGGCTGGCCGGTGTTGACCACGGACAGCGCGGGCACGCCGCTCACCACGACGGTCAGCGAGCCGCCCGGCCGGTTGTACTTGATCCCGTTCTCCACCAGGTTGGTGACCAGGCGTTCCAGCAGCACCCGCTCGCCGACGACGACCCGGGGTACGAGATGGGTCTCCACGGTCACCCCGGCCTCCCGGGCCCGGCCCAGGTATCCGGCCAGCACCGCCTCGACGATCGTGTCCAACCGCTGCGGTATCCGCGAACGGAGGCCCTGGTCACTCTCGCTGAGCGCGAGCAGTCCCTCGATCAGTCGTTCGTTGCGCTCGTTGGTCTCCAGCAGCTGACTGGTCAACAGCTCCAACTGCTCGCCGGTGAGCGTCCTGGCCATGCCGACCTCGATGAGCGTCCGCTGCACCGCGAGGGGCGTCCGCAGCTCGTGCGAGGCGTTCGCGGCGAACCGCCGCTGCCCCTCGTACCCGGCGGAGACGCGTTCCATCATCTCGTCGATCGCCCGGGACAGCCGGGCCAGCTCGTCACGGCCCCGAGGCCGGATCCGGTGACCGAGGTTCTGCGGGCCAAGGTGACCGATCGGCCCGGCCAGGTCAGCGACCGGGCGCAGGCACCACACGGCGGCGAACCACAGCCCCACCAGCGCGGCCAGTGTCACCAACAGCACGGCCCCCAGGGGCAGCATGTACGCCCCCGGTCGCACGTCCCGGCACACCGTCGACAACCCGGGCATCGGCACGTCACAGAACTGCTGCCCCCACGTCCAGGCCACCCCCGCCAGCCACTTGCCCATCGCCGGCAGCACCGGCCCGGCCAGCAGCGCCAGCAGGCCCACCAGCAGCACCCGACGTCGGGGCGTCCAGCTCACGCCGTGCCGCCGATGCGGTAGCCGGCCTTCGGAACGGTGTGGATGATCGCCGGATCGCCGAGCTTCTTGCGCAGGGTCATCACGGTGACCCGTACGGCGTTGGTGAACGGGTCGGCGAACTCGTCCCAGGCCTGCTCCAGCAACTCCTCGGCGCTGACCACCTGGCCGTCCGCGCGCAGCAGCACGTGCAGCACCGCGAACTCCTTGGGGCTCAACGCGAGGGGGCGGCCGTCCCGGGTGGCCAGGTGTCGGCCCACGTCCAGCGCCAGACCGCCCTGGGCGAGCACCGGTGGCAGCGCCGGCGTGGACCGCCGCCCGAGGGCCTGCACCCGGGCCACCAGCTCGGCGAAGGCGAACGGCTTGGTCAGGTAGTCGTCCGCGCCGAGGCCGAGGCCCTCCACCCGGTCCCGGATGCCGGCCGCCGCGGTGAGCAGCAGCACCCGGGTGCCGACCTGCGAGTCGGCGATGCTGCGGCACACCTCGTCGCCGGTGTGTCCGGGCATGTCCCGGTCCAGCACCGCGACGTCGTAGCGGTTCACCCCGACCCGCTCCAGCGCACCGTCACCGTCGTAGCAGACGTCGACAGCCATCGAGAGGCGGCGCAGCCCTTCGGCCACCGTGTCCGCCAACAACCGCTCGTCGTCCGCCACCAGCACCCGCACGTTTTCCCGCTCCCCCAGTTCGGCTTGCCCGGCATACCGTCGCAGGCCCGGGTTAAGGGTTCTGTAAGCACCCGCCGCAGCCATCCTCCACGCGGGTGTCCAGCGGGCAAACCACCGCAAGCCAGTCCCGGTCGACTTCGTGCCCGTGTCGCGTCATCTGGGTCGTCCGTCCCCGAAGGCTCCGGCAGGCGAGACTCAAGAGTGACCCACGTCACGAGAATCCCAAGCCCTCGCCCCTCGCTGCCCGCCCTGCCCCGGACCCGCCCCCACCCCGCCCCGCCCCACCCCGCCCCACCCCACCCCGCCCCGCCGATCTTGCACTTTGTGTTGCCGAAATATGCTTAAGGCGTCTTTTGTCGGGGCAGAAAGTGCAAGATCGGCGAGGGCACGGGCACGGGCACGGCACGGCACGGCACGGGGGTGGTTAGGAGAGGGCGGCGCGGATGGTGGCTTTGATGTGTTCGGGGCGGCGGTAGAGGTCGCGGTCGGTGAAGTAGCGCATCCGCCATCCCGCGGCGGCCAGCCAGTTGATCCGCTCACGGTCGTGCCTGATTCGATCGCGGTTCAGGTGCGACAGTCCGTCGTACTCGATGCCGATTCGGCGTTCTCGGTAGCCCAGATCGAGCCGGTACAGAGGGATGCCATGGCGGTCGGTCACCCATAGTTGCGGCTCCGGCGGGGGCAGGCCTCCGTCGATCAGGATCAGTCGCAACTGGCTTTCCTGTCGGCACTCCGCCCTACCGTCTGCCAGCGGTATGAGTTGCCGGGCCTGGCGGACACCCCGCAATGCGTTGTGGGCCGCAACCTCGGCAAGCAGGTCATCCCGGGTGACCAAGCCCGACCGCAGCGCGGCGTCGAGCACCGGGAGTGCGTCGAACCGACGAGCGGCGCGAGCAAGGTCGACTGCGCACCGCGCCGCCGGTACGCAGGGCAGGCCTCCGACGAAGACCGGCCGAACGGGAAGAACCGTGCGGTGAACGACCACCCCGGGCAGGCGGGGCTTCGGCACCTCGGCGGGCAACTGGATGTGGATCAGATCGTCGCGCAGCACCCCGAAGCCGTATCGGCGGGCGGCACTCTGCCTCGCCAACACCGCTCCATCGGGCAGCCGGAGCATCAGGGCACGCAGTTCGTCGTCGTCGTCGCAGGGCTTGTCGGCGTAGACCCCTCTGCGCACACGCAGTATTTCCTCGCGGTCGAGCCGAGTCCGTATCCGTCCAACGGTGAGCCGCCGCATCAGGGCGTCGGTACGCCACAACTGAGTCGCCATGGAGGGAGGCTGACCGACCGGGAACCCCCGACAATGCCCCGCAACAACTACCTGTGGAAAACCAACTCCCCTGTGGACAACCCCCACAGCGCCCCCAAGAGTGCTAGCGACACCCCCACGATCCCCACCCCACCCCCCACCCCACCCCCACGATCTTGCACTTTCTGTTGACGAGATGTCCGTTAGGAGTCATAAGTGACCACAGAAAGTGCAAGATCGCGGGGATAAGGGGCGCAGTTCCCGCAGTCCACGTCGGAGACCGATCGGGTGTCGAGAGGCGGCGACGGAACTGTCGCGATGCCGTCAGCGGGGCAGGCTCACCGCTCCTCCATCGCCCATGGTGACCCGTAACCGTTCAGCAGGTCGAGGAACGGCATCGGGGGCAGCGCCTCCGGCCCGAGCACCCCGACACCGGCCCACGCGCCGCTGGCGAGCAACTCCAACGCGACGACCGGGTTCACGGCGGTCTGCCAGACCACCGCCTGGTGCCCGTACTCCCGCATCGACCACTCGTTGTCGACCACGTGGTACAGGTAGACCTCGCGGGGTTGCCCGTCCGGGCCGAGGCCGCGTACCCAGGTGCCGGCGCAGGTCTTGCCGCGCATCCGGGCACCGAGCGTGGCCGGGTCGGGCAGGCTCGCGGCAACCACGTCACGCGGGGAGACCTCGACGCCGCGTACCCGCACCGGGGAGACCGCGTCCAGGCCGAGCTTGTGCAGCGTCTTGAGCACCTCGATGAACTCGTCGCCGAGGCCGTACTTGAAGGTGACCCGCCGGGCCTTGACCCAGCGCGGGATGAGCAGCACCTCCTCGTGTTCGACGTTGACGCACTCGACCGGCCCAATCCCCTCCGGGAAGTGGAAGACCTCCGGCTCGGAGAACGGTTCGGTGGTGAACCAGCCCCGGTCCCTCTCCCAGACGACCGGCGGGTTGAGGCACTCCTCGATCGTGGTCCAGATGGAGAACGAGGGCGCGAAGTCGTACCCGTCGACGGTGAGGTTCGCCCCGTCCCGGACCCCGATCTCGTCGATCTCACTGAACAGTTCGTCGGCGGCGTACCGGGCGAAGACGTCGGAGAGGCCGGGCTCGACGCCGATGCCGCACAACGCCAGCCGACCGGCCGCCGACCAGGTGTCGGCCAGCGCGAACTGTTCGTCGCCGAGCTTCACCCCGGTCTCGACGTGCGACAGGGACATCGCCATGTCCAGGTAGTCAGCGCCGGCCGCGAACGCACCGTCGAAGATCGGCATGACGAACCGCGGGTCGACGGCGTTCAGCACGTGCGTGATCCGGTGCTCCCGGCACAGCGCGGTGACCGCGTCGGCCGAGGCGGCGTCCACCTGGGCGGCGACGAACCGGTCACCGTGCCCGGCGACCGCCCGCTGTGCGCGAACGGGGTCGTGGTCGGCGACCACCATGGTCTCGAAGAAGGTCCGTCGGGCGGCGATGGCTACGACGGCGGAGCCGACGCCACCGGCGCCGACGAGGAGGACACGCATCAGGAATCAAACCCCAAACCGAAACGATCGAGAGTACGGAGCCAGAGGTCGCGCCGACCCTCACGCGCGTCGGCGCGGGCCAGTGACCAGCGGGTGAGATTGATGCCGACCGCGCGGACGGGTTCCGGCGGGAACGGCAGTGGCTTGCGGCGAACCAGGTCGAGCCGGGTCAGCGGGGTGTCCCCGCCGTCGAGCAGGTCTAGCAGCACCCGGGCGCCGAAGCGGGTGGCTCCGACGCCGAGGCCGGTGTAGCCGGCCGCGTACGCCAGCCGACCGCCGTAGGCGGTGCCGAAGAACGGGCAGAACCGGGTGCAGGTGTCGATGACCCCACCCCAGCGGTGGCTGAACCGCACGTCAGCGAGCTGCGGGAACGTGGTGAAGAAGTGGCGGGCGAGGGTGGTGAAGGTGGCCGGTCGTTGTTCCAACTTGGGTGTGACCCGGTTGCCGTAGTGGTAGACGGCGTCGTAGCCGCCGAAGAGGATCCGCCCGTCGGTGGTGATCCGGTAGTAGTGGAACTGGTTGGCGGTGTCGGCGAGCCCCTGCCGGTTGCGCCAACCGATGGCGTCGCGCTGGGCCGGGGTGAGCGGCTCGGTCATCAGCACGTGGTCGTAGACCGGCACCAGGTACGCCCGCAGCCGACGCAGCAGCGGCGGGAAGGCGTTGGTGGCCAGCACGACCCGGCGCGCCCGTATCGAGCCGGGTTGGCCGGCGGCCCGGGTGTCGGCCCGGCCACTGTCGGCCGGGTAAGCGGCGGGATCGGTGCCCAGGGTGCTGGCGTGCACCGCCGCGTTGTCGGCGCGCAGTCCGGTGACCCGGGTGTGCTCGTGCACGCGTACGCCGAGGTCGAGGCAGGCGCGGCGCAGCCCCCAGGCCAGCTTCGCCGGGTCCACCATGGCCACCCGGCCGGCGTCGAACATCCCACCCAGGTACGTCGGTGAGTGCACCTCGGCGCGCACCTCGTCCCGGTCGAGCAACCGCACCCGGTGGCCGTACCGGCGGGCCAGGTCCGCGTCGGCGGCCAGCCCGTCGAGTTGGTACGGCGCGACGGCGACGGCCAGCTCACCGGTGCGCTCGAAGTCGCAGTCGATGTCGAACGTCGCGACGGTGGCGGCGATGGCGTCCAGGTTCTCCCGGCCGAGGCGTTCCAACTCGCCGACCTCGTCGGGGAACCGGTCGACGCCGTTGGCGAGGCCGTGGGTCAGCGATGCGGCGCAGAACCCGCCGTTGCGTCCGGACGCGGCCCAACCGCAGGTCCCGGCGTCGACGAGCAGCACGTCCCGGTCCGGGTCCGCCTGTTTCGCCAACAACGCGGCCCAGAGTCCGCTGTAACCGCCGCCGATCACCAGCAGGTCGGCGGAGTGCCGGCCGCTCAGTGGCGGTAGCGGGTCCGGGCGGTCCGGGCGATCGAGCCAGTACGGCACCGGTGCCGCGTCGGCCAACGCCCGGCCGGTATGCGGGAGCGTCATGACGGCACGCCGGTCGGAAGACCCGCATCCGGGAAGGTCATGGCGACCGACGCAGTTGATTTGACGGCCCGGCCAGCAGGTTGGCGCGGCGGGCCCGTCGACCGCGCAGCGAGCTGAGCCCCACGAGCAGCAGCGCGACTGCGAACATCGCCGTGCCGATGACGTTGACCTGCGGTGGGATGCCACGCTGGGCAGCGCCCCAGACGTACATCGGGAACGTGACTGTGGTGCCGGCGTTGAAGTTCGTGATGATGAAGTCGTCGAAGCTCAGCGAGAAGGCCAGCAACGCGGCGGCCACGATGCCGGGCAGCACCAGCGGCAGGGTGATCCGGCGGAAGGTCTGCCACTCGTTGGCGTAGAGGTCCATGGCGGCCTCCTCCAGCCGCCGGTCCATCCCGGCGAGCCGCGCCTTCACTGTGACCACCACGAACGACACGCAGAACATCACGTGCGCGATCACGATGGTCCAGAAACCCTGCGGCACCCCGGCGGACACGAACAGGGCCAGCAACGACGTGCCCATCACCAGCTCCGGGGTGGCCATCGGCAGGAAGATCAGCACGTTGATCCCGGACCGGCCCCGGAAGCGGTGCCGGACCAGCGCGAACGCCATCAGGGTGCCGAGCACTGTGGCGACCACTGTGGCGATAAAGCCGATCTGCACGCTGCGGGCCACCGCGTCACACATGTCCGAGGTGGCGCACGGCTGCCGCCAGTTGTCCATCGTGAACTCGTTGAAGTCGTACGACAGCCGGCTCGACGGCCGGTTGAACGACAGCGCGGCCACCACCAGGATCGGGAGCGCCAGGTAGCCGAGCACCAGCAACGCCACGATCATCACCCAGCGGTCTGCCAACCAGCGCGAAAGTCTCATCAGAGCCGCCTTTCGTTCGCGACTGCGGGGCTCCGCTGCGCTGCACTCCTCGCGCTCACAGGACCTCCTCCGTGCCGGCTCGACGGAGGTAGCCGAAGACCACCGCGAGGATCGCCGCCATCAGCAGGAACGACAGCGCGGCGCCCTGCGGGTAGTCCAGTCGGACCAGGAACGCCGAGTCGATGACGTTGCCGATCATGTATTCGTTCGGGGTGCCGAGCAGTTCGGCGTTGATGTAGTCGCCGCTGGCCGGGATGAAGAAGAGCAGCGTGCCGGCGACCAGACCGGGCATGGACAGCGGCAGCGTCACCCGACGGAACGCCTGCGCCGGGCTCGCGTACAGGTCCGTGGCCGCCTCCAGCAACCGGGGGTCCAGCCGCTCCAGGCTCGCGTACAGCGGCAGCACCAGGAACGGCAGGAAGTTGTACGTCAGGCCGAGCACCACCGCGAACGGGGTGGCCAGCAGCCGACCGTCCGGGCCGAGCAGGTGCACGTCGCGCAGCAGACCGACGAGCGCGCCATTGTCCGACAGGATCGTCTTCCAGGCCAGCGTGCGGACCAGGAAGCTGGTGAACATCGGCGCGACGACGCACACCAGCAGCAGGTTCTTCCATCGGCCGGCCTTCTGCGCGATCGCGTACGCCAGTGGGTAGCCCAGCAGCAGCGCCAGCACCAGGGCCAGCCCGGCGTAGCCGAACGAGCGCAGGAACTGCGGCCAGTACGCCTGCAGCACGTCCGGGTAGTTGCCGACCGCCCAGGTCATCGCGTACCCGGTGGAGAGCGATCCGCTGGGGTCGTACAGGCTGGCCGCCGCCAACTGCACCAGCGGCACACCGAAGAAGATGAGCAGCCAGGCCGCACCGGGCAACAACAGGAGGTACGGCAGGAGTCGGCGCCGCCCGGATCGGGCTGCCGGTGGCGCGGGCGGCGGCTGCCCCGCCCTGGTGGGGCCCAGCAGGGTCACGACGACGCACCCACCGGCTCGTCCAGCACGGGCGACGTCCGGTCGGTGTCGGCGGCGTTGCGGGGCAGCAGGAACGCGTGCCGCGGATCCCAGTACGCCACGGCCTCGCTGCCGACCGCCACCGGCGTCGACGTCCCGCTGTTGGCGGCGAAGACCGACAACTCGGTGCCCCAGCCGGTGCGCAGCAGGTACTGCGTGCTGACTCCCACGTAGGAGGCGTCGGTGACCACCCCGGTGACGTGCTGATGCCCGGCGGGCACCTGGTCGGCGGAGCCGACCAGTATCAGCTTCTCGGGGCGTACCCCCAGGTGGACCGGGCCGTGGTCGGCCCGTGAGCGGCCGGCGGGCACCGAGAGGCGCGTGCCGTGCGCCGTCACCGCGACGTCGCCGCCACTGACGCCGGTGGCCTCGCCGGCGAGCAGATTGGACTGGCCGAGGAAGTTCGCCACGAAGGCGGTGGCGGGAAACTCGTAGATGTCGGCCGGGGCACCCAACTGCTCGATCCGGCCGGCGTTCATCACCGCGACGGTGTCGGCCATGGTCATGGCCTCCTCCTGGTCGTGGGTGACGTGGACGAAGGTGATGCCGACCTCGGTCTGGATGCGCTTCAGCTCGATCTGCATCTGCCGGCGCAGCTTCAAATCGAGGGCGCCCAGCGGCTCGTCGAGCAACAGCACCTGCGGCCGGTTGATCAGGGCGCGGGCCAGCGCGATCCGCTGCTGCTGACCGCCGGAGAGCTGGGCGGGGCGGCGGTTGCCGTAGCCGTCGAGCTGCACGAGCGAGAGCATCCGGGTGACCTCGTCGTCGACGGAGCGGATGCCGCGTCGGCGCAGCCCGAAGGCGACGTTCTCGAAGATGGTGAGGTGCGGGAAGAGCGCGTAGCTCTGGAAGACGGTGTTGACCGGTCGCTTGTACGGCCGCAGCCGGGCGATGTCCCGGTCACCGAGCAGCACCTGGCCGCTGGTCGGCTCCTCCAGGCCGGCGATCATCCGCAACGTGGTGGTCTTGCCGCAGCCGGACGCGCCGAGCAGCGCGAAGAACGAGCCCTGCTCGATGGTCAGGCTCAGGTCGTCGACAGCGGTGAAGACGCCGAACCGTTTGGTGAGGTCGGCCAGGCGCAGGTCGCCCGCGGGTGTCTCGCGCGCCATCCTCGTCACGCCCCGATTACCTGTTGGAACTTGCCCTCGTACTCCTTCTCCTGCTTCTCGTCCAGGGCCATGAACACCTTGGACTTCGACAGCAGCGCCTCGTCCGGGAAGATCAGCGGGTTGGCGGCCAGCTCGGGGTCGATCTTCTCCATCTCGGCCTGAGCGCCCTTGACCGGGCAGATGTAGTTCACGTACGCGGCGAGCTTCGCCGCGACCGCCGGCTCGTAGTAGTAGTTGATCAACGCTTCGGCGTTGGCCTTGTGGGTGGCCTTGTTGGGGACCATCATGTTGTCGCTGTAGAGCATCACGCCGGAGTCCGGCGCGACGAAGCGCACCTTCTCGTCCTCGCCGGACAGTTGGATGACGTCGCCGGACCAGCCGATGCACGCGGCGATGTCGCCCTTGGCCAGGTCGGGGGCGTAGTCGTTGCCGGTGAACTTGCGGATCTGCCCGGAGTCGACGGCCTTCTTGAGCTTGTTGAGGGCGTCGTCGAACTGGGCGGCGGTGAAGTTCGCCGGGTCGTGCCCGTTCGACCCGAGCAGCAGACCCATGGTGTCGCGCATCTCGCTGAGCGCGGTCACCTTGCCCTTGAGGTCGGGGCGGGTGAGCAGTTCGTCGACAGTCCGCAGTTCCCTGGTGACGTTGCCGTTGTAGGCAAGGCCAGCGAGGCCGGACTGCCACGGAATGGAAATCCGGTTTTCAGTGTCGAAGGGGCGGTTGAGCAGCGACGGAAGCAGGTTGGCCTGCACGTTCGGGATCTTCGCCGGGTCCAGCTTCTGGATCCAGCCGAGCCGGATCATCCGGGCCGCCATCCAGTCGGTCAGCACGATGATGTCCCGGTCGGTGCTCTGGCAGGCGGCGAGCTGGTTCTGCACCTTGCCGAAGAACTCGTTGTTGTCGTTGATGTCCTCGGTGTAGGTCACCTGAATGCCGGTCTTCGTGATGAACTCGTCGAGGCTCGGCCGCTTGGACTCGTCAGTGTCGTCGACGTCCATGTACTGCGGCCAGTTGGCGAAGGCGAGTTTCTTCTCGGTGCCGGAGAGGTCCTCGCTGACGCAGCCAGCTTCGGTCTGCTGCGCGCCCTTGGTGCCGCAGCCCGCGAGGCTGCCACCCATGGTGAGCAGGGCGGCCGAACCGAGAGTGCCGGTGAGCAGTCCACGCCGGGAGAGGGGCCGGAGGGGAGTACGCATGACGACTCCTAGGGGGTCATCGTCGGCGGGCGGGACGGGGAGGCACGCCGGCGGGAATGTCGGGAGGGTCAAGTGCCATGGACGACTGATCCTGACATGAGGTGACCTCCCTTACAAGGGATTCCGTTGCGGGAATAGCGATGCACGACGAAATACGCCAGACTACGCGGTGATACACGCGCGACATCATGATTCGGGACATGGGGAGCGGGCAATGACAAACCGGCAGCACGAGAACAGCAATGGCGGTCGACGCGTCGCTGTCCGTGACGGTGCCAATCACGCTCTGCTGGATGACGTGGCCAAGCAGATCATCGAGCAGCTCCAAGAGGACGGCCGCCGCCCGTACGCGACGATCGGCAAGGCGGTGGGACTGTCCGAGGCCGCGGTCCGGCAGCGCGTGCAGCGGCTGCTCGACTCCGGCGTGATGCAGATCGTGGCGGTGACCGATCCGCTCCAGCTCGGCTTCAACCGGCAGGCGATGATCGGCCTGCGTACCGACGGCGACCTGGAAGCGGTCGCGGACCGGCTGGCCGAGTTGGACGAGGTCGACTACGTGGTGATCACCGCCGGGTCGTTCGACCTGCTCACCGAGGTGGTCTGCCGCAACGACGACCACCTGCTGGAGATCCTGCAACGGCTGCGCGCGGTGCCCGGGGTGCTCTCCACCGAGGCGTTCGTCTATCTCAAGCTCCGCAAGCAGACCTACACCTGGGGTACGGCCTGACGCCGCTCTTGATCCACTCGGCTTTGCTTGCGCTTGCCGCCTCTTGATCCACTCGGCTTTCCGGAAGTCGGGGTGTCCGGGCCGCCCTGATGCCCCGACTTCCGAGATCCCGAGTGGATCAGCGGCTTGCCGCCCGGACCGCGCCGGCCGTGCCCACCGCGCCGACGAACGACGCCCAGGCGGTCGGCGCGAAGGTCAGGGTGCCGCCGTCGCGGTCCTTGCTGTCGCGCACCAGCACCCGGCCGGGCAGGTTGTCGGCCACCTCGACGCAGTCACCACCGTTGTTGCTGCTGCGGGTCGCGGTGCGCCAGCGGGCGTCGGTCATGTCCATGTCGTGGCCACTTCCCTGATCAGCTCGATCGACCGGCGTTGGGGGAACGCCTCGCCGGTGACGCTCTCCCACCTACGTCCCAGGCTAAGGTCAGCCGCGTCTCGGCGCAGGACCTGAGCCACCGCCACCCGGGTACGCGGATGCGGGATGCGCCCCGAAGCGAGCCACCGCGCCGCCGTCTTCGGGTCGACGCGCACCTTCTCGGCCAACGACTCGACCGTCTCCCCCGCCTCGGCCATCGCCACCCGCAACGCCTCGTTCGCCACCGGACCCTCCCGCCGCTCCTCCGTGCCGTAGCTCTCACCGCCCCAGCAGGCGGGCTGCGACGCCGCTCGATGCACGTTGCGGCGGACGATAGCCACGCTGCGTGTCCGTGTCTGCGACCTACCGGCGTGTTGCGGTGGGACGTGTTGGCGCGCATCCAGGACGCCCCCCGACCGCCCCCGAACTGTCCCGCCAGCGTCCCAAGGCCCGCGCTTCCCGAGCCGGCCCGCACCCCGGCTCAGTGTCACCCGACCCCGACCCGCACCTCCCCGGCCCGCGTCACCACCCCGACCCCCGCGCTTGATCCACTCGGCTTCACCAATGTCGCGGTCTAAACCCCGGGCGGTCACCGCGATTTCAGCGAGCCGGAGTGGATCGAGCCGGAGGCCGAGGGAGGCGCTACCACCAGGCGGGCCCTTTGGAGCTGATGTCGCAAACGATTCAGCTCCAAAGGCAGCCACCAGCACACCTCCGACTCCTGCCGACCGCCGATCAACCGGCCAGCAGCGGTACGGATTCCGTTGCATCTGTGACGCCTCTGCGCTAAATCCGTCGCCAACTGACCGTGATACCGCCGATAACACTTGCTTCCGGGGTTGAGGCTGTGCGATAACCGTTGGCAGAGCGGCCGGCCTCACCCCTGACCCGGCCCGACGACCGATGGGGCTGACATGGCCAACGCCACCGACCACCTCTGGATGCACTTCACCCGGATGGCGAGCTACTCCGCCGGTGAGGTGCCGACCATCGTGCGCGGCGAGGGTGCGTACGTGTGGGACGCGCAGGGTCGCCGCTACCTGGACGGGCTCGCCGGCCTCTTCGTGGTGAACGCCGGCCACGGCCGCACCGAACTGGCCGAGGCCGCCGCCAAGCAGGCCGGCGAGCTGGCCTACTTCCCGCTCTGGTCGTACGCGCACCCGAAGGCCATCGAGCTGGCCGAGAGGATCGCCGCGCTCACCCCGGGTGACCTCAACCGGATCTTCTTCACCACCGGCGGCTCCGAGGCAGTCGAGGCGGCGTGGAAGCTGGCCCGCGCCTACTTCAAGCGCACCGGGAAGCCCAACAAGTACAAGGTGATCAGCCGGTACATCGCCTACCACGGCACCTCCATGGGCGCCCTGTCGATCACCGGCCTGCCGGGCATCAAGAGCGACTTCGAGCCACTGGTACCAGGCGCGATCAAGGTGCCGAACACGAACTTCTACCGGGCGCCCGAGCACGGCGACGACGCCGAGGCGTTCGGCCGTTGGGCCGCCGACGAGATCGGGCGGGCCATCGAGCGGGAGGGACCGGACACGGTCGCCGCCGTCTTCCTGGAGCCGGTGCAGAACTCCGGCGGGTGCTTCCCACCCCCGCCCGGCTACTTCGAGCGGGTACGGGAGATCTGCGACGCGTACGACGTGCTGCTCGTTTCGGACGAGGTGATCTGCTCGTGGGGGCGGTTGGGCGAGTACTTCGGCGCGGTGCGCTACGGCTACCAGCCGGACATCATCACCACCGCCAAGGGCATCACCTCCGGCTACGCCCCGCTCGGCGCGATGATCGCCAGCGACCGGCTGATGGAACCGTTCCTCACCGAGACCGGCATGTTCGCCCACGGAGTGACCTTCGGCGGGCACCCGGTCTCCTGCGCGGTGGCCCTGGCCAACCTGGAGGTGTTCGCCCGCGAGGACCTGGTCGGGCACGTACGCGCCAACGAGGACGCCTTCCGGGCCACCCTGGAGAAGCTGTACGACCTGCCGATCGTCGGCGACGTCCGCGGCGACGGCTACTTCTACGGGATCGAACTGGTAAAGGACAAGACCACCCGGGAGACCTTCACCGAGGCCGAGTCGGAGCGTCTGCTGCGGGGCTTCCTCTCCACCGCCCTGTTCCAGGCGGGCCTCTACTGCCGGGCCGACGACCGGGGCGACCCCGTCATCCAGCTGGCCCCACCCCTGATCGCCGAGCAGCAACACTTCGACGAGATCGAGCAAACCCTCCGCGCAGTCCTAACCGAAGCCTGGACCAAGCTCTAACCCCACCCACCCACCCACCCACTGGTGTTGATCAAGAGGTTTGCGTCAAGAATGCGCCGGATGACGACCGAAACCTCTTGATCAACGCCGGAAAGGGGGGTGGGTCGGGGAGGGGTGGGGGGCGCTGCCGGGCGGGGCGCGGGGTTAGTCCCTGCTGCTCCGCTGCGCGAAGCGGCCCTAATCGGGAGGGAGTAGGTCTACTTCCGAGTTAGTGGTTGGGGGGGATTACTCGGAGGTGGCCTCGGCGGCCGGTCTGGTGGGGGTTCTCGGGACGGTTCTGGTCCGGCTCCGGGGGCCGGGGGGCCGGGCGGGCGGCTTCGCGGACCGCTTCGGCCAGCGCGACCAGGTCGTCCGTGGTGGGCGGCGGCGGCTCGAACTCGCCCTCGTGCCGGACGACGTCCCAGCCCCGCGGCGCGGTCAGGCTGCGGGCGTGCGGCTCGCAGAGGTCGTACGTGTGCGGCTCGGCGAACGCCGCCAGCGGCCCCACCACCGCTGTCGACTCGTTGTAGACATAGGTCAATGTGGCGACCGCTTGCCGGGGGCAGCCGTTACGGGAGCAGCGCCGTGGTGACCTCACGTGCGGCAGGGTATCTCCATTACCGGGTCCGGCGCATCGCTTCGCGTTGCGACACGCCCGTCATGGTGATCACAGTCGACCGTCCTGGGCGCGCCGCGCCACGGTAGCGGCGCTGCCGTTGGCCAGCCCGACGCGGGCGCTACCCTTTGCCTCATGACGAGCCCGGAACACCGCCGCCCCGGCTCCGGCCGGCGTGCGCATCGTGACCGGCACGGGCGCGGCCTGCGCGGGCGGCTGGTGCCGGCCACCGTGCCGCTGGCGCGGACCAAGGCCGAGGTCTTCGACGACCTGGTCCTGGACACCGTCGAGACGCTGGAGCGTCGGTTCGCCAAGGAACTGGCCGGGGTCGAGTTCGCGGTCGAGGACGTCCCGCCGGACCTGAACGTCTACGACTCGGACGTGCTGGAGGACGGCGAGGTCCCGTTGGCCCGGCTGCTGCCCGGCCGCCCGGGCCGGCAGGAGGTGCCGCCGCGGATCGTGCTGTACCGGCGGCCTCTGGAGTTCCGGGCGATGGACCGTGAGGACCTCGCCGATCTCGTCCATGACGTGATCATCGAACAGGTGGCGAACCTCCTCGGGGTCGACCCGGACGAGCTCGCCTGAGCCGAACCCCGGAGCCGACCGCGCGGAGAACGGAGAGTCGGGCGGCCCCCGCCGCCCTGACCTCAGGCCGCCCCCCGGCGGCCCCCGCCCCGACCCTCACACCGCTGAAGCGGCCCGCGCCTCGACTCTTCCACTGCTGAGACGCCCCGCGCCTCGACCTCACACCACGCAGGTGCCCCCGCGCACCGCTCAGGCGGCCCGCCGCTTCAACTTGCGCCGCTCCCGCTCGGAGAGCCCACCCCAGATGCCGAACCGCTCGTCGTGACCCAGTGCGTATTCGAGGCACTCGGTCTTGACCTCGCAACGCGAGCAGATCCGCTTCGCCTCGCGGGTCGAGCCGCCCTTCTCGGGAAAGAACGCCTCGGGGTCGGTTTGCGAGCACAACGCCCGCTCCTGCCACTCCGGCGCGTTTCCGAGCAGGTCGGCCACCTCAAGCTGGCCGTCCATCAAATGCCTCCTTGTCGCGCACCGGCGTCATCGCCGCTGCAACCCCCCACGCGAAAGGCGTGCTTGTCCGTCCGGTCCCGTTTTGTTGCGTTCCGTGCGAACAACCCCATTCAAATTACACGCGTGTAATGCGTGCGCCGTCAAGCCAAACTTGATAATGGAGTCGCCCTCCCGACACCCCCGGTCGGCCACTCGGGCCGTCCAGCCTCGCAACCTGCCCTATCGATTCAGACCCCGGCCGAGTAACGCCCTCTCCGGCGAGTTGCCCGACTTTTCTGCCGTGGCGCTTCTCCGACGAGTCGTCGACCGGACGACACCAGAGACCTCCACCCCTAAGCTGATCTTGGTGGGGGACAGGTTAACGCGGTGCGGCGCAGACCGCCCGTCGAGCTGCGGACAGCACTCGCGCCCCGTCCACAGTGTGGACGGGGCGCGGTGGTGAAACCGATGCGGCGAGGTCAGCCAGCGGCCCCAAAACCGCTGCTGGGCCAGGCAAACTCGGCTATCTCTCCACCATGGACAGAAATCGTGCCGGCGGGCGTACGGTCGTCCCACCAGACGGTATAAATTCCGCTCGGCAGATCGGGATAGACCGCACTGTGGAACGAGCCGTCCCGCACCCGACGCTCACGCACCGCCGAGTGGACCCGCCGTTCGTCGTCGCGACTGATCTCGATCTCCCGACCGTGCAGATCCCGACCCGTGTAGACGATCAGGGCACCGGTGTCGCCGCCCAGATCGAGGACGACGCTCCCGGTCTCCGACGGCCCGTACGCGTGCTCGTGCATCCGCTCGCCCCCGCCCCGATCAGGACCCCGCCGGCGGGTTGTTGAACCCGTCGTACGGCGTACCCAGGTAGGGGAAGTTTCCGAGGAACGGCGCGGTCACGTCGGCGGCGCTCAGCCCCGGGGTGACCGCGGCGGCCGCCGCGTCCGGTTGGAACGTCTTGTCCACCAGCGGGACGGTGACCCCGGCGATGGCCCGCAACGCGATGCTGACCACGTCGTCGCCGACCCGCCGCCCGTTCGGGAACCCGGCCAGGTCGCCGCCGAGCACCCCGAACCGGTCCGGTCGCCTGGTCGGTGGGATCGCCGTGTTCAGTCGCAGCATGTCGGCCTGCACGTCGCCGGTGGTGTTGGTGAAGCCGTCGATCAGCCCGGCCGGCACGCCGGTGAGCAGGATCGCCACCAGGTCGGCTCGGGCCTTCTTCGCCTTGGTGAGCTTGTCCAGGTTGGGGAAGACGTCCGGGTAGAGCGCCGGCAGCAACGCGGCCAGCTCCGGCTGCTCGACGAACTGGGCGAACCGCTTGTCCTCCGACGGCGGCAGCGAGTTCCACAGGTCCTTCTTGGACATCGGCACGATGACCTCGTTGAACAGAGGATTGCCCAAACGCGAGACCTGGGTGAACGGGCCGGTGCTGGTGTCCGCCCCACCCCGCTCGCCGAGCACCCGCACCTGCCGACGCGACGCGGACGTCCACACCCCGATCACCGACGCCCGATCCGCGGCACCGTACCGGTTGGCGCGCCGACGCACCCGCTCCAGCGGCACCTGCACCGCGATGCTGTGCACGTTCATCCGGTCGGTGGCGTTCACCGGCTCGCCCTCGGCCTCGAAGATCTTCTTCCCGGCGACGTGCAGTTGCTGGAACGGTCGCAGCGTGCCGAGGTCGAAGATCGCCCCGAGGTCGACGAAGAACCCGTCGGCGCGCTGCCCGGCGAAGACCCGCTCCCCCGTGGAGAGCGAGTAGGTGGCCTGCCGCACCAGGTCTGCGTACTTCGGGGTGGACAGCGGGCCGACGTTGCACGGCGGGCACTGCAGCTTGTGCGCCAGCCGGTGTTCGCGGCCGTCGGCCACCCGGGTCAGGCTGTAGAACTGCCGCCGGTTCCAGTTCTTGCTGTCAAGTGAGTCGATCGGACCCGTGTTGTAGAGAAAACTGTTCGGGTTGGTGATCTCGGTGGTGAATTCGAACCGGTAGGTGACATCCGGACGACCGTCGCCGTCGTTGTCGATATGGATCTCGTACCGCACGTCGTCGCCGAACTCGAAGAAGTTCGGGCCCCCGGAGGGGAGCTGCAACGGCACGTAGTTGGCGATCAACGTGACCGTGTCGCGTTTGTCGGGGCTGACGAACGCGTACAGGTCGGAGCTGTCGGCGACCGGATCCTTGGCTATCTCCGGGGCCTCGCGGTGGGAAGACATGACGGACCAACCTCACTGGGCGGGGACAGGATGGCGGGGCGGATGGTCGGGTCAGCGCCGGGCGGCGCGCCGCAGCCGGTCCGCCAGGCCGCGGTCGCGTACCTCGATGCGCGTCTCACCGACGAAGACGTCCATCGTTCCGGACTCGGCGTCACGCAGGTGCACGACGATCGGTTCGTCGGCTCGTCCGGCCGCGCCGGGGGCGTTCTGCGCGGCCGACAGGCCCGGCACTGTGAGCGCGGCGGCGCCGAGGGTGGCGCTGGCCGCGGCGGTCAACGTCTGCCGGCGGGTCAGTCGCGGCCACTGCCGCTTCCGCTGATCACTGGTCATGGGCAACCTTTCCGGCGGTGGCGCGAGCGCGCCCGCGGAGACGGACGGGTCCGGTGCCGTCTCGCGACGCCGCCGGGCCCCTGAGGGACACCGGCGGCGGTCCTCGCCGCGACCGCCACCGGCATCGCGTGGTACGGCCGGTGGCGGGGAAAGGTTCGACGTCAGGGCCGGGCGTGACCGTACGCAGTCGACCGCTTGCGCGCCGGACGACCGGCGGCCTTCGCGATGGCCCGCAACTGCTCCTCGGTACGCGCCGAACCGTTGTCGGAGCCGGCCATCCGGGAGATCGTCTCCTCCATCAGCGTGCCGCCGAGGTCGTTGCAGCCCCCCTGGAGCATCGCGACAGTGCCCTCGTCGCCGAGCTTCACCCAGGAGCACTGGATGTTGTCGATCCGGCCGTGCAGCAGCAGCCGGGACATGGCGTGCACCACCCGGTTCTCCCGCCAGGTCGGGCCGGGTCGGGCGATACCCGCCAGATAGATCGGAGCATTCGTGTGCACGAACGGCAGCGCCACGAACTCGGTGAACCCGCCGGTGCGGTCCTGCACCCCGGCCAGCACCCGGAAGTGCGCCAGCCACTGCCCGGGGTGGTCGACGTGGCCGTACATCATCGTGGAGCTGGACCGGATGCCCAGCTCGTGGGCGGTGCTGACCACCTCGACCCAGGCGGCGGCCGGGAGCTTGCCCTTGGTCAGCACCCAGCGCACGTCGTCGTCGAGGATCTCGGCGGCGGTGCCCGGGATGGTGTCCAGCCCGGCCTCGCGCAGCTGGAGCAGCCACTCGCGGACCGGCACCCCGGCCTTCGCGGCGGCGGTGACGATCTCCATGGGAGAGAACGCGTGTACGTGCATCTCGGGCACCCGGGCCTTGATCGCGCGCACGATGTCGGCGTACCCGGTGACCGGCATTTTCGGGTCGATGCCGCCCTGGAGGCACACCTCGCTGGCACCGGCCGCCCACGCCTGCTCGGCCCGGTCCGCTACCTGCTCGACGGAGAGCCGGTACGCGTCGGCGTCCCGCTCACGCTGCGCGAACGCACAGAACCGGCAGCCCACGTAGCAGACGTTGCTGAAGTTGATGTTGCGGTTGACCACGTAGGTTACGTCGTCACCGACAGCCGCCCGGCGCACGTCGTCGGCGAGGCGGCACAACTCGTCGAGCGCCTGCCCGTCCGCGCCGAACAGCGCCAGGGCGGCGTCGGTGTGCCCGGGGTCGAGCAGCGCCGCCGGGTCGTCGGCGGCGAGGCGCAGGCCGGCCGCCACGTCACGGTCCGCGCCACTGCCGGTCGACGACGGGGGTACGCCCGCTCGCCGCGCCGCGGCCTCGGGAGTGACCTTGCCGGCGACCTCGGACCAGTCGCCGTAGACGCTGTCGAAGTCGCCGCGCCGGTCGTCGGTGCGGCCGGTGGTGTCGATGGTGGCGTGCAGGTCGGTGCGCCCGCCGAACGTCTCCTCCGGCTCCTGCCACGGTCGGCCCTGCGGCATCGCCGACTCGACAGCCATGCCGGTCGCCGGGTCGGCGAGGGCGGTCACGTGCGGCAGCAGCCGCGGGTCGAGCCACGGATCGCCCGCCCGCACGTACTCCGGGTAGATGGTCAGCCGCTCCCGCAGCGTGAACCCGGCCAGCTCGGTGTGCCGGGCCAACTCCTCGATCTGCGGCCAGGGACGCTCCGGGTTGACGTGGTCGGGGGTGAGCGGGGAGACGCCACCCCAGTCGTCGATGCCGGCGCGCAGCAGCAGGTCGTACTCGCCGGCGATGAGGTTCGGCGGGGCCTGGATGCGGGCCTTCGGGCCGAGCAGCAGTCGGGCCACCGCCACCGTGGCGGCCAGGTCGTGCAGCTCCGCGTCGGGCATGCCGCGCATCGCCGTGTCCGGCTTGGCGCGGAAGTTCTGCACGATCACCTCCTGGAGGTGCCCGTACTCCCGGTGCGCACGGCGGATCGCGAAGAGCGCGTCCACCCGCTCCGCCGGGGTCTCCCCGATGCCGATCAGGATGCCGGTGGTGAACGGCACTCCGACCCGCCCCGCGTCCTCGAGCACCCGCAACCGGACCGCCGGCTCCTTGTCCGGTGAGCCGAAGTGCGGGCCACCCGGCTCGGACCAGAGCCGGGTAGCTGTCGTCTCCAGCATCATGCCCATGCTCGGCGCGACCGGCTTGAGCCGTTGCAGCTCCGACCAGGACAGCACCCCGGGGTTGAGGTGCGGCAGCAGGCCGGTCTCCTCCAGCACCGCCACCGCACAGGCGCGCAGGTAGTCCAGTGTCGAGTCGTAACCGCGTTCGTCCAGCCAGGTCCGGGCCGCCGGCCAGCGTTCCTCCGGCCGGTCACCCAGGGTGAACAGCGCCTCCTTGCAGCCCTGGGCGGCACCGGCCCGGGCGATTGCGAGGACCTCGTCGCGGTCCAGGAACGGCGCCGGCAGCCGGTGCGGCACTGTCGCGAAGGTGCAGTAGTGGCAGCGGTCCCGGCAGAGCCGGGTCAGCGGAATGAAGACCTTCTTGGAGTACGTGACCACACCCGGCCGCCCGGCGTCCCGCAGCCCGGCGTCGCGGGTTCCCCCGGCGAGCCGGAGCAGCTCGTCGAGCGCGTCGCCACGAGCGGACAGCAGCGCTGTCGCCTCGTCGACATCCAGCGCCCGCCCGTTCGCGGCCCGGCCCAGGGCCCGCCGCACGCTCGCATCGCTCGGGCCGGAGTGGGTGCGATCAACCATCCACTCACCCTATGCGCAGCCCGACGCCACCCAACCAGTCCCAGCCCGCACCGTGGGAAACGGCACTCAGCGCCTCCCACGAGGAGAGGGGTTCAACCCCCTGGCGTCGGACGCAACGTCCGTCCGTCCACCACCCGGTCTCGTCGGTCATGAAGTCGTGTGGTCCCGCGCCGCGACCCCGGCCGTTCACACCCCCGCAGCTGGCAATCTTGGACAGTTTCCGTCAGCGCGGAACGAAAAGTGTCCAAGATCTACCCTGCGGGCTCCCACCCGCGCCCCTATCGGCGTAGCCGACGCAGGCGGACTCAGCGGGGCTGGTCGGGGTGGTCGTTGGGCTTGATGTGTTGGGTGCGGTCGGTGTCCGTGTCGGCGGGGTGGGAGATGACCTCGGTCGGGTCGGCGGACTGGCGCGGGATGGCCTGAGTGGGGTCGGCCGACGGCGGCTGCCCGAACGGCGGCGCGGTGGGCGGTGCCGCGGCCGGGGACGGCGGCGCCGACTGGGGAGCGGGGTTCGCCGGCGGCGCGGACTGCGGTGCCTGGAACGGCGGCGCGGACTGCGAAAACGGCGGGGCCGACTGCGGGTGCGGCGGCGCGGACTGCGGGAACGGCGGGGCCGACTGCGGGGGCTGGAACGGCGGCGACTGCTGGCCGTACTGGCCCGCCTGCGGGTAACCACCAGGCTGACCGGCCTGCGGGTAGCCGCCGCCGGGCTGGCCGGGAGCGGGCCATCCACCCTGCGGCTGGCCACCGGGCTGCCCTGGGGCCGGCCAACCGCCCTGCTGCTGCGGCCAGCCCGGCTGGGGCTGGCCGTAAACGCCCGGCTGCGGCTTGGGCCGCGGCACGTAGTAGTGGGCGCGCCAGATGGTGTAGACCACCCAGGCGGCGATCGCGAAGATCACCATCCAGGCGAACCGGGTGAGCACACCGAGCAGGGCGTCCAGCACCTCGGCCTCGGCCAGCCGGCCCACCGTCCAGATCAGCATGGTCAGCGTGCCGAACAGGGCGCTGACCGCGTACTCGATGACAGCTGCCTGCGTGATCAGCTTCGCCTTCGCCAACACCGGCGAGATGTGCGTGGCCAGCAGCACCGCCAGCAGTGGGAGGCCCACCGCCTCCACCCCGACGAACGCGTAGAAGGCGCTGCCCGCGCGGTCGGTGAAGGAGCTGTAGTCGTTCGGGGCGATGAGCCGGAGCAGGCCCACGAAGAGGAACACGGCGTTGGCGCCAAGCAGCGCGAGCGCGGCGAGCTCCCGTAGCGGCTTGGTCAGCTGGCGGGCCCGCGTCGCGTCGGCGGACGCGGGCTCGGCGGGGCTGGTCACGAGCTCCCCCTCGGGGCATCAACGGACAGGGCGCAAGTGAGCCTAGTCTGCTTCCTTGTCATCGCTCATTTCTGAGCGCTTCGGATGATTCGCTCTCCGCCCGGCGGTCCGGGCTGGAGTCCGGGAGCGGCAGTCTGCTCCGGTGGCGATCGGCCCGCGCCTGCACGATCTGCCTCACCACGCGGTGCGGGGTGTGCAGGGTGATGTCGGGATCACCATGTCGTCGCAGGACGTCGCGGACGGTCTCCTTCCACGCGTTGGCCAGCACCCCGAACTGGCCGTGTGTGCCGTCGGCCAGCCAGCGGTCGCGGACCTGCCGGTCGGTGAGCGCAGCACCGCCGACCGAGGCGTAGCGCTGCCACACCTCGGAGGGCACCCGCCCCAGCAGCCGAGCCTGCTCAACGAGCGCGGCGTACTTGCCAGCGTTGAGCCGGTGTGAGTAGGCGATCCGGGTCGTCTTCACGTCGGACCCTCGGTCAGGTCCACCGACGTGAGCTGCTCCTCGTAACGGCGTAGTCGGCCACCCACCCGGGTGGCGAACTCCCCGATCCGATAAAGGCTACTCATTACGCCCATTTGTAGCCACTCGCAGTCAGGAAATCAATCTTGAATCACTGCTCTGGGACCACCGACGGATCGGAGGCGTCACGTGCGCGAGGATGGTTGACATGCGCATCGTGGTTCTGGCCGGCGGCATCGGCGGCGCCCGGTTCCTGCTCGGGGTCCGGGCGTACGCCCGTCACGTCGGCGCGGAGGTGACCGCCGTTGTCAACGTCGGCGACGACCTGTGGTTACACGGGTTGAAGATCTGCCCCGACCTGGACAGCGTCATGTACACCCTCGGCGGGGGCGCCGACCCGGAACGGGGCTGGGGTCGGGTCGGCGAGAGCTGGACGGTCAAACAGGAGTTGGCCGCGTACGGGGCGGAGCCGACCTGGTTCGGCCTCGGCGACAAGGACATCGCCACCCACCTGGTCCGCAGCACCATGCTCAACGGCGGTTACCCGTTGAGCGCGGTCACCGAGGCGCTGGCCAGCCGCTGGGAGCCGGGCGTACGCCTGTTGCCGGCGACGGACGACCGCCTGGAGACCCATGCCGTGGTGGAGGACGACCAGGGTCAGCGGGCGATCCACTTCCAGGAGTGGTGGGTGCGGTACCGCGCCGACATCCTCACGCACCGTTTCGTGTTCGTCGGCGCGGAGACGGCGAAGCCGGCCCCCGGGGTGCTGGACGCGATCGCCTCGGCCGACCTGGTGCTGATCGCGCCGAGCAACCCGGTGGTGAGCGTCGCGCCGGTGCTGGCCGTACCGGGTCTGCGTGCGGCGGTGGCGGACGGCCCGGCGCCGGTGGTGGGTGTCTCCCCGATCATCGGCGGCGCGCCGGTGCGGGGGATGGCCGACCGTTGCCTGGCCGTGCTCGGTGTGGAGTGCAGCGCGGCGGGGGTGGGTCGGCTCTACGCCGGCCGGGCGAGCGGTGGCCTGCTCGACGGTTGGCTGGTGGCCGAGGAGGACGCGGGCACTGCGGTGCCCGAGGTGACGGTCCGCGCGGTGCCGCTGCGGATGACCGACGAGGCGGCGACGGCGGCCATGGTCCGCGCCGCGGTGGAGTTGACGTGAGGCTCGAGATTCTGCCGGTGCTCGGCATCGGCCACGTGACCGAAGGTGACGACCTGGCCGCGATGATCGCGACCGCCGCGCCGTGGCTGCGCAACGGCGACGTACTGGTGGTGACCAGCAAAATCGTTTCCAAGGCGGAGGGGCGGCTCGTCGACGTGCCGGCGGACGGACCGGAACGGCTGGCCGCCCGGGACGAGGTCCTGGCCGGTGAGACCGCCCGGGTGGTCGCCAGCCGGGGGGCGACCCGGATCGTGCAGACCCACCACGGCTTCGTCATGGCCTCGGCCGGGATCGACGCGTCGAACGTGGACAAGACCCAACTGGTGCTGCTGCCGGTCGACCCGGACGCCTCGGCGCGGGCTCTGCGGGACGCGCTGCGGGAGCGATACGACCTGGACCTGGCCGTGATCATCAGCGACACGATGGGCCGGCCCTGGCGCAACGGGCTCACCGACGTGGCGCTCGGGGTGGCCGGGATGCCGGCCATCCGCGACCACCGGGGCGAGGTCGACCCGTACGGCAACGAGTTGCAGTTGACCCAGATGGCCGTGGTGGACGAGTTGGCGGGTGCCGGCGAACTGATCAAGGGCAAGTGCGATCAGGTGCCCGTCGCGGTGGTGCGGGGCTACCTGCCGGCCACCAACGCGGACGACGCCGGTGGCGCGCGGGCGCTGATCCGCGACGCGGCACAGGACCTGTTCTCGCTCGGTACCGGGGAGGCCCACGCCGCCGGGCTCTCCGACGCCGCCACCCTGACCGACGGTCCCGGCCCGACACCGGCAGACCTGACCGCGGTGCGACGGGCGATCGACGCGGTCGCCGGGGTGGTCGCCCCCGGCACGGTCTTCACAGTGGTCGACGAGGCCGAGGTACGCGCCGGTCTGGTCGCCGAGATGCCCGGGTGGCCGGACGGCGCCGACCTGCTGCTCGGCTCGGCCCCGACGCCCGTCGAGCCCATGGGTCTGGTCCGCTTCGGCGCCGACCTGCACCGGCTGCGTGTCGCCCTGGCCGCCCAGGGCGTCGGGTCGACCCTGTTGCCGCCACCGCCCGGCAGCCCGGCGAGCGCCGCTCTCGCCCTGTAGCGCCGCCCTCGGCCTGTGCGAACGGCCGGGTCACGCGTCCAGCATGGCCCGGCCCAGCGGGGTCAGCGTGTGCAGCACGCTGTTGCGTTCGCGGTGGCTGACCAGCAGACCAGCGTTGCGCAGCACCGTGGCGTGCTGGCTCGCCGCCGCCGGTGAGATGTTGAGCTGGCGGGCGACCTCGCCGGTGGTGCAGCCCTCGTCGGTGGCCTGCAACACCGCTGCCCTGGTGCGGCCCAGCAGCGCGGCGAGTGATTCGGGTGCGGCACCGGACGCGGCGCTGGCGTCGGCGGAGACCAGCGCGCCCAGCCGGTCCACCGGGTAGACCAGCACCGGTGGCAGCGCCGGGTCGAGCAGTGCGACAGGGGTGGCCGCGCAGAAGAACGACGGCACCAGCAGCAGCCCACGGCCGTCCAGGTGCAGCTCCCGGCTGTGCGGGTAGCTGCGGACCTCCAGCACCCCGCTCTCCCAGCGCATCGCCGGCCGGAGGCTGGTGAGCAGGCCCTCGACGCCGCCGTCGAGCAGCGCCCGCGCCCGCCGCGTGCGGTCCGCCGCAACCGCGGCCTGGATCCGGCTCCAGTACGGGCTGATCGCCAGCGACCGGTACTGCTCCATCGACTCGGCCAGGTGGTGCAGCGCCGACACCTCACCCCGAGCGAGCGCGGCCGCCGAGGAGGGCAGCTGATTCTCGGCGGCCAGCACGCTCAGGTCCCGGTGCAGCAACTCGGTGGGGGTACGGCGGAGCGCGTCCAGACCGGCCTCGAAGCCCTCCACGCTGGCGTACGGGGTGAGGAAGTCGGGGAAGTAGCCACGCGGCGGGTTCAACGCGAAGAGCAGGCGGAGCTGCTCGGAGGCGGAGTCCTGGCGCAGATCCCGGGCGACGCTGCGCCGCCAGTTGGCCGTCAGCGGATCGCGGGTGCGGCCGCGCAGCACGTGCAGGCTGAGGATCAGCTCCCAGACCGGGTCCGCCGCCGGCGCCACCCGGGTCCGGAGGATGTCCTCCCCAGAAAAGTGGATCTTCAGCATGGAGCGCTCCTGTGTCGCCGGCAGGGGGATGCCGGATGACCGTTCGACTCTACCTGGCCGGCAGTAATCTCCATCTTTAAGCCTGGACTGAAAAACCTCGACGCCTCCGGGGCCGGTTCGGCATGCTTCCCATGCCCGAACACGGCGCCGCGCGTCCTTGACGCTCGTGCTGCCGGGGCACCGGGACCGGGGAGGCCCCGGTGATCGGACGGCACCACGAGGGTCTGCGGCCCTTGCTCCGCGGAGGTGCCGTCCGGTCATCCCGCTCCCCCGCCGGCTCAGCCGACCCAGAGCGCGACCCGACGGTCCTCATCCGTGACGTAGAACGACCGTCCGTCCAGCTCCGCCACCCCCTCGACGTGGTGGAACGGGGCCAGGTCCGCCACCTGCTCCCCGACGAGCCGCCGCCCGTCGCCCGCCTCGCCACCGGTGAGCCGGAAGCGGACGTGCCGGGAGGTGACCTCACCCCCACCGGGATGGTCGTCGAGCAGGACCGACCCCTTGCCCAGCGCGTCGATCGAGCCGATCACGGCCGCGTACCCGCCGTCCGCCGTCGGGGTGATCGCGCGGAAGCCGGTCAGCTGCCCCGGCGGAGTGACAGCGGTCAACACGTACGCGCCCAACGCCCGCGGCCACGCCCGCTCGGCGGCGAACATGCCCGGCACACCGGCCACCTCGACCAGGATCGGCTCACCGGCGTCGGTGACCGGAAAACGCAGCCCGAGCAGCACCGTCCCGGCCGGGGTGAACGCCGCCGCCTCCACGTTCAACGGCAGGTCGTCCGGGGCCAACCGGCTCACCCAGCTCTTCTCCCGGACGGTCCCCCGGGCCAGCGTCTCCACGATGAACCGCTCCCGCACCCGCTCCCCGGGCGGCAGGAGGGTCAACGGCGACGCGGCGAGAGCATCGTTCACCGCCCGGTGCAGGCGAAACGAGTTGCGCACCACGTGCACCGGCACCGGTCCGGCCGCCGCGTCGTCCTCGCGGAACCGGGCCACGAAGGCGCGCCGAGGTCGCAGCGGGCCAGCCTTCGAGCCGAAGTGGGAGCCGAAGACGTACACCCAGCCGTCGTGGTGGGCGAGCGCCTCACCGTCCTCGGTCCGCCCGTTCTCCACACCGGCATCCGCCAGCACGTGCAGGGCCGTCCACTCCCCGTCGTCGCGCTCCAGCAGCAGCGCGAGGCAACGCTCCACCGGCCCCTCGTCCAGCACCGTCCAGAAGCCTCGCCGGGCACCGTACGCCCGCAGCAGCGCCGCCGAATGCACCGGCAGCAGATCGCTGGCCTCGTTACCGGCCACCACGAATTCGACGAGTCGCAGGGTCACCGAGCCAGCGTACGGAGCACACGCTCGTACAGTGGCGGGGTGCCCGACACCGTGATTACCGGCCCGACTGCCCCGACGACCGACCCCGAGACGTACAAGGCGCTGCACGCCGACGCCACCGCGTTGCTGGAGGGCTGGCAGCCCACCAGCCCGGAGGCTGCCAGCGCGCGGGACCGGACCCTCGCGCTGCTCGCCGCCGGCCCGGTCGCGATGAGCCGGCAGCACCGCCCGGGGCACGTCACCGCCAGCGCGTTGGTGCTGGACTCCACCGGCTCCCGGGTGCTGCTCTGCCTGCACGTCAAGTTCGGGCGTTGGGTGCAGCTCGGCGGGCACTGCGAGCCGACCGACCAGACAGTGGTCGGCGCCGCGCTCCGCGAGGCCACCGAGGAGTCCGGGATCGCCGGCCTGCGCATCGACCCGGTGCCGATCGACGTGGACGTGCACCAGGTGCAGTGTCAGGGCGGCTCGGCGCACCACGACGTCCGGTTCGCGGTGATCGCCCCGCCCTCGGCGGTGGAGCAGGTCAGCGACGAGGCCGAGGAGCTGGGCTGGTTCCCACCGGATCAGCTGCCTGAGCCGCTGGCCGGCGGGACCGTCCAACTGGTCGCACCCGCCCTGGCCGCCCTCAGACGTAGCCCTCTTCGCCTCGCTCCTTGAGCTCGTCGACCAGGGTCTTGACGTCCTGCGCCCGGTCGCGCGGGCAGACCAGCACCGCGTCCGGGGTGTCCACCACGATCAGGTCGTGCAGGCCGAGGACGGCCACCAACCGACCCGACTGCGGCACTACCACGAGGTTGCTGGTGTCCCGCAGCAGCACGCCCGGCTTGGCCTCCGTGCCGAGCACCACGTTGCCGGCGTCGTCGGTTGGCAGCACGTCGCCCAGGGTGTGGAAGTCACCAACGTCGTTCCAGCCGAAGTCGCCCGGCACCGTCGCGACCCGACCCGCCGTGGCCGCGCCCTCCATCACCGCGTAGTCGACGGAGATCTTCGGCAGGGTCGGCCAGATCGCGCCCAGGACGTCGTCCTGCTCCGGGGTGCCCCAGGCGGCGGCGATCGCGGCGACGCCGGCGTGCAGCGCCGGCTGCTGGCGGGCCAGCTCGGCGAGGAAGACGTCCACCCGCCACACGAACATGCTCGCGTTCCACAGGTGCCGGCCCGAACGGACGTACGCCTCGGCGACCTCGGCGGCCGGCTTCTCCTTGAACTCGGCCACCGGCCGCCACGGCACACCCTGGGTCGGATCGCCGGTCTCCAGGTAGCCGTAGCCGGTCTCCGCACGGGTCGGAGTGATCCCGACGGTCATCAGCAGGCCCTGCTCGGCCCCGCGGACCGCCTCCTGGACCGTGCAGACCCAGCTGTCCGTGTCGCGGATCAGGTGGTCGGCCGCGAAGCTGCCCATCACCGCGTTCGGGTCACGCGCCGCGATCACCGCGGCGGCCAACGCGATCGCCGCGCAGGAATCCCGGGGGGAGGGTTCGACCAGGATGTTCTCCTCCGGCAGCACGGCCAGTTGCCGTGCCACCGCCGCGACGTGCGCGGCGCCGGTGACCACAAGGGTCCGATCCGGTGTGGTCAGCGGCGCGAGCCGTTCCACGGTCGCCTGGAGCAGCGAGGCGCTGGTGCCGGTCAGCGGGTGGAGGAACTTGGGATGGCCAGCGCGGGACAACGGCCACAACCTCGTGCCACTGCCACCTGCCGGAATGACCGCATAGAGCATCCGCACATCATGCCCGACGTACCTGCCCAAAGTGGCACGGGTCACCCGCAGCGGTGCGGAGGATCAGGAACGGGCGCGACTCCACGCCGCGATGTGCACCTCGGCGCTGGACTCCCAGGTGAACTCCTTGGCCCGGTCGAACCCCGCCTTTGCCAGCGACAACCGCCGCTGCTCGTCGTCGAGCAGGGCGGCCAGGTCGGTGCCGATCTGCTCCGGGTCCTCCGAGGTGTACGCGACCGCGTCGCCGCCCACCTCGGGCAGCGAGAGCCGGGGCGTGGTCAGCACCGGGGCGGCGCACGCCATCGCCTCCAGGATCGGCAGCCCGAACCCCTCGCCGTAGGACGGGTACGCGGCGACCAGGGCACCGCCGAGGAAACCCGGCAGGTCGGCGTAGCGCAGGTAGCCGGGGCGCAGCAGACGCAGGTGCGACGGCACCTCGGCCACCGCCCGGTCGATGTCTTCGTCGTGCCCCTGCCCACCGGCGATCACCAGGGCCGGCGGGTCGACCCGGTCAGCCACCGCCCGCGCCCACCCACGGATCAGGTTGGGCACGTTCTTCCGAGGCTCCTTGGCACCGAGGAATGCGACGTAGCTGCTGTTGCCCAGCCCCAGACGGGCGCGTACCCGGGCCTTCTCCTCCTCGGTGGGAGCGTGGAAGGCAGCCTGGTCGACGCCGTGGTAGGCAACGTCGATCCGCGTCGGGTCGGCGTCGAGCAGCCGGATCAGCTCGTCCCGGGTGGCCTTGCTGGGCACGATCACCCGGTCGGCGCGGCGCAACGAGGTCTTGATGGCGCTGCGGAAGAACGTACGGCGCGACTTGTCGTAATGCTCCGGCTCTGTGAAGAACGTCGCGTCGTGCACGGTGACCGTGACCGGACACCCGGCCCGCAGCGGGCAGGTGTAGAAGGGCGAGTGCAGCACCTCTGCGCCCACCTGCTGGGCGAGCAGCGGCAGGCCGGTCTGCTCCCAGGCGAGCCGGGCCGGACGGTGCGCCACGGCGGCCGGAGCCGGGATGATCTCCGCGCCGGGCAGCATGCGGGTGTACCGCTCCAGATCGGTGCGGAGACTGACCACCGCCAGCTCCACCCCCGACCCGCACACCTTGCCGAGGGCACCGAGCAGACCGTCGACGTATCGACCGACACCACCACGGTCGGTGGGGACACTCGTGGCGTCGATGAGCACGCGGGGCGGGCGACCGGCGGTCACGGGGCGACTCCTTGTACTGGCGGGCCTGTGGGGAACAACACTCCGGGGGTAAAGCCTACGCCGGGGCGCGGGGCCGACGCTGACTGCGACCCGACGGTACGCCGACTTGTCATCGTCATCGAGTACGGCCCGCACTGGCGTATCGTTCGCGCCGATGGCCGACAACATTGCCCGGGTGTTCGCCGACGCGATCGCGACCGACCCGACCCGACCGCTGCTCACCTGGTACGACGACGCCACCGGCGACCGCACCGAACTCTCCGGCGTCACCTTGGCGAACTGGGTGGCGAAGACCGCCAACCTCCTCGTCGACGAGGTCGGCCTCGCGCCGGGCACCCCCGCCGGCGTGCTGCTGCCGCCACACTGGCAGACCGCGGCGGTGCTGCTGGCCTGCTGGTCGGCCAAGCTGAGCGTCGTCGACACGCCGGGGGACGTGGGGGTGCTCTTCGCCGCCGCCGACCAGTTCGACGAGGCGCAGTCCTGGTCCGCCGACGAGCGGTACGCCCTCGGGTTGGCCCCGCTCGCCGTCCCACTTCGGCAGGTGCCGCCCGGGTTCGCCGACTACGTCGTCGAGGTACGCGCACACGGTGACCACTTCACGCCGCAATCCGGCCCTGGCCCCACCGACGCGCACCTGCTGGGTCGCGCCGAGGCTCGCGCCACCGAGTTGGGCATCCTTCCCGGCGCCCGGGTCCTCATCGACGCCGCCCGGCACCCCGACCCGGTCGACTGGCTGCTGGCCCCGCTGACCCGAGCCGCAACAGTCGTCCTGTGCGCCAACCTGGCCCAGGCCAACCTCGCAACCCGGCTGACCACGGAGAAAGTCACTCACTCACTCCCGTGACCCCCACCCCACCCCACCCCACCCCACCCCACCCCGCCCCGCCCCGCCCCGCCCCGCCCCGCCCCGCCCCGGCGATCTTGCAGTTTCGGTTGTCGAGATGGGTGGGATGCCCCTTAGGTCGGGACAGAAAGTGCAAGATCGCGTGGGAACGGGGTCAGGACGTCGTGCGGGACTGGGCCAGGGCGGCGAAGGCGGTCAGGGACTCGGGGTTGACCAGGGCACCCTTCGCCGCGGCCTGGTCGACAGGGGTGCCGGTGAGGATCTTCTTGACCGGCACCTCCAGCTTCTTCGCCGAGAGGGTGCGGGGCACCGAACGCACCTGGTGGATCTCGTCGGGCACGTGCCGGGGTGAGAGCGCCGTGCGCAGTTCACGGCAGATCTTCGCGCGCATCGGGTCGTCCAGCTCCAGGCCCTCAGCCAGCACCACGAAGAGCAGCAGCTCACCGGCACCGCCCTCGTCGTCCTCCAGGTGCACGACGACCGAGTCGAGCACCTCGTCGAGCCCTTCCACGACCGAGTAGAACTCGGCGGTGCCGAGGCGCACCCCACCGCGGTTGAGGGTGGCGTCGGAGCGGCCGGTGATCACGCAGCCACCCCGCTCGTTGATGGTGATCCAGTCACCGTGCCGCCAGACGCCCGGGTAGACGTCGAAGTACGCCTCCGAGTAGCGGGTGCCGTCCGGGTCGTTCCAGAAGCCCACCGGCATGCTCGGCATCGGTTCGGTGATCACCAGCTCGCCGAGCTCACCGATGACCGGCGTGCCGTCGGCGGAACGGGCCTCCACCTTGGCGCCCAACGCCCGGCAGGCGATCTCACCGGCGTACACCGGCAGCAGCGGCACCCCGCCGACGAAACCGGTGCACACGTCGGTGCCACCGGAGAGCGACTGGAGCTGGACGTGGTCGCCGACGGTCTCGTACACCCAGCGGAAGCCCTCGGCGGGCAGCGGCGCACCGGTGGAACCCACGCCGCGCAGCGCCGACAGGTCGGCGACCTCCCGGGGGACCAACCCGGCCTTACGGCAGGCCAGCAGGTACGGCGCGGAGGTACCGAAGTACGTGGTGCCGGTCTCCGCCGCCAGCCGCCACAGCCCGCCGAGGTCGGGCTCGGCCGGTCGGCCGGGCTCAGCCCGGACCCCCGGGTTGCCGTCGAAGAGCACGATCGCCGCTCCCACCGCCGGGCCGGAGACCAGGAAGTTCCACATCATCCAGCCGGTGGTGGTGAACCAGAAGAACCGGTCGGCCGGGCCCAGATCGTGGTGCAGGGCGAGCATCTTCAGGTGCTCCAGCAGGATGCCACCGTGGCCGTGCACGATCGGCTTCGGCAGCCCGGTGGTGCCCGAGGAGTAGAGCACGTAGAGCGGGTGGTCGAACGGCACCGGCGTGAACGTCAACGGCTCGTCGGTGGGTGCGGCCAGCTCGGCCCAGCCCAGTGCGCGCTCGGGCACGGGGCCCGTCGGGTCGAGGTAGCCGATGCTGACGGTGTGGCGCAGCGACGGCAGGGCCGCCCGGATCGCCGCGACCTCGGCACGCCGGTCCACCGGCTTGTCGCCGTACCGGTAGCCGTCCACGGCGACCAGCACCGTCGGTTCGATCTGCTGCCAACGGTCGGTGACGCTACGGGTGCCGAACTCGGGCGCGCAGGACGAGAAGATCGCGCCCAGGCTGGCGGTGGCCAGCAGCAGGACGTACGTCTCGGCGATGTTCGGGGCGTACGCCGCCACCCGGTCACCGGCGGTGACGCCGAGCCGGCGCAGCCCGGCCGACACCCGGCGGACCTGCTCGCGCAGCTCACCGGCGGTCAGCGTGACCGGCGCTCGGGTCTGCCCGTGGGAGATCACCACCGGGTCGTCGTCGGCCCGCCCCGGCATCCGCAGCACGTTCTCGGCGTAGTTGAGCGTGGCGTCGGGGAACCAACGGGCGCCGGGCATCCCCCGCTCGGCCAGAGTGGCGGTCGGCGGGGTGTGCGCGATCACGTCGAAGTGGTCCCAGATCGAGCGCCAGAACCCGTCCAGATCGGTGGTGGACCAGCGCCACAGCGCGTCGTAGTCGGCGAAGTCCAACCCGCGGTGCTCCCGCAGCCAGCGCAGGTAGGCACCGATCCGGGACCGCTCCCGTACGTCCGCCGGCGGCGTCCACAGCATGTCACCCACTGCTCCACCCTCCCCCTGGCCCGACACGACACTGTGACTGGGCCGTGGCGCCATCTTGCCCTACCTCGAAGCGCCATTCTGCGCACCGGGTAGGCCAACCGACGCGTGCCCGTCCCACACTCCAACCCGCCACCTCATGTGGGTCAGCCGGCGCGGTGGGCCTGGATGGCGCGGCGGCGGGCCAGCCGGTGCGCACGGCGGATCTCCGCCTCCTTGTACCGGCGCTCGTCCTCCGCCGTCTCCGGCAGCACCGGGCGGACCGCCCGCGGCGCCCCACCCACGTCCACGCCGACGAACACCAGGTACGCGGTGGCCACCCGGACCGGTGCGTCCTCGGCCGAGTCCCACCGTTCGGCGACCACCCGCACACCCACCTCCATGGAGGTCTGGCCGGTCCAGTTGACCTGGGCGTGCGCGTGCACCAGATCGCCGACCCGGACCGCCTCGGAGAAGACGATCTCGTCGATCGCCGCGGTCACCGCGGTCCCGCCGCTGTGTCGGGCGGCAGCGGCCCCGGCCACGTCGTCGACGAACTTCATCAGAACTCCGCCGTGCACGGTGCCGTAGAGGTTGACGTCCACCGCGGTCATGATCTTGCTGAGAGTGACGCGCGAGTACGACGTCGGCTTGCCGGTTGGAGGGGCGGAGAGGTGCTCAGTCATGTCGAAAACGGTACGGTGCGCGGATGCGACATCTCTGGAGCTTCCTCGCCGGGCTGGTGGTGGCGCCCATCACCTGGGTGCTGGTCACACTGGGGCAGGACGGGTCGAGCCGGACGGTCGACCGCTGGGTGGAGATCGGCACGTTCAACACCGCCAACCTGATCGAGCCGGCCGTGTACCTCGGTGTCGGCGGTGTCCTGCTGGGCCTGCTCGGCACGCTGCGCTTCTCGCCGCTGGGCCCGATGGTGGCCGGTGCGCTGCTGGTCACCCCGTACATCGGGATGTTCGTGGCGCCCTTCTCGGTGCGGGACGCGATCCCGCACGAGTGGAAGGTGTTCGGCGATCCCCTGCCGCTGCGACTGCCCGTGGAGAACGGCACGCTCTTCCTGCTCGGCCTGCTGCTGCTGATGGCGACCTTCAGCCAACAGCGTTGGCGGCAGTGGCCGAGCCCGGCGACCGAAACGGCCGCGGCACCCACCCCCGCGTCCGACGGAGGCCCCCGCAACGACACGTTGACCGACTGGCCGGCCCCCGCACCCGCGGAGCGCGACACCGCGCCCCTCACTCTGGGTTACCCGGCGGACTCGACACCGACCGAGCCGCTGCCCCGCCGGGTGGGTGGCGAATCACCCTGGTCCGCCCCGCCGCGCGGCCAACCGCGCCCCGAGGACACCACCGAGATCCGCTGATCGTCGGGGCGGGCCGGGTGACCGGCCCGCCCTCCGTCTAACTCCCCGCCGCCAGGGTGGCCCGGACGGTGCCCAGCAGGGCGTCCCGGGCCGTCATCGGGAAGAAGTGCCCGCCCGGCAGCACGTGCAGGGTGGACCCGGCCGACGTCTGCTCCCGCCACGGCGCGACCCGATCCGGCGGCACCTCCCGGTCCCGGTCCCCCGCGAAGGCAACGATCGGGCAGCTCAGCGGCGGCTCCGGCCGGTACTCGTAGGTCTCGCAGACCGCGAAGTCGGCGCGGATGGCGGGCAGGAGCAGGTCGAGCAGTTCGGGTTCGGCCAGGATCTCCTCGTCCAGACCGCCCAGCTCACGCAGCCGTTCGACGACCACCGCGTCCGGTTGGTCGTGAATGTTCGGCGAGGTACGCCGCAGCGTCGGCGCGAGGCCACCGGCGGCGAAGAGAACCCGGGGCGGCGGCACCGCGCGGCGGCGCAGTTCGCGGGCCAGCTCGAAGGAGACCAGCGCCCCCATACTGTGCCCGAACAGTGCGTAGGGCACCCCCAGCTCGGGTGCCAGCGCCGAGGCGAGGGCCTCCACCAGCTGCCGCACCCCGGTGTACGCCGGCTCACGCCAGCGGGACTGCCGCCCGGGCAGCTCGACCGGGCAGACCTCGACGTCGTCGCCGAGCAGCTCCTGCCACCCGTGGTACGCCGAGGACCCGCCACCGGCGTACGGCAGGCAGATCAGTCGGACGGCGGGGGTGACGCGGCGGCGCGGCCCGGCGGCCAGCCAGCCCTGGGCGCGGCCGGGCGGGTGGGTGGTGAGGCGGTTCACGGAACGGCTCTCCTAGTACGTCGGCTCGTCGGCCAGCAGGGCGCTGGCCTCCTCGTCGGACATTTCCTCCAGCTCACTGAGCAGGTGGTCCTCGATGGCGAACGCGGCGGCCTCCAGGGTGGGGCTGTCGAACAGCACCCGGATCGGCACCTGCACGTCGAACGCCTTGCGCAGGTGCACCACCGCCCGCATCGCCAGCAACGAGTCTCCGCCGAGGGCGAAGAAGTTGTCGTGCACGCCGATCCGGTCGACCCGCAGGATGCCGGCCCAGACCTCGGCGATGGTCTCCTCCAGGGTGGAGCGGGGTGCCACGTACGGCACGTCGTCCGCCTCGACCGCGTCGGCCAACTCCACCAGTGGTCGCCTGTCGACCTTCCCGTTGGCGGTCAGCGGCAGCTCGTCGATCTCGTGGAACGCCGCCGGCACCATGTACGACGGCAGCTTGCCCGCGAGGAACTCGCGCACGTCCGTCGGCACGGCACCGGCGACCCGGGGGACGACGAAGGCGACGAGACGCTTCGCGCCACGCGGCTCGCCCTGCGCCACCACCACCGCGCCGCGCACCTCGGGGTGCTGGGCGAGGGCGGTCTCGATCTCGCCCAGCTCGATGCGGTAACCCTGCACCTTGACCTGGAAGTCCTCCCGGCCCAGGAACTCGATCTCCCCGCTCGGCAGGAACCGGCCGAGGTCACCGGTGCGGTACAGACGGGTTCCGGTGGCCGGGTCCGCAACGAAGCTCGCCGCCGTCCGCGCCTCGTCGTGCAGGTAGCCGCGGGCCAAACCGACACCACCGATGTGCAGGTGCCCGGGAACCCCGGTGGGTCGGGGTCGCAACGCGTCGTCGAGGACGTGAAAGGTCTGGTTCACCATGGGCCGCCCGTACGGGATGCTCGTCCACTCCGCCGGGACCGCCCCGATCGGGTAGAGGATGGACCAGATCGACGCCTCCGTCGCGCCACCGAGGCTGACCACCTCGGGCCCGTCGAGCGTCTGCCGGATCCGGTCCGGCAGGGCGACCGGGATCCAGTCACCGCTGAGCATGACCAGTCGCAGGCCGCCGGTGGCCTCCCGGACGGTGAGGTGCTCGACGAACAGCTCCATGAGGGCCGGCACCGAGTTCCAGATCGTCACGTTGGCCTTGGTGAGCAGGTCGAGCCAGGCGGCCGGATCGCGGTGTGCCGCCGCCTCCGGGAGCACCACCGCGCCGCCGACGGAGAGCGGACCGAAGACGTCGTACACGGACAGGTCGAAGCTCAGCGACGACAGCGCCAGGACCCGGTCGTCCTCGCCCACCCGGAAGCGCGCGTTGATGTCGACGACGGTGTTCAACGCACCCTCGTGTTCGATCATCACGCCCTTGGGCAGGCCGGTGGACCCGGAGGTGAAGATGACGTACGCGAGGTCGTGGGGCGTGGTGTCGATAGCCGGCAGCGCGCCCGCCGGGAGGACCCGCAGCTCGTCCACCCGCAACACCTCGACGTCGCCGAACCGGTGCGCCCCGGGACCGGCCAGACGCCCCTGGGTCAGCACCACACGCACCCGGCCGTGCGTCAACAGGAAACGCACCCGCTCGTCCGGCAGGTCCGGGTCGATCGGCAGGTACGCGGCCCCGGCGGCGAGCACACCGAGGACGGCGGCGCACTGCTCCCAGCCCTTGTCCATCACCACCGCGACGAGCTCGTCGGGGCGTACCCGCAGACCGACGAGGTGGGCGGCTATCGTGCGGGCGCGGTCCGCCAGCTCGCCGTAGGTGAGCGTCCGGGTCGGTGTGATCACGGCCGGGCGCTCGGGCACCCGGGCGGCGGTGGCGAAGAACGGCTCGTGCAGCATGCCCACCGGCAACGGCGCCTCCGTGCGGTTGTACGCCGCCTGGGCGGCCAGCTCAGCGCGGGGCACCAGCGACGGCACCGGGTCGGCCCAGTGCGCCTCGTCGGCGGCGAGCCAGTGCAGCACCGACAGCGTCGCCGCGTGCATGGCAGCGACCATGCCCTCGGGGAAGAGACCCTCGACGGCGTCGATGTCCAGCACCAGGGCACCGTTCATCTCGTACACCTGGGTGTCGATCCAGATCTGCGGTGTCTGGGAGATGGAGTAGACCACCTCGCCGATCTGCGGGTGCCCGCCGATGCCCTGGAACAGGCTGGTGAACACGACGGGCATGACGGCGGCGGCGTCACCGCGTACCCGCTTCAGCTCCCGCGCGACCCGCACACCGCTGAACAGTCCGTGGTCGAGGTCGGCGAGGAGTTGGTCCCGGATCGTCAGGGCGCGGTTCTCGAACGACGCCGCACCGCCCGCGTCGATCTCCAACAGCGTCACCGAGGTGAAGTCACCCAGGATCGCGTCGACCTGCGGGTGCAGCGGCAACCGGTGCGCCATCGGCAGGTTGAGGCTGAACCGCTGGTTCTTCGACCAGGTGGCGACCACCTCGCCGTACGCGGCCAGCAGCAGCGCGGTCGGAGTGAGGCCGCGCCGGGACGCGGCGGCCTTGACGGTGTCCCACTCGTCCGCCGGCACCTGCCCGGTGAGCCGGGCGAAGCGGGGCGCGGCGATGGTGTGCGGGTCGGCCGCCAGCGGCAACTCCGGGGCGAGGGCCAGTGTCGGCACCCGCTCCTGCCAGTACGCGGCGGCGCGCTGGTACCGCTCGGTCGACTCCGCGGCCCGCGCGGCGAGCACGTAGTCGCGGAAGCTCAACTCCAGCTCGGGCAGGGTCGCGTCCGGCTCGTGGTAGAGCAGGGTCAACTCACGCATCACGATGCTCGACGCCCAGGCGTCGGTGATCAGGCCGTCGATGCTGTAGTGCACCCGCCCCCGACCCTCGTCGAGCAGTGTGGCGCGCAGTTCGAACAGCGGCCACCGGTCCGGCACGAACACCTGGTGCGACATGGCGGCGCGGGTCCGCTCGAAGCTCGCGTTCACCTCGGCGGCCGGGCGACCCCGCACGTCCTCGGTGACGACGACGTAGTCCGGTACCTCGTCGAGGACCTGCTGCTCGCCGTGCGGCAGCACGACGGTACGCAGCGACCCGTGCCGCCGGATCAGCCGGCGCAGCGCCCGCTGCAACCGCGACACGTCCAGCTCGGGGACGTCGAACTCCTCGTAGCCGTGCATGCCGACGTTGCCCAGCTCGAACACGCCGGTGCGGCCGATCCAGTACGCCTGCTGCACATCGGTCAGCGGGAACGGCAGGTGCGCCGACGCCGGGTCCGGCACGACGGCCGGCAACGACTCGGCGCCGCTGACACCGGCCTCGGCGCGGGCCGCGCGTACCGCGGCGGCGAGACCACGGACCGTCGGGTCGGCGACGAAGGCGCGCAGCGGGACGTCCGCCCCGCACACCCGGCCGACCTGGGCGACGAGCTGAGCGGCGAGCAGGGAGTGCCCACCCAGCTCGAAGAAGCCGACGGTGGGCGCGACGTCCCGTTCGCCGAGCAGGTCGGCGAAGATCGCCGCCACCTCACGCTCGGTCGGGTCCTCGACCGCGTGGACCTCGGCGGGGTCCTCCGCCGCGCCGCCCTCGGTCTCGTCGAGCGCGGTGACCACCACGTGCCCGGTGGAGGCCGCTGCGCCGACCACCCGGGCGGCCGTCCGTTCGACGGCGGACGGGTCCGCCACCGGCCAACCGTAGGTCACCCACTCCACGTCGGACTCCCGGCCCAGCGCCGCCGCCTGCGCGACGAGGTGGCCGGCGAGCGGGTTGTCCGGCGTACCGCCGAGCAGGTGCACCTCGACGGCGGTGACCGGCCCCCGCGCGCCGACGCCCACGGCGGCCAGCGTGGCCAGGGCCTCGTCGGCGGACGTGCGGGCGTCCACCGGCACCAGCACGGTCACCGGACCGGGCTGACCGGCACCCCCCGGGTCGTCGACGCTCGCGCCGGCGGTGATGAGGGCCCGCCGGAACGCGGCACCGAAGACCGCGTCGCCGGCGAGCTGGTATCGGGCGCCGGTGTGCCGCTCGGGGGCGGCAGCCGGAGCTGCGGTGACGTGCGGCAGGAAGCGGTGCCCGCCACGCACTGCCACCACCGGCTCGGGGTGCGCGCACCTGACCTCCCGCACCACCGAGGCGGCGAGGCGGCGGGCGGCCACCGGCGTCGTGGCCGGGAGCACGTCGAGCAGCGTCCGGGTGCCGGGCGCGCCGCCGGTCGCCCAACCGGCGAGCACGCCGCGCGGCGGCACCAGCGTCTCGGTGCCGGTCACGTCGAGCGCGCCGTCGGTGACGACGACCACCCGAGCGTACGCGTCGCCGCGCCTGGTGAGCGCCTCACCCAGGGCCGCGAGCGTGGGTGCCGGGTTGCCCTGTGGAACCGCCAGCAGCACCCCGCTGATCCGCTCCTGCGGCGACAGCGACGTGCGGAGCGCGCCGGTCGCCGGATCGAGGTCAGCGACGACCACCCGGCCCCCCGCCGCGCGTAGCTCGTCGACGACGCCGTCCGGCAGACCGGCGTCGACGGCCAGCCAGGCACCGGTCCCGGTGGTCGCCGGCCCGGCACCGCCGGCCCGGCGGTAGCCGCGCACGACGAGCCCGTCGGCACCCGCCCGGCTCGTCACCGCGTCGCGGGGAGGATCGACCCAGCAGCGTTCCCGCTCGAACGGGTAGGCCGGCAGGACGGTCCGCCGGGGCGGCACGTCACCGTGCAGCGCCTCCCACCCGATCGCGACGCCCATCCGCCACAGCGCACCGGCTGCGGCGAGGAGTTCCGTCTCGGCGTCGGCGTCCCGACCGGCCGACGGCAGCGACGCCACCGCGCGGGCGGCCGACCCACCGGCGAGGCGGGTCAACACCCGCCCGGGGCCGATCTCCAGCACCACGGCGTCGGCGTCAGCGTCGCGCAGCGCCGCCAGGCCGTCGCCGAAGCGGACGGTCGACCGTAGTTGCCGGGACCAGTACGCGGGGCTGGTGGCCGACTCGGCGGTGATCCAGGCACCTGTCACGTTCGACACGAAGGGAATCTCCGGCGCCGAGCGCGGCACCTGGGCCACCTCCGCCTCGAACGCCGACCCGGCGGCGGCCATGGCCCGGGAGTGGAACGCGTGCGAGGTGGCCAGCCGGGTCGAGGCCACCCCCCGCTCGCGCAGCCGGGCCTCGAGAGCCGCCACGGCCTCGGGCGGCCCGGAGACGGTGCACTGCCGGGGGCCGTTGACGGCGGCGAGGTCCAGCACATCGTCGAGCAGCGGCAGCAGCTCGGCCTCGGCCAGCGGCACCGCGAGCATCACGCCCGGCTCCGCCGCCTGCATGAGCCGACCGCGTGCCGCGACCAGGCGCACCGCGTCGGGCAGCGCGAACACCCCGGCCAGGCAGGCGGCCACCAGCTCACCCACACTGTGCCCGAGCAGCCCCGCCGGTCGTACGCCCCAGTGCGCCCAGAGCTTCGCCAGCGCGTACTCGACGACGAACAGCGCCGGCTGCGCGTACCGGGTCTGCTGGAGCTGTTCCGCAGCGGTCTCCCGCTGGTCGTCGGCGGGGAACAGCAGGTCCCGGATGTCCGTGTCGAGCAACGGCGTCAGCAGGTCCGCGGCCCGGTCCACCTCGGAGCGGAACACCGGCTCAGCGACGTAGAGGGCGTGCGCCATGCCGGTGCGCTGCGCGCCCTGACCGGGGAAGGTGAACAGCACCGCGCGGTCGGTGGCGGTCTCGGCCGGCCGGGCCGCCGGTCGCCGCAACGCCTCGACCACCTCGGCGGGGCTGCCGCCGACGACCGTCCGGCGGTACGGCAGGGTCCGCCGGCCGCGTTGCAGGGTGTACGCCACCTCGGCCAGCGGCGTGTCCGGGTGGGCGCTCAGGTGCGCGGCGAGTCGGTCGGCAGCCGTGTCGAGGGCGGTGGGTGTGGCGGCGGACAGGGGCAGCACGTGCCGCCGGCGGCTCTCCTGGCCCGCCGCGCGGGTCGGGGCCTCCTCCACGACGACGTGCGCGTTGGTGCCGCCGATGCCGAACGAGCTGACCCCGGCACGGCGCACCCCGCCGGGCCATGGGGTGCGGGCCGCGACGACGTGGAAGGGACTCGCGTCCAGAGCCAGCTCGGGGTTGGCGGTGCGGAAGTGCAGCGACGGTGGGATCTCGCCGGCCCGCAGTGCCAGCACCGTCTTGATCAGACCGACGACCCCGGCGGCGGTGTCGAGGTGCCCGACGTTCGTCTTGACCGAGCCGAGCCCGATGCGGCCCGGCGGCAGGTCACCGAAGGCACTCGCCAACGCGGCCACCTCGATCGGGTCACCGAGCGGGGTGCCGGTGCCATGCGCCTCGACGTAACCGATCGTGCCGGGGTCGACCCCGGCGACGGCGAGCGCCTCGGCGATGACGTCGGCCTGCCCGTCCACGCTCGGGGCGGTGAAGCCGACCTTGCGGTCGCCGTCGTTGTTCACGGCCGAGCCCCGGATCACTGCGTGCACCAGGTCGCCGTCCGTCATCGCGTCGGCGAGCCGCTTGAGCACGACGACGCCGGCGCCGCTGCCGGCCACCGCGCCGGTCGCCTCGGCGTCGAACGCCCGGCAGTGGCCGTCGGCGGAGAGGATGCCGCCCTGGGTGTGCCGGTAGCCACGGCGGCGGGCGATGACCGTCGCGCCGCCGGCCAGCGCGACGTCGCACTCGCCGGCCAGCAGCGCCTGCGCGGCCATGTGCACGGCGACCAGGGAGGTGGAGCAGCCGGTCTGCACGCTGATGCTGGGGCCCCGCAGGTTGACCTTGTACGACACCCGGGTCGGCAGGAAGTCCTTGTCGTTGCCGATGGAGGTCTGGAACGCCCCGACCCGGGCCACCAGGTCCGCGTTGGGCAGCAGATTGTGCAGCAGGTAGGAGCTCTCCCCCACCCCGGCGTAGACACCTGTCACGGGTGTCGTGGAGTCGAACGGGTGACCGGCGTGCTCCAACGCCTCCCAGGCGCACTCCAAAAAGATCCGGTGCTGCGGGTCGAGCAGCTGCGCCTCACGGGCCGAGAACCCGAAGAAGCGGGCGTCGAAGCCGGCCGGGTCGTCGAGGACGCCGAGGGCACGGACGTAGTCGGGGTGGTTGAACTCCTCGGGTGCGACGCCGTCGGCGATCAGGTCGGCGTCGTCGAGGGTGGTGAGCGATTCGACCCCGTCGCGCAGGTTGCTCCAGAAGGCGTCGAGGGTGGCGGCCCCGGGAACCCGGAGCGCCATTCCGACGACGGCGATGGCGGTGTCGGGCAATGTACGTTCCTCGGTCATCATGCGTCCCCCCTGTCGTGATGCCGGCCCGGCCGACGTCGCGGTGTGCGCGCCCGTTGGATGGCGGCGCGTGTCTCGGCGCGGTGGTGCCCCGCGGACATCGCCGGCGTCCGGTCCCCGGACGCCAGGTGCCGGGCGAGTGCCCGCACGGTGGGGTGGCGGAACAGCTCCACCACCGGCACCGTGCGACCCAGCCGCTCGGACAGGTGCGTCTGCACCCGCATCACGAGCAGCGAGTGCCCACCGATGTCGAAGAAGTTGTCGTCGACGCCCACCTCGTCGACCACCAGCACGTCGCGCCAGATCGCCGCCACCGCGCGCTCCAACTCGCTGCCGGGCACACCCACCCCGGCAGGGGTCGGGGCGGCGGGCGGCGCGAGGGCGTCCCGGTCGACCTTGCCGCGGTCGCTGCGTGGCAGCCGGTCCAGCGTGACGATCGTGGCCGGCACCATGTACCCGGGCAGCCGGTCGGCCAGGTGCGCGCGCAGCAGCGCCACGTCCACGTCGCTGGGCGTCACGTAGCCGACCAGCGTGGGTCGGCCCGGCACGTCCTCGCGCAGCACCGCAGCCGCCTCTCCTACCGTTGGGTGGGCACCGAGCGCCGCCTCGATCTCGCCCAACTCGATCCGGAATCCGCGCACCTTGACCTGGCCGTCCTCCCGGCCGAGGAACTCGAGCACCCCACCGACACCGAGGCAGACCCGGTCCCGGGTGCCGTACATGCGGCCCCCGGGCGGGCCCCACGGATCGGGCAGGAAGCTGACGGCGGTGCGGGCCGGGTCCCCGACGTAGCCCTGCGCCACCCCCGGTCCGCCGAGCCACAGGTCCCCCGGAACCCCGCGCGGCACCGGCCGCAGTCCACGATCGAGGACGTACGCCCGCACGCCCGGCAGCGGCAGCCCCACCGGGACGCTGCCGATGACCGGCTCCCGGTCGCCGCCCGGCTCGTGCACGGTGGCGGTGATGGTGGCCTCGGTCGGGCCGTACGCGTTGAGCCAGCGCACCTCCGGCGCGGCGGCGCGCCACTGGGCGAGCCGCCCCGCGTCGACCCGCTCGCTGCCGACCACGACGAGCCGCAGGTCCGGACAGGAGGCGGGCGGGTGACGGTCCAGCACCGCCACCCACTCGTGCCAGTACGACGCCGGCAGGTTGAGCACTGTGAGTCGCTCCCGGCGGACCAACGCGGTGAACTCGTCGAGACCGGGCACCGGCCCGGCCGGCGGCAACACCACGGCCCCGCCCCGGATCAGCGTCCCGAACAGCTCCTCGGCGGCCACGTCGAAGCCGAGCGCGGCGAACTGGAGCACCCGGTCGGCGGGGGTGAGCGCGTAGTGCCCGGCGACCGCCTCCAGGGTGTGCACCAGGTTGCCGTGGCTGACGCGGACGCCCTTGGGTTGCCCGGTGGTGCCCGAGGTGTAGAGCACGTACGCCGGCGCCGACGGGTGTACCGGCGTGCCGGCGGCGGCCGGGGCGGCGAGCAACGCGTCCTCGATCGCGACGAACGGCAGGTTGGCGGCGGGCGGGTGGTTCTGGCGGGAGCCGAGCAGCAGCACCGCCGACGAGTCGGCGAGGATGTGCGCCAACCGCTTCGGCGGGATCGCCGGGTCCAGTGGCACGTACGCGGCCCCGGCGCGCAGGACGCCGAGCAGCGCCGCCGGCCAGTCAGGGCTGCGCTCCAGCAGGACGGCGACGGTGTCACCGGGGCGTACGCCCTGGGCGGTCAGGTGGGCGTGCACGGCGGCGGCACGGCTGTCCAGCTCGGCGTGGCTGACCTGCCGGTCGCCCTGCACCAGCGCCGGGCGCTGCTGCCAGCGCGCCGCGGCGGCGGCGACCAGGCCGTGCAGAGTCGACGCGGTCGGCGCGTCGGTCGCCCCGCCGACCGGCGGGACCGGCTCGGGGCCGGGCAGCAGGTCCAGTGTGGACACCGGGGCGTCCGGGGTGCTCAGCGCCGACTCCAGCAGGGTGCGGTAACTGTGCGCCAGCCGCTCGGCGGTGTCCCTGTCGAACAGGTCGACGTCGTACTCCATGGTGCCGCGCAGCTCGCCCGTGGCGCTGGGCACCTCGTCCCAGGCCACCGTGAGGTCGAACTTCGCCACCCGGCCGGGTGGCTCGGTCACCCCGACCGACAGGCCGGGCACCGCGTCGGTCCGCTCGGGCAGGTTCTGTGCCGACAGCATGACCTGGAACAGCGGGGTACGACTGGGGTCGCGTGGTGGCCGGACCGCCTCGACGACCTGCTCGAACGGAACGTCCTGGTGCTCGTACGCGCCGAGCACCGCGTCCCGCACCCGGGCCAGCACGTCGACGAACGTCTCGGTGTCCTGCCAACGGGTCCGCAGCACGACGGTGTTGACGAAGAAACCCACCAGGTCGTCGAACTCGGAGCGGGTGCGCCCGGACACCGGGCTGCCGACACTGACGTCGCGGACGTCCGCGTACCGGCCCAGCACCAGCTGGAACACGGCGAGCAGCACCATGAACCGGGTGACGCCGTGCCGCCGTCCCACCGCGTCGAGGCGTTCGACCAGGGCGGCGGGCAGCCGTACGTCGAACGTCTCCCCCCGGTGCCGGGCGGTGGCCGGGCGGGGACGGTCGGTCGGGAGGTCCAGTGCCGCGGGCGCACCCGCGAGCCGGTCCACCCAGTACGCGAGCTGGGTCGTCCGCGCGTCGCCGGCCAGCAGCGCGCGCTGCCACAGGGTGTAGTCGACGTACTCGACGGTGAGCGGGACCGGTGCGGGCGTGCCGATGGTCCGGGCGGCGTAGAACGCGCCGAGGTCACGGATCAGCACACCGATCGACCAGCCGTCACAGACCGCGTGGTGCAACGTCATCAGGAGCATCGCGTGCTCGTCGGTCAGCCGGATCAGATGCCAGCGAGCCAGCGGCCCGGTGGCGAGGTCGAAGGGTCGGGCGGCGGCGTGGCGCAGCAGGGCGTCGGCCTGCTCGTCACGGTCGGCCCGGTCGCGCAGGTCGTCCACGGTGAGGACGACCGGTGGCTCGTCGTCCACGACCTGCCGGGGCTCGCCGTCGATCGTCACCAGCCGGGTCCGCAGCGCCGCGTGCCGCGTCACCAGCCCCCGCAGGCCGGCGTCGAGGGCGTCGACGTCGAGCGGGCCGTCCACGGTGAGCACCAGCGGCACCGAGTAGACCGCCTGACCAGCGTCGAGCTGGTCGAGGAACCACAGCCGCTGCTGGGCGTACGACAGGGGGTGCGGCCCGGGGCCGGCGGCCGGCACCGGCGGGCGGGCGTCGTCCGGGCCGGCGTCGGCGACGCGTGCCGCGAGCGCGGCGACGGTGGGCGCCTCGAAGGCGGCGCGGACGCCCAGCCGCACGCCGGCGGCGGCGGCGATCCGCGCCACCATCTGCGCCGCGAGCAACGAGTGGCCGCCGAGGGCGAAGAAATCGTCGGCGGCGGACACCACCTGCACGCCGAGCAGGTCCTGCCAGGTCCGTGCGACAAGTTCCTCGATCGGGCCGCTGGGCGGCACGCCGTCGGCGGCCCGGACGCCGTGGTGCGCGTCGGGCGCGGGCAGCGCTCGGCGGTCCACCTTGCCGTTGGGGGTGACCGGCAACGCCGCCAGCGGCACGTACCAGGTCGGCACCATCGCCTCGGGCAGCCGGGCCGCGAGGTGGGCGCGCAGCTCACCCGCCGGGACCGGGGCGTCGTCCGGGACGACGTAGGCGACGAGCCGACGTTCGTCGCCGTCCCCGTGCACCGTGACGGCGGCGGCCCGGACGCCCGGGCAGGTGGTGAGGGTGCTGGCGATCTCGTCCGGCTCGATCCGGACACCACGGATCTTGACCTGCTGGTCGGCCCGGCCCAGGCACTCCAGTTGACCGTCCTCGCGCCACCGCACCACGTCACCTGTGCGGTAGACGCGGGCGCCGGGCTCGAAGGGGCTCGGCACGAACCGCTCGGCGGTCAGGTCGGGCCTGCCGACGTACCCGTGCGCGAGACCGGCGCCGCCGATGAACAGCTCCCCCGGAGCGCCGATGCCGGTCAGCCGGCCGTGGTCGTCGAGGACGTAGAGCAGCTCCCCACCGATCGGTCGACCGATCGGGGTCCGCGCCGCGTCGCCGGGCAGGTCGGTCACGTCCCAGGTGCTGGAGAACGTGGTGCACTCGGTCGGGCCGTACCCGTTGACGAGGCGCAACCCCGGCAGGGCGGCGGCCAGCGTGGCGACCCGGCGGGCGTCGGCCGGCTCGCCGCCGAAGTAGAGGGCGCGCAGCGGGGCGAACATCGCCGGGTCGGCGTCCACGCACCTGTGGAACAGGGCGGTGGTGAGCATCAGCACCGTGACGCCGTGCTCGGCGAGTCGGTGACCCAGCCGGGACGGCGTGAGCACGTCGTCCTTGGGGATGCCCACCAGGCGCGCGCCGTTGAGCAGCGCACCCCACACCTCGAAGCTCGCCGCGTCGAACGACACGTTGGCCGCCTGTGCGACCGCGTCGGCGGGCCCGACGGGGAAGTAGTCGGCGCGGTGAACCAGCCGGACGATCCCGCCGTGGGTGGTCTCGACCCCCTTCGGCCGCCCTGTCGACCCGGAGGTGTACAGGACGCAGGCCCGCTGGGTCGGGTACGTCAGCGGCCACGTCGGCGCGGACCGTCCCGAGGGCAGCACCAGCCGGTCGAGCCGCAGCACCGGCAGGTCGTCGACGACGGCCACCGGACCGTCGGCGAGCAGCAGGGCCGCCCCGCTGTCGCGCAGCATGAACTCCCGCCGTGCCTCGGGGTAGGACGGGTCCAGGGGCAGGTACGCCGCCCCGGTGGCGAGCACCGCGAGCATCGCCACGACGAACTGGGCGGACGAGCCCATCGCCAGGCCGACGACACTGCCCGGGGTGACCCCGTGTCCGGTCAGGACGGTCGCCAGGGCGTCGGCCCGGGCGCGCACCTCGGCGTACGTGAGGGTGGTGCCGTCGTACTCCAGAGCGACGGCGTCCGGTGTCGCCTCGGCCTGGGTGAGGAACGCCGCCGGCACACTCGGCGGACCTGCCGTACCGCCGCCGGTGCCCCACCGGACGATCAGCGCGCGCTCCTGCGCCGACGTGTGCGCGAGGGTGGAGATCGGCGCCTCGGGGTCGGTCAGGGCGTTGTCGAGCAACGTCAGGTAGTGGTCGGCGAACCGGCGCACCGTCGCGCTGTCGAACAGGTCCGGGTCGTAGGCGAGGACGCCGACCGCCCCGTCGGGCCGCGGCTCGTCCCAGAGCACGCTCAGGTCGGGCGGCACCGCCCCGGTGGTGGCGGGGGCCGCTCCCACCCCCAGCACGACCGGGCAGAGCGCGGCACGACTCGGGTCGTGGGGTAGGCCGAGCGCCTCGGCCACCCGGTGCAGCGGGACGCCGGTGTACGGCGAGGCCGCCCGCAACCCGGCGTCGACTCGCGCGAACAGGTCGGCGGCCGACGGGTCGTCGTCCCACCTGCCGCGCAACGGCACCAGGGCGCCGTCCAGCGGCGTCGCGGTGGCCAGGTCCCGGGTGCCGGCGTGCCGGCCCAGCACCACCTGCCCCACCGCGAGCAACGGCACGGAGGGTGCGACGCCCACCGCCGCGCTCACCGCGTGCAGCCGTCGGGTGGTGTCCGGGCCGACGGTGAGCGTCACCCGGTCGGTGTGCTGGCGTCGACGGGCCGGGCGGACCCGGTCGGTGACCAGGTCCAGGGTGGGTACGCCGGCCAGCCCGGCCCGCCAGTGGACGAGCGCGTCCATCTCCGGGGCCACCGCACGCGATCCGGTCACTGGACCGGCTCCCCGAGACTCGGCTGGCCGGCACGCTGCCCGACCGGGTTCGTCGCCCCGGCCAGCACCCCGGCCGGATCGCGGTCGGTCACCCGGGCCACCAGCCCACCGTCGAGCGTCACCACCCGGTCGGCCCCGGCCAGGGTCTCCCGGCGGTGGGCGATGGTGAGCACCGTCGCGTCGGCGAGGTCCACCGCCAGCAGCCGCTGGATGCGGGCGTCGGTCTCGGCGTCGAGGCTCGACGTGGCCTCGTCGATGAGGACCAGCTTCGCGTCCCGCAGCAACGCCCGGGCCAGGCAGAGCAGCTGCCGTTCACCGGCGCTGAGCTGCCCGCCGTCGGCGGACAGGGCCACGTCGAGACCGCCACCGCCCACGCCGAGCAGCCGGTCGGCGAGGCCCACCTTGGTGAGGACGGCGGTGACCGCCGCGTCGGGGTACGCACCGGTCGGGTCGATGTTGTCCCGCAGGGTGCCGGGCAGCAGCACCGGATCCTGCGGTACCACCTCGACGGCGGCCCGCAGGTCGGCCAGCCGCAGCGTGGTGGTGTCCACCCCGTCGACGAGGATGCGCCCCTGCTCGGCCGGCACGAACCGCAGCAGCGCGGTGAACAGGCTGGACTTGCCGCTGCCGGTCCGGCCGACGATGCCGATCTTGCTGCCCGCCGGGGCGTCGAACGACACGCCGTTCAGCGCGGCCGGGCCGCCCTCGGCATAGCGCAGGGTGACGTTCTCGAAGTGGACCTCGCCGGCGGTGGGCCAGCCGGCCGGGGCCGGTCGCCCGTCGGTCGGCTCGACCGGCAGCCGGGTGTAGTCGTCGACACGTTCGAAGCTCGCCAGCGACAGGTCCATCATCTGCACCGTCATCAGGCTCATGGCCAGCGCCTCCATCAGCGCGTACACGAAACTGACCCCGACACCGGCCAGCCCGGCGCCGATCCCGCCCACGGAGACGATCAGCACCCCGTACGTCAGCAGGACGACCGCGCCGAGCATGTCGAGCTTCAGGTTGAAGTGCCGCGACAGCGCGTTGACCGTGTAGTCGGCGTGGTGCGCGACGCGGACCCGCTCACCGAACGCGGCCTGGTAGCCGCGCACCCGGCTGTTCCGGCCCTCGATCGAGGTCACCCCGTCGACCGCCTCGTTGAGCAGCGCGAGCATCGGCTCGTTCGCCTGCTTCGACAGCCGGGACGCCTCGACCGTGCTGGCCCGGGTGAGCCGCTGCCAGCGGAGGTAGACCACCAGCAGCAGCGGGGCCGCCACCAGCATCAGTGGACTGGTGAAGGCCAGCGCCGCCAACGGCACGACCAGGCCGACGGCGACCCGGAGGGTGTCCATGGTGGTCTCCGGCAACTCCAGGTCGATGGTCTCCATGTCACCGGAGAACCGCGCCAGGACGCGTCCGGAGGAGTTGCGGTCGAAGAACGACAGCGGGGCCCGGAAGACCCGGTGCAGCATCGACGCGTGCAGGTTCTGGCCGGCGGACACACCCCGGGCGAAGGCGAAACTGAACAGCCCGCGATCCAGCACGAGCGCCAACAGACCGATGGCGGCGAACACCCCCGCGTAGTACAGCGTGTCCTGCCCGGCGTGCTCGGTCCAGTGGCCGAGCCAGAACGACGAGCCGCCCAGGACGGCCTGCCCGCCGACGGCCAGGCCGAGCAGAACGACAGCGAGGAGGCCCGGGGTCAGCACCTGCAGGTAACGGCGGTGGGTGGCGGAACCGACCTGACCGGCGCGGACCGTCTCCTCCTCCTCGGCGGCCACCTCCTCGGCCACCTCGTCCAGCCCGACGCCGTCCGGGTCGGACGGCGTCGCGGCCTCGGCGGCCACGGCCGGCAGCAGGTCGGGCATCTGCGCGGCGACGTCGGCGAACCGGCCCGCCGCGACCACCCGGCCGCCGTCGAGGACCACCACCCGGTCGGCCCGCCGGGCCACGTCGAGGCGGTGGGTGGCAACGATCCGGGTACGCCCGGCGAGCACCCCGTCGAACAGCGCCTCCAGGATGGTGCCGGCGACCGCGTCGTCGACGGCGCTGGTCGGGTCGTCAAGGAGGTAGACGTCGGCGTCCTCGTAGGCGGCGCGGGCCAACGCGATGCGCTGCCGTTGCCCGCCGGAGAGGTTCACGCCCCGCTCGCCGATGGCCGTGCCGTCGCGGGCCGGCATCGCCGCCAGGTCCGCCTCCAGGGCGGTGGCGCGGACGACCGCCGCGTACCGGTCCGGATCGTCGGGCGAGAAGCAGCGGATGTTGTCGACGACGCTGCCCTGCATGATCCAGGGGCGCTGCGGCAGGTAGACGGCGCTGCCACCGACCCGTGCGGTACCCGCGATCGTCGGCAGCGCCCCGGCCAGCGCCGCGAGCAGCGCGGACTTGCCGCTGCCGACCCGACCCAGCACGCAGATCAACTCACCGGGCGCGACCCGCAGGTCGACGCCGGTCAGGACCGGCCGGGCGTCCGCGTCGGCCCCGGGCCAGGTGAACGACGCGCCGTCGAGGTCGACCGCCCCGGCCGGCGCGTCGCCGTCGGTCGACGCCTCGGCGGTGTCCGGGGCCCGCAGGAAGGTCGTCACCTTCCCGAACGCCACCCGCCACTCGTTGCGCATGTCCAGGTAGCGCACCAGCTCGGGCAGTTGGGACCGGAGGACGGTCAGCACGGCGATCGCCGCGAACACGTCCGCCGCCTTCAGTTCGTTGCCCAGCGCCGCGTACGTGACCAGGGTGGCCATCACCATCAGCACCGGCGCGGCGGCGTTCACCAGGTAGAGCGTGGCGAGCCGCTTCTGCCGGCGGACCAGCAACGCGTTGAGCGTCGCGCGTTCCCGGCCGACAGCCCGCTCGGCGACGTCCTCCCAGCCGTGGGTGCGCAGCGTCCGCATGGCCCCCAGGTACTCGCCGACAAGCCCGATCCGGACGCCGTTCGCGTCCCGGATCGCCGGCACCAGCGCGAAGACCCTCTCGTTGGCCACGTGCGACAGCCACAGACCGGCGATGAGGATGACGATGCCCACCAGCGCCGCCCAGCCCAGCAGCACCCAGAGGACCACGCAGGAGCCGGCGATGCCCAGCGGCACCGCCCACGCCATGTGCGTGAAAGCGACCCGCCCGACCCTCCGGGCGTCGGACGAGGCGAGGGTGATGACCTCCCCGGAGGGGTGGGCCAGTCGGGCACCGCGATCCATCCGCAGGTACTTGCGCAGGATCTCGGTCCGCAGCAGCGCGGTGATCGAGTGCGCGGTCTTCCACACCTCGGACCACTGGTGCTTGTGGCTCAACGCGTCCAACACGTAGAAGCCGGCCAGGCCGGCGGCGATCAGCAGACCCTCCACCACCGGGCCCCGGCCGTCGCCCTCGAACCAGGCGATCAGCTCCCGCACCAGCAGCGGCCCGACGGTCGCGCAGGTCTGGTAGGCCAGGAAGATCAGGCTCGCCCACCAGAACCGCCGACGGTAGGTCTGGTAGAGGGCCCGCCGCAGCCCGTCCGGATGGTCCCGCCGGGCGGCCCAGGCACGCTCGAAGACCGGGGTCACCCGCTCCAGGTGGTCGTACCGGGGCGGCGTCAGGCTGTCCGACAGCTTCAGTGGTCGGCGCAGGGACGCCTTCACCAGGATCGAGGGCCATTGGACGAAGAGTCGGGACAGCACTCCCGCGTCCTGTTCGGCACTCGGGCGGACCGGTGTGGTGATTGTCGACACGGTGCGTCTACTCGTTTCCAGCGAGGGCGAGCGGAGCGAACCCGTAGGCGCGCTCCAGGGCGGTACGGACACTGTCCGGCAGATAGCGGCGCATGGCGTCGAACTCGCGGGCGCGGCTGAACCTGCTGGACTCGGCGAACCGGGGACGTTGCTCCAGCCAGTTCGCCACCGTCAGGGCGGCGAGGTCGGCGTACTGGCCGGCGCTGACACCGACGCAACCGCCTGAGCGGTCCTCGAGCAGGAACGGCGGGCCGTCGAAGGCGGCGTCGAAGAGGGCGCTGCGGGTGACGGTGCCGAACAGGTACGCCAGCGTCTCCGCCTCCGCACCGATCAGCTCCCGCACGGCGGGCCGCAGCTCGTGCGGGATCGCGCCGGTCGGGAAGATCTCCGTGCCGTACACCGAGTGGAACAACCCCGCGTCGCACAGCTCCTGCCGCGACCCCCACTGGGCCAGCAGGTCGTGCACGCCGCGCAGGTGCGCCAGCAGGTTGGCCTCCGAGTGCGCCAACTCGGCCACCCCGTGCGACTCCAGGAAGGCGATCTTCTCGGCGAGCCCGCTCACGCCGCCTCCCGACTGCCGTACGACCCGGTCATCGCCACCAACGTCTTGCGCGGCCCGGTGAAGCTGGACCGGCCGTGCGCCATCGCCATGTTGTCGACGACCAGCAGGTCACCCTGCTGCCAGGGGAAGGCCAGGGACTCCGCGTCGAACGCGGCGCGGATGGCCGCGAGGTCGGCGTCGGTGATCGGGCTGCCGTCGCCGAGGTACGCGTTACGCGGCAGGTCCTCCTCGGCCAGCAGTTCCAGCAGCGCCTCCCGGGTGGCCTCGGGCAGGTTGGAGACGTGGAACAGGTGGGCCTGGTTCATCCAGACCGTCCGCCCGGACACCGGGTGCACGGTGACGGCCTGGCAGGTCTCGGTGGTCCGCAGCGCGCCATCGTCGAACCACTCGTAGGTGATGCCCCGCTCGCGGCAGAACTCCTGCACGGCCTCCCGGTCCATCCCGGGGAACGTCTCCTGCCAGGACACCCCGAGACCGACCCGGTAGTTGCGCACGTACCGCACACCGTGCCGCTCGAAGCGCTCGCGCACCTCGGCGGGGATGCGCTGCCAGACGGCGTGGCTGTCGGCGAGCGGGGTCTCCCCGCCGGTCTGGGCCGGGATGTTCGAGTAGAAGAACAACCGCCGGGGCCACACGCTGGTGTACGCCATCTCGTTGTGCAGCGGGATGACCTCGCTGGCCGGGTACTCGGTCGAGGTGTACACGTCGCCGACCTTGCTGCGCGGCGTGGACCGGTAGGTGTACTCGGCCATCTCCTCGCCGAAGACCTTGACGAAGGCGGAGAAGGCCGGCGCGTCCGGGGCGTCGAACCCGCGCAGCAGGACAGCGCCGTGGCTGTCCAGTCGGTCGTTGATCAGGTCGAGGTGCTCGGTGGCCCATTCCGCCGGCGAGATGCCGGGCGAGGTGGCCTCGATGCAGGCCACCCGGTTGCGCTCCGGGAACAGGCAGCTCTCTTTCACGTGGTCCATGTCGGAGGTCCTTCCGCGTACGTCGGGTCGTGGTCCGGGTCAGTCGACGTCCGGCCGGACGAACGACCGGAGGGCGGCCAGGGTCAGGGCGGCGAGCCGCTCGATGCTCTTCCGCTCGTTGAGGTTGCTGCTGTACTTCAGGTGCAGGCTGAGCTCACCGTCGGCGAACCGCGCGAACACCTGGAGCCGGTGCATGCGTTGCAGCTTCGGCATCGGCCAGAAGTCGTCCATGGCCGGCCCGAGCAGCGGCGACTCCTCGGGCTCATGGGCGAACTCGCCCCAGTTGTTGAGCAGGATGTCCGGTTTGCCGAGCGGGGCGAGCGCGTCCGCCACCTCCGGATGCCCGCCGAGGTAGCGCAGCAGGCCGAAGGCGAGGCCGCGCCGGGGCACCGCCTCGATCTGCTCGCGGACCGACTCCAGCAGCGCCCTCGGGCCGGGCTTCTCGGGTCGGCGGACGAGCCGGGGTGAGGTCATCGAGAACCGGCCGATGGCACGGGACAGGTCGAGGTCCTGACCGCCCATCTCCCGACCCCGGGCGACGAGGTCGACCAGGATCGACGACTGACCGGACCAGTCGGTGAAGCCCTGGAGGGTGGCGGCCAGCAGCGCGTCGTTGACGCTCAGGCCGTACTCCTGCGGCACCAGCCGGCGCAGCGCGGCGGTCTCCTCCGCGTCGAGCCCGACCACCACCGTCTCCTCCGACGACATGCAGTCGTCTCCGTCGGGGTGGTCCAGCGGCCAGGTCGGGACAGGTTCCTTGGCCAGCGCCGTCCAGTACGCGATGTCCTCGGTCAACTCCGTGCCACGGGCGAGCGCGTCCAGGTTGCGGGACCATTCGGCGAACGACGCCGTCGGCAGCGGCAGGCGCGGCTCCTCGCCGGCCTCCACCGCCTGGTACGCGGTCTGGAGATCTGCCATCAGGACGTCCCAGGAGCTGTTGTCCATCAACTGGTGGTGGACGATCACCACGAGCAGCTCGGGACGGTCGGCCCCGAAGCGGACCAGGGCGACCTGGAGCAGCGGCCCGTTCTCGATGTCGAGCTTGCGGTGCAGGGTGCGATCGAGGCGCCGGAAGGCGACCTCCTGGTCCGCCGGGTCGAGGCCGGACAGGTCCACGCTGGTGAACGGCGTGGGCTGGTACGGCTCGTTGACCCGGACCGACAACCGGCCCCCGGCCCGGGGGAAGCTGATCCGCAGCGAGTCGTGATGGGTGATCACCGCCGCGACGGCCCGCTCCAGCAGCGCCGGGTCGAGTGACCGCATCGCCTCGAACATGAAGATGTGCGTGTACTTGTGCGGGTCGGCGAAGTTCCGCTCGGCGAAGGCCACGTGCGACGCGACGAGCGGCACCACACCGGGGTCCGTACGCCGGCTTCCGTCACCACCCGCACCGGCGGTCGTCGACCCACCGGCCACGGACGCGAGGCCGGCGATGGTGGGGTGCGCGATGAACTGCGCGGGGGTGATCACCACACCCGCCTTACGGGCCCGGTCCACTACCCGGATCACGTGCAGCGAGTCCCCACCCAGGGCGAAGAAGTTGTCCTCCGGACCCACCGACGGCACCCGCAGCACCTCCCGCCAGATCCCGGCCAGGACCTCCCGCGCCTTGTCGGCCGGCGTCTGCGCGTCGGTCGCGACCGAGGCGAGCGCGGCGATGGTCGGGTACGCGATGAACTGCGCGGGCGTGATCACCACACCCGCCTTACGGGCCCGGTCCACCACCCGGATCACGTGCAGCGAGTCCCCACCCAGGGCGAAGAAGTTGTCCTCCGGACCCACCGACGGCACCCGCAGCACCTCCCGCCAGATCCCGGTCAGGATCCCCTCCACCGGTCCACGCCGGGTCTGCGCGGTGGCGGTGGCAGCGGCGGTGGCCGGAGCCACGGTGGGGGTCGGTGCCGTCAACGCGGCCCGGTCCACCTTTCCGTTGGGCAGCCGGGGCAGGCGGTCGACGAGCGCCACCGTCGGCACCATGTAATCCGGCAGCCGCTCCCGCAGCGCCGCGCGTAGGTCGTCGGTGGAGAGCGCGGCACCCGGCCGCAGCGCCACGTGGGCCACCAGCCGCCGGTCGTCCGCCCCGTCGTCGTCGCAGAGCACCACGCACTCGCCCACGCCGTCCAGGGCGGACAGCGCCGAGGCGACCTCGTCCGGCTCGACCCGGTGACCCCGGATCTTGACCTGGTCGCCGATCCGGCCCAGGAACTCCACGGTGCCGTCCGGCAGCAGCCGCCCCCGGTCACCGGTGCGGTAGAGCCGGTCGCCCGGCGCGCCCAGCGGATCGGGCACGAACCGCTCGGCGGTCAACGCGGCGTCCCCCAGGTAGCCGCGGGCCAGGCCCGCGCCACCGACGACGATCTCGCCGGGCAGGCCGGTCGGCACCGGCCGCAGCCTCTCGTCGAGTACGTACAGCCGTGCGCCCGGGATCGGCCGACCGAGCGGCACCACCGCCTCGCGGCCCGCCCGGTCGATGCGGACCTCCGCCACGGCGACGATGCCCGTCGTCTCGGTCTGGCCGTACATGTTGACCAGCCGGGGCGCGGTCCCCGGCGCGTTGCGGATGGCCTCGGGAAGTTCGTAGCGCAGCGGCTCGCTGGCGGTGAGCACCACCCGTGGCCGCCACCCGCCGGGCGAGGTGAGCGCCGGCAGCAGGACCCGCAGGTACGACGGCACCAGGTCCAGCACCTGCACGCCGTGCGCGGTGACGAAGGTGAGCAGCGCCAACGGGTCGGCCAGGTGCGCGCGCCCGGCGACGACCACGTGGCCGCCCAGCGCCAGCGGAACGGCGAACTGCCGCACCGACGACGAGAACGCGAACGACGCGGTGTGCAGGAACACCGGCTCGTCGGGCAGGGCCAGCGCGGCCGGCAGCCCCTCCAGGTACGCGGACAGCCCGCCGTGGGTCACCACCACACCCTTGGGGAGCCCCTTGGTGCCGGAGGTGTAGACCACGTAGGCTGGGTGCTCCGGTCGCAGCGCCGGTGTCGGCCGGGGGCCCACCGGGGCCGGCAGGTCCTCGATCGTCACCACCTCGCCCACGCCCTGGGGCGTACGACCCGCCAGGTCGCGCGTGGTGAGCGTCATCGTCGGTCGGGCGTCCGCCACGATCGCGGCCAACCGCTGCGCGGGGTACGCGGGGTCCAGCGGCACGTACGCGGCACCCGTCTCCAGGACCGCCAACGCCGCCACGACGACGTCGACGCCCCGGTCGAGGTGCAGGGCGATCGTCGTTCCCGGGCCCGCGCCGCGTTCGGCGAGCACCCGGGCCAGGTCACCGCTGCGGCGGTGCAGATCGCCGTAGGAGAGGGTCGTCTCGCCGCTGGTGACCGCCGGAGCGTCGGGTCGGCGTCGCGCCTGCTCGCCCACCCGGGCGGTGAGCGTGCGGTGCGCGGCGCCAACCGGCAGCGCCGGACCGTGCGCGAGCGCGTCGAGACGCTCCCGCTCGCCCGGCAGGAGGGGATCCACGTCGAAGACGCGCTGGTCGGGGTCACCGACCAACCGGTCCATCAGCACCCCGAGGCGGCTCATCATCGCCTCGACGGTGCCCGCGTCGAACAGGTCGGTGCTGTACTCGGCGTGCCCCTCGATTCCGTCCCCGTTCTCCCACAGGTCGATCAGCAGGTCGAAGCGGGCGGTGCACTGCTCGTTGTCGATCGACGTGAGGGTGAGGCCGGGGCCCGGGTCGGGCAGGCCGCCCGGGGCGTTCTGCAACGCGAAGCGCACCTGGAACAGCGGTGAGTGGCTGAGGCTGCGGGTGGGCGCCACCGCGTCGACGACCATCTCGAAGGGGACGTCCTGGTGGGCGTACGCGCCGTGCGCCGTGCTGCGGACCCGCCGCAGCACCTCGCGGAAGGTGGGGTCGCCGGAGAGGTCGACCCGCAGCGCCAGGGTGTTGGCGAAGAACCCGACGAGCTTCTCCAACTCGGTGCTGGTGCGGTTGGCGACGGGCGTACCGACGGTGATGTCCCGTTGGCCACTGAGCTGGGCCATGAGCACGTCGAAGCCGGCCAGCAACGCCATGAACAGGGAGACCTTCTCCCGCCGGGCCAGGTCGGCCACCGCCCGGGATCGCTCGGCCGACCAGCTGATGTCGTGGCGCGCTCCGCGGAAGGTCTGCACCGCCGGTCGCGGCCGATCGGTCGGCAGGTCCAGCGTGGGTACGCCGTCGAGCTGCCGCTTCCACCAGTCGAGCTGGTCGTCCAGCTCGGCGCCGGTCAGCCAGGACCGCTGCCAGAACGTGTAGTCCACATAGGTGTGTGTCAGCTCGGGCAACGACGACGGCCGCCCCTGGGCGATCTCCCGGTAGAGCGTCACCAGGTCGTTCAACACGATGTTCAGGGACCAGCCGTCGGAGACGGTGTGGTGCAGCGTCAGCAGCAGCACGTGCGAGTCGGGGCGTACCCGCACCAGGGTGCCGCGCAGCAGCGGCCCGGCGGCCAGGTCGAACGGAGTGCGCCCCTCGGCGTCGAAGAGGGCGGCCAGCCGACCCTCCGGGTCGGCGTCGCCCCGCACGTCCACCTCGGCGTACGCCACGGCGTCGACGGGCAAAAACTCCTGCACCGGCTCGCCGTCCACGGACGGGAACCGGGTGCGCAGCCCCTCGTGCCGGGCCCACAGCGCGCCGAAGGCCACCCGCAGCGCATCCGCGCGCAGGTCACCGTCGAAGCGCAGCGCGAGGGGCACGTTGTAGAACGCGCTGTCCTCGGCGAGCCGGTTGAGGAAGTACAGGCGTCCTTGCGCGTGCGACAACGGCACCGGGCCGGTCCTCGGGACGGCGACGAGACCGGGCCGGGGGGCCCGCCCGCCGAGCGCCTCGATCCGGGCCCCCAGGTCGGCCAGCGAGGTGGACTCCAGGAACACCGCCAGCGGCAGCTCGATGTCGAGCTTCTTGCGCAGCCGGGCCATGGCCCGGACCGCGAGCAGGGAGTGCCCACCCAGGTCGAGGAAATTCGCGTCCCGCCCGATCGACTCGACCGGCCGCCCCAGCACGTCGGCCCAGACCTCGGCGATGGCCTCCTCCAGCCGGCTCTCCGGAGCGGCCAGGGTGGGCGCCGGCTCGGCCGCCGTGGGCGCGGGCAGGGCCGCCCGGTCCACCTTGCCGTTGGCGGCCAACGGCAGCGCGTCGAGCGTGACGACGACCTCCGGCACCATGTAGTCCGGCAGTTCCACGCGCAGCGCGTCACGCGGGTCGTGGGCCACGGAGTCCCCGGCCGCTGTGACGTACGCGACCAACCGCTCCTCACCAGGCCGGTCGGTTCGCAGCAGGACCACCGCTTCGCGGACCTGCGGCAGCCGGGTCAGGGTGGCCTCGATCTCCGCCAACTCGACCCGGTACCCCCGGATCTTCACCTGGGTGTCGATCCGGCCCAGGCAGTCGAGCTCACCGTCGGGTCGCACCCGGACGAGGTCGCCGGTGCGGTACATGCGCTCCCCCGGCGTCGGGGCGAACGGGTCGGGCAGGAAGCGCCCGGCGGTCAGGTCCGGCCGACCGTGGTAGCCACGGGCCACACCAGCACCCGCCACATACAGCTCACCGACCGTGCCGGGTGGCACCGGCAGCAGGTTGCCGTCCAGCACGTAGAGCCGCGTGTTGGCGATCGGACGACCGATCGGCACCACACCGGACAGGTCGGTGCCGTCGTGCACCTCGTGCACGCAGCAGCCGACGACGGTCTCGGTGGGCCCGTACTCGTTGACGATGCGCAGGCCCGGAGCCCGGCGTCGCCAGGCGGCGGCGGTGGCGCCGTGCAGCGACTCGCCACCGACGATCAGATAGCCGTCCGCAGCGATGGTCCGGCTCGGAACGGCCCGGTCCAGCGCCTCCAGGTGGGCCGGGGTGAGCTTGACCAGCCCGAGGTCCAGGTCGCTGCCAAGCAGCTCGGTGAGGGTCTCCAGCTCGGTGCCGTCGGCGACGAGTACCACCGGACGCCCGGCCAGCAGCGGACAGAACAGCGTCGTCACCGACAGGTCGAACCGCAACGGCGAGACCAGTGGCGCGCCCCCGCCCTCGGCCACCCGGTACGCCCGCAGGCTCCACGCCAGGTAGTTGGTCAGGCCGCGGTGGGTGACCACCACACCCTTCGGTCGCCCCGTCGAGCCCGAGGTGTAGATGACGTAGCAGGCGCTGTCCGGGTGCGGACGCGGCAGCGGCGGCAGGTCGGTGGTGGCGTCCTCGTCGCCGTCGGGCAGCAGCACCGACACGTCGGTGTCCGGTAGGTCCGCGACCCGGCCCGCGCTGGTGACGACCACCCGCACCTCGGCGTCGGTGAGCATGAACCGCACCCGCTCGGCGGGCTCGCCCACGTCCAGCGGCACGTACGCGCCGCCGGCCCGCAGGGTGGCCAGCACGGCCGTGACGAGGTCGACACCACGGTCCAGGAAGAGGCCGACGCGGGTCTCCGGTCCCACCCCGTGCCGGCGCAGCCGCGCGGCGAGGGCGTCGGCCCGGCGGTCCAGCTCTCCGAACGTGACAGTCAGGTCGCCGACCAGGAGCGCGGGCGCGTCAGGGGTACGGGCGGCCTGCCGAGCGAACAGCTCGTGCGCGCGCACATCACCGAGGAGCGGGTCCTCGGTGCGGTTGCCGTCCACGACCGCCGCCCGGGTCTCCTCATCGGACAGAAGGCGGGCCAACCCGACCGGGGCGTCCGGCGCGGCGGTCAGACCGACCAGCAGAACGCCGAGGTGAGCGGCCATCCGCGCCACGGTGCGCTCGTCGAGGATGTCGGTCGCGTACTCGGCCACCCCCCGCAGCCGGCCGTCGGCGTCCGGCCACACCTCGACCGTCAGGTCGTGCTTGCTGATCGGCAGGTGGTGTTCGACGGCCGTGACCCGCAACCCCGCCGCCTCGGCCTCCAACGCCTGGTCCTCGACGAGGGCGAACATCACCTGCGCGAGGGGCGTGTGGCCGAGGTCGCGCTCCGGGTCGACCGCCTCCACCACCGTGTCGAAGGGCACCTCGCCGTGCGTCATGCCCTGCTGCACGAGATCGCGGACCCGTCCCACCAGGGCCCGGAAGGTGGGCGCGCCGGAGGTGTCGACCCGTACGACGATCGAGTTGACGAAGGAGCCGACCATCGTCTCCAGCTCGACCCGGGGGCGGTTCGCCACCGGGGTCACCACCGAGACCTCGTCCTGGGCCGCGTACCGCGACATCAGCGCGGCGAACCCGGCGAGCAGCACCATGAACGGGGTGGCCCGCTCATCCTGGGCCAGGCGGGTCACCGCCTGCCACAGGCCGTCGGGCAGGGCGAAGCGGTGCCGCTCGCCCCGGAAGGACTGCACGGGCGGGCGGGGACGGTCCAACGGCAGGTCGATGACGGGTACCGCGCCCGCCAGTGCGCGCTTCCAGTAGTCGAGGCCCTCGGCCAGCTCGGCGGCCCGATCGGGACGGCTCTCCCAGGCGGCGTAGTCCGCGTACTGCACGGTGAGGGGCGCGAGCGTGGGAGCCCGGTCCTGTGCTCCGGCGCGGTACAGCTCCAGCAGCTCATCGATGAGCAGGCTGACCGACCAACCGTCGCAGATGCTGTGGTGCAGGGTCAGCACCAGCACGTGCGCGGTGGGGGTCTGCCGGAACAGCGCGGCGCGAGCCAGTGGCCCGTCGGAGAGGGAGAACGGACGACTCGCCTCGTCGCGTACGGCGGCCAGCACCGCCGCGTCGTCGACGGGCAGTGGGCGCGGGGTGAGGTCCACCTCGATGTCGGGCAGGATGCGCTGCACCGGGTCGCCCTCGTTCGCCGCGAACACGGTCCGCAGCGCCTCGTGCCTGTCGACGAGGGCGCGCACCGCGTCGGTGAGCACGTCGAGCCGGAGTGCGCCGGTCAGGCGTAGGGCGGTCGGCACGTTGAACATCGCCGAGCCGGGGACGAGCTGGTCCATGAACCACAGCCGGCGCTGTGCCGGGGAGACGGGCAGGTCGCCACCGCGCGGCACCCGGGCGAGCGCCTCGGCCGGCCGGGGGCGCCGGCCGCCGAGACGCTTCTCGAACAGGGCCCGCTTCGAGGGCGACATCGAGTCGAGGCGTGACCGGCCGGGCGAGAGCCCCGCGCCGTGCGGCGCGGGGCGGCTGGCACTCGCGTCGGTGGTCATCAGGCCACCTCCCGAGCGGCGCTCTCCAGGTGCGTCACGAGGCTGCGCGGCCGCATGTCCGTCCACTCGGTGGTGACGTGGTCCAGGCAGGACGCGCGGTCGGCGGGCCCGTGGGTCACCGTCCACCCGGCCGGCAGGCTGAGCGACTCGGGCCACAGCGAGTGCTGCCCCTCGTCGTTCACCACTACGAAGAAGCATCCGTCGGGGTTGTCGAGAATGTTCACGTCTTCCTCACTCTGCGCCTGGTCCCAGGACCCGACGGGGAAGCGCTGAACCGGCACGGCGGCCAGGCAGGGACCACGGCGGTCAGACCTGCCAGCGTCGAAGTCGGGACGCGCGTCCCCAGGTCGGGCGTCGTCAACTGTCGTTTGCGGAGACTTTTGCTATGCGTCGCTCAGAGGACGTGCGGGGTTTCAACGCCGCGTGTCTCGCTATCGGATTCCACCACGGCCACGGCCGGCCACCTGCACGTTAATCGGCTATCCGACCCGGAGCCGAGGGCCCTTTGCGGACGCAACCCGGTCGATGTAAAGCAGATTCTGGCAAGCCACGCTGAACCCACGTCGCGCTCCCCCCCGAAGTTTGCGACCCAACAGCGTTCATGAATGTAAACGCAAGCGAGGCACAGAAAACCACCAGACACGGAGCGTGTCAAGACCCTTGCCTGCCGCTGATGTCCACCATGCCAACCGGGACGTATTTATGACAAATACTCCGCAGGTGGTTGGTCGACCGGGCACGCCGCCAGGCCCGCTGGCGCTCCGTCGGGCGGGGCTGCGGGCGGTCGGGCGAGACGACCGGAATCGGCCCGAAATGCGTTGCCGCAACGCATCTGCGCAGGACACGGGCATTGCTGCCCACTCCGTGTGGCATGCGGACCGATCGACGACGACGCCACCGTCCAGCCTGGACGCGGCGCGTCGGAAAAATCACTTTCCCGGACGGGGAGAATCATTCATCGCGGAACTCGTGGTCAGAATCCGACACAGAGATGAGTTTCACACGACAGACGGAAAGAACGACCGATCATCCATTGGCCGAGCATCCGAATGGTTGGACAACAGTCAATGTAATGGTTGTTAACGTGCCCAATGCGAGGCACGACAGAGAGCGCTACCGTCGCCGGATCTCAGCTCCCGCGAAGCCGTCGACCATCCGGGCCGACAAGCCGACGCGCGGGCCGACCGACGATTGCGCCCGATTGCCGGATCCGGTCAGGCCGAGAGTCGCGTCGAGCGCGGGACCCCTTCGCCGCACGGGCCCGCCACCACGCGTGCGTGGCGCGGGGGGGTAGGCGCCCGGCGTACCCGAAGGCACCCGCACGCCGGGCACCCAGCAGGCCATCGACACCCGAATTCGGGCGGACGCGCGCGCCGGGGCCATCGACGAAGATCAGTGTGCGCGCGCGCCGAATCAGGCCCGGTCCGTCGCGGCCCCGCCTTTACCCGGGCGCCGGGATGCCGTGCGCCGGCACCGGCGATTGCCGGCACCGGACGCTTGTGCCACGGCGTTCGGAAACACCTCGGTCAGCCCTGCAATAGCTGCCGAGCCATCACGATCCGCTGCACCTGGTTGGTGCCCTCGTAGATCTGGGTGATCTTGGCGTCCCGCATCATCCGCTCGACCGGGTAGTCCCGCGTGTAGCCGTAACCACCGAGCAACTGCACCGCGTCGGTGGTGATCTCCATGGCGGCGTCGGAGGCGAAGCACTTCGCCGCCGCGCCGAAGTAGGTGAGATCCGCGTCGCCACGCTCCGACTTGCCGGCGGCAGCGTACGTGAGCTGCCGGGCCGCCTCGAGCTTCATGCCCATGTCGGCCAGCATGAACTGGATCCCCTGGAACTCGGCGACCGCCCTGCCGAACTGGCGACGCTCGGCCACGTACCCCTTCGCGTAGTCGAGCGCACCCTGCGCGATCCCGACGGCCTGCGCGGCGATGGTGACCCGGGTGTGGTCCAGGGTCTTCATCGCGGTCGCGAAGCCGGTGCCCTCCGCGCCGATCATCCGGTCGGCCGGGATCCGCACGTTGTCGAGGTAGACCTCGCGGGTGGGCGAGCCCTTGATGCCCAGCTTCTTCTCCGGCGCGCCGAAGCTCACCCCGACATCGGACTTCTCGACCACGAAGGCCGAGATGCCCCGGGACCGGGCGGACGGGTCGGTCACGGCGAAGACGGTGTAGGACTCGGACACCCCGGCGTTGGTGATCCAGCGCTTCACACCGTTGAGCACCCAGTGATCCCCGTCACGTACGGCCCTGGTGGTCATCGACGCCGCGTCACTGCCGGCCTCCGGTTCGGAGAGGCAGTACGAGAACATCGCGCCACCGGCCGCGACCGGCGTCAGGTAACGGTTCTTGAGATCGGCGGAACCGGACAACAACAGCGGCATGGTGCCGAGCTTGTTCACCGCCGGGATCAGCGAGGAGGATGCGCAGGCGCGGGCCACCTCCTCGATCACGATGGCGGTGGCCAGCGCGTCCGCGCCCGCGCCGCCGTACTCCTCGGGAATGTGCGGTGCGTGGAAGTCGGCGGCTCGCAGCGCGTCGTAGGACGCCTTGGGGAACTCCCCCGTCTCGTCGGCCTCCGCGGCGTGCGGAGCCACCTTCGCGGCGCAGACCTCCCGCACGGCTTCCCGGATCGCCTGGTGCTCCTCTGGCAACCGGTAGACGTCGAACGACTCCCCTGCGGCCATCTCGGCCCTCCCCTTCACCACTATCATGCGCAGTCTGTGACGACTCCTGACCGCCGACGGCGCAGACTGAAGACTAGCGACTGCAGTTCAGGTGATGTTACCGGCGCGTAGGTATGGGCAGGACGGTGCACCTAACGCGCTCAGCGATGATGGAGATTGAGACAGTGAGCCACCCTCCGGTGCCCCGCCCAGGCGCCGCAGCAGAATGCGACGCGACGACGCGACGCCAGCGCGAGCGGAGAAGACAGGCGTGACGATCCCCTACCCCACCATCCAGCCGACCCCCGCCATCGCCGCGGTGATCCCGCCCTCGGGCGCACCCCGGCCGCGGGTGACGTTCCTAGGGACTGGTTACCTCGGTGCGACGTACGCCATCTGCTACGCCGAACTGGGCTACGAGGTTCTCGGGTTCGACGTCGACGCCGACAAGATCGCGATGCTGAACGCCGGTCAGGTGCCCATCCACGAGCCCGGCCTGGACGAGCTGCTCCGGCGCAACCTCGCCGCCGGCCGCCTCCGGTTCAGCACTGACATCGCCGAGACCGCCGAGTTCGGTGACGTGCACTTCATCTGCGTCGGCACCCCGCAGCGGGCCGACGGCATGGGCGCAGACCTGTCGTACGTCGAGGCGTCGGTCACCAGCCTCGCGCAGCACCTGACCCGCAAGGCGTTGATCGTCGGCAAGTCCACCGTGCCGGTCGGCACCGCCGAGTGGGTCGAGCAGCTCGTCGGCAAGCACACCCCGAACGACCTGGACGTCGAGGTGGCCTGGAGCCCCGAGTTCCTCCAGGAGGGCTTCGCCGTCGACGACGTCCTGCGGCCCAACCGGATCGTGGTCGGCGTCAAGAGCGAGTGGGCCAACGGCATGCTCTACGCCGCGCACAAGGGCGTGTTCGACCTGGCCGCCACGGAGGACCGCGAGGTGCCCCTGGTGGTCACCGACTTCTCCACCGCCGAGTTGGTCAAGGTCGCCGCGAACGCCTTCCTGGCCACCAAGATCTCCTTCATCAACGCGATGGCCGAGGTCTGCGAGGCCTCCGGTGGCGACGTCACCCAGCTGGCCCGCGCGATCGGCTACGACCCGCGGATCGGCAACCGGTTCCTCCAGGCCGGCCTCGGCTTCGGAGGCGCCTGCCTGCCCAAGGACATCCGGGCCTTCCAGGCCCGCGCCCAGGAGCTGGGCGCCGGCGAGGCGCTGCGTTTCCTTCACGAGGTCGACCTGATCAACCTGCGCCGGCGTACCCGGGTGCTCCAGCTCGCCGCGGACCTGCTCGGCCGCCGCTCCGGCCCGGCCGGCCCGGACTTCTCCGGCACCCGGATCGCCGTGCTCGGTGCCACCTTCAAGCCCAACACCGACGACGTCCGCGACGCTCCGGCGCTCGCCGTCGCCGCGCTGCTGCACAAGGCCGGCGCCGACGTGCACGTGTACGACCCGCAGGGCACCGAGAACGCCCGCCGCGCGGTTCCCGAGTTGACCTACGAGAACAGCATCAACGAGGCGGTCAACGAGGCCGACCTGGTCTGCGTCCTCACCGAGTGGGCCGACTTCCGCAACGCTGATCCGGTCGCCCTCGGCGAGTTGGTCAAGGGCCGCAAGGTCGTCGACGGTCGCAACTGCCTCGACCCGGCGCTGTGGGCCCAGGCCGGCTGGGAGTACCGGGGCATGGGTCGCCCCTGACCCGACCGACGCATTGCCGGCCGGCCATCGAGCATCTCGGTGGCCGGCCGGTGTCGTTGTTTGCCCCGGACCCGCCGACAAGAGTCGAAATCCGCGCCAGCTTTGGGCATGCTGCGACAGTGGGAGTCCACAGTGCGGGTGGAGGGGTGTCGTGGCGACCTTTCAATGCTCCTCGTGCGGCCGGGAGATCAAGCCGGCCGTCCGATGCCCGCACTGTGGGGCAGATCAACCACAGTGGGTCGAGCACCTGGCCGACATTGAGCGTTCGATAGCGGAGATGAAGGCGCGCGACGCCGCCATCGCCCGCGAGCAGCGGCAGATCGCCGCCAAGATGCAGGCCGCGCTCTTCCAGCGGGACATCCTCGCCCACGCCGGCGAGGAGCGGATCAAGCAGGCCACCCGGCCGCGCCGGGTGCTGCGCCGCCGCCCCGGCCGGCGGCCACCGACGGCCACCATGGGAGCGCCGCCCCGGGTGCCCCGCCAGGGCACTCCGTCCGCCCCGGAGGATCCGCCGCCGCCCCCGCCCCGGGCCGCCTGGCTGGACGTGGACGACCCGGAGCACCCGCCGGAGGCGTCCTCGCGCGAGGTGCAGAACATCCCGCTCGGGCTGGGCGCGCTGCTGCTCGGCGTGGCCGCTGTGGTCTTCGCCGCGGTCGCCACCAGCTCGATGGACGCGCTGGCCCGGCTCGGCATCCTGCTCCTGGCCACAGTGCTGATGCTGCTCGCCCCACCGGCGCTGGCCCGGCGCGGGCTCACCTCGACCGCCGAGACCATCGCCGCTGTCGGCCTGCTGCTGGTGCCGCTCGCCGGCAACGCCCTCTGGGCGGTGGACCGGATCGGCTCCGGCGGCGGCTCCGGCACTGTCTTCGCCGGGGTGATCTTCGCGGTCACCGCCGCCGTCGCATTCGGGTACGCCGGCTGGACCGGTCTGCGCGCGCCCCGCTTCGCCACAGTGCTCGCCGCGCAGCCGGTGCTGCCTCTGCTGGCGTACGACCAGATCACCGGCCCGGGCGGCTGGGCGCTGGTGCTGGCCCTGGTCGCCCTGGTCAATCTCGGCCTGGCCCGCTCCGGCGTGACAGTCGAACGCCCCGTCCGGCAGGACCTGCCATCGCCGGGCACGCCGTCCGCGCCCCGCCAACGCGACGCGGAGAGCCGGCCTGAGGGCGACCCGGAGGAGGCCGCCGAGCTGATCGACGCCAGCGGCGGCGCCAGTGACCCGCGGCCGACCCGGCCGGTGCCCGGCCTGCGTGAGCTGACCTGGTTGCTGCACGCCCTGGCGGTCGCCGTCTCGCTGGCGTACGCGGTCACCGCCCTGCTGCGGGCACAGACGGTGCCGACCGCGACCGGCGCCGGGGTGGTGCTGCTGCTGGCCGCCATGATCGGGCTGGCCGGCGCGTTGGTGCTGCGTCGCCCGCCGCTGCCGGACGTCGCGGCCGGCATCGTCACCCTGGCGGTGATCGGCTCGCTCAGCCGAATCGCCTCGGTGGCACTCCCCGGCCGGGCGCTGCTGCTGATCGCGGCGGTCATCACGGTGACCGGGCTGGCGGTGCGCGCGGTCCCGGAGGCGGCCCGCCGTGGTCCACAGTTGGCCTCGGCGGTGGCGCTGACAGTCAGTGGTCTGGTGGTCGCCGGCGGCGCGCTACGCGCCGGGGTGGCACCGGTCCGGGCGGCGCTGCCCGCCTGGAACCCCGACCTCAGCCGGTACCCGGGCGAGTTGTCCGCCGCCGTCGGGCCGACCACCTGGCAGCTCGCGGGTGCCGCGTTCCTGCTCACCATCGCGGCGGTGCTGGCCCTGCCCACCGAGATCCGCCGGGAGTTCGCGGTCGCCGGCGCTGCGCTGACCGCGCTCGCTATCCCGGCCTCGTTCGGTCTCGGCTGGGCGACGGCACCCTGGCCAATGGTGATCACCGCGATCGGCATCGGGGTCATCGGGCTCTCCGCCCGCACCGACCGAGCCGCGGTGGCCCACGCCGTCGGGGCGGCCGTGGTCGGCCTGTTCGGCGCGGGTGCCAGCCTGGCCAGCCCCACCCTCACCGCCGCGGTCCTGATCACCCTGTTCGTGGCCGGCACGCTGGTCACGCTGGCGCCCCGGATCCGGATCGCCTCGGCCGCCTCCGACACTGTCACCGCGTGGGCCGCCGGTGGCGCCGCGTTCGCGTTGCCCGGGGCTGTGGCGGCGTTCGTGGCCGCGACCATGCCGAGCGACCCGACCCCCACCCCGGCGAGCCTCCGCGAGGTGACCGTCCCGATCCTGGCGGCCAGCTTCCTGGCGGTCTGCGTGACCCTGGGCTACGCCGCCGTCGTGCAGGTCTCCCAGCGCCACATCCCCGCGCCGCTGTCGGTCGGCACCGGGCTGGGCGCGCTGATGGTCACCGCCGCCGCGTTCGGGGCACCCGGCGCGACCGTCGCCGACGCGTGGGTGGGCGCGCTCCTGCTGGTCGCGGCGGTGCTGCTCTTCCTGGCCCCCTCCATCGACGCCGGCCGTCGAGCCGACCTCACCCTCGACGGCTCGGACCTGGCCGCCGCGGCGGTTACCACCGCCCTGATCGCCACGCTGGTACGGATCGGGGCGGTGCTCGCCCCGGGTGGGCAGCTGGCGGTGGCCGCCGCCCTGCTCCTGGTGGTCGCCGTGGGCGCCCGCAGCATGCCGGAGGAGTGGCGACGCGGCCCGATCCTCGGCCTCACCGTCGGCGGTGCCCTGATCGGCGTCCTCGCCGGCTGGTCGGCGTTGCGCGGTGGGGTCGGCGTGCTGGCCACCCCCGGCCCGATCTGGAGGGGCGACCTGAGCGAATGGCCGGCCGCCCCCGTCGGCGGTGCCACCTGGCAGGCGCCGGTCGCGCTGGCGTTGCTGGCCCTCGCCGCCGGCATCCTGCTCCCGCCGCCGTGGCGCTGGGACGTGTCCGGCGTGGCGGTGGTGCTCGCCACGATCGGCGCGCCGGCCGCTTTCGATCTGGCCTGGTGGTCACCGGTACTTGTCGGCGGAATGGTCGCCACCGTGTTCGGCATGGCCGCGGTGGCCACGGAGGAGGCGCGCGCCGGGCTGTCCCGGGCCACAGTGGCCGGGGTCGTCGCGCTGCACGCCGCCGGAGCCGGACTGGTCCGCCCGTGGACCACGGCCCTGGCGCTGGGCAGCATCGCGCTGATCGGCGTGGTGGTGGCCGCGCTGGCCCGCGTCCTCGCCGGTCCACAGGTCGCCGACATCGAAACTGAGGGGATGCCACCGCACCTGGCGCAGATCGGCGGCGCGGCGATCGGTGCCGCCCTGCTGGCCCTCCCCGGCGCGGTGGCGGCACTGTCCGCCGAGTTCGAACACTCGGCGCAGGTGGTGCTGACCGCCGCGCTGGCCGCGACCAGCCTCGGTCTGGCCGCCGTGGCCGCGGTCCGCCGGCTGGTGCCGCAATATCTGCCCTGGGTCAGCGTGGCGGTGGTCGGCGGGGCCACCATCAGCGCTCTCGCCGCCGTCCCCACCGGCCTCGCCGCCGGCGTCTACGCGGCCGCCGCCGCATTGCTCGGCGTGCTGGCCGAGCTGATCCGCGCGGCCACCGTGCCGCCCACCGGCGCTGCCCAGCCGGTCCGGCGCTGGGCGGTACGACTCGACGGCGCCTTACGGCGGTTGCCGGACGACCCGGAGCGGCGACGGTGGCGGGTCAACCCGGCCGCGGGTGCGTTGGCCGCGGCGGCGCTACCGACCGCCCTGGCGCTCGCCTCGATCGCACCCGCGTTGGTCACCGCCCTGGTCGAGCCGCACCGCACACTGACCCGGATCTGGGAGGGCCCGCCGCCGGAGCTGCTCACCCCACCGTCGGACGTGGTCAACCCGACCCACGTGCTGACGGCGTTGCTGCTCACCGCGACCGCCGCGCTGGCCGCCACCGGGTTCAGCGGTGGGCGACGGTCCCGGGCCGTGCCGGTGGTGCTGCCCGGGGCGGCCGTCACGCTGCTGATCGCACCCATCGCGCTGGGCCAGGGCTGGCCCGCCAGCACCGTCGCCGCGCTCTCCGTCTTCACCATCGCGATGCTCGGTCTCGCACTGACCCCACCGCCGCCGCTGGTCGAGCGGGCCCGCTCGCTGCGGCTGGCCCGGGTGCTGGTGTTCGCCATCGGCCTGGCCGGTGGCAGCGCCGGGCTCGCCGGCAGCCTGGCCGACCGGCAGATGACGGTGTTCACCCTCGGCAGCGCGGTCGGGGTGGGTGCGGTGGCGGCGCTGTTCGGCACCACCCAGCGGGCGCGCATCCTCGGCTGGCTCTTCGCTTCACTCATGGCGCAGCTCTTCGTCCTCACCGCCGGCCTGGTCGCTGGGCTGGCGGCGGTCTGGTCCGCGTTCGGGGTGCTCGCCGTCGGCGCGGTCCTACAGGTGCTCGCCGCGACCCTGCCCCGGCTGCGCCGCCCCGAGGCGCAGCGGGAAGCCTCCACCGTGGAGTGGACCGGGTACGCTGCCGCGCTGATCGCGTTGGCTCTCGCCTTCGACTCGCCCCGCCACATCGCCGCCCTGCTGGCCGCCTGGGGCGCTGTCCTCGGGGTGGCGGCGACCCGACCCGGTCGCCGGCCGGTGGAACGCAGGATCCTGTTCTGGGCGGTGGTGGTGTGTGAGATCACCGCGTGGTGGATCCTGATGCGAGTCGCCGACGTGGCGTTGCCCGAGGCGTACACACTGCCGTTCGCCGTGTTGGCCCTCCTCGTCGGAGTCCTGGAGCTGCGCCACCGACCCGACATGAGCAGCTGGGTGGCGTACGGGCCGGCACTGGTCGCGGCCTTCGTCCCGACGCTGGCGATCGTGCTGGCCACCGAGTCCAGCACGATGCGCCAGATGCTGCTGCTGCTCGGAGCGGTCGCGGTGCTGATCTTCGGCTCGTCCAGCCGGCAGCAGGCCCCGGTGATCGTCGGCGCGTCGGTCACCGCGATCACGGCGATCCACGCCCTGTTCAGCCTGGGCCCGTGGCTGGCGCTGATCCCGGTGGGCATCCTGCTGCTGGTGCTCGGCGCGAGCAACGAACGCCGCCGCCGCGCCCAGGAACGCCTACAGACCGCCCTGCGCGGCATGAGATAGATCGGAGGGTCCTGCGCCGTGGGCGAGTGGGCGCGGTGAGTGGACGGGTTCGCGTCATCCGCGTCCACGTCGCGCGATCTTGCACTTTCTGTTGCGACATAAGGGGTAAAAGCCGCGAAGCAGCGACCGGAAGTGCAAGATCGCGGGGGTGGGTGGGGTGGGGTGGGGTGCAGCGCGGGGGTTAGCGCAGGGTGGCTTGGAGGGCGGCTTCCTTGGTTGCCACCAGCTTTTCCAGGTCCTGCTGGTAAGCCGCCATCTTGGCGCGCAGGTCGTCGTCGGCGGCACCGAGGATCCGTACGGCGAGCAGGCCGGCGTTACGGGCGTTGCCGATCGACACGGTGGCGACCGGGATCCCGGCCGGCATCTGCACGATGGACAGCAGCGAGTCCATGCCGTCGAGGTGCTTCAGCGGCACCGGCACACCGATCACCGGCAGCGGCGTCACCGAGGCCACCATGCCGGGCAGCGCCGCGGCACCCCCAGCCCCCGCGATGATCACCTTGAGGCCGCGGTCGGCGGCGTCGCGCCCGTACTCGATCATTGCGACCGGAGTCCGGTGCGCCGAGATCACCCGGACCTCGTACGCCACGCCGAAGTCGTCCAACACCTCGGCCGCGGCCCGCATGGTCGGCCAGTCCGAGTCGCTGCCCATGATCAAGCCAACCGTGCTCACTGCGGCCCTCTCCTCGTTCCCGAAACCGTCACTCACTCGTGGCCCTCGCGCAGCCAGCGCGCCGCCCGCGCGGCCCGCGCCCGCAGGTCGTCCAGGTCGTCACCGAGCACCGTGACGTGCCCAATCTTGCGGCCAGGTCGCACCTGCTTGCCGTACAGGTGCACCTTGGCACCCGGCTCGGCGGCGAAGAGGTGGTGCAACCGCTCGTCGATCGACATCCCGCCCGGCTCACCGCCGAGCACGTTCGCCGACACCACCACCGGGGCGGTCAGCGCTGTGTCACCCATCGGGTAGTCCAGCACGGCCCGCAGGTGCTGCTCGAACTGCGAGGTCCGGGCACCCTCGATGGTCCAGTGCCCAGAGTTGTGCGGGCGCATCGCCAGCTCGTTGACCACGATCGCGGGCCGGCCTGCGTCGTCGCGCACCTCGAACAGCTCCACGGCCAGCAGGCCGATCACACCGAGCGCGGTGGCCAGGTCGATGGCGAGCTGCTGCGCGGAGAGGGCCAGCTCCTCGTCCAGGCCGGGCGCCGGGGCCAGCACCTCCACGTTGATGCCGTCGCGCTGCACCGTCTCGACCACCGGGTACGCGGCCACCTGACCGAACGGCGAACGGGCCACCTGCACCGCCAACTCCCGCCGCAGCGGCACCCGCTCCTCGACGATCAGCCGGGTGCCGCCTGCGAGCAGCGTGGTCGCCAACTCGGTGGCCTGGGCGGCGTCGTCGACCATCCAGACGCCCCGGCCGTCGTACCCACCCCGGGCCGCCTTGAGCACCACCGGCCAGCCGACCTGCTCGCCGAAGCCGACCAGGTCGGCGGGCTCCCCGACCGGCCGCCAGACCGGGTTGGGCGCACCCAGCTCGGTCAGGCGTTCCCGCATGACCTGTTTGTCCTGGGCGTGCAGCAGCGCGTCCGCTGGCGGGTAGAGGGGCACCCCTTCAGCCGCCAGCGTGCGGATGTGCTCGGAGGGTACGTGCTCGTGGTCGAAGGTGACGACGTCGCAGCCCTTGGCGAAGGTGCGCAGTGCGGCCAGGTCGGTGTGGTCGCCGTACTGGACGTCGGCGGCGACCAGCGCCGCGCCGTCGTCGGGGGCGGTCGCGAGCACACGCAGTGACTGGCCGAGGGCGATCGCGGCCTGGTGGGTCATCCGGGCCAACTGGCCGCCACCCACCATGCCGACAACTGGCAGACCGGTACGGGAATCCATAGCGCGGCCAGCCTATCCGGGCCGCCGACGGGCCCACCGGGAGGGCTGGCGCCCCGCCTCGGGAGCGCTGGCGGGACCACCCGCCGGACGACGCGGGCGACTACCGGGCGTGGCCATACGCTCAGCCCAGCTCGGCGACCAGTTCTTCGACCGAGGTGACCGGCCGCTGGCAGACGAAACCCCGGCAGACGTACGCGGCGGACTGCCCCCCGACCAGCGGACGGTCGGCGAGCAGCGGCACACCCGGCTGGTCCGGACGCCCCGCGACGACCACAGCTCCGGGCGGCGCGTGCCGGCGGGCGGCGGCCACCAGGGGGTCGCCGGCCGGGTCGTCGGTGACCACGGCGATCTCGTACGGCCCGGAGAGCAACGCCTCGCCGACCATGGCCGCATACCCGGTGAACCGGGGGTGCTTTCCGACGATCGGCGCGACAGTGCCGAGGGCCGCCTCGGCGGCCTCCCGGTAGCGCGTCTCCCCGGTCAGCGCCGAGTAAGCCACCAGCCCGGCGATCAACGCCGACCGGCCGGACGGGGTGGCGTTGTCGGTCGGGTCGGCCGGGCGGGCGACGAGCCGCTCCGCGTCGTCGGCGGTGTCGTAGAAGGCGCCGCCGGGCGCGGCGAAGTGTGCGAGGGCGGTGTCCAGCAGCTCGCCGGCCAGGGTCAGCCAGCGGCCCTCGCCGGTGAGCTGGTGCAGCGCGCAGAAGGCCTCGGCAACGCAGCCGTAGTCCTCCAGGACGCCAGCCGGCTCACCGACCTTGCCGTCCCGGGAGACCCGGCGCAGTCGGCCATTCACCAGGTGCACGGTGGCCAGGTGCTCGGCGGCCTGGTGCATCGCCCCGTCGGCGACGATGGTGACGCCGTCCATCAGGTTGGCGTCCTCGTCCTGCGGGGACGCGTACACGGCGGCGACCTGCTGGAACTCGGCGATGGCGGTGATCGCCAGACCGTTCCAGGCGGCCACCACCTTGTCGTCGAGGGCCGGCTGAGGGCGGGTGTCCCGGGCGGCGAGCAGCCGCCCGACCACCTGCTGCCAGCGGGCACGCACCTCGGGCGCGGCATCGTCCACGTCCCGGGCGAGCTTGAGCACGCTCATGCCGTGTTCGACGCCCTTCTTTCCGTCCGGAGTGCCGCCTTGCGGCGCGGAGGCGGAATGAGGGGCGAAGGTGCCCTCTTCCGTGACGGTGAACAGATCGGCGGCGAACCGGCCGTCCTCCTCGCCCAACGCCTCCACGAGTTGGGCAGGTGTCCAGGCGTAGGTGAGCCCCTCGACGCCCTCGGTGTCGGCGTCCAGTGCGGACGCGAACCCCTGCCCCGGCCGGTGCAGCTCGTCGGCGAGGAACCGGGCGGTGTCCCGGGCCACCCGGCGGGCCAGCGGGTCACCGGTGAGTCGCCACAGCTGGGTGTAGAGCCGCAGCAGCAGCGCGTTGTCGTAGAGCATCTTCTCGAAGTGCGGCACCGTCCAGTGCGCGTCCACGGAATAGCGGGCGAAGCCGCCCGCGAGCTGGTCGTAGATGCCGCCCCGGGCCATCGCCTCGGCGGTGTGTCGGGTGATCTCCAGGCTGCGCGGGTCGCCGGTGCGCTGGTGATGGCGCAGCAGGAAGAGCAGGTTCATGTGCGGCGGAAACTTCGGGGCGCCGCCGAACCCGCCGTTCGTGGCGTCGTACTCGCTGGCCAGCTTTGCGGCCGCCGCGTCGAGCAGCGGGGCGTCCAGCGGTGCGGTGGGGCCGCCCACGGCCTGCGCGCCACCGATCGCCTCGACCACGGCGGCGCCCTGGCCCAGCACCGCTTCGCGCTGCTCCCGCCAGGCGGTGGCGACCGACTGGAGCAACTGGACGAAGTTGGGTCGCGGGAAGTAGGTGCCGCAGAAGAACGGGGTGCCGTCCGGGGTGGCGAAGACGGTCATCGGCCAACCGCCCTGGCCGGTCATCGCCTGGGTGGCGGTCATGTAGATCGCGTCCACGTCCGGACGTTCCTCACGATCCACCTTGATCGACACGAAGTTGTCGTTCATCAGGGCGCCGACCTGCTCGTTCTCGAACGACTCGTGCGCCATGACGTGGCACCAGTGGCAGGCCGCGTAGCCCACCGAGATGAGCACCGGAACGTCCCGCCGCTTCGCCTCGGCGAACGCCTCGTCCGACCACGGCCACCAGTCAACCGGGTTGTCGGCGTGCTGGAGCAGGTACGGACTGGTGGCGTCGGCGAGTCGGTTCACCTGACGACCATAGCCAGCCTCGGCGCGGACCGCGCGGGCTCCACCCGGACGGTCAGGACGCGCCGTCGGCGCGGAGCCGGAACACGTTCGACTCCGCCGAGTCGCGCAGCGACCCCAGCACCGCGCCGATCTTGTCTGCCGGCATGGGCTTGAAGAAGTGGTAACCCTGCGCGGAGGTGCAACCCAACTCGGCCAGGGCCATCCGCTGCTCGGCGGTCTCCACCCCTTCGGCGACCACCCGCAGCCCCAGCTCGTGAGCGAGGCCGACGGTCGTCCGGACGATCGCGGCGGCCTCCGGCGAGTCGGCCATCCGGATGACGAAGGAACGGTCCACCTTCAACTCGTCCACCGCGATCCGGGTGAGGAAGGTCAGCGACGAGAAGCCGGTGCCGAAGTCGTCGACCGCGAGTTGCACGCCCATCGAGCGGAGCGTCGCCAGCACCTCGTCGATGACCTCCAGCTCGCTCATCACCACCGTCTCGGTGATCTCCAGAACGAGCCGGTGCGGCGGCACCTGGTGGCGGCGCAACGCCTCGGCGATCTCCGCCGGCAACCGGGGGTCGAGCAGGCTGCGCGCCGAGAGGTTGACCGAGATCGGGACGTCCAACCCCTCCCGGGCCCAACCGGCGGCCACGCTGAGCGCCTTGTTCAGCACGTAGCGGGTGAAGGTGCCGAGCTGCTCGCTGTTTTCCACCGGCCGGATGAAGTCGGCCGGGTTCAGCCACCCACGCCGGGGGTGCTGCCAACGGATCAGCGCCTCCACCCCGGTGGGCGCACCGGTGGCCAGGTCGACCGCCGGCTGCAACGCCAGCACCAGCTGATCGTCGACCTTCAACGCCTCACGCAGCTCGGCCAGCAGGGCGAGCTGGTCGGTGCTGGCCGCGTCGCGTGCGCCGTCGTACGCGGCGACGTTGCCGCCGCCCTCCTTGGCCTGGTACATCGCGATGTCGGCCCGACGCAGCAGCTCGGTCAGGTCCGCGGTGCCCGCGGCGGCCACCACCACCCCGACCGATACCTCGATGGACATCCGTACGCCGGCCACCTCGGTCGGTGCGGCCAGCCGTTCGGCGATCTCGCGGGCCTGACGCAACGCGTGGGCCATCGGGGCGGTCCGGTCGCCGAGCACCGGCACCGCCGTGAGCAGCAGGGCGAACTCGTCGCCACCGAGTCGACCGAGCAGGTCACCGGCACGGACCAGCGCGTTGAGTCGGTTCGCGGTCAGTCGCAGCAACTGGTCACCCGCCGCATGGCCGAGGGTGTCGTTGACTTCCTTGAACTGGTTGATGTCCAGCAGCAGCAGCGCCACCGGGTGGTCGTGGCTGAGCTGTCGCAGTGACTGGTCGCCCTTGCTCAGCATCGCCGCCCGGTTGGCGAGCCCGGTGAGCGGGTCGTGCACCGCCTCGTACGACGAACGGGCGGTCACCAGCCGCAGCTCGTGGTGGGTCGCGGCGTCGTGCAGCGCGGCGGCGAGGGCGTCGCCGAACGCGGCCACCGCGTCACGTTCCCGGGCCGTGGGCGGGGCCGAGCGGGGGAACCGTACCCGCAACCGGCCGACCGGCGTGGCGCCGACCGACAGTGCCCGGCTCAGCTCGTGCTCGTCCGGCTCCGACTGGTCCGGTGAGCCGGTCTCCCGGTCGACCAGCTGGCCGCCGGCGTCGCCCCGGTAGCGGTGCCACCGCCCGTCGGCCCGGGCCACGTCGACGTCCACCAGCTCGGCGTTGAACAGTGTCAGCGCCCCGGTGACCGCCGCGCTGGCCACGCCCCGCTCGTCGAGTTGGTTGAGGGCCGCGGTGGCCTCGGCGAAGGCACGCCAGGTGCGCCGCTCCTGATCGGAGCGCAGCCGGTAGCGGTAGGTCTGCTGCAACAGCCACAGCAGCGGCGGCAGCAACAGCAACCAGCGTGGGTCGAGTTCCAGCAGGGCGACCACCACGAGGCCGACCGCCACGTTGCCGACGAACATCAGCAGCTTGCCGCGCAGCGCGGCGAGCAGCGGCGGCCCGATCGGCAGCCCGTGCCGCAGGCCCAGCGTCACGCCGCCCAGCCAGGCGGTCACCAGGAGGTACGTCACCGAACCGGCGATCACGGCCAGCGCCAGGATCGGGGTGGGTGGCGAGAGCAGGGGCTGCCCGAGCGCGGTGGTCACGGAGACGGCCAGTGCCGACGCGGCGGCCAGCGACGCGGCGATCCGGACGATCTCCAGGGCCGGACGGCGGTCGTTGTGCAGTGACAGCAACGTCCAGGCCAGCCCGGTGCCGAGCAGCGTGGCGGACGGGAGCCAGCCGGCTGGAGTCAGATAGAGGCAGACGATCAGGGCCGCCTCGCCCCAGGTGATGCTGACCATGCCGGCGGCCGAACGGAATCGCAGCCGGGCGAGCTGGGCGAGGGCCAGGACGGCGACGGCGATGCCGAAGCGGGCCGGCCCGCCGAGGGGGTCGTCGGCAGGCAGCCGGACCGGGAGGGTCAACCCGACCGCCGCGGCGGCCAGGGCGGTCAGCGTGACGGCGGCGGTGAGCACGAGCAGCCGGCCCGGTGTGCCACGCACCCCGAGCCGATCGAACGGGTCGTCGGCCGGACCGGAGGTCATCGACCTCCCCCGTCAGCCGACCGACCGACGTCGCGGTGGGCGGCCGGTGCTGTGCTGGTCATCGGCGCCCCCTCCCGCACACGGCTCGGAGACTTTTGGTCCCCCCGGCGGAAGGCTAAGCCAAACCGGGTGGCCGCAACAGGGGGCGACCACCCGGTTCAGCGTGATTCACGCTCGGACTACCCGTTCAGGTGCTGCTGGTGCCCGTTGGGAGCGGGCGTGGATGAATCACGCCCCCCGGTCCCGTCTGTCGGATCGACGACTGCCGCATCGGCCCTGGTCGGGTCGGTCGGCCCGGACTGCTGGGGGAAACGGTCCGGCAGGCGGCGCAGCCGAGCGTTCATGTTGCGGATCAGCAGGATGGTCGCGGTGGCCAGCAGCAGGATGAGGAACAGGCCCATCGGCCCGGCCAGACCACCCGTGCGGGTGTCCCCGAAGTTGTTCTCCGCGAGCACCTGGGCAGCGGTCAGCATGGCGTTCCTCCGATGTGCGGTTGGTAACCAGGGTAGCCCCGCCGGGAATCAGCGCGCGTGCGCCGTCTCCCGCACTCCCGCGAAGAGATCGGACTCGGGCAGTGGGCTGTCGACCATCGAGCGGGCCAGCTCGTAATCCTCGGTCGGCCAGGCACGCCGCTGGAGCTCCATCGGCACGTGGAACCAGAAGCCGTCCGGGTCGACCTGGGTGGCGTGGGCGCGCAGCGCGTCATCGCGGACCGGGAAGTATTCGGCGCACTCGACCCGGGTGGTGATCCGCGGACCCTTGTCGGGGCGATCCTCCCACCGCTTGAGCCACTCCTCGTAGGGCGACTCCAGACCGGCGGCCAGCATGCCCTCGTGCAAGGCCATGATCTTGCCCTTGGAGAAGCCGATGTCGTAGTAGAGCTTCAGCGGCTGCCAGGGCGCGCCCAGCTCGGGGTAGCGCTCCGGGTCACCGGCGGCCTCGAACGCGGCCACGCTCACCTTGTGGCACATGATGTGGTCCGGGTGCGGGTAGCCACCCTCCTCGTCGTACGTGGTCACCACGTGCGGACGGAACTCGCGCATCAGCCGCACCAGCGGGCCCGCGGCGACCTCGACGTCCTGGAGGGCGAAACAGCCCTCGGGCAGCGGCGGCAGCGGATCGCCCTCGGGCAGACCCGAGTCGACGAAGCCCAGCCAGGCCTGGTCGACGCCGAGGATCGCCCGCGCGGCGTCCATCTCGGCACGCCGGATCTCGCCGATGTTGGCCCACACGTCGGGTCGGTCGAGCTTGGGGTTGAGCACGCTCCCGCGCTCGCCACCGGTGCACGTCACGACCAGGACGTCCACCCCCTGAGCGACATATTTCGCCGTCGTCGCCGCGCCCTTGCTCGACTCGTCGTCCGGGTGCGCGTGCACGGCCATGAGACGCAGTTGCTCTGCCAACTTCGGCGCTCCTCGTCTGTGCCGGACGGTGGACCCGACCGGGCTCGACCGGCTGACCTGCCGGGATCTTTCCTCACCGCACCCTGTCACCGGCCACCAGCGCCGGGCATAACCTGCCATTCCTGCCGCTGGACCGGGTGGGAGGATGGTGCTCTGTCATTCTTGCCGATGCCGCCGACAACAACGCCAGGAGATACCCGCCGGTGACCGAGACGCACGCCACAATTTCACCAGGCGCGCCGGTATTCCCGGCCGGGCGCTACGGCCGCCGTCGGGCACCGGGGGGAAAGCGCCGCCGTACGCTGTTTGCCGCGCTGGCGCTGTTGGCGCTCGTGGCGACGCTGACCGTGATCTCGGTCCGGCTCTACCGCCAGTACGGCGACCCGGTCTACGACGCCCAGGTGATCACGTACACCGACATCACGGACAAGCAGGTGCTTGTCGACTTTCGGGTGACCGTCCCGCCGGGTGGATCAGCGGTCTGCGTGCTGCGCGCCCGGGACCGTGCCGGCGCCGAGGTCGGCCGCGAACAGGTCACCGTGACCGCCGATCCCGGGGATCGGCACGTCACCACCCGGCACCGCCTGGCCACCACCGCGCGACCGTTCATCGGCGAGGTCCTGCGCTGCCGACCACCGACCTGAGCTGCTCGAACAGCACCAGGAGCGGGGCTGACGGGGCGCCTACAACCGGTGTCGGATCCGGACACCGACGGTGATGGCCGACACGCTGTGTCGTACCGCACTGGTAACTTGGTAGTTCACCTGTCAGCCAGCCACGCACAACTGAGGAGAACGCCTGTGTCCACTGGCAACGAGGCGCCCGCCACCTGGCTGTCGCAGGACGCGTACGACCGCCTCCAGGCCGAGCTCGACGAGCACATCGCCAACCGTCCGGCGATCGCAGCTGAGATCAACGCTCGGCGCGAGGAGGGCGACCTGCGGGAGAACGGCGGCTACCACGCCGCCCGCGAGGAGCAGGGCAAGGCCGAGGGTCGCATCCGCTACCTGCAGGAGCTGCTGCGCACCGCGAAGGTCGGCGAGGCCCCGACCGCCGACGCGGTGTCGCCGGGCATGGTGGTGACGATCTACTTCGACGACGACACCAACACCGAGACCTTCCTGCTCGGTTCCCGGGAGATCGCGGCCACGACCGACCTGACCGTCTACAGCCCCGAGTCCGCGCTGGGCAAGGCGATCCTGGGCGGTCGAGCCGGGCAGACCTGCACCTACACGGCGCCCAGCGGCGCCGACATCAAGGTGACAGTGGTCAGCTTCGAGCCGTTCTCCGGCTGACCGTCGCCGGTCGCGTCACCCGCTACCGGCCGGCTCGACCGACTCCGGCACCAGCCATCGAAACACCGCGCATCCGAGGCGTGGCACCCACCGGTGTCACGCCTCGGCCGCGAAGACCACCTGGTAGCCGCTGGCCCGTAGGGCGCTGATCAGGGTGTCCGAGTGCTCGACGCCCCGGGTTTCCACCGACAGCGCCACCTCCACCTCGCCGAGACTGAGGTGCGGGTTGGCCCGCTGGTGCTCCACGTCCACCACGTTGGCCCGGTGCTCGGCGATCTGGCTGAGCAGCGACGCGAGCTGCCCCGGCCGGTCCGAACAACGCACGGTCACCCGCAGGTAGCGACCCGCCGCGGCCAACCCGTGCTCGATCACCCGCAGCATCAGCAGCGGGTCGATGTTGCCGCCGGAGAGCACCGCGACCACCGGCGTCTCCACCTCGATCACTCCGGCCAGCAGCGCGGCCACACCGACCGCCCCGGCCGGCTCGACCACCTGCTTGCCCCGCTCCAGCAGCATCAGCAGGGCCCGGGAGATGTCCTCCTCGGAGACGGTGACGATCTCGTCGACCAGCTTGCGCACGTGGTTGAAGGTGATCTCGCCCGGCCGGCCGACCGCGATGCCGTCGGCGATGGTGGAGAAGACGGGCAGCCGGACCGGTTCCCCGGCCACCAGTGAGGGCGGGAACGCCGCCGCCCCGACCGCCTGCACGCCGATGATCCGGACGTCCGGGCGCAACGCCTTCGCGGCCACCGCCATGCCCGAGATCAGACCGCCGCCACCCACGCCGGTGATGATCGTCTTGACGTCCGGGCACTGTTCGAGGATCTCCAGCGCCACAGTGCCCTGCCCGGCGATCACATCGGGATGGTCGAACGGGTGGATCAGCACCGCGCCGGTGCGCTCGGCGTACGTGTGCGCCGCGACCAGCGACTCGTCGACGGTGTTCCCGGCCAACTCGACCTGCGCGCCGTACCCCTTGGTGGCGGCCACCTTCGGCAGCGGCGCGTTGACCGGCATGAAGACGGTGGCGTGCGTGCCGACCAGGCCGGCGGCGAGAGCCACGCCCTGCGCGTGGTTGCCCGCGCTCGCCGCGACCACGCCGCGCTCCCGCTCCGCCGCCGACAACCGGGAGATCCGCACGTACGCGCCCCGCACCTTGTACGAGCCGGCGCGCTGCACGTTCTCGCACTTGAGCCACGTCGGCCCGCCCAGCGCCGCGCTGAGCGGCCGGGACGGCTCCAACGGGGTGGTGCGGGTGACGCCAGCGAGCAACTCCCGTGCGGCCCGCACGTCGTCGAGACCGACCAGTTCCGTCATGCCCCGATCGTGCCACCCGACTCCGGAGCCTTCGGCGGCGACACCGGAGTGCCCGACAGCGCGCACACCGTCGACGGTCAGGCGGTGGCCGGCGACTCCGTGCCGACCCGGGGGTAGCCGGGAGCGTGGCGCGTCCACGGGGCAGCCATCTCGAACTGACCGGCCACACCGAGCAGCAGCAGCTCCGAGCCGGGCGGACCGACCAACTGCACGGCGACCGGCAGGCCGTCCGGGCGGCGGCCGACCGGCACGACGACCGCCGGGAGGCCGGCGATGTTCCACGGCGCGGCGTACGGGGCGTACCGGATGTTGGCTGTCATGTTCGCCCGCCAGGACCGCTCCGACCAGCGGGCCGCCTCCGGTGGCGCGGTGGCCAGCGCCGGGGTGAGCAGCAGGTCGACCGAGTGGTCGGTGAAGAAGTCGACAGACCGTTGCCGCCAGGCGGCCCGGTCCGCCTCCCGCACGTAGCCGCGACGCTGCGCCCACTCGCCCAGCGCCACGTGCCGTCTGGTACGCCGTTGCAGCCCACGCCGGTCCAGACCGGAGGCCCGCACGTCGGTGGCGGCTGCCGCGAACCAGGTGGCGATGCCCTGCAGGCCGAGCGCGGTCGGGTAGACCGGATCGGCCGGCACCGTGTCGTGCCCGGCGGCGGCGAGCAACCGACCGGCGGCGGCGACCGCGTCCCGGTTGGGCGCGTCCGGTGCGACACCGCGCACCGGGGAGCGCAGCGAGACACCCACCCGCAGCCGCTGCGGGGGGACCAGCTTCTCGGGACGCCGGCCGGCGAGCACCGAGAAGCCGACCGCCGCGTCGGCGACCGTGCTGGTCAGCATGCCGTGCTCGGTGAGGCCGAACCAGTCGTCCGCCCCGAGCTGGCAGGGGACCACGCCCCGGCCGGGCTTGAGCCCGACGAGTCCGCAGCAGGCCGCCGGAATCCGGATCGAGCCGAGACCGTCGTTGGCGTGCGCGATCGGCACCAGCCCGGCGGCGACCGCGGCGGCGGCGCCACCCGAGGACCCACCGGGGGTGCGCGTGCTGTCCCACGGGTTACGGGTCACCGCACTGTCGTCGTCGGTCAGCGCCCACAGCCCCAGCTCCGGCATCCGGGTCACGCCGAGGATCACCGCGCCGGCGCCGCGCAGCCGACGCACCACCTCGTGGTCGGCCTCCGCCACGTCGGTGCGGGCGGCGGCCGACCCGTTCCAGGTGGGCAGGCCGGCGACCGCGGTGTTCTCCTTGACCGCCACCGGAACCCCGGCCAGCGGCAGGTTGGCCAGGTCCTCCTGCTCGTCGACCTTCTCCGCCTCGGTGATCGCCTCACCGCCGCGAACGGCGCGGAACGCGGCCAGCTCACTGTCGGCTCGGGAGATGTACTCAAGGTGGTCGGCGACGACCTGGGTCGCTGAGACGTCACCTCGGCGTACGCCCCGGGCGATCTGCTTTGCGGTCGCTCCGACCCAGGTCGCCATGATGTCCTGCACGGCCATCCTCCCCCAGCGGTCAGCCCAGCGCCTGCTCCAGATCGGCGAGTAGGTCGTCGACCGTCTCGATGCCGACAGACAGTCGCACGAGATCGCCGGGAACTTCAAGCGGCGAGCCGGCAGCACTTGCGTGTGTCATCCGACCCGGGTGCTCGATCAGGGATTCCACACCACCCAGCGACTCGGCGAGCACGAAGAGCTTGGCCCGGTTGCAGATGTCCACGGCGTGGTCCTCACCACCGGCGGCGCGGAACGAGATCATGCCGCCGAACCGGCGCATCTGCTTGGCGGCCACCTCGTGACCGGGGTGCGAGGGCAGCCCCGGATAGAGCACCTGGGCGACCTTGGCGTGACCGTCGAGGTACGCGGCGAGCCGCTCGGCGTTGTCGCAGTGCCGGTCCATGCGTACCCCGAGGGTCTTGATGCCCCGCAGGGTGAGCCAGGCGTCGAACGGGCCGTTGATCGCACCCATCGCGTTCTGGTGGTAGCGCAACTCCTCGCCGAGCCCGGCGTCGGCGACGACGAGAGCGCCACCAACCACGTCGGAGTGCCCGCCGACGTACTTGGTGGTGGAGTGCACCACCACGTCCGCGCCGAAGGCGATCGGCTGCTGGAGGTACGGCGAGGCGAAGGTGTTGTCCACCACCAGCAGGGCGCCCGCGTCGTGTGCCACGGCGGCCAGGGCGGCGATGTCGGCGATGCCGAGCAGCGGGTTGGTCGGCGTCTCGACCCAGACGATCTTCGTGCGGCCGGGCTGCACCGCCGCCCGGACCGCATCCGGGTCGGAGACCTTGGCCGGGCTGAACTCCAGGCCCCAGCGCTGGGCGACCCGGGCGAAGAGCCGGTACGTGCCGCCGTACGCGTCGTCCGGGATCACCACGTGGTCGCCGGGCTGGCACACTGCCCGCAGCAGGGTGTCCTCCGCCGCCAGGCCGCTGGCGAAGGCGAGCCCCACCGGCCCACCCTCCAGCGCCGCCAGGCACTCCTGGAGCGCGTCACGGGTCGGGTTGCCGGAGCGGCTGTACTCGTAGCCGAGGCGAGGTGCGCCGACGGCGTCCTGGGCGTACGTGCTGGTCTGGTAGATCGGTGGGATCACCGCGCCGGTGCGGGCCTCAGGGTCCTGACCGGCGTGGATGGCGAGCGTCTCGAAGCCGTGACTCATTCTGGTGAGGCTAGTGCCCCGTCCCGAGGGCTGGAACGGAACCCGCGCTCCCGGGCGGAGCCGGGCCGGGTGGCCCGGCCCCGCGCCAGGGCGATCCCGTCAGCCGGCCGGGACCGGCAGCACGTGCAGCATCGCCGGACGGGCTCCGGTCCAGTCCCAGCTGACCGCGTAGACCCGGGCGCCGTTCGGCGACCAGGCCAGTCCTCCGGCGGGGAGCTCGTCACCCAGCTCGTAGCGGGCCAGTTCGGTGCCGTCCAGGGCGAAGACGAAGACGTCCGGGGCGTAGTAGGCGTGGGCGCCGGCGGCGATCATGGTGCCGGTACGCGACAGCTCGACGGCGCGCGGGTACGGGCCCGTGGCGTACGTCGCGCTGGGCGTGGCGATCTCGGCGAACGGGAACGCCTGCACCAGGGGCGGTGAACCGGCGGCCGTGTAGAGGGTGGTGCCGGTCGGGTCGAGGGCGACGTCACGGAGGTTGCTGCCGACCGCACTGAAGGCGTTGGTCCTGGGTGCGCTCAGTGCGCCCCGGCACCGATGTCGTACGCGTACACCGACGCAGGGCTCAACCCCGGCTGCCCGACCAGCAGCACCGAGCGGTTCTGGCTGGCGGCAGCGAGCAGCGGAGAGCCGTAGAAGTACTGGCCGACGGCCACCCCGGTGGCCACCCGGGCCGGCTGGCGTCCCAGGTCGATCCGACCGATGTTGCCGTCCCCCTGGCCACAGCCGTAGCCGAACCACAGGTACCGGCCGGTCAGCGCCAGCGACGACGGGCACTCGCCCGCTCCGGTGTCGTACCGGGCCGACTCGATCAGCGAGCCGGTGTCGAAGGCGGCGATGGCGTTGGCGGTGGGCAACGCCACGTAGAGGGTCCGCCGGTCGGCGCTGAGCAGAAGGTCGGTGGGGCCGGGCAAACCCGACAGCGTGCCGACCACAGTGCCTGTCGCGCTGGTCACCACGACATCGGTGGCGGAGCTGCCACCGCTGACGAAGACCCGGTCACCGGCCGACACCACGTCGGCCACCGTGCTCAGCGGCAGTGGTGTGGCGGTCGGCTCGGCGGCCGCCTGGGCGTGGCCCGGGGTCGCGCCGGTGAGCAGCCCGGCGGTGAGCGCCGCCAGCGCCAGGGTGAGGCCTCTTCTGATCTGCAAACTTGGTCCTTTCGGAGCATCGACGCGCACGCCGATGGCCGGGATCACCCCGTGTCCATCCATCCACGTAGATGACTACCACAGTCGGTTCACACGTGGGGGGCGCGGTGACCGCGAGGCCGCCGGCATAGCCTGGCCCGATGAGCGGTTGCGTGTTCTGCGGGATCGTGACGGGCGAGGTGCCGGCGTTCCGGGTGGCCGACACCCCGGACGGGGTGGCGTTCCTGGACACCCGGCCGGTGTTCAAGGGGCATGTCCTCGTGGTGCCCCGGGTGCACTTGGTGACCCTGGCCGAGTTGCCGGCCGACCTGCTGCCCGACTACTTCGCCATGGTCCAGCGGCTGGCGGTGGCGGTGGAGACCGCTCTCGGCGCCGGTGGGACGTTCGTGGCGATGAACAACAAGGTGTCCCAATCGGTGCCTCACCTGCACACCCACGTGGTCCCGCGCACGAAGGGCGACGGGTTGCGGGGCTTCTTCTGGCCACGCACGCGGTACGACGACGACACCGAGGCCCAGACGTACGCGGACCGGATCGCAGCGGCGCTCCCCCGGGGGGCCTGACTCATCCTCACGCGGGTAAGAAAGCCAGACCCTCCGGTGTTACACGCTGGGAGAGGTACGAGAGGAGATCCCCACGTGTTTTTGCGCCGTATGAACGCCGATATGGTCTCGCCCGACCAGGCCCTGCCGGGCCGTCAGATCGCCATGCCGGTCGCCGACCGCCACGAGGTGCTGGGCACCCCGTTGAAGGGTCCGTTCCCTGAGGGCCTCCAGGTCGCGGTCTTCGGCATGGGCTGTTTCTGGGGCGCCGAGCGGCTGTTCTGGACGCTGCCCGGCGTCTACACCACCTCCGCCGGCTACGCGGGTGGCATCACCAAGAACCCGACGTACGAGGAGACGTGTTCCGGCCGGACCGGGCACGCCGAGGTCGTCCAGGTGGTGTACGACCCCAGCAAGATCAACTATGAGGATCTGCTGAAGGTCTTCTGGGAGAACCACGACCCGACCCAGGGCATGCGCCAGGGCAACGACGTGGGCACCCAGTACCGCTCGGCGATCTACACGACCACCGACGAGCAGCGGACCATCGCGGAGTCGTCCCGGGACGCGTTCCAGCCGATCGTGACGCGGGCCGGCAAGGGTGAGATCACCACTGAGATCGCCCCGCTCGGCAGCTACTACTTCGCCGAGGACTACCACCAGCAGTACCTGGCGCCGACCAAGAACCCGAACGGGTACTGCAACCACGGCCCGAACGGGCTGAGCTGCCCGGTCGGAGTCGCCCGAGTCGGCGGCTGACCACCGCCACCCGCACACGTGTGATGCCCGGCCGCCGATGAGGTGGCCGGGCATTCCCGTTCGGCCCTGTGATCGAAATCCGTTGCCGAGCCCGACGAGAACTCGATAACGTGGCCGTACACGTGAAAGGAGGTGGTCCAGACTTGTATAGCAATCGGACTCGTGAGGTGGCTGTCAGCTAGCCGCTGTCCTCGACAGTGATCGGCCTGCCGCGAGGCGGGCAAAAAGCACCATCGTCGAGACCGTGTGGCAGCGGTGCGGCGAATCCACGACAGCCACCCGACCCCCGGGGTGCCGGCCAAGTCCAGCCGGCCCGCGCACATGCGCGGAGCGCCCCGGGGGTCGCTCCATATCCGCGGGAGTGGCGATGTCCATGCGCGAGCTGGTGGTGCTGGGGACGGCCAGCCAGGCGCCGACCCGTCAGCGCAACCACAACGGGTACGTGCTGCGCTGGGACGACGAGGTGATCCTCTTCGACCCGGGCGAGGGCAGCCAACGTCAACTCCTGCACACCACTGTCACCGCCACCGACCTGACCCGGATCTGCGTCACGCACTTCCACGGCGACCACTGCCTCGGCCTGCCCGGCACCATCCAGCGACTCTCCCTGGACCGGGTGGCGCACCCGGTCGCCGTGCACTTCCCCGCCGGCGGCGCCGAATACTTCACCCGGCTCCGGTACGCCACCTCCTTCTACGAGACCGCCGAGCTGCGGGTCGAGCCCATCGAGGCCGACGGGCAGCGGATCGCCCTGCGCTGCGGCACGCTGGAGGCACGCCGGCTCCGGCACCCCATCGAGACGTACGGCTACCGGCTGGTCGAGCCGGACGGGCACCGGATGCTGCCGGAGAAGCTGGCCGCGTACGGCATCGCCGGGCCGGCCGTCGGCGAGCTGATCCGCATCGGGCACCTGGACCTCGACGGACGCCGCGTCACCCGGGCCGAGGTGAGCGTGCCCCGGCCGGGGCAGCGGTTCGCGTTCGTGATGGACACCGGCCTCTGCGACGGGGTGTACGCCCTCGCCGAGCACGCCGACCTGCTGGTCATCGAGTCGACGTTCCTGGAGTCGGAGGCCGCGCTCGCCGCCGAGGTCGGCCACCTGACCGCGGCGCAGGCCGCCCGGGTGGCGACCGAGTCCGGGGTACGCCGCCTCGTGCTGACCCACTTCTCCCAGCGCTACCCCGACCCGCGCCGGTTCCACGACGAGGCGCGCGCGCACTTCGACGGTGATCTGATCATCGCCGAGGATCTGACCACGGTGCAGCTGCCGCCGCGCCGGGTAGATTCGGCCGGGTGACCGTCACGCTCCGCCCCGCAACCGAAGGCGACCTGATGGCGGTGGGCGACCTGCACCAGCGCTCCCGGGTCGCCGCGTACTCCGCCTTCCTGCCGGCCGAGGCGCTGGCCGACCCGACAGCGGAGGCGATGGGGCGGTACTGGGTCGAGCGGTGGATCTGGGAGCGGGACACCCACCGGATGACAGTTGCCGAACGGGCCGGGGCGTTGGTCGGGTTCAGCCACCTGGGCCCGGACGACGAGGACGACCCCGCCACCGGGCTGCTCAACGCGATCCACCTCGACCCGGCCGAGCAGGGCCGCGGCGTCGGCCGCACCCTGATGGTGGACGCGTTGGACGCCATGCGCGCGCAGGGTTGGCGACGCGCCGTGCTCTGGGTGCTGCGGGACAACGTCCACGCCCGCTCGTTCTACGAGCGGGGCGGCTGGACCCCCACCGGCGACGAACGGGACGAGGCAATCGGGTCGGCCCCGACCCGACAACTCCGCTACACCCGCCCCCTCTGAGCGCCCCGCCCACCCCGCGCCACCCCGCGCCACCTCGCCTCGCCGATCTTGCACTTTCTATCGAGACAAAACGCCGCAATAGCGACGTTCAGGCGACAGCAAGTGCAAGATCGACGGAGACGGAGACGGGGACGGGGACGGGGACGGGGACGGGCAGGCTCAGTGGGCGCCCAGGTGGGACAGGAGGTCCTGGCGGGTGAGCACGCCCTTGGGCTTGCCGTCGACCAGGACGAGCGCGGCGTCGGACTTCTCCAGCATGCCCACCGCCTCGCTCACCGGCTGACCACCACCGATCATCGGCAGCGGGTCGCCCATGTGCCGCTCGATCGTGTCGTGCAGGTGGGCCTGACCGGTGAACAACGCGTCGAGCAGGTCCCGCTCGGCGATCGAGCCGGCGACCTCACCGGTCACCACGGGCGGCTCGGCCTTGAGCACCGGTAGCTGCGAGACGCCGTACTCGCGCATGTAGTCGATCGCGTCGCGGACAGTCTCGGTCGGGTGCACGTGCACCAGCTCCGGCAGCCCGCCCGGCTTGCTGGCCAGCGCGTCGGCCACCGTCGGCTCTGCACCGGAGTTGTCGAGGAAGCCGTACCGGGCCATCCACGAGTCGTTGAAGATCTTGGAGAGGTAGCCACGACCGCCGTCGGGCAGCAGCACCACCACCACGTCGTCCGGGCCGGCCCGGCGGGCGACCTCCAGGGCGGCGACCACCGCCATTCCGCAGGAACCGCCGACCAGCAGCCCCTCCTCGCGGGCCAGTCGCCGGGTCATCTCGAAGGACGCCTTGTCGGAGACCTCCACGATCTCGTCGGCGACACCCCGGTCGTACGTCTCCGGCCAGAAGTCCTCGCCGACGCCCTCCACCAGGTACGGCCGCCCGGTGCCGCCGGAGTAGACCGAGCCCTCCGGGTCGGCCCCAATGACCCGCACCCGGCCCTCGGACGCCTCCTTGAGGTACCGGCCGATGCCGGAGATGGTGCCGCCGGTGCCCACGCCGGTCACGAAGTGGGTGAGCTCGCCGTCGGTCTGCTTCCACAGCTCCGGGCCGGTCGTCTCGTAGTGCGAGCGCGGGTTGGCCGGGTTGCTGTACTGGTTGGGCTTCCAGGCACCGGGGATCTCCCGGGTCAGCCGGTCGGAGACGTTGTAGTAGGAGCGCGGGTCCTCCGGCGCGACGGCGGTCGGGCAGACCACCACCTCGGCGCCGTACGCCCGGAGCACGTCCTGCTTGTCCTGGCTGACCTTGTCGGGGCAGACGAAGACGCACTTGTAGCCCTTGAGCTGGGCCACCAGGGCCAATCCGACGCCGGTGTTGCCGCTGGTCGGCTCGACGATTGTGCCGCCGGGCTTGAGCAGGCCGGCGGCCTCGGCGTCCTCCACCATCCGCAGCGCGATCCGGTCCTTCACCGAGCCGCCCGGGTTGACGTACTCCACCTTGGCCAGCACTGTGGCCTGGATGCCCTCGGTGACGTTACGCAGACGCACCAGCGGGGTGTTTCCGATCATGTCGACGACGTTGTCGTAGTACTGCACGGTGTGCCCTTCGTTGCGGCGCCGGCGGTGGGCGGCCGGGAAGACGTTTGCTCACCGCCCAGCGTACGTGTCGTCAGGGCACCAGCCCCCCGGGGATGACGGAGCTGCGGCGAGCCTCCCACTCCAGGAACCGGTCGGTCTCGGCGAGCACGCTGCCGGCCAACCAGGTGACCATGACCGCGTCGTCGGCCAGCCCGAAGATCGCCAGCGGGATCTCCGGGAGCAGGTCGATCGGCGAGACAATGTACGCCGTCGCCGCGCTCATCAGGGCCAGCCGAAGGCCGCCGTCGTACTCCCCCTTGGCGGTGGCTCGGATCATCCGGGGCAGCGCGGCCAACCGTGTGCCGATCGACGGCCCGTTGCGCGCCCCGGCCGCCAGGGCCCGCGCCAGGGCCGTGAACGCCGCGCTGCGCTTCAGTGTCTTACCCATCGTCGCGCTCCTCTCCGCCGGATCAGCGTGGCGGGTCGGCGCAAGTCGGCCGGCCTCTGGAACCCAGGTACCCCGTCGCGTCGGTTTCCAGGCACCCGGGTGCCGTCACGACGACAGCGGTGTGTCGGGCCAGCGCGATAATGTCGCGGTATGGGGGTGGCACATTCCGTCGTACCCGGTGGTGAGCGCTGGCGGCAGGCCCGGCGGTTCGTCCGGCTGGCCGCCATCGGGACAGGCGCCACCGCGGCGGCCGCGGTGGCGACCGGCGGGGTGCTGGTCGGCCAGGCCCGCCAGGCTCGACGGACCATCCCGATGGCCGAGGCGCCGCCGCCCCGCTGCGACGGGATGTACGGCGCGAAGTTCCCCGGTCCGGCGCTCACCATGGTCGTGCTCGGTGACTCGTCGGCGGCCGGCTACGGGGTGCACCGCCGTCGGGAGACGCCCGGGGCGCTGCTCGCCACCGGCCTGTCCCGTCGACTGCACCGGCCGGTGCAGCTGCACCGCTACGCGGTGGTCGGCGCCATCTCGGCCGCGCTGCGCCACCAGGTGGAGGCGGCGCTGGAGTGCCGACCCGACATCGCGGTGATCCTCATCGGCGGCAACGACATCACCAACCGCACCCCGCGCGGCCTGGCGGTGCGCTATCTGGTCGAGGCGGTGCACACCCTGCGCGACGCGGGGTGCGAGGTGGTCGTCGGCACCTGCCCCGACCTGGGCGCGATCCGCCCGATCCAGCCACCTCTGCGCTGGCTGGCGCACCGCTGGAGCCGCCAGCTCGCCGCCGCCCAGACGGTGGCCGTGGTCGAGGCGGGCGGGCGGACGGTCTCCCTCGGTGACCTGCTCGGCCCCCGATTCGCGGCCGAGCCGACCCGGATGTTCGCCTGGGACCGGTTCCATCCCTCCGCCGAGGGGTACGCGATGGCCGCCGCCGCGCTCCTGCCCACGATGCTCTCCGCCCTCGGCGCGACCCCGGAACGACGGGCCACACCGACGCTCGGCGACGGCGTACGGTCGCTGCCGAAGGCCGCGCAGGAGGCGGCTCGACACGCCGGCACGGAGGTCAGCGGCGTCCAGGTCCGAGGCCGCGACCGAGGGCCGGCCGGCCGGTGGGCGCAGCTGCGCCGACGGGCGTTCTTCGGTGTCGGCGCGGTGCCGCAGCGCGGGTCCGCCTCGGACACCTCGACAGTGGAGGGACTGGCATGAACGAGCGCAGCGCGCGGAGCGTGACCTCCGGCCTCGCCGGCCGACTGGGTCGGGCGGCGGCGATCTCGCTGTTCGCCGGCACCGTCGGGGGCGCCGCCGTCCTCGCAGGTGAGGCGTTCATCGCCCGGCACCGACGCTACGCCGAACCGGAGCTCGGCCTTGCCCTGCGCGCGACGATCGGCCGGGCAGGCGCTGCCCCGCTACGACTGGTGCTGCTGGGCGACTCGTCGGCACTGGGCGTCGGTGTCGACCGTCTGGAGGACACCATCGGCGGGCAGTTGGCCAACCTGCTCGCCGAGGGCCCGACCGGCCGCCGGGTCCACCTGTCCAGCGTCGGCGTCTCCGGGTCCCGCTCGACTGACCTCGCCACCCAGGTGGCCCGGGCCCTGCTCGGTGAGCGGCCCGACGTGGCGTTGATCCTGATTGGCGCGAACGACGCCACCGGGCTGCGCCGACCCTCCGACGCGGCGGCCTATCTCGGCGCGGCGGTGCACCGCCTGCGTGAGGCGCGCGTCGAGGTGGTGGTGGGCACCTGCCCCGACCTCGGGGCGGTGCGGGCCATCGCGCCTCCGCTGCGCCAGGTGGTCGGCTGGTCCGGGCGTCGGGTGGCCCGCGCGCAGACCACTGCGGTGCTGGACGCGGGCGGCTCGGTGGTCGACCTGGCCACCGAGACCGGGCCGGTGTTCCGGGCCGACGCCGGGACGCTCTGCCAGGACGGTTTTCACCCCTCCGCCGACGGCTACCGGGTGTGGGCGCACGCGCTGCTGCCCGCCATCGTCGCCGCGGCGGCAGCCACGACCTGGCGCTAGATCGTCCCCGGCCAGGGTGACATTTCCCGCCGCGCCGGCTTCTTCCGCGCCATGTTACCGGCGGGTTAACGTTGGTCCATGCCGATTGAGTCGTCCCGCGACGCCGTCATCGTCGCCACCGCCCGCTCCCCCATCGGCCGGGCGCACAAGGGGTCCCTGCGCGACGTCCGCTCCGACGACCTCGCCGCGACCATCGTCCAGGCCGCGCTTGACAAGATCCCCGAGCTCGATCCGACCACGATCGACGACCTCTACCTCGGGTGCGGCCTGCCCGGCGGCGAGCAGGGCTTCAACATGGCCCGGGTGGTGTCCACCCTCCTCGGTCTGGACACTGTCCCCGGCGCCACGCTGACCCGCTACTGCGCCTCCTCGTTGCAGACCACCCGGATGGCGATGCACGCGATCCGGGCCGGCGAGGGCGACGTGTTCGTCTCCGCCGGGGTGGAGATGGTCTCCCGCTACGCCCGGGGCAGCTCCGACGGGCTGCCGCCCGAGGCGCAGGCCCTGGTCGGCGGCGGCTGGGAGAACCCCCGCTTCGGGCCGGCCGGTGAGCGCTCGAAGCGCCGCGCACAGGGCGGCGCCGAGGTGTGGACCGACCCGCGTGAGGCCGGCGAACTGCCCGACATCTACCTGACCATGGGGCAGACCGCGGAGAACCTGGCCCAGGTGTACGACGTCACCCGCGCCGACATGGACGAGTTCGGCGTACGCAGCCAGAACCTCGCCGAGAAGGCCATCACCGACGGTTTCTGGGCCCGCGAGATCACCCCGGTCACCACGCCGGACGGCACCGTGGTGAGCACCGACGACGGGCCCCGGGCCGGCGTCACCCTCGACGCGGTCGCCGGCCTGAAGCCGGTGTTCCGCCCGGACGGTCGAATCACCGCCGGCAACTGCTGCCCCCTCAACGACGGCGCCGCCGCCGTGGTGGTGATGAGCGCCCAGCGGGCCGAGGAGCTCGGGCTCACCCCGCTGGCCCGGATCGTCTCGACCGGTGTGACAGCCCTGTCGCCGGAGATCATGGGTCTCGGGCCGGTCGAGGCGTCCCGGCAGGCACTGCGCCGAGCCGGCATGACCATCGACGACGTCGATCTCGTCGAGATCAACGAGGCCTTCGCCGCGCAGGTCATCCCCTCCTACCGCGAGCTGGGCATCCCGGAGGAGAAGCTGAACGTGATGGGCGGGGCCATCGCGGTCGGCCACCCGTTCGGCATGACCGGCGCCCGGATCACCGGCACCCTGCTCAACGCACTGGAGTGGCACGACAAGACCATCGGTCTGGAGACCATGTGCGTGGGCGGTGGCCAGGGCATGGCCATGGTGCTCGAACGGCTCAACTGAGCCGAGTTGCCTCAGAGCGCGCTGCGGGTCGCCGTCACCTCGGCGGCGGCCCGGCTCAGCGCCTCGTCCCCCGGGTCGGCGCTCAGCAGGTCCGCGGTGACCACCCGTAGCTGGTCGGGCAGGGCCAGGTCGTTGTCGAGCCGGGGCACGACCCGGCGCGGCTCCCCCTCGGCGTCGGCGGCCAGGTTGGCCACCTCCTGCACCAGGCGGTGCACCAGGTCGGCGCGGGACACGTTGCCGGCGGTCGCGACCGCCGCCCACCGGGGCTGCTGCCAGTGCGTGATCTGACGGACCAGCAACTGCACGGCCTTGTCCAACTCCGCTGCGCTCATCGCCGCCGAGTCTACGGCCGACACCGACCGCGCCGGGTCGGGCCGGTCAGCGGCGCAGGTAACTGAGCAGCCGCAGCAACTGCCAGTAGAGGAAGACCAACCCGGTGAGCAGGCCGAACGCGCTCAGCCACGCGTACCGACGGGCTCGGCCGTCCCGCACCGAGCGTTCGACGAGATCGAAGTCGAGGATGAAGCTGAACGCCCCGGCGATGATGGCCACCACCGAGAAGGCGTACGGCAGCCAGCCGACCTCCCCGCTGACGCTGTAGACCGCCAGGCCCGGTCGCCCGGTGATCAGGTACGACACCAGGTTGACCACGCTGAGCACGGCGATGCCGAGCAGGGTGCCGATCACCAGGCGGGCCAGCCGGGGCGTCGCCCGGATCACCCGGGCCCGGTAGAGCGCCGCCATGCCGAGGAAGACGCCGAAGGTGCCGGCCACCGCCTGCACCACGATGCCCGGGTAGACCTGCTCGAAGGTGCGGCTCGCCACCCCCAGCAGCAGGCCCTGGAGGACCGCGTAGCCGATGATCGGCACCGGGTTGGTGATCGCTCGCAACGAGATGACCAGGACCAGCGCGATCGAGGCGAGCGCGCTGCCTGCCAACGCGGCCCCCAGCCACACGGCGTCGGGGATCACCGCCCAGGACACCGCCGCGGTAGCGCCGGTCACGAGCAGCAACCCGACGGTACGGACCACCACGTCGTCGACGGTCATCGGCTCGACGTCCCGCGAGCCGAGCACCCGATCCTCCACCCGGCCGGCCTCGTCCAGCCGGTTGAGCACCGGGTTGTTGCTGCGCACCGCCGCCTCCTTCGCCCGCGTACCCCCCGAAGTCACTCTGCCCCGGGCGGGCCGGCGGCGGCGGGCAAACGGCGCGGACGACGGCGCCCGCCCCCACCGGAGTGGGGACGGGCGCCGGTCGGCAGTGCGGACGAGGTCAGTCGTCGCCCTGGAAGTAGCTCAGCAGGCGCAGGATCTCGATGTAGAGCCAGACCAGGCTGACCAGGATGCCGAAGGCGGCCACCCAGGAATAGCGCTGCGGCAGGCCCATCCGGACGCCGTCCTCGATCTCCTTGAAGCTGAGCACGAAGCTCAGCGAGGCGACCACGATGCAGACCAGGCTGAACCCGATGGCGAGCGGGCTGCCGTCGCGCAGGCCGGTGTTGACGCCGAACAGCGCCAACACCAGGTTGATCATCATGACGGCGAAGAGGCCGACCATCACCGCGATCATGCCCTTGACGAAGGCCGGGGTGGCCCGGATGACCTTCGCCTTGTAGAGCATCGCCATCAGGAAGAAGATGCCGAAGCTGGCCACGGCAGCCTGGAGCACGATGCCGTCGTAACGCGTCTCGAACGCCTTGCTGACCATGCCGACGAAAACACCCTCGACGACCGCGTACGCGATCACGAGCGCCGGGTTGGCCATTCGGGAGAACGAAATGATCAAGCCGAGGACCAGGCCGACCACCGCCGCGCCGATCCACGCGGCACCGACCAGCGCGTCGGGCACCAGCACCCAGGCTGCCGCGGCGGTGATGCCAAGGATGCCGAGCAGAGCGACCGTCTTGACGACCACGTCGTCGACGGTCATCGGCGCCACGGTCGGCGGCGCGGCCGGGTAACCGGCCTGGGACGGGTACTGCTGGGGAATGCCGGGCTGTCCGTACGGCCCGGCCGGGGCGTACCCGGCGGAGCGCTCCCGCTCGGCCGCTTGGCCGAGCCGGGCGAGCACCGGGTTCGAGGTCTTCACTGTCTGGCCTCCCTCAGGGGGTCGTTTGCACGTGAACGTGCCCTCCAAGAGTAAACGGCAGAGCCGAGTCCTGGAGATCACGAATGAGAATGTGTGAGTCGACCGGTGCCCGGGGCGGGGGTCGAACCCGCACGCCTTTCGGCAGCCGCTTTTAAGGCGGCCGTGTCTGCCTTTCCACCACCCGGGCGAGTGGCACCGGCGCGCCGACACGCCTGGTGCATTGTCACCGTAGCCGGTCTGCGGCGACCCGGCGTACCCCGCCGGCCTGGCCACATTAGGGTCGATGCCGTGAGCAGCGCAGCCCCCACGGCCCCCGACGCCGCGCCTGAGCAGGCATTCCGCTTCGCCGATCAGGTCAACCGCCGACCCCGGGCCACCCGGCTGCTGGCCGCCGTCCGCCGCCACCGGGCGGACCTTCTTGCCGCTCTGATCTTCGCGGTGCTGGCCGGCTGGCTCACCCACGGGCTGTGGCCCGACCCGGGCGCCCGCATCCTGGCGCTCAACCCGGAGGACCAGACCCTCTACGAGTGGTTCCTGGCGGTGGACGCCCGCGCGCTGCTCGGCGACTTCGAGCTGCTCAGCGACCGGCTCAACGCTCCGGACGGTGTGAACCTGATGGCCAACACCACTGTGATCGCCCTCGGCATCCTCTTCGCGCCGGTCACCCTGCTGCTGGGCGCACCTGTCACCTTCGCGCTGCTCGCCGCCGGCAACCTCGCCGGCACCGCACTCGCCTGGTACCTGCTGTTCCACCGGACGCTGCGCGTCCGCCGGGTGGCCGCCGCACTCGGCGGCTGGCTGTGCGGATTCGGACCCGGCATGGTGTCGCAGACCAACAGCCACCTGCACATGACCGCCCAGTGGCTGGTGCCGGTGATCGTCTGGCTGGTGGTCCGGCTGCTGCGGGCGGCCGACCCGGGGCCCGATACCCCCGACGAGGCCGGCCGTACCCGAGCCACCGGGCCGGACCGTCGTCGGCTGTTCACCTCCGCGGCCGGGCTGGCCGGTGCGATCAGCGCGCAGGTCTTCATCGGCGAGGAGGTGCTCTTCCTCGCCGCGATCACGCTGCTGGTGATGGCGATCAGCTACGCCGTGGCGGACCGGGACCTGGCCCGCCGGGCGCTCCCCGGGTTCGCCGGCGGGTTGGCGATCGCCGCCGGGCTCGCCCTGCTGGTGCTCGGCTATCCGCTGTGGTTCCAGTTCGCCGGGCCGCAGGGAGTCGCCGACGGGATGTTCACCCCGGCCTACTTCTCCGCCGACCTGAGCAGTTGGTGGGCGCTCTCCCCGCTGTCGGTGGCCGGCAGCGACGAATCCGCCCGGCTGACCACCGGCCCCGCCGAGTACAACACGTTCCTCGGCTGGCCACTGCTGTTGGTCGCCGCGGTCTGCGCGATCTGGGCCGGGCGACGCCGGCTGGTCTTCGCCTGCGTCGCGGCGGGCCTGGTGATGGGGGCGCTCTCGCTCGGCCCCGAGGTGGTGCTCGGCGGCACCAGGACGGCGATCCCCGGCCCGTACGCCCTGATCGGAGGGCTGCCGGTGGTGGACGGGGCGTTGCCGATGCGGTTCGGACTGGCGTTGCTGCCGATCGTCGCGACGCTGCTGGTGCTCGCTGTCGACCGGGCCCTGCGCAGCTCCGGTCGGGCACGGCGGCTGGTGCCCCTGGCCGTCGGAGTGGCGCTGCTGCCGATCTTCCCGCCCCCCCTGCCGACCGCCGGCCGACCCGCAGTGCCGGACTTCATCACCGGCGGCCACTGGCGGCGGTGCGTACCGCCGGGCGGGGTGCTGGTCCCGGTGCCGCTGCCAACCCCGAAGGAGCCCTGGCCGATGCGCTGGGCGACCGCCGCCGACGCCGGCTTCGGGCTTCCGGAAGGCTTCTTCATCGGCCCGTATGGGAGGGGCGGCACCGCGGCGATGGGCACCTTCAAGCAGCCCACCTCCGCGCTACTGGCGGATGTCGCCCGCCGCGGCGACCAACCGGCCATCGGCGACGAGCAGCGCCGACAGGCCGCCCGCGACGCCGACTTCTGGGGCGCCTCCTGTGTGGCGCTGACCGACGACGCCCCCCACGCCGACAGCCTGCGCGCCACCCTGGAACAGCTCTACGGCCCCGCCACCCGAATAGCCGACGCCTGGACGTGGCGGGTCTAGACCAACAAAAACCCCGCCGATCTTGCACTTTCTGCCCGGACAAGACGCGCCAAAAGGCGCATCACGACGTCCGAAAGTGCAAGATCGACGGGGTCAGTGGGTCTCTGATCAGACGCGGGGCGCGCCGACCGGCTGGGAGGCCTCGACGAACTCCTCGCGCGGGTCGTGCAGCTGGCCCAGGGCGACCACCTCGCGCTTGAGGAAGAACGCCAACGACCAGTCCACCACCACGCGGACCTTGCGGTTGAACGACGGGATCCGGCTCATGTGGTACGTCCGGTGCATCACCCACGCCGGCCAACCGGTCATCTTGATCCCGTACACCTGGGCCACACCCTTGTGCAGGCCGAGGCTCGCCACGCTGCCGACGTGCTTGTGCTTGTAGTTCACCGGCTCGCGACCCCGGATCACGGCCGTGATGTTGTCGGCCATCCGGGCGGCCTGGCGCACCGCGTGCTGAGCGCTCGGCGAGCAGAAGTTGCCCGGCTCCTTGGTCAGGTCCGGCACGGCGGCGCAGTCGCCCGCGCTCCAGGCACCCTCGAGCACCTGGTCACCGTCGACCACCTGGAGCGTGGGCAGGCAGGTGATCCGTCGACGGTCGTCACGCGGGAAGTCGGTGGAGTCCAGCATCGGCGACGGCTTCACACCGGCCGTCCAGACGATCGTGTCGGAGCGGAAGCTGTCACCGTCGGAGAGCTTGACCACCCCGTCGACGCAGGACTCGAGACGGGTGTCCAGCCGGATGTCCATGTTGCGCTTCAGCAACTGCTGCACGGTGTAGGCACCCATGTCCCGGTCGACCTCGGGCAGCACCCGCTGGGTGGCCTCGACCAGCACCCAGCGGACCTCGTCCTGCTTGAGCTCCGGGTAGTAACGGAGGGCGTCGCGAGCCATGTCCTCCATCTCGGCGAGCGCCTCGATGCCGGCGTACCCACCGCCGACGAAGGTGAAGGTCAGCGCCGAACGGCGGACGTCCGGATCCGGCGTGGCGGCCGCCACGTCGAGCCGATCCAGCACGTGGTTGCGCAGGTAGATCGCCTCGCCGATGGTCTTGAACCCGATGCCCTGCTCGTGCAGACCGGGGATCGGCAGGGTGCGGGAGACCGAACCCGGAGCCACGATCACGTGGTCGTAGGTGATCTCCCGGGCCGGGCCGCTGATCGGCTGCACGGTGGCCACCTTGCGGTCGTGCTCAATCCGCGTGACCGTGCCGGCCACCATCTTGCACCGGCGCAACTCCCGCCGCAGCGGCACCACGGAGTGCCGCGGGGAGATGTTGCCCGCCGCCGCCTCGGGCAGGAACGGCTGATAGGTCATGTGGGGTTGGGGGTCAACCACCATGACCTCAGCCTCACGGGAGCTGAGCTTCTTCGACAGGCGCAGGGCCGCGTACAGACCGACGTGCCCGGCACCAACCACAAGGATCCGCTTCGGATTCACGTTGTCTATCTTTCCCCGGCCGGCTCAGGTAATCCCGTTCGCGCCCCCCATCTGTGACGGAGCACAACCCATGTGACCTGCGTAACCCTCAGGTCGCAGTGGTCACCGACGCCGCAGCAGCCAGCCCAGCAACACCGACATCCCCACCGCCACCAGCAGCCCCAGCACTGTCACCCACTGGTAACCGGCGCCCCCACCGGTCCCCGTCGCCTGCAGCAACAGCACACCGAGCACGGCGGAACCCAACAGCACGGCGGCCGACCGCACCAACCAACGGGTGATCAACTCGGGGTCCACCATCGCGTCATAGGGCAGCAGCGCGGCCAGCGCGCAGAGGGTGTGACCCAGGTAGAGCAGGGCCGCGACGGCGAGCAGCCGCCAAAGGGCGACCGGACGGCCGTACCCGTCGGTGGCGAGCAGCCAGCCGCCGACCGTGACCAACGCCGTGAAGGTCGTCCAGACCTTGCGCGGCCCGAACGCGGGCAACAGGGCCGCCACCGCCAGGAAGAAGATCGGCCGACCGGAAAGCACCTCCGCGGGGAACGCCAGGACGAACCCGGCAAACACGATGACGAAGATCCCGGCCCGGACCATCAGCGGGGCCACGCTGACGCGAGCGACGGCGTACTGCGCCGCCCGAACCCGCTCCACCAGAGCGTTCACCGCACCCGCCTTCCGTTCGCGACTGCGGGGCTCGCAGGCTCACTCCTCGCGCTCACCGGCCACCCACCCGTGGGGCCGTCGCCAACCGGGCCACGTCCCGCAACACCTGGTCCAGGCTGCCGGCACCGGCCCAGCGCACCACCGGAACGCCGTGCTCCCGGAGCTGCCCGATCATGATCTCCCGATCCAGGCGCCACAGCCGGTACGCCACCTCGGCCCAACCCCGGTCTTTCGGTGACGCCAGGTCGGTCGGCAACGTGTCGACCGCCACCACGAACCTCCCGCCGCGGGCCAACCGGGCGAGCATCTGCGCCGACCGTTCGTCCAGCAGCGGGGTGAGCACCACCACCAACGCGTCCGAGGAGAGCAACTGCGGGCCGAAGACCTGGTCGTACGGTTCGTGAGCGGACACGTGGACCCGGACGTCGAGCAGCCACTCCAGGACGGTCAGGTACTGCCGCCGCCCGGCGGCCGGCCGCAGCCGGCGGGCGGCCGGACCGTACTCCAGCAGCGAGACCCGATCACCACGGTGCAGGTAGTGCTCGGCGATCGCGGCGGTGGCCCGGACGGTGGTGTCCAGCACCGAGGCGGCGCCGTCCACCCCACCAGAGCGGCCCGCCTCGGCGAGCACGTCGAGCAGCACCACCACCTCCGCGTCCCGGTCGGAGAGGGTGGCGGCCACGTGTAGCTGCCGGGCCCGCAACGAGACCCGCCAGTCGATCCGGCGCAGCCGGTCGCCGGGGGCGAAGACGCGTACGCCGGCAAGCTCGCCGCCCTCTCCTGGTCGGCGGGAGTGGTGCGCCCCGACCAGACCGGCGGCGCGGGGCATCGCCTCGACCGCCTCGAACGGCTCGGTACGGGGGTACACCCGCACCCGTACCGGCTCGGTGATCACCGCCCGGGAGACCAGCAGACCCCCGGCCGTGGCGACCCGGGCACCGGCGGGGCCGACCGGGTGCCGGCCCCAGCGCAGGGCCTTGCCGGCCAGCTCCAGGTCCACCGCGGCGTCGATCGGCACCGACGTCACGAACGGCCGGTCCGCGACGGAACGACGCCGGCCGTTGCCCTGCGCCGTCGCACCGGTTTCCGCGGTGGCGCTCGACTCCCCGTCCTCGACGGCCTCGTCGCGGGCGAAGCCGGCCCGGTCGATCCGCAGCCACGGCGACACGCGGGTACGCATCACCACCAGGTCGTAGTCGACCGTGTCCGGGTTGCCGACGCTCACCGCCGCCGCCACGTCACCGCCCTCGACCAGCGGCCCACCGTCACCCTGGGTGATCCACACCTGCGGCAGCGCCGTGGGCCGTCGACGCAGCGCGTACGCGGTGCCCAACGCGAACGGGGCGGCGAGCACGATGAGGTCCACCCGGCCCAGCAGCACCCCGGCCACCAGCAGCAGGCCGGCGAGCAGCACAGCACGGCCGAGCGCCGGGGTGGGCGCCCAGCCGGCAGCCGGTTCCGCATCGGTGGCCGTCGGCACGGTCGGTCCGGACATCAGTGCCGGTGCCCGCCGGCGGCGTAGCTGGGCAGTGCGCCACTGGCCGGGGCGGGAGTCGCCTCCAGCACCTCGCCCACCACGAACGCCGGATCGACCCGACGCAACCACATCTCCGGGCGCAGGGTGATCCGGTGGGCCAGCGCGGGCGCCGCCACCGACTTGACGTCCTCCGGCACCACGTAGTCCCGTCCGCCGAACACCGCGCGGACCCGGGCCAGCAGCAGCAGCGCCAGCGAACCGCGAGGTGAGGCGCCGACCAGCACCGACGGGTGTTCCCGGGTGGCCGCGGTGAGCGACACGATGTAGCGGCCGATGGAGTCCTCCACCACCACGTCCTCCAGTGCGGCCTGCATGGCCCGCAGCGTCGCCGCGTCGACCACCGCCTTGATGTCCGCCTCCTCCCGGCGACGGCTCATCCGACGGCGCAGCACCTCCCACTCTTCTTCGTGCTGCGGGTAACCGAACGAGACCCGCAGCAGGAACCGGTCCAGCTGCGCCTCCGGCAGCGGGTAGGTGCCCTCGTACTCGATGGGGTTGGCGGTGGCCAGCACGTGGAACGGCTCATCGAGCTTGTAGGTCACACCCTCGACCGACACCTGCTTCTCCTGCATCGCCTCCAACAGCGCGGACTGGGTCTTCGGCGGCGTCCGGTTGATCTCGTCGGCGAGGAGCAGGTTGGTGAAGACCGGGCCGGCCCGGAAGGTGAAGTCGCCGTTGCGCTGGTCGTACAGGAAGGAGCCGGTGACGTCGGCGGGGAGCAGGTCGGGGGTGAACTGCAACCGACGGAAGTCCAACCCGAGGGCCTGGGCGAACGAGCGGGCGGTGAGTGTCTTACCAAGCCCCGGCAGGTCCTCCAGGAGCACGTGCCCGCCCGCGAGGATGCCGGCGAGGACCAGCTCCAACGCGTCCCGTTTGCCGACCACGACGGTGCCGACCGCGTCCAGGACCGCCCGAGCCAGCTGCCCGACCTCGGCGGGGGCAATGCTCCGGTCCACGTCGTTCATCAGATGCTCTCCAGTTCGGCGACGATCACCGCGAGTTCGCGCGGCGACGGGGTGCGGCGAGGCGGGGTCTCCAGGAACGTCCACAGGCGGTCACCCAGCAGGGCGCGAGCGCGGGCGGGATCCGACTCACGGGTGACGCCGTGTTTCAGCCGCATCCGCTCGTCGGCCAGTTCACCGATCCGGGGCAGGACCGTCCCGGTGAACCGTTCGGGTCGGGAAGAGGACCAGTCCAGGGGCCATTCCCACCGGTTGATCGCGCTGCGTAGCGCGTCCCGGGCACCCCAGTTGTAGCTGCCGTCCTCCTCGCCCGTGCCGACCCGACCACCGCCGGTTGGCGGGGGCGGCGGCGCCAGCAGGGCGGTGACCCGGCGGACCGCCAGCACGGCGAGCACCCCGGCGATCAGTACGGGTAGCGAGACCTGGAGGCCCACAGCGCGGAGGCCGACCAGCAGGACCGCGACCAGCGCGGCGGCCCACGCGAGCGAGCGCAGCACCGGACGCCATCGGGACGGGCGCGCCTGCGGACCGGCCGGCGCGGCCTCCTCCTCGAACGCGAGCAGATCGTCGATGCTGGTGCTGCTCATGAGGTCACCGCCGCGGTGAGCTCTCCGCGCAGCCGGCCGAGGGCGGCGCGGGCCTGGTCCCGGGTGCGTTCGCCGACCGGGTGGGTGGCATATCGGGCCTCCCGGTAGACGTGCGCGAACTCGGCCAGCACGTCGGTGCTGGCGATGGCCGGCACGCCCGCCGCCGGGTCACCCTGCAACAGTCGGCTGACCAGGTCGGTGGGGGTGTCTCCGGCGAGCCTCGGCACGCCGGCCGCGGCGGCGGTCTCCTCCAGGCGCACCCAGCAGGCGATCACCGCCACCCGGGGGTCGGTGTCCTGGTCGTCGAGCTCCACCAGGCCGGCGTCGAGGGCGGCGACGACCTCGCGGGCGGTGCCCTCGGCGGTGCGACGGGCCCGCTGCGCAGGTAGTGCCCGGGTGGTGCGGCGCAGCGCGCCCCGGATCAGGACCCAGCTGAGGTAGCCGAGCGCGGCGAGGATGGCCAGCCCGAGCAGGACCACAGCCACGGTGCCGACCCACTGCGGGATGTGCGCCTGGGTGGCCTCGCCGGCGTCGCGGGGCTCGATCGGAATGGACGGCGATGGCTCAACGGTCGGGTACTCGGGGACCCAGGGAACGTTGTCAGCAGCCGGCGGGATGCGACTGGCCCCGATCGACGAGTGAGCGGACGCCAGCGCGGCACCGGCGAGCAGGGCGGCGACCGCGCCGACCGGCCACCACCGGCGGAGCAGGCCGAGCACCGGCGGCAGCACACCCGGCTCGGCGGACGGTGCCGGTGTGGGCGGGCGTGTTCCGTCTGTCATCGCCACCACCCCACGCGTCGTCTCAGTCCACTCCGGCCAGCTGTTTAGCCTGGCCGAAGACGTCGTCCAACATCCCTGGTGTCAACCGCCCGGTAAAGGTGTTCTGCTGACTGACGTGGTAGCAGCCGAGCACGTCCGGAGCGTTCGTGCCGGACCAGTGTGCCCCATGACCGAACGCCGGTCGCGGGCTGGGCGGGCGCTGCCCGTACACCGCACGGAGCACCGGCCACCACGCGGCCCAGGCGAACGCGCCCAGCGCGACCACGACCCGCAGCGTGGGCCGGATCAACGTGACCTCGCGGTGCAGCCAGGGTGCGCAGGTGTCCCGTTCCAGGGGCGTCGGCTTGTTGTCCGGAGGTGCACACCGGACGGCCGAGAAGATCCGCAGGTCGCGCACTGTGAGCCCGTCGTCGGCGGCGACGCTGGTCGGCTGGTTGGCCAGCCCGGCCCGGTGCAGCGCGGCGAACAGCACGTCACCCGACCGGTCGCCGGTGAAGATCCGACCGGTGCGGTTGCCGCCGTGTGCGGCGGGTGCCAGCCCGAGGATGGCGATCCGGGCGTCACCGGTGCCGAGGCCCGGCACCGGCCGACCCCAGTACTCCTGGTCGCGGAAGGCGGCCCGCCGGGTGCGGGCGACCTCCTCCCGCCATTGGACCAGCCGCGGGCAGGCGAAACAGTCGCTCACTGCCGCGTCGAGGTCGGCCAGGTCGGTCGCCCGCGCTGCGCGGGCGACCACCTGTGCGGGGGTACGCGTCTCAGCCAAGCTTGGCCCGGAAGAGTTCCAGGGTGCGGGCCCAGGCGCTGGCGGCGGCGCGCTGGTCGAACGCCTCCGGCCGGTCGTCGTTGAAGAAGGCGTGCGAGGTGCCCGGGTAGTCGTAGAGGTGGCAGTCGCCGCCGGCCTCCTCGATGGCCCGCCGGGCGGTCTGTACGCCCTCGTTGGCCGAGGTGCCGTCCTCTTCGGAGCAGTGGATGACCGCTGCCTTGCCGGCGTAGTCGGCCCAGTCGGGGCGCATCGACTCCCAGGGCAGCACGGGATAGAAGCCGGCGGTCGCGACGATCCGCTCGGAGATGGTGGCCGACCAGAGGGCCAGGCTGCCACCGGCGCAGAAGCCCACGGCGCCGACCTTACCGGTGACCTCGGGCCGCCCGGCGAGATAGTCGGCCGCTCCGGCGATGTCCTTCGCCGCCTCGTCCATCCGCATCGCCAGCAGGAGCCGCTGCGCCTCGTCCGGCTCGCTGGTCGTCTCACCGTGGTAGAAGTCCGGGGCGAGGGCGACGAAGCCGGCCTCGGCGAACCGGTCCGCCACCGACCGGATGTGCGGGACCAGACCCCACCATTCCTGAATGACGATGACGGCGGGGCTGGCCGTGCCGCTGGCGGGTATCGCGAGATACCCCTCGCTCGTGCCCCCGTTGCTGCGGTAGCTCACCATTTCGCCCATGGGCCGTCCTCCTAGCGGTCAGTCATCGTTGGCTGGTCGCCCAGTGGTCCTACGTGCCGGTAGCCTGCCACGCCACGCGGTCGTCGGGAAGACGCCGGAACAGTGGCATTCACCTCCTGTTCGCCCCCCGGTGACGCCGGGTACGCCGACGGCGGCGGGGTCTGCTCCCGCCGCCGCCGATGCCGAGCTACCGCTGTGGTCAGACCTTCTTCGTCAGGCAGAGCACGTAGCCCGTCTTGCCCGGCTCGATGCTGGAGAAGACGTACCCCTCCTGGCCCTCCTTGAAGAACTGGGTGCAGGTGGTGTCGGCCTTGGCCTGCGCCTCGCTCTGGCCGTCCACCCGACCGACCACGCTGTACGCCGCGTCAGTGGAGGTGCACTCGACGACCTTGGCGCCGTCGACCTCCTCCTGCTCGGTGCCGGTGACCTCGGGCAGCTCGGCGATGCAGTCGCCGGCCTTGGCGGCTGCGGTCTCGTCCTTGTTGAAGTAGTTGCCGATCGCCGAGGCGACACCGAACTTCAGGCCGGCGATGACGACTACGGCGAGGATCGCACCGACGATGCCGAGGGCCTTCTTGGCACCGGACTTCTGCGCCTTCGGCTCGGCCGCCGGCTGCGGCGTCTCCACGGCCGGCTGCGACTCGACGGCCGGCTGCGACTCGGCCGGCGGCTGCGGCGCGGCAGGCTGCGGCGCGGCCGCTTGCGGCGTCTCGACGGCCGGCTCAGGGGTTGCGGCGTCGGGCGCGGGGGGCGGTGCGACCTGCTCTGGCACGGGGGTTCCTTCCGAGGGGTTGATGAGCAGACGACACCGTAACGATCATTGATTTCCGGTGCCGTCCCGCTCGCCTCGTCCGTTCAGCTATTTCCCAGCTTCATCAGCATGATCCAGTTCACACCGTGGTTCAGCGCGTCGGGGTGGGGGCTGGCGTTTCACTCGGCGTCACGGTCGGGGGCACCGAGGGCTCGCCGGGCGTTCCACTCGGCGTCGGTGTGGCGGTCGGCTCCGGCGTCGGTGTGCTGATCGCGGCCGGCGCCGACGGCGGGGACGCGCCCGGGCCTCGCGGCCCGAAGGGCGCCCGGCCCACGCAGTACGGGTACGGCCGCAGCAGCGGATTGCCGTACTCGTCGACGCGACCTTCGCAGTCCGGGTAGCCGAGCCGGATCGGATTGCCGTTCTGGTCGAAGAGCCTTGCATTCTCCACCAGCCGGCCCTCGCTGTCGTAGACGAAGACGTCCTGGACCTGGTCATATGGGCCGTTGATCGACGTCGGATCGATGCCGTAGTCGCCGTAACGCATCCGGTCCTCCGCCTGAATCAACGCGGCGAACGCGAAGACCACCAGCACCACGCTGGCGACCTGCACCGCCGAACGCGGCCAGCGGGTCAACCGCCCGGAGCGGCGGCCGATCCAGATGGAGGCGAGCACGAAGCCAATCAGCATGATCAGGCCGGCGAGCAACTCGCCACCGAACCTCGGCAGCAGCCCGAAGCTGCCGCCGGTGCTGATCACCGTGACCAGCATCGCCGCCAGGTAACCCCGGAGCACCCACCAGCCGGGGCGCAGCAGCTGGAGGAAGTCGCTGGCCGTCGCGTACCCCAGGGGTGGGCCGAGGCGGGTGTCCATGGTGCGCAGCCGGCCGCGGACCCGGGCCATCGCGCTCGCCACCCGCTGGTCGAGGTTGCGCCCGCTGCCCGGCGCGGCGCCGGCTGCGGCGCGCAGCTCGGCGGCGTACGTCTCGGGCTCGCCCAACCGCTCGACCAGGGTGCCCTCGGCCTCGGCGGCGACCTCGGTGAGGTGGTCGGCGAGATCCTCGGTCAACTCGTCGCGTTGCCCGTGCGGCAGGTCGGCCAGAGCGGCCCGGACCCGCGCCACATAGTCGGTGATCTCCTGCTCCGCGACGGTCATGCCGCCATCCCCCGATCGTCGAGCAGACTGTCCATGGTGGTGGCGAACGAGCGCCAGAGCTTGCCGGAGCGGGTCAGCTGGTCACGCCCCGCGGCGTTGAGTGAGTAGTACTTGCGGTGCGGCCCTGATTCGCTCGGCACGACGTACGTGGTGAGCAGGCCGGCGGCGAAGAGGCGGCGCAGCGTCCCGTAGACCGAGGCGTCACCGACCTCTTCCAGGCCGGCCTCGCGCAGCCGGCGCAGGATGTCGTAACCGTAACCGTCCTCCTCTCGGAGCACGGCCAGGACGGCCAGATCAAGCACGCCCTTCAACAACTGTGTGGTGTCCACGCATTGCACACTAGTACGTAATGCGAAGTAGCGTCAACGATCACGCCCAACATGCCGGGCGGAGCGCGGGCACGGAGCGGACGCCACTTGATCGCGCTCGATCAACCATGTAGTGGCCTCAGCCAACCCAGCACCGCCTCGTCGATCATGGAGTTGTGGTGGGGTGACAAAGCGCCCGCACAGCACCAAACCAGGCACCACAAATTCATGATCGACAAAGCCGAACTGCCCCTGCCTCACGATCTTGCACTTACTGTCCCGGCACAAGACGCATCCCACCCATATCGACAGCCGAAACTGCAAGATCGGCGCGGGTGGGGCGTCTCTGGAGCGCCGAACCTGGATGTCGGAGGTGCACCGTGCCCCTTGACCCAGCAACCGATCGCCAAACGCAACGGTGTTGGCTTCCATGATCGAGCGCGATCAAGGCGGACGGCGAGATCAACGAGAAAGATCAACGCACAACATCAGGGATGGTGGGCAGCCCCCCCGCGCGGTCCAGCCCACGAACCTGGTGAACAGGTCGACCGGGGACGGGGCGGGATTCGGATTGAGCTTGATCAGATCTGCGGTGGCCTCGAAACCCCGATCGCTGTTATCGATCGTCGAGCAATCGCCGATACCTACCGTCAACGCATGGGCGAGTTTGTTGGGATCGCTGAGATACGAGACATGCTCGGTGGGGTGTCACGCGCCCGGGCGTCCGTAGTTGCGTCCCGGCGCGATTTCCCGGCCCCACATCAGGTGTTGCGGATGGGCCAGATTTGGCGGCGCACCGACGTCGAGAAATGGATCCGGCAGCACCGGCCTGACCTGACGACGGACTGAGGCGGAGCCCAGCCGGGACGGGACGGGTTAGCGGGCGGTGGCTACCGGACGCTCCAGGCGATGCCGTCGAGGATGTCGTGCTCCGAGGCGACCACCGACGGCATCCCGGCCCGCTCCATGATCACGCGAAGCACCAGCGCGCCAGCGCCGATCACGTCCGCGCGGCCCGGGTGCATCACCGGGTTCGCCAACCGCTGCGCACGGGTCTGACCCAGCAGCTCCGCGGTCACCCGGGCGACCTCCTCGTACGACACCCGGGCGTGGTGGATGCGCTCCGGGTCGTACTCCCGCAGCCCCCGCGCCAGGGCGACCACTGTGGTGACCGACCCGGCGAGGCCGACCAGGGTGGCCGCCTCGCGACCGGGCACCACGGCGAGCGCCCGGTCCACCACAGCAGCGATGTCGGCCTGCGCCGCCTCGACCTGCTCGGGCGTCGGCGGGTCACCGGGCAGGTGCCGCTCGGTCATCCGGACGCAGCCGATGTCCACCGAGATCGCCGACCGCACCCCGGCGGCCCGGTCACCGACCACGAACTCGGTGGAACCACCACCGATGTCGACGACCAGGAACGGCTCCTTCGCGTCGGCAGGCAGCCCGCGCACCGCGCCGGTGAACGACAGGCGGGCCTCCTCGTCGCCGCTGACCACCTCGGGCGCGACACCGAGGGTGGCCCGCACCATCTCGGTGAAGTCGGCGGCGTTGGCGGCATCGCGGGAGGCCGAGGTGGCACACATCCGCACCCGCTGCGCGCCCAGCTTCTCGATGTCGGCCGCGTACGACGCCAACGCCACCCTGGTCCGCTCGATCGCCTCCGGCGCCAGTCGGCCGGTGCGGTCCACGCCCTGCCCCAACCGGACGATCTCCATCCGCCGGGTCAGGTCGACCAGCGGCGCCTGCGGCCCGGCCGCGGCGTCGGGCAGGTCGGCGACCAGCAGTCGGATCGAGTTGGTCCCGCAGTCGATGGCCGCCACACGCGTCGTCACGGCAGCAACCTTACGGCAGGACTGGCGGCCACCCGACGGCTTGGTTGGCCGTGGGCCACGACTCGCCCAGGTCGCCGGACGGGCCCCGCAACAGCCCCATCCCGAGCGCGGTCAGGTGATGTCGGACGGCCCCGCCCTCCCGCTCGCTGGTCACCAGACCGGCGGTCCGCAGCGCGCGGGCGTGCTCCGAGGCCGAGGAGAGACTGATCCCGACCGCCCGGGACAACACTGTGGTGGTCAACCCGCCGTCGGTCGCCAGGCGGCGCAGCACCTGCGCCCGGGTGACGCCGAGCAGCCGACCGAGGGCATCGTCGTCGGCGGGAGCCCCGCGCGCGGGCATGACCACCGGGTAGACGAGCAGGATCGGGTAGCCCTGCTCGACAAGCACCCGGGGCCGCGGCCCGGCCAACGGGGACGGCAGCAGGATGATCCCGTGGCCGGTGCCGGGGAGATCGCCGTCCCACCACGTGCGTACCTCCAGCACCGGATCCCGCCACCGGATCCCCGGGTGCAGACCCGCGAAGAGTGCGGCCAGGCCGTGCTGCGCCAGCCGTTGGCTGGCAGACGCCACCTGCTGACGGTACGCGGACATCAGCTCGGCCCAGTGCGGTGCGAGCACCGCGTCGAACCAGGTCCGCACGGCCCCGCCGAACAGGTCCAGCACCTCCGGGTCGGCCGCCGCGAACCGCCGCCGCAGCGGGCTGGCCGACGTGCCCGCGTACGCCAGGGTGACCTCGGCGCGGACCCGCCGCGCCGGGGTGGCCCGGATCGCGTCCAGCCCGGCCTCCACCGACTCCAGGCCGTCGAAGGGAGTGACGAAGTCCGGCAGACGTCCCCGGTCGGGCAGCAGATGCCGCAGGACCGCGGTGGCAGCCTGGGCGGCAGCCGTGCCCTCGGCCGCTGCCGCACGCTCGGCCAGGGTCGGCGCCATCGCCGCGACCGTGGGATCGCGCAGCCACTGACCAGCCAGCAGCGCGATCCCGACCGGATGCAGCCGATCGGCGAACCGCACCCGGCACAGGTCGGCCGACCCGAGCTGGAGGCGAAGCATGGCAACAGCCTGCCTGCCTTCGCCCAGGACCGAAAGGGTTGATCCGCGGCCGAACCCTCTCCAGTGTGGACTGCGGGGTCGACGGGGGGTGGCCGGCGTGCGGCGAACAGTGGCGGTGTTGACGGGGCTCTGCCTCATGGTCGTTGCCGCAGCTTGTGGTGAGCGGGGGCAACCCTCGTCGGCCCCGCCAGCCGCACCGTCCGCGTCGAGCGAACGACCGGCGGCCGGTGACCACCAGCTCACCCTGCACCACAACGGGCTCGACCGCACCTACCTGCTGCACGCGCCCCCGGGGTTCGACCCGGGCAGACCCTCCGCGCTGGTCATCGCGCTGCACTTCTATCCGGGCCTCGGATCCTCCATGCGTGAGTTGGCGGGCCTGGACGCCAGAGCCGACAAGGACAACGTGCTGGTCGCCTACCCCGACGGACAGGGCGGCGGTTTCAACGCGCTGATCTGCTGCGGCAGCGCGGACGACGTCGGCTTCCTCAACGCCCTCACCGACCATCTGGTGCAGACCTGGCACGCGGACCCGAACCGGGTGTTCCTCACCGGCATCTCGAACGGCGGCGACATGAGCTTCCGGACGGCGGTGGAGAGCACGGGCAGGTTCGCCGCGATCGGGGTGGTCAGCGGTGGTTACAGCGGAAATTTGACCACCGCCGACAGTTACGTGCCGAAGAGCCCGGTCTCCGTGATCACCTTCATCGGCGGCCAGGACCGCTACGCCTCGATCTTCCAGGCCGGCATGCGGACCTGGCAGCAGCGGCTCGGCTGCCGGCCGAGCCCGAAGGCGAACGGGGTGCCGGGTGTGACGCACACGGTGGCGGGCTGCGCGGACGGCAGCGAGGTCAGCGTCTACACGATCGCCGACATGGGCCACAGTTGGCCGGGAGCGACAACCGGCCAACTCGCCGCATCCTCCGCGGGGCTGTCCGCCACCGACCTGATGTGGGATTTCTTCGCCGCCCACCCCCGCAAGGCCTGACCTACAGGCGCAGCAGCATCCGGGTGTTGCCCAGCGTGTTCGGCTTGACCCGCTCCAGGTCCAGAAACTCCGCGACACCCTCGTCGTACGAGCGCAGCAGCTGCTCGTAGACCGGCTGCGGCACCGGAGCGCCGTCGATCTCGCGGAAACCGAACGAGCCGAAGAACCGGGTCTCGAAGGTGAGCACGAAGATCCGCGCCACGCCCAACTCCCGGGCCGCGTCGATCAGCTCACCGACCAGCCGGTGACCGATGCGCCGGCCCCGGCAGGACGGGTCCACCGCCACCGTGCGGATCTCGGCCAGGTCCTCCCACATGACGTGCAGCGCGCCGCAGCCCACCACCACGTCGTCCTCGGCCCGGACCGCGACCCGGAACTCCTGCACGTCCTCGAAGAGGGTGACCGTGGCCTTGCTCAGCAGCCGCCGGTCGTCGGTGTAGGTGTCGACGAGTCGTCGGATGCCCCGCACGTCCCCGGTGCGGGCCCGCCGTACGAGAATCTGACTCTCGGGCGCCTCGGACCCGGCCTGCGTGCTCATTCGGCCGCCGGCACGTCCACGCACGGCCCCGCCGACCACCAGGGCTCGACCAGGCCCAACGTCTCGTCGCCGAACGGGTTCACCCCGGGGCCGGCGCCCAGCGCGTGGCCCAGGTGCACGTGCAGGCACTTCACCCGGCCCGGCATCCCACCGGCCGAGATGCCGGCGATCTCCGACACCTCACCGATCGCCTCCCGGCGGGTGAGGTAGTCCTCGTGCGCGGCACGGTAGTGGGCGGCCAACTCCGGGTCCGTCGTCAGCCGGTCCGCCATCTCCTTCATCAGCCCCGCCGACTCCAGTCGGCTGCACGCAGCGGTGGCCCGGGGGCAGGTCAGGTAGTACAGCGTCGGGAACGGGGTGCCGTCGGCGAGGCGGGGGGTCGTCTCCACCACGTCGGGAAGGCCACACGGGCACCGGTGGGCCACCGCCCGGGTGCCCCGGGGCGTCCGGCCGAGCTGCGCGGCCACCGCGGCCAGGTCGGCCTCGGTGGCCGGCTCGCGCTGCGGCAGGGGAACGGAATCCGCCGCCGGCTCCGACGGTGGTACGACAGTCACGGTGCCCATCTCTCCTGGTGTGCTGGTCGGTGGATCACTGGCCCGGCTGCTGGTTGTCCGCCGCCCGCACGCTCGACCAGAGCGTGTCGTACCAGGTCACCGGCCCGGCCGGCGGGGCCGAACCGGCAGACTTCCCGGCGTCGCGGGCGGCGCCCTCCGGGTCGTGCAGCACCACCATCATCTTCTCGCCGGGCCGGCCCATGAAGAACCGTTCCCGAGCCTGCGTCTTGATGTACTCGGGGTCTTTCCAGTTGGCGGCCTCGGCGGCGAGCTTGGCGATCTCCTGCTCCTGCACCGCCTGGGCCGCCTCCATCCGCTCGATGTCGGCCTGCTGGTCCAGGTAGACCCGGACCGGATAGGTGTAGGCCAGAGCGAGCGCGATCAGGACCGCGAACAGCACTGTGGCCCGGCCGGTGAAGCGACGGGGGTGGGGTGCGGCGAGCCGCTTCACGGAACCAGCCGCAGCGGTACGCCGAGCGGCGGCCGGACGATTCGCGGAGCGCACGCCTTCGGCGCCCCGGGCAGCACCCGGCGCGCGACCGGCTGCGCGCGGCTCGGCGCGTACGCCGGCCTCTCGGACCGATCCCCGCGTGGCGCGCCCGCCGCCCGGCCGACCGGACTGACCCGGCCGGCGGGCGGGACGCTGACCACCCGGTGTGCGGCGCTGCTGCATCGTCACACCCCTCCCCCGAGGCTTCGTGCGTCTCAGGCCGAACGGTAGCGCGGGAACGCGCCAGCGCCGGCGTAGCGCGCCGCGTCGGCCAGCTCCTCCTCGATCCGGAGCAGCTGGTTGTACTTGGCGACACGGTCCGAGCGGGCCGGGGCGCCGGTCTTGATCTGGCCGCAGCCGGTGGCCACCGCCAGGTCGGCGATGGTGGTGTCCTCGGTCTCGCCGGAGCGGTGGCTCATCATGCACTTGAAGCCGGCCCGGTGGGCCAGGTCCACCGCGTCCAGGGTCTCGGTCAGCGAGCCGATCTGGTTGACCTTGACGAGAACCGCGTTCGCCGCCTTCTCCGCGATGCCGCGGGCGATGCGCTGCGGGTTGGTCACGAACAGGTCGTCACCGACGATCTGCACCCGGTCGCCGATCGAGGCGGTCAGCGTCTGCCAGCCGCTCCAGTCGTCCTCGGCCAGCGGGTCCTCGATCGACACGATCGGGTACTCGTCGGCAAGCTTCGTGTAGTAGGTGCTCATCTCCTCGGCGGACTTCGCGGCACCCTCGAACGTGTAGGTGCCGTTGTCGAAGAACTCCGTGGCCGCCACGTCGAGCGCGAACACGATGTCGGTGCCGAGCCGGTAACCGGCCTTCTCGACCGCCTCGGCGATCAGGTCCAGGGCCGCCGCGTTCGTCGGCAGGTTCGGCGCGAAGCCACCCTCGTCGCCGAGCCCGGTGGAGAGGCCCTTCTTCTTCAGCACCGACTTCAGCGCGTGGTAGACCTCAGCGCCCGAGCGCAGCGCCTCACGGAAGGTGGGCGCGCCGATCGGCGCGATCATGAACTCCTGGATGTCGACGTTCGAGTCGGCGTGCGCGCCACCGTTGAGAATGTTCATCATCGGCACGGGCAGGAGGTGCGCGTTCGGGCCGCCCAGGTAGCGGAAGAGGCTCAGCTCGGCGCTGCCGGCAGCGGCCTTCGCCACCGCCAGGGAGACCCCGAGGATGGCGTTCGCGCCCAGCTCCGACTTGCTCTCCGTGCCGTCGATGTCGAGCATCTTCTGGTCGATCAGCCGCTGCTCGCTGGCCTCGTACCCGATGATCTGGTCGACGATCTTGTCTTCGACGTTGGAGACCGCCTTCTCCACGCCCTTGCCCTGGTAGCGGTCGGCGTCACCGTCGCGCAGCTCGATCGCCTCGAAGGCGCCGGTGGAGGCGCCGGAGGGCACGGCGGCGCGGGCTACCGTGCCGTCGTCCAGACCGACCTCGACCTCGACCGTCGGGTTGCCCCGCGAGTCGAGAATCTCCCGGGCGACGATTCCCTCGATGGTTGCCACTAAGTCGCTCCTCGTTGTTGTGATCCGGTCCGTGGGTGGGCCGCGACGGTGCGGCTGAGGCAGGTGTTGAACGCAGCGTATCGGGCGGCGCGAACGGGTACGGCGTCGCCCGCTCACCCGGGTCACCCCGCGTTGACGGACATTCCCGGATTTCCGGGCGTCAACCGGCAACGGGTTTGCGCTGCGCGGACCAGATCCACCAGGCTGGTCGCCATGCCCGCCGCCTCGACCACCCTCCGCATGCTCGCCGTGTCGGTCATCGCGTCGCTCACGGTCACCGGCTGTCAGACATTCGAGGACGCCGGAGTCGCCATGGGCCGCTCGGAACTCGTCAACGACCTCGCCGCCCGGCTCGATCGGGCACTGGAGTTGACCTACTCGGCCGACTACCAGTTGCCCGGCGGCCAGCGCGCCGCGATCGCGCAGGCACAGGACCCGGCGCGATCCACGTACACCTATCCGGGCGGGCAACTCACCGTCACCCCGGAGGCCATCACCCGGTGCACGACGACCGGCGCCCGCCCGCAGTGCACGCTGATCACCCCGCCCACCCCGGGCAGCAAGCCCACCGTCACGCTGTTCGGCGAGGCCAACCAGCAGGGCCTCGTCACGCCGCCGGTGGTGGTCGGGCTGCTCACCGCCGCCGCGCTCGACCCACAGGCGGTCATCAAGCAGAGTGACACCACAGTCGCCGGGCACCACGCCGCCTGCGTCGCGGTGCAGAGCTCGTCGTCCGGCGACTTCACCGCCTGCGTGACCACCGAGGGCGTGCTCGGCAGCTTCACCGGGCCGGTCGACGGCAAGCCGATGGAGCTGGCCCTGAGCAACTACTCCGCGACCGTCGACGAGGGCGCGTTCGTACCGCCCGCCGGCGCCGACGTCGTCGACCGCCGCCCCGGCGGCTCGTGACCGACCCGCCCGGCGGGTTCCTGCCCGGGGCCGATCGGAGCCGGCCTCCCGGCCCCGGCGACCTGGCCCTGCCGGTGACCGGCGCGAAGCTGCTGACCGGCGTTGACGGCCAACTCCTCCGCGTCGCCGACCTGCCCGCCGACACCGACTGGGTGCCGCTGGGCACGCTCGACGGAGTGCCCGCCTGGGGCACCGACCTGACCACCGCCGACGACCTTCCCGGCCGGGCGCGCGGCTGGGCGTCACTCGCCGCCGAGGTGCCGGAGCCGCATGCCACGCTCGCCGGCCGGGCGCTGGCGGTGTTGACCTGGCGGCGTACCCACCGGTGGTGCGGCGCCTGCCGAGCGGAGCTGACCGACCGACCCGGCGAGACCGCGCGACGGTGCCCCGACTGCGGCCTGTACGTGCCGATGCAGCTCTCCGCCGCTGTACTGGTGGCGATCACCCGGCCCGGCCCGCCCGGGCACGTTGACGAGCTGCTGCTGGTCCGGCACGCCACCGGTCCGACCGGGCTGTGGGCGCTGGTGGCCGGCTTCGTCGAGGCTGGCGAGACACTTGAGGCGGCGGTACACCGGGAGGTCGGTGAGGAGGTCGGGCTCCCCGTCGACCGGCTGGCCTACTTCGGCAGCCAACCGTGGGCGATCTCCGGCCCGGGCGTGCTGCTCGCCGGCTTCACCGCCCGTGCCGCCGACCCGCAGGCCGAACCGGTGGTCGACGGGCGGGAGCTGACCAGGGCTCAGTGGTTCGGCCTGGATGCGCTGCCGGCGCAACTGCCGCCCGCGTACTCCATCTCGCGCTGGCTCATCGACGCGACGGTGACCGCCGGGCGGCGCTGAGACCCGCGCTGCCCGGCGTTTCTCCTCAGAGACCGAGCAGGGTGCGCAGGTGGCGCGGGGGCGGGCAGTCGTGGGCGAGCATCGCGTCGTGCCAGTCGCGGACCGACACCCCGTCGGGGCGGGCGGCGGCGACCTCGGCCACCTCGCTGTACCCGACGAAGTAGGTGGAGAGCTGGGTGGAGGTGAGTTGGGCGCGCCGCCACTTGCCGGCCGCCTCGCCCTCCTCCTGGAAGCCGCGCCCGGTCATCAACGCCATCGCCTCGGCCTCGGGCAGGTCCTCGGCGTGCACCAACTGGTCGAGCAGCGCGTTGATGGTCATCCGCAGTTGCATCTTGAGCTGCTGCAACCGCACCGGCAGACCGCCGAAGCCGAGCCCCGCCATCAGCTCCTCCGCGTAGACCGCCCAGCCCTCGATGAACGGGCCGGACTCGGCCAGCGCGCGGACCCGCGTGCCACCCACGTAGCGGCGGGCGTGGGCGAGCTGGAGGAAGTGCCCCGGCATCGCCTCGTGCACCGTGAGGTTGCGGATCATGTGGTCGTTGTATTCGCGGTAGAACGACTCGACCCGCTGCGCCGGCCAGTCCGACGGGGTGGGCGCGATGCAGTAGAAGGTCGGCGCGACGGCGGTCTCCAGCGGGCCGGGCGCGTCGCAGTACGCGACCGCGACCCCCCGGGCGAACTCCGGCATCTCCTGGATCACGCACCGGTCGTCGACCAGGGTGACCAGGTCGTGTGCGCGGACGAAGTCGGTCGCCTCGTCCAGGGTCACCCCGGCCAGCTCGACGATCGTCGCGTCGTCCGGGTGCTCGCCGGCGAGCAGGTCAAGCGCCCGACGTACGGACGCGTCGTCGGCCGGGCCGCCGACCAGCTCGACGGCGGCCTCGCGGATCTCCTCGGTGACCCGGTCCAGGTTGGCCCAGGCGCGACGCTGGATCTCGGCGGCGCCCAACTCGGTGTCGAGGGTGTGCCAGAGCCGTGCCTCCCAGCGGCGCCGGCCCAGTCGCGGGTCACGGCCGGGGCCGGCATCGGCGGCCAGGCCGGTGCGCAGCCAGGCGACGAACTCGTCCAGCGCGGCGATCGCGGCGGTGGCCGCCGGCTCGACCCGGTCGAGGTGGCCCGGCGCCTGGGCGAGCAACGGCGGCAGCTCGTCGCGGATCAGCGCGGCCGTGCCGGTGAACTGCCCGACCGCCGTCTCCGCGTGGATGCGCGGCATGTCCCGCAGCGTCGCGCGGGCGGTGGCGAGGGCGTCCGGCACGGCGGCGAGCCGACCGGCGAGTTGGGTCAGCCGCACGTCCGCGGGGGCGTACGGGCGGGCCAGCAGCGGGTGCAGCAGCGGGCCGGGGTTGTGCCGCAGCGGATCCCACTCGTGCGAGCGGATCTCGATCAGCTCGAACAGCTCCCGGTCCACGAATGAGGTGAGCAGCGCGTGGTCGACCTGCTCATCGACGTCGAGCGAGTCCGGGTCCAGTTCGGACAGTGCGTTTGCCGCGTCGGAGAGCATCGCCCGATCGGCAATCAACCCCTCGGCGGACAGGTCCGGCAGCCGGTCGTCGAAGCGGTGGTCCCCGGCCGCGGTGGCAACCCCCGGCCGCGACTCGAGTAAAGCCTCGACGACCCGCTCAGCCAGCACCCCAAACGCTTCCACCGCCCCACCCTACCGACCGCTGTGCGCTCCGCCGCCGGTTCCGCCCACTCCGTCGATCATGACGTTATCGCCACCCACCTCGGCGTGGCGGAGCAATAACTTCATGATCAACGCGGGCTGGCGGGCCCGGGTGGGGAGTTGGGGGCGGGGGGTTCGGCTTTGCGGATGGTTTCGGCGTGGGCGAGGGTGGTGCGGCGGAGGGCTGCTTCGGGGTCTGTGCCCGCCTCGCGGGCCGCGGCGACCGTTGCCAGCAGGCTGGCGCCCAGTCGCGCTTCGGCGTCCACCTGGGTGTCGGCCGGCGGGAGCGGAACCCCGATGCCTCGGCGGGCGGCGCGGTCCAGGATCTGCGTTGCCAGGGCCAGCGCGGGCTGACTCAGGGCCACGCCGTCCAACACCGAGTGCCGTGCCTTCTCCGCGCGCTTGATCCGTTCCCAGTTCTCGGTGATCTCCTCCAGAGTGCCCGCCTCGGCGCCGGCGAAGACGTGCGGATTACGCCGGATCATCTTGTCGACCAGACCACCGGCCACGTCGTCGATGGTCCACCGCTCGTCCTCGGGCAACTCCTCGGCCAGCCGCGCGTGCAGCACCACCTGCAACAACACGTCGCCCAACTCCTCGCGCAGCGCGTCGGTGTCGTCGGCGCTGATGGCGTCGTACGCCTCGTAGCTCTCCTCCAGCAGGTAACCGGCGAGGCTGCGGTGCGTCTGCGCCCGCTTCCACGGGTCGCCACCCGGAGAGGCCAGTCGATCCAGCACGGCCACCGCGTCGAGCAGCCGGGCACCTGGCGGATCCCACGAGCCGTACATCAACTCCATCTCGGCCAACCCCGGCTGCCGGGCCAGCCGCAGACCCAACTCCCGGGCCAGCGCCTCGTCACCCGCCGGACCGGCCAGCCACACCACGGTGCCGTGCGTCGCCACCGCGTCCAGCAACGGCTGCGTCGCCGGGCCGTCCACCACTGTGACCTCGGCGCCCGCCTGGCGCACGGCCGTGGTCAACTCGCTGTCCGCGCCGGTCAACACCGGGTGCTGGCGTACGACGTCCCAGGCCGCGGCCGTCAACAGGCCGGCGGGCAACCGAGGTGAGGTGACCAGGAGGACGATCCGTGCGGTCATGCTCAGCTGGCCGTGCCCTCGGCTTCCGGCGTCCCGGTCGGCCCCTCCGGGGTGGAAATGTCGGTGACCGCGTCAGAGGCCGGCTCGCCCAACGGCACACTCACCGCAGGTGCGTCACCGGCGAAGCTGAGCAGCGGGAACTCAAGCGGACGGTACCGAGGGCTGACTGTGACGTCGTAACGACCGACCGCCTCGGCCAGGATCCTCTTGGTCGCCAGCGCCCCGCGCAGCTGCTCGCCGTCGAGCTGCTGGGCGGCGTCCGCATCGGTCACCTCAGCTGGGATCTTGCCGGCCGCACGCCCGGCGGCGATCACGTCGGCGATCTCCTCCTTGGTCGGCTCGACCGGCTCGGCCGGCAACCCGGACAGGCAGGTGAAGAGCTTCGCCACCTCCCGCACGTGCCCGGTCTCCGGGTCGAGACCGAGCTGCTGGGCGGCCTGGTCGGCCGCCACCTGGCCGCGCGGCTGGTAGTTCTTCTCGGCGGAGAGCTTCTCGCACACCTTGGTCAGCACCATGGTCCGAACCACGTCGGCCACCTTGGGCAGGGTCGGTTGCGGCGCCTCGGGCTGCCCACTGGCGGATGACTCCGGCGCCGGGTTCTTCGTCCGCAGGTCCTTCATCGCGGTGGTGACCTGAACGTCGGTGATGCGCTGGTCACCGATGTAAGCGGCGATACCAGGCTCAGCACGGCAACCGGAGAGGGCGACGAGGCCGAGCGCCACAGTGGCGACGGCGGCAAGACGGCGAGCACGCATAGCCGTCACTCTCTCACGCCGTCACCCCGGGTTGTGACACCCCCCACCTTCGCTCATCCCACGACCAGGGACGGCGTCGACGCGCGACCGTCCCTGGTCGAGAACACACCGTCGGCTCAGGCGCTCGCGGCCACGGCGACGGCTCAGGCGCTCCCGGCGACGGCGAGTGGGGCGGGAGCACCGAGCACATCGGAGAGCAGTTGCGCGCACCACTGGAGCAGCGCCTGGTCACGCAGCGGCTCGCCACCGATCCGACGGGTGGTCGGTCGGGGCACACTGACCTGGTCGGTGGCCTGCTTGTAGACGGCATCCGGGTGGTAGCGCTTGAGCCGCAACTGCTTGGAGTCCGGTAGGGGCAGCGGGCCGAACCGTACGTGCTTGCCCTGCATGGACACGTCGGTCAGGCCGTAGCGGCGGGCCAGCAGACGGAACCGGGCCACCTCCACCAGGTTCTGCACCGGGGCAGGCGGCTCGCCGTACCGGTCGGTCATCTCGGCGATCACCTCGGCCAGCCGCTCCTCGTCGCGCGCCTCGGCGAGCTTGCGGTACATCTCCAGGCGCAGCCGCTCCACGCTCACGTAGTCGTGTGGCAGGTGCGCGTCGACCGGCAGGTCGATCTTGACGTCGGTCTCCTCCTCCGGCCGCTCACCCTTGAACGCGGAGACCGCCTCGCCGACCATCCGCACGTACAGGTCGAAGCCGACGCCCTCGATGTGCCCGGACTGCTCGCCACCGAGCAGGTTGCCGGCGCCCCGGATCTCCAGGTCCTTCATCGCCACGTACATGCCGGCGCCCAACTCGGTGTGCTGGGCGATGGTCGCCAACCGCTCGTGGGCGTGCTCGGTGAGCGGCTTCTCCGGCGGGTAGAGGAAGTAGGCGTACGCCCGCTCCCGGCCCCGGCCGACCCGGCCCCGGATCTGGTGCAGCTGGGCCAGGCCGAGCAGGTCGGCCCGCTCCACGATCAGGGTGTTGGCGTTCGGGATGTCGATGCCCGACTCAACGATCGTGGTGCAGACCAGGACGTCGAACTCCTTCTCCCAGAAGCCGACCATGACCTTCTCCAGGGCGTCCTCGCCCATTTGGCCGTGCGCCACCGCGACCCGCGCCTCGGGCACCAGCTCCCGCAGCCGCCGTGCCGCCCGGTCGATCGACTCGACCCGGTTGTGCAGGTAGAAGACCTGCCCGTCACGGAGCAGCTCACGGTGGATGGACGCGGCCACCTGCCGGTCGTCCTGCGCGCCGACGAAGGTGAGCACCGGGTGCCGCTCCTCCGGCGGGGTGGCGATGGTGGACATCTCCCGGATGCCGGTGATCGCCATCTCCAGGGTGCGCGGGATCGGGGTGGCCGACATGCTGAGCACGTCGACCGACGCGCGCAGCGTCTTCAGGTGCTCCTTGTGCTCGACACCGAAGCGCTGCTCCTCGTCGACGATCACCAGACCGAGCTGCTTGAAGCGGGTCGCCGTCTGCAACAGCCGGTGCGTACCGATGACGATGTCGACGGTGCCGTCGGCAACCATCTCCAGCGTCCGCTCGGTCTCCTTCGCCGTCTGGAACCGGGACAGCTGCCGGATCTGGACCGGGAACTGGCTCATCCGCTCGGCGAACGTGTTGTAGTGCTGCTGAACCAACAGGGTGGTCGGCACCAGCACCGCCACCTGCTTGCCGTCCTGCACCGCCTTGAACGCCGCCCGGACCGCGATCTCGGTCTTGCCGTAGCCGACGTCGCCGCAGATCAGCCGGTCCATCGGGACGGTCTGCTCCATGTCCCGCTTGACCTCGTCGATCGCGGCGAGCTGGTCCGGCGTCTCCTGCCAGGGGAAGGCGTCCTCCAACTCGCGCTGCCACGGGGTGTCCGGGCCGAACGAGTGCCCCTTGGACGCCTTGCGGGCGGCGTAGAGCTGGATGAGCTGCGCGGCGATCTCCCGGACCGCCTTGCGGGCCCGGGCCTTGGACTTCTGCCAGTCCGAGCCGCCCATCTTGTGCAGGGTCGGCTGCTCGCCGCCCACGTAGCGGGAGAGCTGGTCGAGCTGGTCGGTCGGGACGAACAACCGGTCGCCGGGCTGGCCCCGCTTGCTGGCCGCGTACTCGATGACGAGGTATTCCCGGCTGGCGCCGTTGACGGTGCGCTGCACCAGCTCGACGTAGCGGCCGATGCCGTGCTGCTCGTGCACCACGTGGTCGCCGGCCTTCAACTCCAGCGGGTCGATGGTGTTGCGCCGCCGGCTCGGCATCTTGCGCATGTCCCGCGTCGAGGTGCCCCGACCGCCGGTCACGTCATTGCCGGTGAGCAGCACGAAGCGGGATGCCTCGTCGACGAACCCGCTGCTCAGCGCACCACAGGTGACCACCAGCTCGCCGGGGACGGGCGCGGTCGGCACCTCCTCGGTCAACCGGGCACCCAGGCCGGCGTCGCGCAGCACCTCCACCGCCCGCTGGGCGGGGCCGTGCCCCTCGAAGACCAGCGCGACCGACCAACCCTCGCCGGCCCAGCGCTTGAGGTCCTCAACCACCCGCGAGGTCTCGCCGTGATAGAGCGGAGCCGGTTGGGCGGACAGGGTCACCGCGATGGCGTCGTCCGGGGTGACTGTGGCCTGCTCGGGCGCGTCCTCCCAGGGCTGCCGCGTCTCGGCGGTCTCCCCCTCGACGAGACCGAACGGGGACAGCGTCCACCACGGCTGGCCGAGCTTGCCCGCGGCGGCGCGTACCTCGCCGAGGGTGCGGAAGGCGGCGGCGCCGACGTCCACCGGGGCCTGGCCGCCGACCGCGGCGGCGGCCCAGCTGGCCTGCAGAAACTCCTCCGAGGTACGCACCAGGTCGTGCGCCCGCGTGCGGATCCGCTCCGGGTCGCAGAGCAGGACGTGGGTGCCGGCCGGCATGGCGTCCAGCAGCAGCTCCAGTGAGTCGGGGCCGACCAGCACCGGGGCCAGCGACTCCATCCCCTCCACCGGGATGCCCTCGGCCAGCTTGTCGAGGATCTCGGCCAGCTCGGGGTGCTGCTCGGCGAGCGCGGCGGCCCGGTCGCGGACCGCCGGGGTGAGCAGCAGCTCGCGGCAGGGCGGTGCCCAGAGCAGCGGAACCTGCTCGATGGTCCTTTGGTCGGCGACGGCGAAGGTGCGGATCTCCTCCACCTCGTCGCCCCAGAACTCGACCCGCGACGGGTGCTCGTCGGTGGGCGGGAAGACGTCCAGGATGCCGCCGCGTACCGCGAACTCGCCGCGCTTGGTGACCAGGTCGACCCGGGCGTACGCCATGTCGATCAGCCGGCGGGCGACCTCCTCCAGGTCCGCCTCCTCGCCGGCGGCGAGCTGCACCGGCTCCAGATCACCGAGCCCCTTGAGCTGCGGCTGGAGCAGCGAACGGACCGGGGCCACCACCACTCGCAGTGGCCCGGTGCCGCCGTGCGCGTCGGTCGCCTCCGGGTGCGCCAGCCGGCGCAGCACGGCCAGCCGCCGGCCGACAGTGTCGGAGCGTGGGGACAGCCGCTCGTGCGGCAGCGTCTCCCAGGAGGGGAAGACCACGACCTGCTCGGCCGGCAGCAACCCGCCGAGCGCGGCGGCCAGGTCGTCGGCCTCCCGGGTGGTGGCGGTCACCGCCAGCACCGGTCGGCCGGCCCCGTCGTTGTCCGCGGCGACCGCCGCGACGGCGAACGGGCGCAGCGCCGCTGGGGCGGTGATGTCGAGGCCGTCGACCTGGGCGGCACCGGAGCGCGCCAGGTCACGCGCCCGGGTCAGCCCGGGGTCGGCCAGGGCGGCGGTGAACAGACCGGTGAGCAAGGGAATCCTTCCCGGGGAGTCGACGCACACGACGGCGGCCCCTCGTCCAGGCGGACGGGGGGTGCACGACAACAAGCCTAGCCCCGTCGACCGACAGCCACCCCCTTCCGCCCAGGTCCGCGCCGCGCGGCGCGCGTCACCCGCGCCCCTGGGGATCTTGACCGCCGCCGGCGGGCGTGGTCGGGTTTCGGTATGGGTGAGCAGTGGCGGGCACAGTTCGACGCGGAGGTGAGCTTCGCCAACGGCGGCGGGCTGCGTACCGAGGGGTTCCGGCTGGACATTCCCGGTCGGGAGATCACCGACGGCGACCTGGCGGCGTTGTTCGTCCGGCACCTCGGGCTGCTGATGGTCGCCGACGTTCGGATCAGCGCCAAGACGATCATCGAGGAGCCGCACAAGGGCGGCCGGGGTGTCGCGGTCGGCCGATCCGGCGCCGATCGTCGGCTGGTAGAGCTGAGCCACGTGATCAACGACGGGATGACCACCCTCCCGGGTTGGCCGGGCCCCCGGATCACCGACTGGCTGACCTTCGCGGCGTCCCGCGAGCGGTACGCCCCGGGCACCGAGTTCCACGTGGCTCGAATCGAGATGATCGCCAATACCGGCACGTACCTGGACACGCCCGCCCACCGCTGGGCCGGCCGGGAGGACCTGACCGCTGTGTCGCTGGACCGTCTCGCCGACCTACCGGGGGTGGTGGTCCGGGTGCCGGCCGGCATCCACGCGGTGGACCGGCTGATGCTGGCCCCGTACGAGGTGACCGGCCGGGCGGTGTTGCTGCACACCGGGTGGGACGCGCACTTCGGCACGGAACGGTACGGCGCGCCGGAAGCGCCGTACCTGACCGGCGACGCCGCCCAGGCGCTTGTCGACGCGGGGGCGGCCCTGGTCGGCATCGACTCGATCAACATCGACGACATGGGCCCGGCGGTCGCTGGCGTACGCCCCGCGCACAGCGCGCTGCTCGCCGCCGGCATCCCGATCGTCGAGCACCTGACCGGCCTGGACGCGTTGCCGCCGACCGGGTTCCGGTTCACCGCGGCCCCGCCGATGGTGGCCGGCATGGGCACCTTTCCGGTCCGCGCCTTCGCCGTCGTCAACCCCTGAAGCCACCCGCGAGGCCATCGACGCACGGCCAGCGGCCAGTCTCTGCCGCACGGTGGGGCGCGCGAGGTGCCGGCCACCCCGGCCGACCCGCGCGGGGTGGTGCCCTTCTACCTGAACGTCGGGTACGTGCTCGGCGGATACCTCGCCTCGACAGTGCTCGGGATATCCGCCGGCACCACCCCCGTACCGCGCGTCGGGCCGGGCTGCGGATCGCCGCCCTGGCGGTCTACAGCGTGCTGCTCGGCATCGCCGGGGCGATCGTGGTCGGACCGGTGCTGGACATCTGGCACCACGACACACCGACGATCGCCGCCATCGGCGCGCTGGCCGTCTTCGCCGCCGCCATGTTCGCCAGCGCCATCCAGGGTTGGCTCGGCGTCGCGGGCACCGCGCTGGTCATCCTGCTGCTGGTGGTGCTCGGCAACCCGGGCTCCGGCGGCATCTACGCGCCCGAGTTCCTGCCCGGGGTGCTGCGCGGCATGCACCGCTGGAACATCCCCGGGCTCGCCAACGACCTGACCAAGGCCGCTGTGTACTTCGACTGGCGGTCGGCCGGCTGGCCCGCGATCGCCTTGGCGCTGTGGGCGGTGCTCGGCATCGTCGGGTTGGTCAGCGCGAGCCTGGTTCGCGGTCGCCGGGCCGCCAATTCCGGCTCCGGGCCAGCCCACGCCGGCTCCTGACCAGCCCCGTCCTGGCTCCGAACGACGCCGTCCCGGCCCCCGCCAGCCCCGGACGGTGGTTGAGATCACCCCGGAAAACACCCTCCCGAGGGCAATGGATCACCAGGGGGCCCTCCAGACATCCCCGGCGCGCGGATACCATCCAGTAAGTCGGACAGCGCTGTCCTTCGTACCCACGTAAGGGAGCGCATCGTGACCGACCAGCACGACCACGACGGCCCGGACGCCGCACTGCGCGCCGACATTCGCCGACTCGGCACCCTCCTCGGCCAGACCCTGGCCCGCCAGGAGGGTCGCCCGCTGCTCGACCTCGTCGAGGAGATCCGCGCCCAGGTCCGCTCCGACGCCCCCGCGGCCGCCCAGCGCCTCGGCGGGCTCGACGTGACCACCGGCACCAAGCTGGCGCGCGCCTTCTCCACCTACTTCCACCTGGCCAACATCACCGAGCAGGTGCACCGTGCGCGGGATCTGCGCCGCCGCCGCGCGGTGCAGGGCGGCTGGCTTGACCAGGCCGCCAAGATGATCGCCGAGCGCGGGGTGCCGGCCGAGGAGATCGCCAACGCGGCTCGCCGGCTGGCGGTGCGACCGGTCTTCACCGCGCACCCGACCGAGGCGGCCCGTCGCTCGATCCTGTCCAAGTTGCGGGCGATCGCCGACGAGTTGGACACCGAGACCGCCAACGCGATCCTCTACGGCGCCAGCGACGAGGGCCCGGCCAACCGCCGGCTGGCCGAGTTGTTGGACCTGATGTGGCAGACCGACGAGCTGCGGCTCGACCGGCCGGACCCGACCGACGAGGCCCGCAACGCGATCTACTACCTGCGCGACCTGTACGCCGAGGCCGCGCCGCAGGTGCTCGACGACCTGGCCGACACGTTGCGCACGCTCGGCGTGGAGACCTCGCCGACGGCCCGGCCGCTGAGCTTCGGCACCTGGATCGGCGGCGACCGCGACGGCAACCCGTTCGTCACCCCGGCGGTCACCCGCGAGGTGCTGACCATCCAGCACGAGCACGGCATCGCGGCCACCGAGAAGGCGATGGACCACCTGATCAACGAGGTCTCGGTGTCCCGCCGACTGCGCGGGGTGTCCCTGGACCTCTCCGCCAGCCTCGCCGCCGACCTGGACGCGCTGCCCGAGGTGGCGCAGCGCTTCCGCCGGGTCAACGCGGAGGAGCCGTACCGGCTCAAGGCGCGCTGCGTGAAGGCGAAGCTCGCCAACACCCGGCTGAGGTTGCGCCAGGGCACCGCACACGTACCGGGCCGGGACTACCGGGGCTCCGCCGAGCTGATCGCCGACCTCGATCTGCTGCGCGCCTCGCTGGCCCGCAACTCCGGGCAGCTCACCGCAGTCGGCCGGCTGGCCTCCACCATCCGTACGGTCTCCGCGTTCGGCCTGCACCTGGCCACCATGGACGTCCGGGAGCACGCCGAGGCGCACCACGCGGTGCTCGCGCAGCTCTACGAGGCGGTCGGCGAGGTCTCCGACTATCCGGCGCTGACCCGGCTGGAACGCACCAAGCTGCTCGCCGACGAGCTGACCGGTCGCCGTCCGCTGTCGACAGTGGACACGTCGCTGTCCGAGCCGGCCCGCAAGACGTTCGACGTGTTCGGGACCATCCGGGAGGCACAGGACCGGTTCGGCGCCGAGGTGATCGAGTCGTACATCATCTCGATGACCCTGGGTGTCGACGACGTGCTGGCCGCCGTGGTGCTGGCCCGCGAGGCCGGCCTGGTGGACGTGCACAGCGGGCGGGCCCGGATCGGGTTCGTGCCGCTCCTGGAGACCCCGGCCGAGCTGAACGCCGGCGGCGAACTCCTCGACGAGCTGCTGTCGCTGCCCGCGTACCGGGCGCTGGTGACGGCGCGGGGTGACGTGCAGGAGGTCATGCTCGGCTACTCCGACTCGAACAAGGAAGCCGGGATCACCACCAGCCAGTGGTCGATCCACCGGGCGCAGCGCGCGCTGCGCGACGTGGCCGCCCGGCACGGTGTGCACCTGCGGCTGTTCCACGGCCGGGGCGGCACGGTCGGGCGCGGCGGCGGGCCGACGCACGAGGCGATCCTGGCGCAGCCGTACGGCACCATGGACGGCGCGATCAAGGTGACCGAGCAGGGCGAGGTGATCTCCGACAAGTACACCCTGCCCTCGCTGGCCCGGGAGAACCTGGAGCTCACCCTCGCCGCGGTGCTCCAGGCGACCCTGCTGCACACCGCACCCCGGCAGCCGGCCGAGATGTTGGAGCGCTGGGACGCGACGATGGACGTGGTCTCCGAGTCGGCGTTCCGGTCCTACCGGTCGCTGGTCGAGGACCCGGACCTGCCCGCGTACTTCTGGGCGTCCACCCCCACCGAGCTGCTCGGCGCGCTGAACATCGGCTCCCGGCCGGCGAAGCGCCCGAACACCGGCGCGGGGTTGTCCGGGCTGCGGGCCATCCCGTGGGTGTTCGGTTGGACGCAGACCCGGCAGATCGTGCCGGGCTGGTTCGGCGTCGGCTCCGGGCTGGCCGCCGCCCGCGAGGCGGGGCTGGCGGACGTGCTGGCCGAGATGCACCGCAACTGGCACTTCTTCCGCACGTTCCTGTCGAACGTCGAGATGATGCTGACCAAGACCGACCTGAGCATCGCCCGCCGGTACGTCGAGACGCTGGTGCCGAAGAAGCTGCACCCGATCTTCGAGCAGATCGAGCAGGAGTACGAGCTGACCAAGCGGGAGGTGCTGGCGGTGACCGCCTCACCGGCCCTGCTGGAGAACTCGCCGGTGCTCCAGCGCACCCTGGCCGTCCGCGACACCTACCTGGAGCCGCTGCACCACCTCCAGGTGGCGCTGCTGCGGCAGTACCGGGAGTCGGGCGCCGCCGGGCGGGCGATCGCCACCGCACCGGGCGGCCGACGCGCACCGAGCGACGGCACCGCCCTGGAGCGTGCCCTGCTCACCACCGTGAACGGCATCGCCGCCGGGATGCGCAACACCGGCTGATCAACAGGTACGGAAACGGGCCCCGGTCGCTGCGACCGGGGCCCGTTGCGTATGCCTGCGAACGACGGTCAGAAGTCGCCGCCGCCGAAATCCCCGCCCCCGAAGTCGCCCCCGCCGAAGCCGCCGCCCCCGAAGTCCCCACCGGCGTAGTCGCCGCCGCCGAAGTCGCCGCCCTGGTCACCGCCGCCGAAGTCGCCGCCCTGGTCACCGCCGTCGCCGCCCTGGTCGACACCGTCACCGAAGCCCTCCTGGTAGCCGGCGTCGTAGCCGTACCCCGGGTCGGCGAAGGCGGGAGAGAAGAGCGCGTCGGCGATCAGGATGCCGCCGAGCACACCGGCGCCGGCACCCAGCGCCGTCTTCCACCAGGGCGTCGAATACCAGCCGGCGGGCACCGGGCGACCCTGATAACGCCCACCGGGGTAGTAGTAGGGCGTTTCCCGGCCGGGTTGCGGCCCGGCTCGGAAGGTCTGCCCCTGCACATCGACCTCGCGTTCCTTGGTGAGCTGCCCGACGCCGCGGGCGGCGGCCAGGGTCGGCACCTCGGGGCCCGGATCGATGCCCAGCGCCGTGCGCGCCGCCCGGATGTACGCCAGACCCTCCAGCGCGGTCTCCCGGGCCAGCCCGAACTGGTGCGGCGTGGAAGCCTGCTCCAGCTGGGAGCCCGCCGCGTTGTACCGCTCACCGGCGTCGGCCAGCGCCTGGCGTACCGCTGGGTCGTCGCCGTGCAGGTTGATCAGCTGGCCCCCGAGGCGCTCGTACCACCGCTGCGCCTCCGCGCGGGCGTCGCCGAGTTCGGTGCGCCGACGGGCACCGGCCTGAGCGCGGATGAGCGCTGCGGCGCCCAGCGCGCCGACCAGCACAACGGCGAGGCAGAGCACAAGTTCCATGTCATCGAACGTACCCCCGGGTCGCACGTCGTATCCGTCTGGCAAGCTCCGGTGATGGACGTCTCGACCCTGCTCCTGGTGATCGTGTGCCTCGGCGCCGGCGGGGCGGTGGGCTGGCTCGCGGCTCGGTCCCGGTCGGCCGCCGACATCGCCCGCCTGGATGCCACCCTGGCCGCCACCCGGGAGGGCGAGGGTCGGCTGGAGCAGTCCATGCGGGCGTTGAGCTACGAGGCCACCGCGCAGTCCCAGGAGGCGGTGGCCCGGGCGGTCGCGCCGCTGCACGACACCCTGCGCCGCTACGAGCAGCGGGTGGCCGAGCTGGAGCACGACCGCGTCGACGCGTACGCCGAGCTGCGTGAGCAGGTCCGCTCGATGAACGCGGTCTCCGGTGAGCTGCGCACCGAAACCAAGCAGTTGGTGGCGGCGCTGCGCGCACCGCAGGTGCGGGGCCGCTGGGGCGAGCACCAGCTGCGCCGGATCGTCGAGGCTGCCGGCATGCTGGAGCACTGCGACTTCTCCGAGCAGGTCACCGCCGCCACCGACCAGCAGGTCGTCCGACCGGATCTGGTGGTCCGCCTGCACGGTGGTCGATCGGTGGTGGTGGACGCCAAGGCCCCGTTCGACGCGTACCTGACAGCCATGGAGGCCCGCGACGAGCGCGGCCGGGACACCCACCTCGACGCGCACGCGCGGCACCTGCGGGGGCACGTCGACGCCCTGGCCGCCAAGTCGTACTGGTCGGCGTTCGACAACTCACCCGAGTTCGTGGTGCTGTTCGTCCCCGCCGATCCGTTCCTCGACGTCGCGCTCCAGCGGGACCCGACGCTGCTGGAGCACGCCTTCACCCGCAACGTGGTGCTCGCCACGCCGGCCACGCTGGTCGCCCTGCTCCGCACTGTGGCCTACTCCTGGCGGCAGGAGGCACTGGCCCGCAACGCGCTCGCCGTGCACACCCTGGCCCGGGAGCTGTACGGCCGGCTCTCCACGCTGGGTGACCACGTGGGCAAGCTCGGGTCCTCGTTGGCCGGTGCGGTGACCGCCTACAACCGGGCGGTCGGCTCGCTGGAGGCCCGGGTGCTGGTCAGCGCCCGCAAACTCGCCGAGTTGGGCGTCTCTGACGACGAGTTGGCCACGCCGGCCCAGGTCGAGTTGACGCCCCGGCAGCCGCAGGCACCCGAGCTGGCCGATCCGGCCGACGAGGTCTCGGCCCGCTAGCCATCTATGTGACAGTGCGTATGCCTGCATATCACGAAGTGGTCACAAGGAACTGGCCACTAGTGACAGTGCTCTCCGACACCCCGAAAGATTCTGCTCACCCGAGCGCCCTTCTCTGAAGGGCCCTGTTCTCTGGAGGAAAAGAGAACGTGAGCAGACTCCCCAACCTGAGCCGGCGAACCTCAGCCGCGCTCTTCGCATCGGTCCTGGCGGCCAGCGCCGTGACCGCCGTGGGTGGTGCCGCCACAGCGGCCGCCGCTCCCGCCACCACACCGGACGCTTCCCCGGCCACCGCCGCCGAGACGCTGGGCGCCCACGACGCCAAACTGCTCAGTGAGGCCCGCGCCAAGAAGGCCCCGACCGTCACGTTGATCGTCGCCACCAAGAAGGGTGAGGCAGGGGACGTCGCCGACAGCCTCACCAAGCTCGGCGGCACTGTCAGCCAGCGGCAGGACCGGGTCGGCTTCGTGTTGGCCAAGGTCCCGACCGACCGGGCCCTCAAGGCCGCGCGGCTGCCCGGTGTCTCGGCCGTCGACCTGGACGAGGTCATCCAGCTGCCGGACCCGGCCCCGGAAAACACCCCCACCGGCACCGCGGGCGCGCGGCAGGCCACCGTCGGGGCGCCGGGAGAGACCACCCCGGCCGACAACCCCTACATGCCGACGAACGAGACCGGCGCTGTGGCGTTCACCGCGGCCCACCCCGAGTGGGACGGCCGGGGCGTCACGATCGGCATCATGGACTCCGGTGTGGACCTTGCCCACCCGGCGTTGCAGCAGACCACCACCGGCGAGCGCAAGATCGTCGACTGGGTCACCGCGACCGATCCGCTGGAGGACGGCTCGTGGCGGCGGATGCAGGCCGAGGTCGCCGGCCCGTCGTTCACCATCGCCGGCGGCACCTGGACGGCACCGGCCGGCACGTACCGGTTCAACCTGTTCAGCGAGTCGGTCACCGCCGCGAGCGACGCCCGGGGTGACGTCAACCGCGACGGCGACACGACCGACACCTGGGGTGTGCTCTTCGACCCGGCCACCAACAACATCCGGGTGGACGCCAACCAGAACCTCAACTTCACCGACGACCCGGTCATGCGGCCGTACAAGGAGAAGTACGACATCGGCTACTTCGGTACGGACAACCCGGCGACTCCAGTCGCCGAGCGGCAGCCGTTCGTCGTCGAGTTCCGTAAGAACGTCAACACCACGCCGATCGGGCTACCGGGCACCTACGACTACGTCAACATCGGCATCGTCGAGAGCACCCACGGCACCCACGTCGCCGGCATCACCGCCGCCAACGACATGCTGGGCAACGGGGCCTTCGACGGCGCCGCGCCCGGCGCCAAGCTGGTCTCCGCCCGCGCCTGCTCCTGGGGCGGCGGCTGCAGCGCGGCGGCCCTCACCACCGGCATGATCGACCTGGTGGCCAACCGTGGCGTCGACATCGTCAACATGTCGATCGGTGGCCTTCCGGGCCTGAACGACGGCAACAACGCGCGGACGAACCTCTACAACGAACTGATCGAGACGTACGGCGTGCAGTTGGTCATCTCGGCCGGCAACTCCGGTCCGGGTCTCAACACCATCGGCGATCCGTCAGTGGCCAGCAACGTGATCAGCGTTGCCGCCAACATCAGCAAGGACACCTGGCTGGCCAACTACGGCTCGGTCGTCAAGAAGAAGAACGCCCTGTTCAACTTCTCTTCCCGTGGCCCGCGCGAGGACGGCGGCTTCAAGCCGAACATCGCCGCCCCCGGCTCGGCCATCTCCACCGCGCCGACCTGGCAGCTCGGCGCCCCGGTCCCCGAGGCCGGATACGCGCTGCCCCCGGGCTACGCGATGCTCAACGGCACCTCGATGGCGTCTCCGCAGACCGCCGGCGCCGGCGCGTTGCTGCTGTCGGCCGCCAAGGCCACCGACCGGGGCGTCAGCCCGGCGGCGCTGCGGCGGGCACTGTTCAGCTCCGCCAAGCCGATCGCTGACGTGCCGACGTACGCGCAGGGCTACGGCATGGTCAACGTTCCGGGCGCCTGGCAGCTGCTGCGCCAGGGCGTCGAAACCCGGTCGTACGTCTCCGACGCGCCGGTCTGCAGCCCGCTGGCGGAGCAGTTGACCATCTGGAACGGTGTGAAGTTCGTGCCGAACCCGGGTCGGGGCACCGGCGTCTACAACCGTTGCACCTCGTCCGAGGGCGGCCACAAGGTCGGCCAGAGCAAGACGTACCCGGTCAAGCTCACCCGCACCAGCGGCCCGGCCGGCACCATCAAGCACAACATCACGCTCCAGGGCAACGACGGCACCTTCAAGGCGCCGAAGACCGTCGCGTTGCCGCTCAACAAGGCCGTCACCATCAGCGTCACCGCCAAGCCGGCCACCGAGGGTGCGCACGGCGCGATCGTGCGGATCGACGACCCGGCCACCAACGTTGTCGACTTCGAGGTGTCCACAGTGGTGGTGGCCTCGAACGACGTGAAGAAGCCCAACTTCTCGTACGCCAACGAGGGCTCGGTCGACCGCAACGGCTTCACGTCGTACTTCGTCACGGTGCCCGAGGGTGCCAAGGCCCTCCAGGTGAACCTCTCCGGGATCGCGACCGGTTCGCAGACCCGGTTCATCGCGATCAACCCGTTGGGTGTTCCGGTGGAGGCCACCACCAGCACCGTCTGCTACACCAACTTCTCCGACGTCAACGTCTGCAAGCCGCAGGAGCGTGACTACCAGAACCCGCTGCCCGGGGTCTGGGAGATCGAGGTGGAGTCGCGGCGGACGTCCCCGGCGCTGAACAACCCGTTCAAGCTCCAGGTGCGGGTGCAGGGCCTGACGGTCGAGCCGGCGCTGGTCGAGCTGCCCAGTGTCGAGGCCGGCGAGCCGACCCCGGTGAGCTGGAAGGTCACCAACGCCTTCGGTCCGGTCTCGATCAGCGGCCGCAGCGGCGCGCTGACCGGTGTGCGGACCGAGCGGCCGACCATCACCGAGGGCGGTCCCAACCAGGAGTGGACCGTCGAGATTCCGGCGGGTACGTCGACGTTCACCGCCCGGATCGGCAACCCCGCCAACGCGGGAGCCGACCTGGACCTGTTCGTCTACCGGGGCACCACCGAGGTCGGCCGGGCCGCGGACGGCGACTCGGAGGAGGCGGTCACGCTGACCAACCCGCCCGCCGGCACCTACCGCGTCGTGGTGGAGCCGTACGGGGTTGACGGACCGGGGACCAGCACCGCCTACGACTACTACGACGCGTTCGCGTCAGCGTCGCTGGGCACGATCACCGCTCCGGCCGCCGCGGTGCCGCTGATGCACGGCGAGTCGGCCACCATCACCGGCACGGTGACCGCGGTGGCCGTTCCGGCCGACGGGCGTCAACTCTCCGGTGAACTGGCGATCGTCACCAGCGAGGGTGCGATCGTTGGTCGCGGCAACGTGTCCATCGGTGCCGTGAACTGATCCACTCGTAACACCAGCAGGAGCCCGTCCCCACGTTCGGGGGCGGGCTCCCGCGGGTCAGGGGTGAGTGGTCAGGATCGGTGGGCGGCCGTCACGACGAACGGGGTGCCCTGCTGGCAGGTGGTCATCATGCCGGGCTCCACCCGACCGGTGACCTCGACCCGGACGCCCGGCTTCAGCACCTCACGCGGGCCGCCGAGCAGCAGGTAACCGTCGAGCAGTACGCAGCCGGGCTCCACACCGCCCTGCACGGTGCCGCTCAGGGTGGTGGCCCCGACGCCCGGCGGCGTGCTCGGGCCGCCCGGTTTCGGAGTTTTCAGCCCGGGCGGCACGGAGCGCGTGCCGGTCTCTGGCGAGGGCGTCGGGTCGGGCGTGGGCTGGCTGGTCACCGGCTGCGCTCCCGTCGGTGTCGGGGTGGGTGTGCCGCCTCCGACGCCCTGGCCGCCGCAGGCGCTCAGCGCCACGCAGACGGCCAGCGCGGGGACGGCGAGCCGAAGAGTCCTCATGCCGAATCTGACGTACGCCGACCCGATTTCGTTCCCGCGCTTCAGCCGCGCGCCGCAGCGGCCTTCATGTCCCGCCTCAGCTCCTGGGGAAGCGAGAACGTGAGCCGCTCGTTGGCGGTGGCGATCTCCTCGACGTCGGCGAAGCCGCGGGCGGCGAGGTGGACCAGCACCTCCTGGACCAGGTCGTCCGGGACGCTCGCGCCCGAGGTCAGGCCGACCGTGGTGGCCCCTTCCAGCCAGGCGTCGTCGATCTCGTGCGCGAAGTCGACCAGGTGACCGGCGCGGGCGCCGGCGTCCAGGGCGACCTCGACCAGGCGGACCGAGTTGGAGGAGTTCGTCGAGCCGACCACGATCACCACGTCACAGTCGGCGGCGATCTCCTTGACCACGTGCTGCCGGTTGGAGGTGGCGTAGCAGATGTCGTCGCTGGGTGGGGACTGCAACAGCGGCAGCCGCTGCTTGAGGCGGGCCACCGTCTCCAGCGTCTCGTCGACCGAGAGCGTGGTCTGGGAGAGCCAGACCACCTTCTCCGGATCACGTACGGTGATCTTGTCGGCGCCGTCCGGGCCGTCCACCAGCTGGATGTGCGCGGGGGCCTCACCGGCGGTGCCGATGACCTCTTCGTGCCCCTCGTGGCCGATGAGCAGGATGTCGTAGTCCTCGGCCGCGAAGCGCCGCGCCTCGTGGTGCACCTTGGTGACCAGCGGACAGGTCGCGTCGATCGCCTTCAGCGACCGCGCCTTGGCCTGCTCGTGGACCTCCGGCGCCACACCGTGCGCGGAGAAGACGACGGTGGCGCCCTCCGGCACCTCCTCGTTCTCTTCCACGAAGATCGCGCCCTGGGCCTCCAGGGTCTGCACCACGTGCTTGTTGTGCACGATCTGCTTGCGCACGTAGATCGGGGCGCCGTAGAGCTTCAGCGCCTCCTCCACGGTCTGCACCGCGCGGTCGACACCCGCGCAGTAGCCGCGGGGCTTGGCCAGGAGCACGCGCTTGCCGGTCCGGTGAGTCGCCTGAGCCTCAGTCACCACCCCATCGTACGTGCCACCCCTCCACCCGCCACCGGGCCGCGACCCCCACCCCTCCCAGCGTTGATCATGAAGTTACTGCTGCGACACGCCGGCACGGAGGGCAATAACTTCATGATCGACGGGCCAGGTGGGGTGGGTCGTAGGGTGGGCGGGTGAGCGAGGGTGGGCGGGTGGGAAGCGGCGCGGGCGGCGGCGGGGCCAGCAGCGCTGAGGAGCCTTGGCCGGTACGGGTGGTCAGCCAGAAGGTGGGCGCCTGGATCGCCAAGCTGGGCTGGGTGTGGGTGGACGGGCAGGTGGCGCAGATCAGCCGCCGCCCCGGGGCCAGCACGGTCTTCCTCACCCTGCGTGACCCGTCGGCCGACCTGAGCCTGACCGTCACCACCAACCGGGACGTTCTGGACTCCGGCGCGCCAGAGCTACGCGAGGGCGCACGTGTGGTGCTGCACGCCAAGCCCGAGTTCTACGCCGCCCGGGGCACGCTGAGCCTGCGGGCCGACGAGATTCGCCAGGTGGGGCTCGGGGAGTTGCTGGCCCGACTGGAGAAGCTCAAGAAGCTGCTCGCCGCCGAAGGGCTCTTCGACCGCGCCCGCAAGCGTCGACTGCCGTTCCTGCCCGGCCGGATCGGGCTCATCACCGGCCGCGCGTCGGCGGCGGAGCGGGACGTGCTGACAAATGCCCGGCGGCGCTGGCCAGCGGTGGAGTTCCGGACGGTCAACGTGGCCGTGCAGGGCCCGTCCGCGGTGCCACAGATCGTCGACGCGCTCAAGGTGCTGGACGCCGACCCGAGCATCGACGTGATCATCATCGCCCGGGGTGGCGGAGGCATCGAGGACCTGCTGCCCTTCTCCGACGAGGCGCTCTGCCGCGCGGTGTTCGGCTGTCGTACGCCGGTGGTCAGCGCGATCGGCCACGAGACGGACGCGCCCTTGATCGACTACGTCGCCGATGTCCGTGCCTCCACCCCGACCGACGCGGCGAAGCGGGTCGTCCCCGACCTCACCGAGGAGGTACGCCTCATCGGTCAGGCCCGGCACCGCCTCGAACGGGCGGTGCGCAACCTGGTCGACCGGGAGACGCACCGGCTCGACGGGCTGCGCTCCCGGCCGGTGCTGGCCCGGCCCCAGGTGATGGTGGAGCATCGGGCGACCGAGCTGGCCGCGTTGCGTCAGCGGGCGGGCCGCTGCCTGGAGCACCGGCTCGCCGCCGCCGAGGATGACCTGCGACACACCCTCGCGCGGCTGCGCGCCCTCTCCCCCGCCGCCACCCTCGACCGGGGGTACGCGATCGTGCAGCGCGCGGACGGCCACGTGGTCCGCGCGGCGGCGGAGGTCGGCAAGGGCGACCCGCTGCGGGTACGACTGGCCGACGGCGAGCTGGCCGCCACGGTCGATGGCTGAGTGGCGACGCGGCGCGGCGGGGAGTGGTGTGCTGAGATGAACGCGATGACTGACGACACGAAGGCCGGGCCGGACGAGCGGCTCAGTTACGAGCAGGCCCGCGCCGAGCTGGCCTCGGTGGTGGAGCGGCTGGAGGCCGGCGGCACGTCCCTGGAGGAGTCGCTGGCGCTCTGGGAACGCGGCGAGGCACTGGCGGTGATCTGTCAACGCTGGCTGGATGGTGCGCGGGCGCGGATCGACGCCGCCCGGCAGGAGCCCGCTTCCTGACCGACCGCCGGTGGGGCGGCCGGAGCCGCCCCACCCGGGTACGTCAGTTGAACAGGCTGTACAGCTCGGCCGGCGCCTCGACGACCTGGTCCGCCGGCGGCTTCTGCGCGGCGGTGGCGGCACCGTAGTCGGAGTAGGTCATCTTGACCTCCTGGGCGGCGGTCTGCCCGGCGGCCGGCAACTGCAGCACCAGCTCGCTGAGCCGGCCCTGCGGGTCCACCTTCGCGGTGAACGGGACTGTCTTCGCCTGGGTGCCCAGTGCGGCGATCGTGGCGGCGTTCAACGAGCCCGCCTCGGCTGCCTTGGTGACGTCGATGGTGCCGGCGTACGTACCGGTGCCGGTGCTGCGGACCTCGGTGATGCCCTGGGTGAGCACTGCGCTACCGGCCGGGTCGACCTTCTCGAAGTCGAAGCCGAGGTTGCGGTTGCCCTTGATCCGGTTCTGGTCCAGGTGCTGGTACTTGCCGAGGTTGAGCTGCTTGATGGCGGGCAGGCTGTCGGCGGTGGGGCCGCTCAGCTCCAGCTTGACCCAGCTGTCCGGCTTGAAGTGGATCACGTCGAGCTTCATCGCCAGGTCGGACGAGGGGCCCCCGATCGCGATCTTCATCGCCGCGCTCTGGCTCGGCTGGTGCACCAGCCCCTCCGCCGTCGAGCCGGCGCCGGCCAGGGTGAACCGGAAGTTCCCGTTGCTGATCTCCTTGGTGGAGTCGAGCAGGGCCTGCTTGGCGTCGCCCGCCACCGGGGCACCGGACGGGCTCGCCGTGCCGGAAGCACTCACCGTCGGGGACGGCGTCGATCCGGCGGTGCCGGTTCCGCTGGCGCAGGCGGCCAGTGCGGGCGTGATCAGAGCGGCGGCTACCAAGCCGGCGCCGAGTCGTCGAACAGTCATATGTGTCTCCCAAGGGGGTCACCCGACGACCTGGACGGCGCCGGAAACCGGGCGACGCAGCAGCACCGTCGGCTGCGTCGCGCGACCCGGGCCGAGCAGCGCGCCCGGATCACACCCTCCTTGTTCCCTGTCGACGCGTCGGACAATCACCCTTCGGGGCTGTTGCCCAGATTCGGCGCCAGCGGGGCCAACCCACGGGGTCGGTCAGCGCAGCGAGCCGGCCAGTTCGCGGAGTTCGTTGTCCCGGGCATCGCCGACGACGATCACCGTGCGGGTCGGTTCCAGCAGGACCAGCGCCTGCTGGTTTCCCCGAGCCGTGTAGAGCTGCCAAACGCGCCCGGTCAGCTCGGTGGGGCCCTGCGGCTGGCCCTGACTGGTCAGCTCGGCGGGGAGCAGACGGTCCGCCGGGACGCTGCTCTGCAGCAGTTGGACGCCCCGCCCCTCCGGCGTGAGGTAGCCGAGTCGCAGGTTTGCACCGTCCTCGACGGTCTGGTAGCGGGCGCTGACCGTCTTCCAGTCGGCGCCGAGCCCCTGCGGCTGGCTAACCGGAAAGACGTTCGCCGAACGTGCCTGCTCGATGGCGGGCGCCGGATCGACGGTGGTGGCCTGGTCGCCGCCGAGGAATCCCCGGTAGAACGCCAGCAGCAGCGCGATCGGGACGAGCAGCACCAGCAGCGAGATCGCCATGTCCTTCGGCGACCGCTCGGACTTGCCGGACACCGCCGGCGGCGGTGGGGTCGGGTCGGTCGCGGCGGGCTCACCACCGCGGCCGGCGGGGACGTCGGCCGGCGGCTGACCGTCGGGCGGCGTGCGGTCGTCGGGTACGCGGTCGGCTGGCTGTGCGGGTTCCACCCAGCTATCTTCGCAGCCGCCCGACCGGCGGTATCCGCGCCATCACCGCCCCGCGCCGACGCCCGGTCGGCCATCGTGTGAGGATCAGCGACAAAGCCGACAGTGGGGGCCTCCCCGCCGCCGGTCGTCCCCGCACCGTCGCGAGGAGGAGTAGCCGTCATGACGAACACCAGGACGCGGATCCCACAGGATCTCGACCGAAACCTTGCCCTCGACCTGGTCCGGGTCACCGAGGCCGCGGCGATGGCCGCCGGCCGATGGGTCGGCCGGGGCGACAAGGAGGGCGGCGACGGGGCCGCGGTCGACGCGATGCGCAAGCTGATCAACTCGATCCAGATGCGCGGTGTGGTGGTGATCGGCGAGGGCGAGAAGGACAACGCCCCGATGCTCTTCAACGGCGAACACGTCGGCGACGGCACGGGTCCGGAGGTGGACGTCGCCGTCGACCCGGTGGACGGCACCACCCTGATGAGCAAGGGCATGCCGAACGCGGTGGCGGTGCTCGCCGTCTCCGAGCGCGGTGCGATGTTCGACCCCAGCGCCGTGTTCTACATGGAGAAGCTCGCCGTCGGTCCGGCGTACGCCGACGTGATCGACATCAACGCCGGTGTGGCGGAGAACCTGCGCCGGATCGCCAAGGTCAAGGGCACCGACGTCTCCGAGGTGACCGTCTGCGTGCTGGACCGGAGCCGTCACGACGACCTGGTCGCGCAGATCCGCCGGACCGGAGCGGGGATCCGGTTCATCTCCGACGGCGACATCGCGGGCTCCATCGCGGCGGCCCGGGGCGAGTCGGACGTCGACGTCCTGATGGGCATCGGCGGCACCCCGGAGGGCATCATCTCCGCGTGCGCGCTGAAGTGCATGGGCGGTGCGATGCAGGCCAAGTTGTGGCCGCGCGACCAGCAGGAACGGGAGAAGGCGATCGCCGCCGGGCACGACCTGGACCGGGTGCTGGGCACCGACGATCTGGTCACCGGCGACAACTGCTTCTTCGTGGCGACCGGGGTCACCTCGGGCGACCTGCTGCGAGGGGTGCGTTACCGGGCGGGCGGCGCGTACACCCAGTCAATCGTCATGCGCTCGAAGAGCGGCACCATCCGGGTGATCGACTCGTACCACCGGCTGGAGAAGCTGGCGCTCTACTCCGCGGTCGACTTCGATGGTCGTCCGCTGGCCGAGCAGGAGTGACAGCCACCGACACGGCGACCCCGCAGACCCTGTCGGCCGCCCGCCGGATCACGGGCGTCGCGCTGGCGTCGGCCTCCGGGGTCGCGGTGGCGGTGCAGTCGCGCATCAACGGCGAGCTGGGGGTACGCCTCGACGACGGTTTTGCCGCCGCGGTTGTCTCGTTCGGCGTCGGTCTGCTGGTGCTGCTGGTGCTGGTGCCCGCGACCCCCGGTGGTCGGCGGGGGCTGGCCGCGACGCGGCGCGCCCTGCGGACCGGCACGCTACGGCCCTGGCAGTGCCTCGGCGGGATGTGCGGAGCCTTCCTGGTGGCCACCCAGGGCCTCACCATCGGCACGTTGGGCGTGGCGGTCTTCACCGTGGCGGTGGTCGCCGGCCAGACCGGCAGCAGCCTCGCTGTGGACCGGGCCGGGATCGGGCCGACCGGGCGGCAGCCGGTCACCCGGCAGCGGCTGGCCGGCGCGGTGCTCACCGTGCTGGCGGTCGGCCTGGCGGTCGGCGACCGTCTTGGCGACCCGGGCGCGCTGGCGCTGGCCCTGCTACCGCTGCTCGCCGGGGTGGGTATCGCCTGGCAGCAGGCCGTCAACGGCCGGGTCCGAGCGGCGGCCGACAGTGCGTTGACCGCCACGCTTGTCAACTTCGCCGTCGGCACGCTCACCCTGCTCGTCGCGTTCGCGATCGACATCGCCGTACGCGGCTGGCCCGGCGGCCACCTGCCGACCGAGCCGTGGCTCTACCTGGGCGGTCCGATCGGCATCGTGTTCATCGCGATCGCCGCCGCGATCGTCCGCTTCACCGGTGTGCTGCTGCTCGGCCTGGCCACCATCGCCGGGCAGATCGTGGGCGCCGTCCTGCTGGACCTGATCCTTCCCACGGCGGCCTCGCACCCCGGTGTGAACACCCTGCTCGGGGCAGCGCTGACCATGGTGGCCGTGCTGATCGCCGCTCTGGCGCCACCCGCCCGCCGCTGACCCCCGCCCGAGCAGGATCCGGTCGACCCGTCTCGATCCGGACTCAGGTCGGTCTGGGTCCGATACCGACGCTCAGCCGGCGTCGGAGGAGTGCCCGGGGAAGAGGTGTGCGCTCGGGTCGATGGCCACGGCCGCGTTGTTGACCGCCGTCGCCGCCTCACCGAAGCCGGTGGCGATCAGCCGGACCTTGCCCGGGTACTCGGTGATGTCACCCGCCGCGAAGACCAGGGGCAGGTTGGTGGCCATCGCGCTGTCGACCAGGATGTGCCGGCGGTCCAGCCGCAGCCCCCACTCGGCGAGCGGGCCCAGGTCGGCGGTGAAGCCGAGGGCGGCCACCACGATGTCCACCGGCAACGTCTCGGTCGCGCCCCCGCGCACTGTCACCTCGGCACCGGTCACCGTGCCGTCCCCGAGCAGCCTGGTGACCTCGGCGTTGACCACCACCCGCACCGGCAGGGAGAGCACCCGGGCGACCGTCGAGGCGTGGGCCCGGAACTTCTCCCGGCGGTGCACCAGGGTCACCGAGCGGGCCAGCGGTTGCAGCGCCAGCGCCCAGTCGAAGGCGGAGTCGCCACCACCGACGATCAGCACGTCCCGATCGGTCAGCTCGGTCGGCTCGGTCACGAAGTAGACGATCCCGGAGCCGGGGGCGCCGTCGGCGCACGGCAACGGCCGAGGGCTGAAGCTGCCGAGCCCGCCGGTGACCACGATCGCGCCGCACGCGAGCTGCTCGCCACCGGCCAGGCCGAGCAACGGGCGACCGTCGGCGTACGCGAGCTTCTCCGCCCGGGTGCCGAGCAGGTACTGCGGATTGAACGGGGCCGCCTGGGCCACCAGGTTGGCCACCAGGTCGCGGCCCTTTACCGCGGGGAAGCCGGCGACGTCGAGGATCAGCTTCTCCGGGTACATGGCGGTGACCTGACCGCCCGGCTCGGGCAACGCGTCGATCACCGCCACCGACAGCCCCCGGAACCCGGCGTAGTACGCGGCGAAGAGGCCGGCCGGACCGGCCCCGATCACGGCGACATCGACCTCGCGCATGGCGTACCGTCGCTTTCCGCTCACGGATCAACGTGTGCTGATCTCGACCGTAAGTGGGCGGCGACGGTCGGGCAAGCACGTCCCAGAGGCGCGCCGGAGAATCGCCTCAGGGCAGGCTGAGCGGGGAACCCGAGTAGTCCGGGCCGCCCACGGCGGGTCGCCGCCGACGGAACAGGATCGCGGCCACCACCCCGCCGAGCAGGCCGAACAGGTGCCCCTGCCAGGAGATCCGTTCGTCGGTGGGGAGGATGCCGACCAGCTGCCAGCCGTAGAGCAGACCGACCAGGAGGAAGACAGCGAAGTTCCACCAGCTGCGCTCGACGATGCCCCGGGTGAGCAGGATGCCCAGATAGCCGAAGATGACACCGCTGGCGCCGACCACCACCGAGTTGGGTGAGCCGGTGAACCACACACCGAGCCCGCTGACCAGGATGATGACCAGGGTCGACCAGAGGAACCGGCGGGCGCCGGCGGCGAGGACGAAGGTGCCCAGAAGGATCAGCGGGATGCTGTTGCTGTAGAGGTGGTCGAAGCCGTGGTGCAGGAACGGGGAGAAGAAGACCCCGTCCAGCCCGTCGATGCGCTGCGGGATGATGCCGGCGGTGGCGTCCAGGCCGAACGCGAGCCCCTGGTCGACGGCCTCGATGAGAAAGAGGAACGGAACCACCGCGCACATGGCGACGAACGCCCGGCCGAGCGCGGCGTAGAACGCCTCGGTGCCGAACCGGTAGGGGTCGCCGCTTGACGGGTGCAGGGTCACTCCACAACTGCTATCAGCAAAAGCGGCCGACCGCCACTCACGTCCCGTCCGGGTACGCGCGAAGGCGGGGCGAGTGGAGAGCCACCTGCCCCGCCTTCGAGAGCCGTCAGTAGTGGTTGTTGTTCTGGAAGTAGGTCCAGGCGCCGCAGGGCGTCTTGTACCTGCCCTTGATGTAGCCCAGCCCCCACTTGATCTGCGTGGCCGGGTTGGTCCGCCAGTCGGACGCGACGGAGCCCATCTTGCTGCCCGGCAGAGACTGCGGGATGCCGTACGCACCGGACGAGGAGTTGTTGGCCTTGTGGTTCCAGCCGCTCTCCTTGGTCCAGAGCTTCTCCAGGCAGGGGAACTCGGCGATGCCGAAACCCGCGCTGATCATCAGGGCGCAGCCGGTCTTGCGGTTACCGCTGTACTCGGCGCAGGACGCCGGGATCGGCCCGTCGTACGGCTTGGCGGCCTCGTTCGCCGCCGCGCGCTCGCGCTTGCGGGACGCCGCGGCGGCCTCGGCCCGGCGGGCCCGCTCGGCGGCTTCCTTGGCGGCCTGCTTCGCCCGCAGCTTGGCCTGGTACTCGGCGGCCCGCTGCTTGGAGAACTGCACCTGGTGGGCGGCCTGCCGCTCGCGTAGGTACGCGAAATCGGCCCGGTCGACCTCGAGGCTGACCTGCTCGGCCAGACCCTGTTGCTGGGTTTCCCGGTCTTCGCCCAGGTAGAAGCCACCGGCAACGCCCACGGAGAGCAGCGCAACAGCAGCCGTACGGGCGCCCAACCGGCTCCACAGCCGACTCACGAAGTGGTCCCTTCGTCGGGAGCAAGGACGTGGCGCGGCGCAGACCACAGGTGGGCCGTCAGCCGTGCCACGAGCGCCCCGACCGGTTGCCGGTCGCGCCGACGCACCGACCTTCGCCGATGTCGTCCGTCTCGGGACGAACGATCGCCAACGATTCCGGTGGTGCATGGACGCTCGTGGGACACGATTGCGCACAGTGAGGCTGATGGGAAACCAACCAGGGTGTTTGTGATCTGCGCCACACCGAGAATGCGGACAAATGCACACGTAGCACCCGTCAGATCGGGATGTCCTCCAGGAGGTCGGTGACCATCGCGGCGATCGGCGACCGCTCCGAACGGCTGAGGGTGACGTGCGCGAAGAGCGGATGGCCCTTGAGCGCTTCGATGACAGCGGTCACCCCGTCGTGTCGGCCGACCCGCAGATTGTCCCGCTGGGCCACGTCGTGGGTGAGCACCACCCGGGAGCCCTGCCCGATCCGGGAGAGCACGGTCAGCAGCACCCCGCGCTCCAGCGACTGGGCCTCGTCCACGATCACGTAGGCGTCGTGCAGGCTGCGCCCACGGATGTGGGTCAGCGGCAGCACCTCCAGGATGCCCCGCGAGGTGACCTCCTCCAGCACGTTCTCGTGCACCACCGCGCCGAGCGTGTCGAAGACCGCCTGGGCCCACGGCGACATCTTCTCCGACTCCGAGCCCGGCAGGTAGCCCAACTCCTGGCCACCGACGGCGTACAGCGGGCGGAACACGATCACCTTCTTGTGCCGGCGGCGCTCCATCACCGCCTCGAGACCGGCGCAGAGCGCCAGCGCCGACTTGCCGGTGCCGGCCCGGCCACCCAGCGAGACGATCCCGATCGACTCGTCCAACAGCAGGTCGAGAGCGATCCGCTGTTCGGCCGAGCGGCCGTGCAGCCCGAACGCCTCCCGGTCGCCCCGGACCAGACGCACCGACTTGTCCGGCAGCACCCGACCGAGCGCGGAGCCGCGCCCCGAGTGCAGCACCAGACCGGTGTGGCAGGGCAGCCCGGCCGCCTCGTCGAGGTCGAGCGTCTCGCCGGCGTACAGCTGGCTGATCTGCTCCTCGCTCAACTCCATCTCCGACATGCCGGTCCAGGTCGGGTCGCTGGCCTGGCCGTGGCGGTACTCGTCGGCACGCAGACCCACCGAGGCCGCCTTGACCCGCAACGGCATGTCCTTGCTGACCAGGGTCACTTCCCGCCCCTCGGCGGCGAGGTTGAGCGCGACGGAGAGGATCCGGGCGTCATTGCTCTCGGTGCGGAAACCGGGCGGCAGGACGCCGTCGTCCGTGTGGTTGAGCTCCACCCGCAGGGTGCCGCCGACGTCGTTGGCGGGCACCGGGCGGTCGAGTCGGCCGTGCCGAACCCGCAGGTCGTCGAGCATCCGCAGCGACTGCCGGGCGAACCAGCCCAGCTCCGGATGGTGCCGCTTGCCTTCCAGCTCGGTGATGACCACCAGAGGTAGCACCACCTCGTGCTCCGCGAACCGGTGGAACGCCGCCGGATCGGAGAGCAGCACCGACGTGTCCAGGACAAAGGCCTGGCCGGCTGGTCGTGGCTCCTTGGGGTCGGCCGGCGCGGTGGCCGCCGAACGGCGGCTCCTGGTGGCTCGGCGGGGCGTGGCAGTCGCGGCCGGGGTCTGGTCGGCACCGGCGATGGTACGGCGAGTCGTCACAGGCCTGCTCCGACGGATGGGCACCCGCCACCCGTGTTCCGCCTCCTCCGGTGCCCGGGGACACGGGGTCGGATGCGGAACCCCATGCGCGAGGTCGCAGATCCGGGCGGACCGGCTGACTCGGGAGAACCCCGTGCCATGCCTAGACGCTAGCCCCGCCTGACCTTCCCGGCTAGGGGCCGAACGTGGATCTCCCAAGACGCGCTCACGAACGGCGCTCTCGCCAGCCGTGGGGCAGGTGGGGAACGCGGCGGAGCCGGCCGGGATGCATGCCCCCTGCGCGCATCCCGGCCGGTGGGGCCACCGTCACCGGTCTGACGTGACCCCGACGGTGCGCGTCCGCCGCGGACGACGCACCGCGTTCGTGGCGCCGGTCGGCAGGGCAGCCCCGCCGACCGACCTCACCCGCTACGTCGGACGAGCGTGCCGGTCGGGTGCCGCCCGGTGATCGGGGCGGCCGGCGCGCTGAACGACGAGCCGGTGTACGTGGTGCCGGGGCGTTCGACCGCACCGGCGGAGCGGACCACGCCGGCGGGCGAGACCGACAGCGCCGAGGCGATCGCCGCCTGGGCGTCCCGACGACGCCGGTTCCAGGCGCCCCGGTCACCGTCGAAGTAGCCCTGTCGGTAACCGAAGCGGTAGCCGATGCGGTAGCTGAGCTGCCCGTGCAGACGGCCGGCCGCGTAACTCGTGGCACCGAGCACCAGGACGAGGAACACCGCGAGAAACGGGCTCATCGGGCAGCTCCGGCCCAGCCGGGACGCCAGGTCATCGCTCCTCCGGCTCGATCGTGGTGGGGTCGGCGACGAGCAGCCGGTCCAGGTCGTCGGTGCTGACCTCCTCGACCAGCTCGACGCTGATCCGGCAGCCGTCCAGCACGACCTCGGCCACCGAGGACCGGCGGATCTCGCCGCCGGCGTCGTAGACCCGGACGCTCAGTTCCGGGCAGCCGAGATGGGTACGCCAGGCGTTCCACTCGGCACGATCTCCGACGCTCAGCGACAGGTAGCGGCAGCCTCGGGCCAGGTAGAGGCGCCAGGGGGCGGTCAGCCCCGCGGCGACCCCCTCGGCGATCAGCCCGAAGGCCTGGGCGCGGGTGGCGAGCTCGGTCACCACGACCCCCTGGCACCGGGGGCGTGACGCATGTGAGCACCAATCGTCTCATGCACGTGACACACCGTAGATTGTCCCATGGGCGTGACAGTATCAGCTTTTCGTCCGCTTACGTTTGCCACTACGTTCATCTATTCTGCCCGCGTGACACCCCTCAACAGTGGCACTGACTCGTTTACCGGAAACCCGAACCCCTCGTCACGTCCGCGTGACAGTGGCGAGCCGGGGCGCGCACCCGCAGCCGGCTGGCCGTACCGTCACGGGGTGACCGAGACGGCCAATGCGCGGAAGATCGCCTTCGCCACCTTCGTCCGGCGGGCCCTGGACGAGGCACGGGCGACCCGAGCCTGGAGCGGCACCGAGGTGTCCCGGCGCACCGGCGTCTCCCGGCAGACCATCAACCGCTGGGTCCGGGGCGACTGGGCCAGCGACCCGGAGGCCGAGCGGGTGGTCGCCTTCTGCGAGGGCCTGGGGTTGAACCCGGCCGCCGCCTTCGCCGCGCTCGGCTGGGACCGCGCTGCGGCCGGCCCCCGCACCGGCCAGGCCGCCCCTCCGATGGATCCCGACGTGGAGGCGCTGCTGCGCCGTCTGGTCGATCCGCAGGTGTCGGACGCGGAGAAGTTCCACATCCGGGAAACCATCAGATACCTCGCATACCGCCCAACGCTGCCGGTCGATGTCCGAAAAAGGGGCAATCAGGCAGGCTAGTTCCTCAGATAGCGAAAGAACGCCTGGTCAGGTTCATTCGTTTGCCTCCGGGGCTGGAACGGGCACGCTAGCGTCCCTATTCGTACTGCTTGGGCTCGTCATCGGCGGGGGGACGGGACAAGGCCGAACCCAGCCCTGCGGGACAGAAGGAGGGGTCTGTCCATGACCCTGAAGTGGTTGGCAGTCGTGGTCGCAACGGTGTCGGTGACACTGTGGGCGACCGGCAACACGGTGACCCTCGTGGTCGACGGCGGGCAGCTGCCGCTGCTCGTCAACCTCTTTGCGCTCATCACCGCCGGCACCGCGGTCGTCCTGGCCGTCGTCGCCGAGCTGCACGAGCGTCTGAACAACCGAATCAGCGCGCTCACCGAGTTCCTGGTGGCACGGCTCAACGAGATCGACAACCACACCGGCGATCGCAACACCGGGTTCGTCGAGGGCTACCTGTTGAGCCACGGCCAGGAGGCTGCGGTGGTGCCGTTCGGCCGGCGCGGACGGGGAGCCGCCGAACGCTGATCGCGTACCGCTCAATGGGTCCGCTCGGCCAGGAATGAGCCTGGATCGCCGGGGTACGCTGACGCGCGTGCCGCCGTTGAATCTGGGCAGTCAGCAGCCGAGAACCCCGTTGAACGCCGACCAGGCCTGGCGGATAACCGCCAGCCGGGCGGCCGGGACCGTGCTCTTCTTCGACTTCGACGGCACGCTCGCGCCCGTCGACGACGATCCGACCGCGGTACGCCCGGCGCCCAAGGCGTTGGCCGCGATCGAGGCGCTCGCCCCGGTCATGCAGCGGGTCGCGATCGTCTCCGCCCGACCCGTCGAGTTCCTTCGGGACCAGCTCGGCGGGCTCGTTGGCGTGGACCTTTACGGCCTCTACGGGCTGGAGCACAGCCACTCCGGCGGCGAGACAGTCACCGAACCGGCCGCGCTGCCCTGGGTGCCGACCATGGCGGAGCTGGCCGACCTGGCTCGAGCGGAACTGCCGCCCGGCACGCTTGTGGAGTACAAGCGGCTCTCGGTCGCGCTGCACTGGCGTACCGCCCCGCAACTCGGCGCGACCGTGCAGCAGTGGGGGCAGGCGCAGGCCGACCGTCTGGGGCTGCGCTCGCAGGCCGGGCGGATGGTGCTGGAGCTCAAGCCACCGGTCGACCGCGACAAGGGCATGGTGATCGGCGAAGCGATCAAGGGTGCCACCGGCGCCTGGTACTTCGGCGACGACGTCTCCGACATCAAGGCCTTCGCCGCGCTGCGCGCTCGCGCCGCCGCCGACCCGGACTTCCTCGGTGTCTGCGTGGCGGTGGCCAACCCGGAGACCGGCCACGAGGTGGCCAACGCCGCCGACCTGACCATCGAGTCACCGGCCGCGCTGGGTGACTTCCTCACCCGGGCGCTGACCCACCTGCCCTGACTCCGGCGGCGACCGACGGCGTCGCCGCGGGTCAGGCCCCGTAGCGGCGTTGTCTGGTGGCGTACGAGCGCAGGGCCCGCAGAAAGTCGATGTGCCGGAAATCCGGCCAGTTGAGCTCGCAGAAGTAGAACTCCGAGTGCGCGGACTGCCAGAGCATGAAACCGGACAGCCGCTGCTCGCCGCTGGTGCGGATGACGAGGTCCGGGTCGGGCTGGCCCCGGGTGTAGAGGTGCTCGGCGATGTGCTCGACGTCCAGCACCTCGGCCAACTCCTCGAGCGTGCCCCCGGTGGCGGCGTGCTCCAGCAGCAGCGAACGGACCGCGTCGGTGATCTCCCGGCGGCCGCCGTAGCCCACCGCGATGTTGACCTCCGCGCCGCCGGTGCGCTCGCGGGTGCGCTCCTCGGCGCCCTTGAGCGCCGCCGCGGTCTGCGCCGGCAGCAGGTCGAGCGCTCCGACGATGCGCAGTCGCCAGGGGTTGCCCTCCTCGGAGAGCTCCACCACCAGATCCTCAATGATCTTGAGGAGCGGGTCCAGCTCGGCGGCCGGACGGCGCAGGTTGTCGGTGGCCAGCAGGTAGAGGGTCACGTGCCCGACGCCGGCCTGGTCACACCAGCCGAGGACATGCTTGATCTTCGCCGCGCCGACCCGGTGCCCGTCGTTCGGGTCGACGAAGCCCATCTCCCTCGCCCATCGGCGGTTGCCGTCGCACATCACCCCGACGTGCCGGGGCACCGGCTTACCCGCGAGCTTCGCCGTGAGCCGGCGCTCGTACACGGAGTAGATAAGGTTCCGCAGCGTCATCACCTAGCAGCGTAGCGACCCTTCAGCCAGTTCACTGCCTCGGAGCCCCATCCCCGCCGCCCAGACCGGCGCCGATCAGTGCGAGCGTACGAGCGGTGAGGCGTCCGTCACCCAGGCCCAACTCGACCACGTCGTAGAAGACCCGGTCGTCCCGACGGGCGGCCCGGACCGCCGCGTCCACCACCCGACGTCGCCGGGCCAACCAGGCAGCGACCGAACTGTGCCGCAGGTGGGTGCCGAGGCGGCGACGCAACCCGTCGGCGTAGCGGCCAGCCGCGCCCTCGGGCGACCGGGCCGCCGCCGACCCGGCGAGCGCGCCGGAGAGCAACGCGTAGAAGATCCCCTCTCCGGTGAACGGATTGATCAGCGACAGCGCGTCCCCGGCCAGCAGCGTGCGCCCTCGCCCCGGTGACGGCCGGTGGGTGGAGAGCGGCAAGTGATGGGCGCGTAATGCGGTCACGGTCGCCAGATCGGTGCCGGGCAGCAGAGCGGCCAGCCGGTCCAGCAGGTACGCGCGGCTCAGCGGCTCACCGCGCAGGACCTCTCCGTACCCGACGTTCGCCCGTCCGTCACCGATCGGAAACGACCAGGCGTACGCCGGCCAACGCGCCTTCGAGGTGACGATGAGCTGCTCGGACGGGCCGGGCAGAGCCGGGGCGTAGCCCCGGATGGCCAGCGCGAGGTGCCGGTCGGGGTTCTGCGGATGGCCGAGCGCCCGACGTACCACCGAGCCGGCGCCGTCCGCGCCGATCACCACCCGGCCGGACACCTGCCTGTCGAGCACCACCCGGTCCGCGCGCGGCTCGACCTGGCGAACGGTGTGCCGGCGCAGCTGCGCGCCGGCGGCCACCGCGGCCGCCACCAGCCGCGCGTCGAAGACCTCCCGGGGCACCGTGTACGCGGGTCGGGGCAGCGCCCGGGCCACCGCACCGCCGCCGGGCGAGATCATGCGTAACGCCGGAAGCGGCGCGTAGCCCGCCACCGCCTCGGTCACCCCCAGCTCGGCGAGCACGTCCACCGAGTGCGCGGCGATCCCGTCACCACACGCCTTGTCCCGGGGAAAATCGGCCCGGTCCAGCAGCAGCACGCTGGCACCGGCCCGGCGCGCCGTCAGCGCGGCTGCCGCCCCGGCCGGCCCCGCCCCCACCACCACCACGTCGAACTCGTCACCCACCGCGAGTCTCCCTCCAGTGCGACGCGGCGCGGCCGCTCCCGCCGGCGACCCGGTCGGCCTTGCAGCCGGCCGCCCCGACGATCTCCGCAGCCGTCCCGACGCCGATCGCTGTGACCGACGCCACCCGCCATCCTGCCCCCTGACCGCCCGCGAACCCCGCACCCGCACTGGGCCGGCCACTCTCACTCACCCCTTTGCTCTGCACCCGCGGACGCGACGGTTACCGTCCGCGACTGTCGCCTATCGGGGTGCAGAGCAAAGGAGGGAATGTGCAGGGGCTGGGCCGTGGTCGGCCGCCCGGTCGGCACCCAGCGGCGTGGTGCGGAGCCCCGCCGCGGTCAGGGTTGGGGTTCAGGTTGGGCGGCGTCGGGGGCGCGGGCGGCGCGGCGCAGGCCGTAGAGAGCCAGCCCGGCGGCGGCGAGCAGGGGGGCGCCGTCGCGGATCAGGCCGTCCACGCCCAGCAGCCACCAGCACAGCGGCAGATCCACGGCGAGTACGGCGACCGTGACGACGACCAGCAGGCCACGCGCCCAGTCCTTGCCCCGCATCAGGAACGCGGTGCAGAACAGCACCGCGTAGCTGGCCGTGATGCCCGCACCGAACCAGAACAGCACGGCCGGCACCGCATTCAGTCGACCATCCAGGATGGAACCCCCGGCCACCAGGGCCGGCACCAGCATCAGCGGGCTGTAGGTGAAGGCCGCCACCCGGCTGGTCAACAACCAGGCGCTGGCCTGTGGTCGGCGTGGAGGGGTCTCCCGCCAGGAAATGCCGTCCCGGTCGATGACGAGGCGTGGACGGTGCCGGACCAGGTGCCCGGCCAACGCCGACGAGCGGTAGAGCAACCAGACCACTGCGACACAGAGCGCAGTGAGAATGGCGAAGCCGAGCAGGCCGGGCAGTGACGGCACCCCCTGCCGAGGCACGATGAGCCGGCCGACCGCGAAGATCGTGGTGACCGCGAGGATCAGCCCGAACGGGCGGGCCAGCGTACGACCCCGTCGCACGTGCCCGATCAGCAGCAGGAAGCCGAACGAGCGCAGCATGGCCCAGCCGGTCCGTACGGCCAGCCCGAATCCCTGCTCCGGGGCGTACCACCAGTTGAGCAGCTCGACCACGACGGTGGCCGCCGCAGTCGTCGCCAGCAGTGTGGTGAGCACCCGGACGGCGGACGGCCGCCGGACCTGGGTCTCGGCGGCCGTCCTCATGAAATCCGATGTTGCCCGCGAAGGGTCTCGTTCACACCTACCGCTGCGGTTGCGCGGCGTCCAGACGGGCGCGCAGCGCGTCCAACTCGGCCCAGAGCACGCCGGGCAGCTTGTCACCGAACTTCTCGAACCACTCGGTGATCATCGGCAGCTCGTTGCGCCACTCGTCCGGGTCGACCTTCAGCGCGATCCGAACATCCTCCGCGGTCATGTCCAGGCCCTCGACGTCCAGGGCGTCCGGCGCGGGGACCATGCCGACCGGCGTCTCGACCGCGTCGGCCGTGCCCTCGATCCGCTCGACGACCCACTTGAGCACCCGCGAGTTCTCCCCGAAGCCCGGCCAGAGGAACGAGCCGTCCGGGTCCTTGCGGAACCAGTTGACGTAGTAGATCTTCGGCAGCTTCGCCTCGTCGCCGTCGGCGCCCTTGCCCATCTCGATCCAGTGCCGGAAGTAGTCCCCGGCGTGGTAGCCGATGAACGGCAGCATCGCCATCGGGTCCCGCCGGACCACGCCGACGGCGCCGGACGCGGCGGCGGTGGTCTCCGAGGAGAGCGTGGCACCCATGTAGACGCCGTGCACCCAGTCGCGGGCCTCGGTCACCAGCGGAACGGTGTCCTTGCGGCGTCCGCCGAAGAGGATCGCGTCGATCGGCACGCCGTTCGGGTCGAAGTACTCGTCGGCGAGGATCGGGCACTGGGTGATCGGGGTGCAGAACCGGCTGTTCGCGTGGGAGGACAGGCTGTCGCTCTCCGGCGTCCAGTCGTTGCCCTTCCAGTCGATCAGGTGCGCCGGCGGTTCACCCATGCCCTCCCACCAAACGTCGCCGTCGTCGGTGAGGCCGACGTTGGTGAAGATGGAGTTGCCCCGGTCCAGCGTGCGCATGGCGTTGGCGTTGGTCTTCCAGTCGGTGCCGGGCGCGACACCGAACAGGCCGTACTCGGGGTTGACGGCGTAGAGGCGGCCGTCCGGGCCGAACCGCATCCAGGCGATGTCGTCGCCGATGGTCTCGACCTTCCAGCCGGGAATCGTCGGCTCCACCATGGCGAGGTTGGTCTTGCCGCAGGCCGACGGGAACGCGCCGGCGATGTGGTAGACCCGGCCCTCCGGCGAGGTGATCTTGAGGATCAGCATGTGCTCGGCGAGCCAGCCCTCGTCCCGGCCCATCACGCTGGCGATCCGCAGCGAGTAGCACTTCTTGCCCAGCAGCGAGTTGCCGCCGTAACCCGAGCCGTACGACCAGATCTCCCGGCTCTCCGGGAAGTGCGAGATGTACTTGGTGTCGTTGCACGGCCAGGCGACATCCTGCTGGCCGGGGGCGAGCGGGGCGCCGATCGAGTGCAACGCGTGCACGAAGTCCGCGTCGTCACCCATGGCCTCGAGGACCCGGGTGCCCATCCGCGTCATGATGCGCATCGAGGCGACCACGTACGGGCTGTCGGTGATCTCGACACCGAACATCGGGGACTCGGCCTCGACCGGCCCCATGACGAACGGGATGACGTACATGGTGCGACCGCGCATGGAGCCCCGGTACAAATCCGTCATCGTCCGCTTCATCTCGGCCGGCGCCATCCAGTTGTTGGTGGGGCCGGCGTCCGCCTCGTCGACGGAACAGATGTAGGTGCGCTCCTCGACCCGGGCGACGTCCGTCGGGTCGGTGCGTGCGTAGAACGAGTTGGGCTTCTTCTCCGGGTTGAGCCGGATCAGGGTGCCGGCCTCGACCAGCTCATCGGTGAGGCGGCGCCACTCCTCGTCGGATCCGTCCACCCAGACGACACGGTCGGGGGTGGTCAGTTCCGCGACCTCACGGACCCAGGCGAGCAGTTTCGGGTGGGACGTCGGGGCCTGATCAATACCCCGCACAACAGCCGGAGCAACCATGACACATCTCCTTGTGGTCGACGCTGACCGATCTATGGGATGCACGAGACTCGGCGGCGCGATGCGTCGCCTTCGTGGAAACCTGGGATTGGCCTCAGCGTAAACCGGGCAGCCTTCCGAGTCAGTGGGACAGGTTGTGAAGAACTGCACAAGCTACGGCCTCGCTGCGGCATCACGAGCTGATACCCGCTTTCCCGCGCAGTTTCACGCAAATCTTGTTGTGCACCCCGGTGGACGCTTGTTGCGGTCGGGCCGTGGACCTGCCCCGCCGACCGGTGCGGTGTTTCCCGTTCCGCGGCGACTCAGTCCTCCCAATTGGCTACGCTCTGTGCGGCGGTCACGTACGCGGCGCTGGCCCACTCCGAGAGACCACGCCCGCTCGCCGTTGCTACCCCTCTGACTGGCCGGCAGCCGGTAGGCTCCCTCCGTGGCCGCCACGATGACCGGGGAACAACCGGGTCCCCGGCAGACCCGACGGGGTCTCGTCGGCATACTCCTCGACCGCTTCGGTCACCTCATCCGCGAGATGAGCAAGTTCGCCACCGTTGGTGGTTTCGCCTTCCTCGTCGACTTCGCGCTCTTCAACTACCTGACGAGCAAGCACGGCGTCGAAGAGCTGACGGCGAAGACGATCTCCACGGTGATCGCGGCGTCCGTCGCCTTCGTGGGCAACCGGTTCTGGACGTGGCGGCACCGTCAGCGCAACAACGCGGCCCGCGAGTACGCGCTCTTCTTCTTCTTCAACGCTGTCGGTCTCGGCATCACTGTGGCCTGCCTCGCGCTAAGCCGCTACGGGCTCGGAGCCATCTGGCCGGCCGTGTTCCAGACGCGCCTGGCGGACAATCTCGCCAGCTACATCGTCGGCACGGGATTCGCCACGCTGTTTCGATTCTGGTCGTACCGGCGGTTCGTCTTCGTCGAAGCGGGAACCCCGACCCTTCCGCAGGTGAATCCCGACCGAGACCACGGGGCGTGACCTGCCGCCCACCTCGTTCGGCCGGTGATCGCCGGCCGCACCGACTGCCCTAAGGTGTTTCGCATGCCTCTTGTCCGCCTGCTGCCTGAGCGCTGGCAGAAGTTCATCCACGAGGCGCTCAAGTTCGGCATCGTCGGCGGCATCAACACCGTCATCAATTACGCGGTGTTCAATGCCCTTGCACTGACCGTTTTCGTCGACGGTCAGTTGAAGGCGACCGTGATCGCGACGATCGTCGCCACCATCACGTCGTACCTGATGAATCGGCACTGGACGTACCGCGATCGCCCGAAATCGGCGCTTCGCCGGGAATATCTCCTATTCTTCCTTTTCAATGGCGCCGGCCTGCTCATTGAGCTGGGGGCCGTGGCGGCGGCCAAGTACGGTCTCGGCGTACACGGCCTGCTGGCGCTGAATCTGGCCAAGACCGTCGGCGTCATGCTGGCCACGCTGTTCCGGTTCTGGTCATACCGCACCTTCGTCTTTCAGCCCGTCGCACCGGCCGAGGACGAGGCCGCGAAGCCCGACTCCACCTGGCACGATATTCCGCGCGACGAGTGGGACACCATGGCGGAGATGGACCCGGTCGCCGAGTTGGCGGAATCGGTGTCCGAGCTGGAGGAGGCGGAGTCCGCGCAACGCCTCGACTCCCCGGCCGCCGCACCGACTCAGGGCCGGCTCCCGCGGTTGAGCGTCAGCCCCGCCATCGACCTGGACGCGGAACTCGCCGCGGAGCTGCACGTCAGCACCCGTCGCTCGCCCCGCCGGTGACGACACCCGACGCCCGCTCCGGCACGGGACGCCCGGCCGAGCTGTTCTTCGAGGATCTCGTCCCGGGGCTCACCGTCGACCTCGGCGTGGTCACCGTGGACGCCGACGAGATGGTCGCCTTCGCCCGCCGCTTCGACCCGCAGTGGTACCACGTCGACCCCGACCTGGCCGCCGCGAGCCGGCACGGTGGTCTGATCGCCAGCGGCTTCTACACGGTCAGCCTGTTCATGCGCGCGTACGTCGACCACCTGCTGTCCCGGGCCGCCGCTGACGCGTCCCCCGGCCTGGAGGAGCTGCGCTGGCTCGCCCCGGTGCGGGCCGGCGACCGGCTCGCCGTCCGGGTCGACGTGATGGGCGCCCGGCCGTCGACCGCCCGCCCCGGGCTCGGCACCGTCAGCCTCACCGGCACCATGCTGCGCCTCGGCCCGGACGACCGGCCCGAGCAGGAGGTGCTGCGGACCCGCTTCCGTGGCTGGTTCGCCGTGCGACCGGTCGAGGCCGACCCCGCCGAGGCCGAAGCCGCCCCGACCACCGCTGACCAGCCCAGAGTTGACCAACCCGGAGCTGACCAGCCCGACCGTGGCCCGACCGCAACGGATCCGTCCACCGTCGGGTCGTCCGACGGCGACCCGACGGAGAGCAGCGGCTCACCCGAGGCCCAACGACCCGACTGACCCGCCCCCGACAGTGCGGCAGGGGCGGGTCCCGACCGTCCGGTTCAGGTCGTGGTGTCGCGCAGCGGCTTGCCGTCCTGCATGTCGGCGAGCATGTCGCGCATCTCGCCATCGCCCAGCGAGTGCTTGTCGTGCTGTGCCTCGACCAGCTCGTACAGGGTGGTCTGCACCTTTCCGACGTCCGGCACGTCGGCGAGCACCGACTGGCCGCGCTCACCTGCCGACTCGATGGTGAGCGTCCCGCAGCCGAGCAGACGCTCGACGAAACGCTGGTTCATCGAGTGGTCGTTGACCCGGGCGAGCGGGAGGTCCCGCCGGTCCCGGGAGAACACACCCTGCTGAAGCAGGACTCGCTCGTTCGTGAACAGGTAGTGGGTGGTACGCCAGACCAGGAACGGCCACAGGCCGAGCCAGAGCACCGCGACCAGGGCGATCGCCCCGATCACGGCCAGCGCGATCGAACCGCCGCCACTCTCGGGCAACAGGAGCACGCCGACCACCACCGCGGCGATGGCCAGCACCAGCACCGCGATCGGCCGGATCAACGCCTTCCAGTGCGGATGCAGGTGCAGCACGACGTGCTCGTCCTCGGTGAGCACGTCTTCAGGAAACGCCACGGGAACCTCCAACGCGATTTTCTAGACGCGCAGACGGTAAACCCCCAAGCCCCACCACAACATCCGCCGCGCGGGCCCACTCGGCTCTTCGTGATCTTGCCCGTCCTCAGCGGAGGTGCAGGACGTCGCCGGCGGCCAGGGTGCGGGCGCCGGTTGACGTGGTGACCATCAGTTGGCCGTCCGGGTCCACTCCGGTGGCGGTGCCGGTCAGGGAGTCACCGTTGGGGAGCAGAACGCGTACCTCGCGGCCGATCGTCGCGCAGGCCGCCAGGTAGGCGTCGCGCAGGCCGCTGGTCACCGCGTCGCCGCCCGCCGAACGCCAACGGTCGTACCAGTCGGCGACCGCCCGCAGCAGCGCCCGCAGCAGCGGATCCCGATCGGTGGCCACCGCGCCGGCCAGCTGGAGCGAGGTGGCCGGCAGCCCGGTTGGATTCACCGGCAGCTCGTCGGCGCGCAACGTCACGTTGAGCCCGATGCCCAGCACGATGGCCGGCGGTTGGTCCGGCGCCCGTCCGGGCACGGCCTCGGCCAGCACGCCCGCGCACTTCGCGTCGTCGATCAGCAGGTCGTTCGGCCACTTGAGGGTGGCTTCCAGCTCGGCCAGCCGGGCCACCGCCTCGACCAGCGCCACGCCGGCCAGCAACGGCAGCCACCCGTACCCCGTGGGTGTCGCCGGCAGCCAGCCCCGGTCCGGCACGGCCTCGCCGGGCCGCAGCAGGACGCTCGTCGCGATGCCGGCCCGCGCCGGCGACTGCCAGACCCGACCGCGCCGGCCGCGCCCTTCGGTCTGCCGCTCGGCGACCACGACCAGGCCCTCGGGCTCGTCGGCCCGGGCAGCCTCGGCCACGTCGGCGTTGGTGGAGCCCGTCTCGGCACGCAGCTCCAGCCGGGCCCACGGCCCGTTCGGCGCTGTCAACGCGCGGCGCAGCCGGGCCGCCGACAGCGGCGGCCGGTCCAGATCGGTGTACGGGGAGCCCGACATTCCGCCAGCCTACGGCGGTGCTCCGGTCGACACTGAGGCGTACTGCACAGCGGCACCCACCTGAACCATCGTTATATTCCCTGGGTGACTACCGAGACCGGGACCAACATGCACAGCACCGCGGGCAAGCTGGCGGACCTGGAGCGCCGGGTCGACGAGGCGGTGCACGCCGGGTCGGCCCGCGCCGTGGAGAAGCAGCACGCGCGCGGCAAGAAGACCGCCCGCGAGCGGATCGAGATGCTGCTCGACGAGGGCTCCTTCGTCGAACTCGACGAGCTGGCCCGGCACCGGTCCACGGCCTTCGGGCTGGAGCGGAACCGCCCGTACGGCGACGGTGTGGTCACCGGCTACGGCACGGTGGACGGCCGGCAGGTGTGCGTCTTCGCGCAGGACTTCACGGTCTTCGGTGGCTCGCTCGGCGAGGTCTTCGGCGAGAAGATCGTCAAGGTGATGGACCTGGCCATGAAGATCGGCTGCCCGGTGGTCGGCATCAACGACTCCGGCGGCGCGCGCATCCAGGAGGGCGTCGTCTCGCTCGGCCTCTACGGCGAGATCTTCTTCCGCAACGTGCGGGCGTCCGGCGTCATCCCGCAGATCTCGCTGGTGATGGGGCCCTGTGCCGGCGGCGCGGTCTACTCCCCGGCGGTCACCGACTTCACCGTGATGGTCGACCAGACCTCGCACATGTTCATCACCGGCCCGGACGTGATCAAGACGGTGACGGGCGAGGACGTCGGCATGGAGGAGCTGGGCGGCGCGCGTACACACAACACCCGCAGCGGAAACGCGCACTACCTCGCCAGCGACGAGGAGGACGCGGTCGACTACGTCAAGGCGCTGCTGTCGTACCTGCCGTCGAACAACCTCGACGAGCCGGTCGTCGTCGAGGCCCCGGCCGAGCTGGCCATCAGCGACGAGGACCGGGAGTTGGACAGCCTGATCCCGGACTCGGCCAACCAGCCGTACGACATGCACACCGTCCTCGAACATGTCCTCGACGACGGGGAGTTCCTGGAGGTCCAGCCGCTCTACGCGCAGAACATCGTGGTCGGCTACGGCCGGGTCGAGGGGCGACCGGTCGGTGTGGTGGCAAACCAGCCGATGCACTTCGCCGGCACCCTGGACATCGCCGCCTCCGAGAAGGCCGCCCGCTTCGTTCGCACCTGCGACGCGTTCAACATCCCGGTGCTGACCTTCGTGGACGTGCCCGGCTTCCTGCCCGGCACCGGTCAGGAGTGGGACGGCATCATCCGCCGGGGCGCGAAGCTCATCTACGCGTACGCCGAGGCGACCGTCCCGAAGGTCACCGTGATCACCCGCAAGGCGTACGGCGGGGCGTACGACGTGATGGGCTCCAAGCACCTCGGCGCGGATCTGAACTTCGCCTGGCCTACCGCGCAGATCGCGGTGATGGGCGCGCAGGGCGCTGTGAACATCCTCTACCGCTCCGAGCTGGCCGGCGCCGAGGACCCGGCGGCGGTCCGGGCCGAGAAGATCGCCGAGTACGAGGACACCCTGGCCAACCCGTACGTGGCCGCCGAGCGCGGGTACATCGACTCGGTGATCCCGCCGCACGAGACGCGCACCCAGATCGTCCGGGCGCTGCGTGTCCTGCGCACCAAGCGGGAGACCCTGCCGCCCAAGAAGCACGGCAACATCCCGCTCTGATCCGTACGGCCCTGCTCGCTTGATCCGCGCACCTTCGGGGAAAGTGCTGCTTCCCGGTGCCGGGAGGCAACAACATCCCTGAGGTCGCGCGGATCAAGAAGGGTCAACAGGCCGGATTGGCAGCGGGGCACAGTCGCCTGGCGGCCGTACGGCCCAGCGCCTCAAGATCCGCGTCGGGTAGACCCAGGTCCGGATTGGGCACCAGTATCGTGATCAGGTCGCCGACCCGGACCACGACGGTCATCGCGACCGGGCTGGAGCGCTGGAGCGTCCTTCCGGAGGCCGGGCCGCGGGGTGCGAACGGCACGTGCCGCACCAGAATCGACTCGTCACCGGCGAAGTTGCTCGCCGCCGTCTCCCAGGCGTGCTTGCTCACGTTCGGCGTCGTCTCGCCCGCCGCCACGACGGATTCGGCGAAACGCCACTCGGGGCAGGCGTCGAGCAGCGCCCGCAGATAAGTGAAGAGTCGCGCGCTCACCAGCGGATCGAGCCGGTAGACGTCCTGGCTGAGTTCTACCCGCACAGGCGGGCGGCCATCCTTCGTCGGGGACAACAGGGTCTGCGACCGCGAGTAACGGGAGTACGCGGGAAACGCCGGCACGCCCCGGTCGTCGCCGCACTTCTGCAACGTCGGATCCAACCGGACGACCTCACCCAGGCCGGCGTCCCCGAGCTGCACTCCGCTCTTCACCGGCACCTCGGTGACCGGCAGCAGGGAGTCGAGTGGGATGTCCGCCCGCACGGGACCCTGCGTCAGTGCAGGCTCGGCGGTAGCGGGCGGAGCCGACGCGCGTTCCGTCAGGGCGTATGCCGGGCCCGTCACCGCCACGAGCACCGCGACAGTCGCCAGCGCGACCGTGCGACGACTACGCCTGCGGGCCGTCGCCCGGATCTCTGCGGGCTCCGGCCACCTGACGTCACGCAGGTCCCGGTGGACCCGTTCGACGAATGCCAGGTCGTCGTCACGCATCGGTGGCGTCCTCCAGATCAGAGACGGCGAGCAGGCCGGCGAGCGCGGTACGCCCCCGGGAGAGACGGGCCTTGACGGTGCCCACCGGGGCCGCGGTCTCCCGCGCGACCTCGGCGACCGGCATGCCGACCAGGTAGTAGAGGGCGATGGCGACGCGTTGCTCCTCGGGCAGTCGACGCAGGGCGGCGACCACCGCGACGGTGTCGGTGCCCGGCCCGGGAACGGTCTCGGTGGCCCCGTGTCGCAGGTAGGCGCGGGCGCGGCTCCGCAGGCTGCGCCACCGGCTGACGGCGATCCGGCTGGCCACCACCCGCACCCACGCCTCCGGGTCGTCGTAACCGCTGATCGTCGACCAGCGCTGCCACGCCCGGACGTACGCCTCCTGCACGGCGTCCTGCGCCTCACCCCGATCGCCGGTGAGGGCGTAGACGAACCCGAGAAGTCGTTGCCGACTCCCCCGGTAGAACTCGTCGAACCCGTCGACGTCCGGCACCCGCTACCTCCCCGTGTCGGTCGCTGGGAACACGCACCGGCAAGGGCCGTTGGTTGCCCGGTCAGGCGATCGACTTCTCCAGCTCGGTGAGCGGGAACGCCCCGGCCCCGATCCGCTCCCGGACCGCCCGGCGTACGGCCCGCTGCACGGCGACGTTGACCGGCGTCGGTACGCCGTGCAACCGGCCGAGCAGCGCGATCTCACCGTTGAGGTGGTCGACCTCCGTCGAGCCCGTGCCCCGGGCCAGGCTCTGCCAGGTCGAGCCGCCGGAGCGGACCTCGCCGTCGACCGGGCGCTGCCCGACCAGGTCACCGCGTTCGGCCTTCTCCTCCTCGGGCGAGGTGTGCGCGATGCCGGCGGCGGCGAGCGCGGCGACGCCCTCGGCGCGTACCCGTTCGACCAGCGCGTCCGGGATGTCCCGGCCGAGCAACGCCTGTAGGCCGTTGCCGAGGTTGCTGAGCAGCTTGCCGTACTTCCAGCGCAGCACGTCGGTGCGGACCGGGGCGACGAAGCCGGCGGCGGTCAGGTCGGCGGCGATCACCCGGTCGGTGTCGTCGGCGCCCCCGGGGTACCGCCCGATGTGGAGCATCCCGGGATGCGGGTACCCGTTGGCGACCACCACACCCGGGTCCAGGTGGGTGGCCGGCAGCCAGACGCAGACCGGGTGCACGTCGGTGAAGAGGCGCAGCGCGGCCCGCTCGTTGGCCACCCCGTTCTGCGCGGTCACCAGCGGCAGACGTTCGCCCGCCGTGCCGCCGCCGACCACCGGCGCGTCCACCCACGCGGCCAACGCGCCAGCGGTGTCCTGCGACTTCACGGTGAGGATCAGCACGGTGTCCGCCGGCAGCGGCTCGTCCGTGGGCCGGTCCACCGCCGCGAGCCGGGCGGTGACCTCACCGTCGGGCTGCCGCAGGGTCAGACCCCGCGTGCGGATCGCGTCCAGGTGGGCACCGCGGGCCACCACTGTCACGTCCCGGTCGGCCTGGGCCAGCCGTACGCCGATGGTCCCGCCGACCGCACCCGCCCCGATGATCACGTATCGCATGGCCTCATTCTGCCCGCCCGTGTGCTTCCGCCCGTGCGCCTTCCCCTGCGCCTTCCGCCAGCCGGTCAGCCGGTCAGGCCGGCGTCGGTGAGGATCGGGCCGGCGAGCAGGAGTGCGCCGGCGACCAACGCCGCCAGGTTGACGAGGGCGAAGACGCCAACCCAGAAGAGCGGCGGAAACGGGGTGAGCCCGGCGAGCTGGTCGGCGTCGGAGGCGGGCATCCGGCCCCGCGAACGCAGCCGTTGCAGCTCGACCACCGGCCGCACCCCACCGAGCAACAGAAACCACACCCCGGTGTACGCGAACGCGGCCTGGACCTGCGGCGTCGCGTACCACGAAACGGCGAACACCAGCGCCCCGGTGATCAGCAACGACACCACGCCGAAGGCGTTACGGATCATGACGAGCATGGCCAGCAGCAGCGCCACGGCCACCCAGAGCAGCAGGGTGATCCGGTTGCCACCGAGCAGCCAGGCGCCGGCCAGCCCCACCAGCGGCGGTGCGACGTATCCGGCGAGCAGGGTGAGGATCATGCCCGGCCCGGTCGGGCGGCCGGCGGAGAGCGTCAGCCCGGACGTGTCCGAGTGCAACCGGATGCCGTGCAGCTTGCGGCCGGTGAGCAGAGCGACCAGGGCGTGCCCGCCCTCGTGGGCGATGGTGACGGCGTTACGGGCGATCCGCCACGGCAGCCGGGTGGAGACCACCACCAGCGCGACGGCCCCGGTGATCAGCACCAGCAGCGCGGGCGGGTCCGGCTGCGCGCCGAACAGCGTGTCCCACTTCTCGCCCAGCCCGTCGATCGACATCATGGGGCGCGAGCCTACCGGTGGCGTTCCGTGTCGCTCCCGAGGCACCGGCTCGTATCCTGTGAAACTGATCGGGTGGCGAGTGAAGCGGGAGGTGAGCGCCGATGAGTGCGGAACCCCTGGGACACCACGTCGGGCTCTGGACCGAGGCCGACTACCTCGCCCTGGGTGAGACCCCGGACCGGATCGAGTTGCTCGACGGGAGCCTGATCGTGAGCCCTGCCCCGAGCAAGCGGCACCAGGTGGTGTCGCGGCGCCTGGCCAACCACCTTGAGGTAGCCACAGGCAATCTCCTCGTCTTCGAGGCGGTCAACGTCCGGCTCGGGGTGGATCGGATCGTCATCCCCGATGTGGTCGTCGCGGACACCGACGACGAGGGCACGGCGGTAGAGGCCGCCGAGGTGGTGCTCGTCTGCGAGATCGTCTCGCCCGGGAACGCCGCTGCCGACCGGCTGGTCAAGATGCAGCTCTACGCCATCGCGCGAATCCCCTGGTATCTGCTGGTCGAGCAGGACGGGGACGGTCACTCGTTGCGGCTGTTCCGGCTGGACGGTGAGCACTACGTCGAGGACCAGGTGGCCAAGCCCGGCGAGACGCTGACCGTCGTGGAGCCCTTCCGCTGGCAGCTCGACCCGGCCACTCTGCGCTGATCCGTCCGGCCCCGGCCACGTGGGCCTTCATGGACCGCTGATGAAGCTTTTCTCCGGTCACCCTTGTGATCTAGGGCACTTACCTCCAAAGATGGGTGTCGATAGAACGACGTCCTTGGAGGCACTCATGGCCCGTACCCGATCATCGCTGCGCCGCGCGCTCGCGGCCGGCCTCACCGTCCTCGCCACCGCGGCGGCGGCCCTGGTCGCGACCGCCGGACCGGCGGCCGCCGCCACCACACCCGGTGTCGACGTATCCCGCTACCAGGGCACCATCAACTGGACCAGCGTCCGCAACGCGGGCATCCAGTTCGCCTTCATCAAGGCGACCGAGGGCACCAGCTACAAGGACCCGAACTTCAACGCCAACTACGTCAACTCGTACAACGCCGGGGTGATCCGCGGGGCGTACCACTTCGCCCGGCCGAACATCTCCGCCGGCTCCACCCAGGCCAACTACCTGGCCTCCAACGGCGGGGCCTGGTCCGCGGACAGCCGCACCCTGCCGGCCGCGCTGGACATCGAGGGCAACCCGTACGCCGGCGGCTACTGCTACGGGCTCAGCACGACCGGGATGCGCAACTGGGTGCAGGACTTCCTGAACACCTACCGGTCCCGCACCGGCCGGTACGCGGTCATCTACACCACCACGAGCTGGTGGAACCAGTGCACCGGCAGCTGGACCGGCCCGTGGGCGAACCACCCGCTCTGGCTGGCCCGCTGGTCGAGCACGCCCGGCGCCCTGCCGGCCGGCGCGTCGGTGTGGAGTTTCTGGCAGTACACCAGCACCGGCGCGGTCTCCGGGATCAGCGGCAACGTGGACCGCAACTACTGGAACGGCGACCGGAGCCGCCTGATCGCGTTGGCCAACAACACCTGACCGGGCCGTTGGCGGCAGCGGGATCGACTGTCACCACACGGTCGACAATCGGTCCGGCTGCCGCCACACCACCGGGTACGGGTCAGGCCCGCCGCCGGCTCAGGGCCGGCACCACAGCATCCTCACGAGTCAGCGCGCCCCTGCGGGTCAACCGCCAGGCAGCCACGCCAAAGCCGGCAACGATCACGACGCCGAGCAGTGCGACGAGCACCGAAACCCCCGCGCTGACCAGCAGCAGGATCGCGTCGCCGAGCGCCACGAGCATCCACAGTGCCAGCCGGGGCCGAGTGTCCTTCCGTCGGTAACCCATGTCGTGCCTCCTTCCGTCGTCGAAGGTCAATTACCCACGACGACGGAAGGTCATGCGAATGAGTTTCAGTCCTGACGGTCGGGCACGAAACCCTTGGCGATCCGGTCGAAGTTCGGCAGGTTGGCCTGCCAGTCCTTCTCCGCGATCTCCCACCGCATCGCGTAACCGCGGTTCTTGGCCGTCACGAACCCGCGGTTGCGGACGTGGATCCGCTGCCCGTCGCGGGTTTCCAGCCACTCCCAGTCCGCACACGTCTTCCAGAAGCTGCAGCGCTTGATGTCGATGTACTGGTAATCCTTGACGATGTTCTTGCGGCCGCCCTCGATGCTCTTCCAGTCGGCGTAGGCGTCGTCCTTCGGGTTGGGAGTCCACTGCACAAGCAGTTCGCCCGGCCCGTTGGACTGGTCGAAGACGACAGTGTCGCTGCCGCCCGAGCGCCGCACCCAGCCATCGGGCAGAGGCAGGGCGAAGCCGGCCGGGTCCCGGTGCAGCTTCCAGCCCGCGGGCAGTGCGTTCGGGTCGACCGAGGGGGTAGCCGAGACCGACGGGCTGGGGGCACCGCTGGTGGCCGGCGGTGGCGCCGCAGCGGAGCTCGGCGCGGCCCCCGAGGTCGCCGCAGCACCGGTCGGGTTGGCCTGCGGGGTCTTGGGGTCGTCCTTGGTCAGCATCGGCACGACCACCACGAGGCCGATCAGCAGCAGCGCGACCAGGGCCCCGATCAGCAGGTTACGTCGGGTGTTGTTCGGCTTCGTGCCATCCGAGAGCGGCACCGCCGCGCGACCGGCCGGACTCACCGGCGGCATGAGCGACGTCGGCGTGGTCGGCTTGCGCTGCTCCGGAGCCACCGGCGGACCATCGACAACCGTTGGTTCGTCGTCGACGTCAGTCGTACCGCCGCCGCTCGTGTCGGACGCCGCCGTGACCTTCGCGGTCGGCTCGGCATCGGACGGGTCGGCATCGGACGGGCGGTCGATCGTGGCGGTCGGCTCGGCCGGCGCCGCTGCTGTCGGCTCGGCCGGCACAACCGCGGTCGGGTCAGCGACCGCACCGGAGGAGACGACGGCCGTCGGCGTGGCATCGGCGGCCGGAGTCGCGGCGGCAGCGGAGGTGGCGGCAGCGGAGGTGGCGGCGGAGGTCGTGGGGGCGGCGGCCGGCGGCGGTGACACCGGCCGGTCGGCGCTCTCGGCGGGTCGCGGCGCCGGCACGTGCGGCGGGCGCGGCTCGCGCGGACCGTTCGGCCCCGGCCGGCGTACGCCATCAAGCAGTGAGATCCCGCGCGACCGCTTGCCAGCGGCGCGGCGCAGCAAGCGCTCCGCCACCTCGGCGGTGATCCGCTCGTTCGGGTCCTTGCGCAGCAGCCCGTTGAGCACGGCCTTGAGCGGACCGGCGTTCTTCGGCGGCGGAATCGGCTCGGTGGCCAACGCGGCCAGGGTGCCGATCGCCGACGGCCGGGCGTACGGCGACTTGCCCTCGACAGCCGCGTAGAGCGTCGCGCCCAGCGACCACAGGTCGGCCTCCGGCCCGGCCGTGCCGTCCCGAGCCCGCTCCGGCGAGATGTACGCGGGTGAGCCGAGCACCATGCCGGTGCGGGTCACGTTGGGGTCGCCCGGGATCGTCGCCAGACCGAAATCGGTCAGCACCACCCGGCCGTCGTCGCCGAGCAACACGTTGCCGGGCTTCACGTCGCGGTGCATGACGCCCGCCTTGTGCGCGGCGCTGAGCGCGCCCAGCACACCCAGGCCGATCTCCACAGTGCGGGCCACCGACACCGGGCCGTCCTCGGCGAGAGTGTCCTGCAACGACTTCGACGCCACGTACTCCATGACGATCCACGGATCGCCGTCGGTGCGCAGCACGTCGAAGATGCGGACGACGTTGGCGTTGTTGAGCCGGGCGATGGCCCGCGCCTCCCGCAACGAGCGCTCGCGCATCTCGCGGCGCTCCTCATCGGTGAGACCGGGCGGCGGCACCAACTCCTTGATGGCGACGTCCCGGTGCAGCACCTCGTCGCGCGCCTTCCACACCCTGCCCATGCCGCCCTGGCCGAGCGGCGACAGGAGCCGGTATCGGTCAGCGACGAGTTGGGGAAGCGCGTTCGACATCGGTGAGACGGTACCCGGACCCGCTGACGCTCACACCGCCGGCACGCCACTGTGCGCTTCGCGTAACTTCCGGCCGCGTACCCTGGCGGTATGTCTGCCGAAGAGCCGCTGTTCCGGGTCGTCCGCGGCGTGCCCACCGCCGAGGAGTTGGCCGCTCTGGTGGGGGCGATCATCGTCCGGACCCGTCCGGCCGCCACCCCCGTCCCGGCGACCGCGTCCGCCTGGGCGCGCAGCGGTAGACCCGGCGGTTCCCACGGGTGGCGCGCCGCCGGCCTGCCCCGCTAACCCGAGACCTGCCGCACGGGGGCTGCCACGGTGGCGTTGAGCCGTTAACCTCACTCAGGGAAACGGTGCCGCTACGGGTAGGGAGGATCCATGATCCCCGAAGAGGACCGGCCAGCACCCTGGCTACGCGGTTACGGCGGCATCGCAGCCGACATCAGCCAGCTCAGAGAGTTCGCCGACCGGCTCGCCGCCGAGGTCGAGAGCAACTACGCGCCGCACCTGTCGTACATCGCCGAAGACATGTCCGCGAAGCTGCCCAACCCCTGCGACGCCTTCATCGAGCTGGTCACCTTCCTGCACGCCCACCACGAGACCCAGCAGGCCACAGCCGACATGGTGTACGCCGTCCGAGGCGCCACCGGCCACCTGGCCGCCGCCGCCGATCAGGTCGCCGCCCACTACGCCGACAGCGACGCCTTCACCGCCGCCCGAGTGGTGGACGTGCAACGAGCCCTCGCCAACCCTTTGAACATGCTGCCCGGCGGCCCCACGTCGATGCTGACCGACCCGACCGGTCCCGACGCCGAAGGGCCGGTGGTGCTGCCGTGATCGAACGGGGCACCGGCCGCACCTCCGGCCTCACCGACTGGCACCTCATGGACGTCAACAGCATGTGGGCCTGCCTTCAGGACCACGACACCGCCAACCACTGGAAACAGGTCGCCGGCTGGCGCAAGGTCTGCGACCTGGCGCAAACCCACCTCGGCCGCCTCCAGCAGTACCGACACGGACTCGCCGAGGCATGGCCGCCTGAAACCAGCGCCGCCTCCCGCACGTACCTCGCCGAACTCGACGAACTCATCGACAAGGTGCAGCGCACCCACGACGCCGCCGCCGCGAACTACACCGCACTCTCCGCCGCAACCCAGGCCATCGGCACCACCCGCGCCGCGCTCCGCAAGATCTACGAGGAGTACGCGACCAAGTTCCAGCAGAAGCAGGCGTACGAGTCGATGGTCGCCGACCCGGAAGCGGTGATGGGCAACCGGGCAACCCAGCCGCCTGTTGCTGATGGGGAACTGGAACGGCTGAACGTGCAGGCCCGGTCCATGATGTTCAGCCTGAGCGGCGAACTCCAACAAGCCCAAGCAACCCTACAAAAACCACCCGTGGCCCCCAAGAATGTGCGGCAGCCGGACGACCCCGATGTGTATGGCGGTTATCTGGCACCCGCTATTCCGCCGATAGTTCCAGTGCCCTTGCCCACCTCCACCACTCACCCTCGTGGCGCAAGTGCTCAGCGGGTGAGTTCCGCCCCCGCGACGTCGGGGATCGGTCCAGTCCTCGGGGGTGCGGCCGCTGGAGTCTCCTCGCCGCCCGCTGGGACGATTCCGCCAACCGTTCAAGCACCGGGAGCGGGAGGCCCACCAGCTGCCATTGGTCCTGGCATTACGCCAAGGATGCCCGCTGCTTCCATGGGCTCGCCTCCATCGCTTCCCACGCGAACACCCCAACCTGGGAGCCTGTCAAAACCAGTCAGCGGGGGACCCGACGGAAGCACCGCCCATCCCGCAACGCCCGCCCGCCCGGTCCCTTCCGCCGGAGGATTAATCGGCGGCGTCCCAGGACCAGCCCCAGGCCCTCCGGTCAACAACTCTGGCGCCCCTAGAAGGGTCAATCCGGTAGGCGGGGTCATCGGCGGCGGCGGCGCTGGGACAGCGCCGACCGGTTCGGCTGGAAGTCGGCCGGGCGGGGGACGCAGCCTCAATGGAGGTGCGAACGGTTTCCCCATTGGCGGTGCACCCGGTCTGCCTGGAACCGGGGGCCGCCTAAAGCTTGGGACAGAGAGCGAGGAGAGCTCTCATTACTGGGATCCGGACAACCCATGGGAAACCGCCCAGGGCGTCCCTCCGGTGGTTCGCCCACCAGACAGAGACAATCCAATCGACCCCGGTCCGGCAATTGGTTTCGACAGGTGATTGAGTCAACCCTGGCGGGATTTTACAGACTAGCTCTGGTCGGAGCCCTGCTTCCTGCCAGCCTCGCCGCCCCACCTCAAGATGCGGATTTAATACGAGGCGATCAATGGCATCTGCCATTTCTACAGATCGAGCAGGTACATAAATTCAGTCAAGGGTCCGGCGTGATCGTCGCAGTGCCGGACACCGGAGTCGACCCCCATCCCGACCTGCGCGGGAACTTGCTTCCAGGGACCGACGTTATTCCTGGAGGAAGTGGTGACGGGCACCGGGATCGGGATAGTCATGGAACTTCAATGGCTGGTCTGATCGTCGCGCATGGAAGGGCGAACAACCAAGGCGCCCTCGGTATTGCGCCAAGAGCAAAGGTTCTTCCAATCCTGGATACCCCACCTAATGGCGTGGGCAGTCCGGACGCACTAGCCTCTGGCATTGAATTCGCCATCGCTGGCGGCGCCGACGTTATCAGTATTTCAGCGGTCGCCGGTGCCGGCATACGACTTCAGCGAGCGATCAGGGCGGCCCAGGATGCTGACATCGTAGTGGTTGCCGCAGCAGGTAATACGCCTTCCGACACGGGCGTGCGCTATCCGGCCAGCGAAGAGGGTGTTATCGCGGTTGGGGGTGTCGATCGCGCTGGACAACATGCCGCCATCTCGGTCACTGGACCGAATATCGATGTGGTCGCTCCTGCGGTTGACATTTATAGCACCAGCTACGGCGGGAAATACTCGAAGGGGACTGGTACCTCGAGCGCGACGGCGATCGTGGCGGGGGCGGCTGCGTTGATCAGGTCAAAGTACCCATACCTGCCGGCCCGGGAGGTGGCGCACCGGCTCACGGCCACCGCCGTCGACAAGGGACCTCCTGGCCGTGACGACGAGTACGGCTACGGAGTGATCGATCTTGTGGCGGCGCTGACGGCAGACGTACCGCCGCTGGGGTTTGAATCGGTGAGCGCTCCGGCCGGTGCTGGCCTGACCACGACGGCTGGCGCTCAGCCAGATGACGGAAGCGATAGCGCGAACGCCCGCGGCCTGGCCACTCTCGGGGTGCTCGTGGCTGCCGGGGTTGGGTGGGCCCTGATCGCGCGACGACGCCGGCGTGGTGATGATCCGCCGCCCAGAATTAGTCGCTGATCGGTCAACGAAACGGTGATCCACTCGACTTTCAGGAAATCGCGGTGTCCGGGGCGAGGGGATACCGCGTTTTCCTGAAAGTCGAGTGGATCAAGGGCGCCCGACCGCCCACCCGACCACCGGACCGCCCGGTGGTTGGGCGGCCGGGCGGCCGGCCGCCCGACCACCGGGCCAACCAACCACCGGGCCACCCGACCACCGGGCCACCCGGCCGCCCAACCACCGAGCCGCCCGACCACCCCGACCACCCGGCTGCGGGCGGTGGGTGCTGGGCGGGGTGTCGGTCTTGGTGGGGGGTTGGGCGGTAACGTCGGGGTGGTGTCTGAGACCTTGCCGCTCCGCCTCGTGCTCGCTTCGGCGAGCCCTGCCCGTCGTAAGTTGCTCCAGGCTGCCGGCGTCGAGCCGGAGGTGCTGGTCAGTGGGGTGGACGAGTCCCTGGTGGTGACCGAGCGGGCCGAGGAGTTGTGCCTGGAGTTGGCTCGCCTGAAGGCGCAGGCGGTGTTGACCCGGCTGAACCCGATCGCCGATCAGCGGACGTTGGTGATCGGCTGCGATTCGGTGCTCGCCTTCGACGGGGAGATCCTCGGCAAGCCGGCGGATGCGGCTGATGCGACCCGGCGGTGGCTGCGAATGCGGGGACGCAGCGGCGTTCTGCACAGCGGGCACTGCCTGGTCGACGTTACTGCGGGCCGGCGGGCGGAGGCGGTCGCGTCGACCACTGTCCACTTCGCCGACATCAGTGACGACGAGATCGCCGCGTACGTGGCTACGGGTGAGCCGCTGGCGGTGGCCGGCGCGTTCACGATCGACGGGCTGGGTGGGCCTTTCGTGGAACGGATCGAGGGTGACCCGGGGACGGTGGTCGGGCTGTCGATGCCACTGCTGCGCCGGCTCCTCGCCGAGCTGGATCTGCGGATCACCGACCTGTGGACGACTGTCGCGCCGGGCGGCCAAACGGTCGAGCCGCTCGGTAACGTCCGGTCATGACCACCAAGTCGATCCCGCTCACCAACGAGCTGCACGCCTATCTGGTCGCACACGGCTCCCCGCCGGACGAGATCATCCGTGACCTGGCCGAGGAGACCCGGTCGGTGCTGCCCGAGCACGCCACCATGCAGGTGGCTCCGGAGCAGGCCGCCTTCCTGACGTTCCTCACCCGGCTGCTCGACGTGCGGCAGGCCGTCGAGGTCGGCACGTTCACCGGGCTCTCGTCGCTGGCGATCGCCCGCGGGTTGCCCGAGGGTGGGCGACTGACCTGCTTCGACATCTCTGAGGAGTTCACCGGCATCGCCCGGCGCTACTGGGAGCGGGCCGGCGTGCAGGATCTGATCGACCTGCGCATCGGCCCGGCCGCGGACGGGCTGCGGGAGTTGCCGCACGAACGGCACCTGGACTTCGCGTTCATCGACGCGGACAAGACCGGCTACCCGATCTACTGGGCGGAGTTGGTGCCCCGGATGCGTCCGGGTGGGGTGATCGCCGTCGACAACGTGTTGCGTGGCGGGCGGGTCATCGCCCCGCAGGACGCCGGTGACCGGGCCATCGCCGCGTTCAACGACGAGGTTCTCGCGGACGTACGGGTGGACCCGGTGATGCTGCCGATCGCGGACGGCCTCACCCTCGCCCGGGTCCGCTGACCGCCGACAATCGCTAACCGTCGGCAACCGCTGAACACGGATATTGGGGTGTCCCCACCAAGGGACACCCCAATATCAAGGAACAGCGAAAGCCGGCGTCAGCGGACGCTGCGGGCGAACTGACGGGCGGCCCAGTAGACGCCCAGCGCGGCGAGGACCGCGGTGATGCTGAGGCCCTGCCAGACCTTGTCGCTGCCCAGGTCACCGGCGAACAGCGCCCGGGTGCCGTCGACCGCCCAGGAGAACGGGTTCCAGTTGGCGATGCCCTGCAACCAGCCCGGTGCGAAGGTCAGCGGCAGCAGGATGCCGGAGAGCAGCAGCACCGGCTGCGCCACTGTGTTCATCAGCGGAGCCAGCGCGTCCTCGCTCTTGACCTTGAGGGCGACACCGTAGGAGACGGCCGAGGTCATGAGGGCGATCAGGGCGAGCATCAGGTACGCCAGAAGCAGGTCCCCGATGAACACCCGCAGGTCGAAGATGAGCGCCAAGAGCGTGATGATCACCGCCTGCGCCATGAGCGAGACCACGTCGCGCAGCGAGCGGCCGAGCAGCAGGGCGAGCCGACTGATCGGGGTGACCCGGGAGCGTTCGATGACGCCGGCTCGCAGCTCGGCGATCAGGCCGAAGCCCTGGAACAGGCCACCGAAGATGGCCAGCAACACCAGCAGGCCCGGTACGAAGATCTTGTAGGCGGCGGCCTGGGTGGGCGCGTTCAGTGCGGGCTTGAGCAGCGGGGCGAAGAGCAGTAGGTACATGACCGGCTGGAACACGCCGACGAAGACCCAGACCGGGTTGCGTAGCAGGAGTTGGGTCTGGCGCTGGAAGATCAGCCACGTGTCACGGGCGAATTTCATGAGAGTCGTCTCCGGTGGTCAGGACTCGCGCAGCGAGCGGCCGGTCTTGGTGAGGAAGACGTCGTCCAGGCTGGGTCGGTGCAGCTCGATCGAGCGCAGCTCCAGCCCGGCGTGGTCGAGTCGGCGCAGCACCTGCGGAATGGCTGTGGCGCCCTCGTCGACGTAGAGGCGCAGGCCGCCCTCGTCGACCGTCTCCAGCTTGTTGACGTACGGCTCGCCGTCGAGCGTCTGGGCGGCCTGCGGGGTGGCGGCCAGGTCGAGACCGACCAACACCACGTCGCCGGAGATCTCCCGCTTGAGCTCGGTTGGCGTGCCCTCGGCCACCACCTCGCCGTTGTCCATGATCGCGATCCGGTCGCAGAGCGCGTCGGCCTCGTCCAGGTAGTGCGTGGTGATGAAGATGGTCATCCCGTCGGCGCGGAGCCGGCGAATCTCGTCCCACATGTGGGCGCGGCTCTGCGGGTCGAGGCCGGTGGTCGGCTCGTCCAGGAAGACGATCTTCGGCTCGTGGATGATGCCGAGGGCGATCTCCACCCGGCGACGTTGGCCGCCGGAGTAGGTCTTGCACTTGCGGTCGGCGTACTCGGTGAGCTGGAAGGCGTCCAGGGCGCGGGCGGCGCGCCGCTGCGCGTCGGCCTTGCTGATGCCGTACATCCGGGCGTGCAGCACCAGCTCTTCGCGGGCGGTGGACTCGTCCCAGGTGCTGCCGCCCTGCGGGACGTACCCGATGCGGCGGCGCACCTCGGCCGGATCCTTGCGCAGGTCGGCGCCCGCGATGGTGGCCTCGCCGCCGTCCGGCTCGATCAGCGTGGCGAGCATCCGCAGCGTGGTGGTCTTGCCGGCGCCGTTCGGGCCGAGGAAGCCGAAGATCTCGCCCTTGGCAACGTCAAGGTCGACGCCCCGCACGGCGTCCACCGTCTTCGTCTCTCGACCCGCGCGGGAGCGGAACGACTTCCGCAGCCCCCTGGTCTCGATCATTTCTGCTCCTGGTCGTTCGGGCCGGTCGGGCCGGCCGTCGGGTGGGACGGCGCCGGACGGCGCACTCCCCCGCTGTGCCGCCAGCAGGCTAACGCGATATAGCTTTTTTAGTCAACGTTGATTATTCCGCGTCGGTGTCGAGCGGCTCCACGCCGTCCCGCCACCCCGACCAACCCTGCGCTTCATCCAGCTCAGCAGGCAGGTACGACACTCCGGAATCGATCCGCTCCGCGATCCGCTCGCACCAGCTCATCTCCGCTTCCGCTCGCGCCGACCACAACTCGAACATCCAGCCCACGTGCGCCGGCTTGCGGTTGCGCACCCAGTCCGACTCCAGCGAGGCGCGCATGGACTCGACGCCGGCGCGCAGCAGGTTGGCCCGGTTACGCAGGGCGGCGGCCGCCTCGGCGCGCGGCATGGCCGGCAGGAAGGAGAAGGCCGCCACGAACGGGTCGGCGGGCTCGCTGATGGTCCACCAGGAGTTGCGCAGCAGCGTCTCGAACTCGTCCTCCCCCTTGACCGTCACCTCGTACGTGGTCCGCGCCGGACGGGCGCCCACCTGCTCGGTCGCGACGGCGCGGAGCAGCCCTTCCTCGGTGAGTTTGCGCAGGGCGTGATAGATCGATCCGGGCTGTATGTTCGCCCACTTGTCGGCGCTCCAGCTCAGCAGCTCACGGCGCACGTCGTACCCGTGCACGGGCTGCATCCACCGCACCAGACCGAGAATCATCATCCGAGTCGAAGACACCCGATAAGCGTAATAGCCAAGTTTGACTAAACCGTGGCGGGTGCAGTGCGGCATCCCACACTGAGCGATCGTTAGGGCCGCCGAGGGCGGCCGATACACTCCCCGTCAGTAACCTGCCCGGGAGGAGCCACGAAGGTGCGCAAGGTACTCATCGCCAACCGCGGCGAGATCGCCGTCCGGGTGATCCGCGCGTGCCGCGACGCCGGCCTGGGCAGCGTCGCCGTGTACGCGGACTCCGACCGCGACGCCCTGCACGCCACCCTCGCGGACGAGGCGTACGCGCTCGGCGGGGACAGCGCGACCGAGACCTACCTGCGCATCGACAAGCTTCTCGATGTCGCCGCTCGGGCCGGCGCCGACGCCGTACACCCGGGTTATGGCTTCCTCAGTGAGAACGCCGACTTCGCCCAGGCCGTCATCGGCGCCGGGCTGACCTGGATCGGCCCCACCCCGCAGGCGATCCGCGACCTGGGCGACAAGGTCACCGCCCGGCACATCGCCCAGCGGGCCGGCGCACCGCTGGTCCCCGGCACCCCTGACCCGGTGGCCAGCCCGGACGAGGTGATGGCGTTCGCCGTCGACCATGGCCTACCGGTCGCCATCAAGGCCGCCTTCGGTGGCGGCGGGCGCGGCCTCAAGGTCGCCCGCACGATGGAGGAGATCCCCCAGCTTTTCGAGTCGGCCACCCGGGAGGCGGTGGCGGCGTTCGGTCGGGGCGAATGCTTCGTCGAGCGGTACCTCGACCAGCCCCGGCACGTCGAGGCGCAGGTCCTCGCCGACCAGCACGGCAACGTGATCGTGGTGGGCACCCGGGACTGTTCGTTGCAGCGACGTCACCAGAAGCTCGTCGAGGAGGCGCCCGCGCCGTTCCTCACCGACGCCCAGCGCGCGCAGATCCACGGGAGCGCCAAGGCGATCTGCCGCGAAGCCGGCTACCACGGCGCCGGCACCGTCGAATACCTGGTCGGCGTCGACGGCACCATCTCCTTCCTGGAGGTCAACACCCGACTCCAGGTCGAGCACCCGGTCACCGAGGAGACCGCCGGCATCGACCTGGTCCGCGAGCAGTTCCGGATCGCCGACGGCGAGAAGCTGCGGATCACCGAGGACCCGACGCCGCGCGGGCACGCGATCGAGTTCCGGATCAACGGCGAGGACCCGGGCCGCAGCTTCCTGCCCGCCCCGGGCACTGTCACCGCACTGCGCCTGCCCAGCGGGCCGGGTGTGCGCGTCGACACCGGCATCTCGGCCGGCGACGTGATCGGCGGCAACTTCGACTCACTGCTCGCCAAGGTGATCATCACGGGTGAGACGCGGACCGAAGCGCTGGAGCGCGCCCGCCGCGCACTGGACGAGATGGTCCTCGACGGGATGGCCACCGCGCTGCCGTTCCACCGGCTCGTCGTGCGGGACGAGGCGTTCACCGCCGAGCCGTTCACAGTGCACACCCGGTGGATCGAGACCGAGTTCCACAACACGGTGCCCCCGTTCACCGCCGCCGCCGGCGCCGCCGAGGCGCCGGCCGAGCGCGACACCGTCGTGGTCGAGGTGGGCGGCAAGCGCCTCGAGGTCAGCCTCCCCGCCGGCTTCGGCGGGAGTACGACCACCGCGGCACCCGCCGCCCGCAAGCCGACCCGGCGCGGCGGTGCCAAGGCCGGTGCCCAGGTCGGCGGCGACGCGCTCACCTCGCCTATGCAGGGCACCATCGTCAAGATCGCGGTGGCGGACGGCGACACAGTGGCCGAGGGCGACCTGGTCGTGGTGCTGGAGGCGATGAAGATGGAGCAGCCGCTGCACGCGCACAAGGCGGGTACGGTCAGCGGTCTCAGCGCCGAGGTCGGCGCCGTGATCACCGCCGGTGCCCCCATCTGCACCATCGCCTGAGCCGTCCGGCGGGCGCTCAGCGCAGGGTTTCGGCGGCGACCGCGCCGACGGCGACGGTCAGGGCGTTCAGCACGTCCGACCCCAGCCGCCAGTGCTGCCAGTACAGCGGGACGTCGAGGTGTCGGCCCGGCGCGAGGTCGACACAGCGACCGGCGGTCAGGTCGGCCTGGGCGATCTGTTCCGGCACCAGACCCCAACCCAACCCGAGCCGGATCGCCTCGCTGAACGCCGGCACCGACGGTACGTAGTGCACCGGCGGGTCGAGCGGTCGACCGAGCACCGCCCGGATGAACCGGTGTTGCACCCGGTCCTTCCGGTCGAAGACCACCAGCGGGGTGCTCGCCAGCGCGGCTGCGGCGAATCCTCCGGCGAAGTGGGACGCCGCGAATTCCGCTGCGGCCAACGCGCGGTAGCGCATGGCCCCAAGTCGCAGCACCCGGCAGCCCTGCACGGCCTCCCGCTGGGCGGTGACCGCCGCCGTCACCGAACCGTCGCGGAGCAGCTCGGCGGTGTGGTCCTGATCGTCCTGCCGCAGGTCGAACGAGAGCCCAGCCCGCTGCGGCAACCGGGCCAGCGCGGCGGGGAACCAGGTGGCCAGCGAGTCCGCGTTGACCACTACGGCGACCCGGATCCGGCCACCGCCGGCCAGCGGGCCGCGGGCATCGGCCAGCGCCTCCCGTTCGAGCAGTGCGAGCTGGCCGGCCAGGCGCAGCAGCGGGCGGCCGGCGTCGGTTGCCACGCACGGACGGGCACGGCGGACCAGCACCTGGCCGACTGTCTCCTCCAACGCCTTGATCCGTTGACTCACCGCCGACGGCGTGACGTGCAGCAGCCGGGCCGCCGCGTCGAAGCTGCCCTCGGCCACCACGGCCGCGAGTGTCCGCAGCTGCGCCGAGTCGAGACCGTCCATTAGCTGAGCTTAAGTTGCGTCAGAATCTTTAGTTGGACTGGTGGCTGTCAACGGTCCTAGCGTCGACTCCGTGCTCACCTCCGCCGTCGCAGGCTTCTCGATCTCCATCGCGCTCATCGTCGCCATCGGCGCCCAGAACGCCTTCGTCCTGCGCCAGGGCCTGCGACGCGAGCACGTCGTACCCGTGGTGCTGACCTGCGCCGCTTCGGACGCGCTGCTGATCATGGCGGGAGTGGCCGGGGTCGGTTCACTGGTCACCGGCCGACCGGGCCTGCTGATGGCGATCCGCTGGGGCGGTGCGGCCTTCCTGCTCTGCTACGCGGGGCTCGCCGCCCGCCGCGCCCTGCGCCCCGGCGCCCTGCTGCCCACCGAGCGGCCGCCGGCCACGTTGGGGGCGACACTGCTCGCCTGCGCCGCCTTCACCTACCTGAACCCGCACGTCTACCTGGACACCGTGCTGCTCCTGGGCAGCGTGGCCCAGCAACACCCGCACCGGTGGGTCTTCGGCGCCGGCGCCACCCTGGCCAGTGTGGTCTGGTTCACAGCGCTCGGCGTCGGCGCGCAGCGCCTCGCACCGCTGCTCGCCCGCGCCGTCGCCTGGCGGGTGCTGGACGCGGTCATCGCCGTCGTGATGGCCGGGCTCGCCGTGGCGCTCCTGGTGGGCTGACCGGTTCGTACCCGGCCGGGCTCGCGGTGGGACTTCCGCAGGGCTGTCGGCTCCTCCGGCGAGCACGGACGACGCCACCAGGACCAGGACGATGCGAGTGTTTTCCGCTACCACCGGCGGTGGAACCCGCCGCGAGCGGGAATGATTGCCGGGTGCGGTTCCTTCACGGCGCGGCTCCCGCGCACGACCTGACCTATACCGACGTCTTCATGGCGCCGGCCCGCTCCGACCTGGGCTCCCGGCTCGACGTCGACCTCTCCACCGGCGACGGCACCGGCACCACCATTCCGTTGGTGGTGTCGAACATGACAGCGGTCGCCGGACGGCGGATGGCGGAGACGGTCGCCCGCCGGGGTGCCATCGCGGTGATCCCGCAGGACATTCCGATCGAGGTGGTGGCGAATGTCGTCGCCTGGGTCAAGCAGCGCCACCTGGTCTACGACACCCCCATCACACTGGGCCCGACCGAAACCGTGGGCGATGCCATCCACCTGCTGCCCAAGCGCTCGCACGGTGCGGTGATCGTGGTCGACGACGCCGGCCGGCCGATGGGTGTGGTCACCGAGGCGGACACCACGGGCGTGGACCGCTTCGCCCAGCTGCGCCACGTGATGTCCACCGAGCTGCACACCGTCCCGGCGGACGCGGATCCTCGTACCGGCTTCGATCTGCTCTCGGCGGGCCGTCGCCGACTCGCCCCGGTGGTGGACGCCGAGGGTCGGCTCGTCGGGGTGCTGACCCGACAGGGCGCGTTGCGAGCCACCCTCTACACGCCGGCCGTGGACGACCGGGGTCGGCTTCGGATCGCGGCGGCCGTCGGGATCAACGGGGACGTGACCGGCAAGGCCGCAGCGCTGCTGGAGGCGGGGGTGGACACGTTGGTCGTGGACACCGCGCACGGCCACCAGGCACGGATGATGTCCGCACTTCAGGCGGTCCGGAAACTGGACCCGGGGGTGCCGGTGGCGGCCGGCAACGTGGTCACCGCCGAGGGCGTACGCGACCTGGTGGAGGCGGGAGCGGACATCATCAAGGTCGGCGTCGGCCCGGGGGCGATGTGCACCACCCGGATGATGACCGGCGTGGGTCGACCGCAGTTCTCCGCCGTGCTCGACTGCGCGGCCGCCGCCCGCCAACTGGGCCGGCACGTGTGGGCCGACGGCGGGGTGCGGCACCCCCGGGACGTGGCGCTGGCGCTCGCCGCCGGCGCGTCGAACGTGATGATCGGCTCCTGGTTCGCCGGCACCTACGAATCCCCCGGTGACCTCTACACCGACGCGGACGGCCGGCGGTACAAGGAGAGCTTCGGGATGGCCTCTGCTCGGGCGGTCAGCGCCCGAACCGCCGACGACAGCCCGTACGACCGGGCCCGCAAGGCGGTGTTCGAAGAGGGCATCTCCTCGGCCCGGATGCACCTGGACCCGGCCCGCCCCGGTGTCGAGGACCTGATCGACGAGATCATCGCGGGGGTACGCAGCGCCTTCACCTACGCCGGCGCACGGGACCTGACCCAGTTCCACGAGCGGGCCATCGTCGGCGTGCAGAGCGCCGCCGGCTTCACCGAAGGAATGCCCCTCCCGACCAGCTGGTAAAGCCCTGACCGCGTCCGCGTCGGCGTTAGGGCCTCGGGGTTAGGTCGCCAGCCGACGTAGGACGACGCGGGCTGCCTCTCGGGGGTTGTCGCCCACCCGGTCGGGTAGTGCGCCGGCCAGCCAGAGGGTGGCGAAGCCGTGCGCGATCGACCAGGCGGCGAGCGCGTCCCGGTCGGTGTCGGCGGGCGCGCCGCCGCTGGACAGCGCCGCCACCCCGGAGCGGAGCGCGGCGCCGGCCCGACCCCGCGCCGCGATCAGCTCGGCCTCGTCGGCCCGGTAGAGCTCCGGCCGGAACATCACCTCGAAGTACGCCCGGTGTGTGACGGCGAAGTCGACGTACGCGACGCCGGCCTCCAACAGGTCGTCATCCGCCTCGGTCAACGTCTGGGCCAGCAGGTCGAAGCCCTGCGCGGCGAGCGCGGTGAGCAGGCCCGCCTTGTCGCCGAAGTGGTGTGCGGGCGCGGCGTGCGAGACACCGGCCCGGCGGGCCAGGTCGCGCAGGCTCAGTGCGGCGGGTCCGACCTCGCCGACGGCCTCCAGCGCCGCGGCGAGCAGGGCGCGGCGCAGGTCGCCGTGGTGGTAGGCGCGGGTGTCGGTCATGCGCGAATCCTATCTTGCCATTGACAAGATGAACCTCGGCGCACAATCTTGTCACTGACAAGTTTCACGGAGGAGGATTCGGATGGCACCCCTGATCGCCCTTATCGTCGGCACCGCGCTGGCACGAATCGCCGGCCTGGCGGGCATCTCCGCACTGGACGGCTGGCATCCCGCGCTGCGCGTCGGGCTGGCCGTCATGTTCACGCTCACCGCCGTCGCGCACTTCGTCGGCCAGCGCCGCGCCGACCTGATCGCGATGGTCCCGCCCCGACTGCCCCGTCCGGACCTGCTGGTCACCGTGACCGGCATACTGGAGCTGGTCGGCGCGGTCGGCCTCCTGGTGCCGGCGACAGCCCGGGTCGCGGCGGCCGGGCTCGGCCTGCTCATGCTCGCCATGTTCCCGGCCAACGTCTCGGCCGCCCGCCGCGACCTGACTCTCGCCGGCCGCCCGGTCACCCCGCTCGCACAGCGAACCGCCCTACAGATCATGTTCGTGGCCACCGCCGCGGCAATTTCGTTTGGCCCCTGACTATCAGGGGGCTAACCTACCTGTCGTGGAACTCGTGACCCTCCAGGACGTGCCGCTCGGCCGGCTGCTGGTGGTGGCCGGGCACCTGGTCGGGCAGCGGTGGAACCGCTACCTCGCCGAGGAGCACGGCCTCACCCAGGCCGGCATGATCACCCTGATGACGCTCGCCCGACACGGCGAGTTGCCGCACCGGGCGGTCGCCGAGAAGGGGTTCGTCCGCCCGGCGACCCTGACCGGCATCGTCGACACGCTCGAGCGCGACGGTCTGGTCGAGCGCCAGCGCGACGACAACGACCGACGCAGCATCCGACTCGCCATCACCCCCGCCGGGCGGGAACGGGTGGCCGCGCTCGGCGCGCTCATGCACTCCGGACGGCCCCTCACCTCGGTCGACGCCGACCCGGCGAAGGCCCAGGTGATCCGGGAGTTCCTGCTTGAGGTCATCGGCAGCGGAGACGACCCGCGGATGACCGGACGCCCTACCGAAACGAAGGACCCGGCGTGCTGATCCGACTCCTGCGCGGCCAACTGCGCACCTATCAGAGACCGTTGCTGGCGGTCGTGCTGCTCCAGTTCGTGGGCACCATGGCCTCGCTCTACCTGCCCAGCCTCAACGCGGACATCATCGACCAGGGCGTGGCCCGGGGCGACACCGACTACATCGTGCGCACCGGCGGCTGGATGCTGCTGGTCAGCCTGATCCAGATCGTCTGCTCGATCGCTGCGGTCTACCTGGGCGCCCGGGTGGCGATGGGCTTCGGCCGCGACGTACGCGCCGAACTGTTCGGGCACGTCAACCGCTTCTCCGCCCGCGAGGTGGCCCGGTTCGGGGCACCGTCGCTGATCACCCGCAACACCAACGACGTGCAGCAGGTGCAGATGCTCGTGCTGATGAGCTGCACGATGCTCGTCGCCGCACCGATCATGAGCGTCGGCGGCGTGTTCATGGCGTTGCGTGAGGACGTCGGGCTCTCCTGGCTGATGCTGGTCAGCGTGCCGGTGCTGGCCATCGCCCTCGGCGCGATCATCCGTCGGATGGTGCCGGGCTTCCGGCTGATGCAGACCCGCATCGACACTGTCAACCGGGTGCTGCGGGAGCAGATCACCGGCATCCGGGTGGTCCGTGCGTTCGTCCGAGAGCCGTACGAGACGGACCGCTTCGCCGTCGCCAACGCCGACCTGACCGCCACCGCGCTGCGTACCGGGCGGTTGCTGGCGTTGATCTTCCCGGTGGTCATGCTCGTGCTGAACGTCTCCAGCGTGGCGGTGCTCTGGTTCGGCGCGCAGCGGGTGGACGCCGGTGCGATCCAGGTCGGCGCGCTCACCGCGTTCCTGCAGTACCTGATGCAGATCCTGATGGCGGTCATGATGGCCACCTTCATGCTGATGATGGTGCCGAGGGCAGCGGTCTGCGCCGAGCGGATCGTCGAGGTGCTGGACACCGACTCCTCGGTGGTCCCGGCCGCCGCGCCGGTCACCGAACTGCCCACCCGAGCAGAGTTGGAGCTGCGCGGGGTGCGCTTCCAGTACCCGGGCGCGGTGGAGCCGGTGCTGCGCGACATCTCCTTCCGGGCGACCCCGGGCACCACCACGGCGATCATCGGCAGCACCGGCGCGGGCAAGACGACGCTGCTGTCGCTGATCCCCCGCCTGGTCGACGTCACCGACGGCGCGGTGCTGGTCGACGGGGTGGACGTGCGGGAGTTGGCGCCGGAGGAGCTGTGGCGACGCATCGGCCTGGTGCCGCAGCGGCCGTACCTGTTCACCGGGACGGTCGCCAGCAACCTGCGCTACGGCAACCCGGACGCCACCGACGAGGAGCTGTGGACGGCGCTGGAGATCGCCCAGGCCCGGGACTTCGTGGCCCAGATGCCCGGCGGGCTGGACGCCCCGATCGCGCAGGGCGGCACCACCGTCTCCGGTGGTCAGCGGCAGCGCCTGGCCATCGCCCGGGCCCTGGTCCGGCAACCGGAGATCTACCTCTTCGACGACTCGTTCTCCGCGCTCGACCTGGGCACCGACGCGCGGCTGCGAGCGGCCCTGCGGCCGGTCACCGCGCAGGCGGCGGTGGTGATCGTGGCCCAGCGGGTCTCCACGATCATCGACGCCGATCAGATCATCGTCCTGGAAAACGGAGGGGTCGTCGGAGTGGGACGACATGCCGAGTTGTTGGAAACCTGCCCGACGTACGCCGAGATCGTGGCCTCGCAGCAGACCACGGAGGTGGCGGCATGAGCGAGCGTGACGAGCCGCGCACCGCGGCCGTACCCAGTCAGAAGCCGGCCGGCGACGGACGGACGCCGGATGAGACCACGCAGCAACCCGGCGGTGGAACCGCGCCGGAGACCGGCAGTGGCGCGCCGACCCCGAAGCGGCTGCCGCCCGGCGGTCAGCGGGGTGGTCCGGGATGGATGAGCGCCGGAATGCCCGCCGAGAAGTCGATGAACTTCGGGCCGTCGGCCCGACGGTTGCTCGGCCGGCTGCGCTCGCACCGACTGCACCTGGCCGCGATCATCACGCTGGCCGTGGTGAGTGTCGGATTCAGCGTGGCCGGGCCGAAGATCCTCGGCCACGCCACCGACCTGATCTTCACTGGGGTGATCGGTCGGCAACTACCCGCCGGCACCACCGCCGAGCAGGCCGTCGCGGCGGCCCGGGCCAGCGGCAACGACAGCTTCGCCGACATGCTGGCCCGGATGGACGTGGTGCCCGGGGTGGGCATCGACTTCAGCGCCCTGAGTCGGGTGCTGCTGCTGGCGCTCGGGCTCTACCTCGCGGCGAGCCTGCTGTCCTGGTGGCAGGGTTGGCTGCTCAACGGGGTGGTCCAGCGCACCGTGCTGCGGCTGCGCGCCGAGGTGGAGGAGAAGCTCAACCGTCTGCCGCTGCCCTACTTCGACCGGCAGCCGCGCGGTGAGTTGCTCAGCCGGGTCACCAACGACATCGACAACATCTCCACCAGCCTCCAGCAAACCCTCAGCCAGCTGCTCACCTCGCTGCTGACCGTCGTCGGCGTGCTGGCCGTGATGTTCTGGATCTCGCCGGTGCTGGCCCTGGTGGCCCTGGTCGCGGTGCCGTTGTCGGTGCTGGTCACCCAGCGCATCGCCAAGCGCTCGCAGAAGCAGTTCATCGCCCAGTGGACGCACACCGGCGAGCTGAACGGCCAGATCGAGGAGGCGTACACCGGTCACGAGCTGGTGAAGGTCTTCGGCCGGCAGCGTGAGGTCGAGGCCGCGTTCCACGCGAAGAACGAGGAGCTGTTCCGGGCCAGCTTCGGGGCGCAGTTCATCTCCGGGATCATCATGCCGTCGATGATGTTCATCGGAAACCTGAGCTACGTCGCGATCGCCGTGGTCGGCGGGTTGCGGGTCGCCTCCGGCACGATGAGCCTCGGTGACGTGCAGGCGTTCATCCAGTACTCCCGCCAGTTCACCCAGCCGCTCACCCAACTCGCCTCGATGGCCAACCTGCTCCAGTCCGGGGTGGCCTCGGCCGAGCGGGTCTTCGCGGTGCTCGACGCGGACGAGCAGACCCCCGACCCGGTCGCGCCGGCCCGGGTCACCGACCCGCACGGTCGGGTCGAGTTCGAGCACATCTCGTTCCGCTACGAGCCGGACAAGCCGCTGATCGACGACCTGTCGCTGGTCGCCGAGCCCGGGCACACCGTGGCCATCGTCGGCCCGACCGGCGCCGGCAAGACCACCCTGGTCAACCTGGTGATGCGGTTCTACGAGCTGGACGCCGGCCGGATCACGCTCGACGGGGTGGACATCACCACGATGCGCCGCGACGACCTGCGCGGTCGGATCGGCATGGTGCTCCAGGACACCTGGCTGTTCGGCGGCACCATCCGGGACAACATCGCCTACGGGCGGCCGGACGCGACCGAGGAGGAGATCCTCGCCGCCGCCCGGGCCACCTTCGTGGACCGGTTCGTGCGCAGCCTGCCCGAGGGCTACGACACCGTCATCGACGAGGAGGGCAGCAACGTCAGCGCCGGCGAGAAGCAGCTCATCACCATCGCGCGGGCGTTCCTCGCCGAGCCGTCACTGCTGATCCTCGACGAGGCCACCAGCTCGGTGGACACCCGCACCGAGGTGCTGCTGCAACGGGCGATGGCCGCACTGCGCTCGGACCGGACCAGCTTCGTGATCGCGCACCGGCTCTCCACCATCCGCGACGCCGACCTGATCCTGATGATGGAGGACGGTCGGATCGTCGAGCAGGGCACCCACGAGCAGTTGCTCGCCGTCCAGGGCGCGTACCACCGGCTCTACCGCTCACAGTTCACCGGTGCGGTGGTCGACGAGGAACCGGCCGCCCAACCGGCGTCGGTCTGAGGTCGGGCGGCCGTGCGCGCGAGACGATCGGCGGGCGTGTCAGTCCGACGGCAGCAGGTCGGTCGCGCGGGCGTCGACCTGCCCGCCGATCAGGGCGAGAGCCGCGTCGGCGGGCATCGGGGCCAGGGCGCGGCCGCCGCGCAGGCGCAGCGCGAGGTGCCCGTCGGCCACCTCCCGGGCACCCAGCACCCCGAGGTACGGGACGCGGCGGCGGGCCGCGTCCCGTACCCGGGCAGCCAGCGAACCGGCGGCGTCGACAGCGACCCGCAGGCCGGCGTCGCCCGCCCGTCGAGCCAGGTCGGCCGCCGCGTCGGCCTGACCGTCGTCGACCGGCAGCAGCACCAACTGGACGGGCGCGTACCAGGCCGGGAACGCCCCCTCGTGCACCTCGATGAGGTACGCGAACAGCCGCTCCATGCTGCCGACCAGGCTGCGGTGCACCATGACCGGCCGACGCCGACTGCCGTCGGAGTCGGTGTACGACAGGTCGAACCGTTCCGGCTTGTCGAAGTCCAGTTGGATGGTGGAGATGGTCGACTCCCGGCCAGCGGCGTCGACGATCTGAATGTCGATCTTCGGACCGTAGAAGGCAGCCTCCCCCGGCGCCTCGACGTACTCCACCCCGGCCAGCGCCTCCCGGAGCAACTCCTCGGCGCGGGCCCACTGGGCGTCGTCGCCGACGTACTTCTCGCCCGGCCCGCGCAGCGACAGCCGGAACCCGGCCGGCCGGACACCGAGCGCGGCGTGCGCGGCACGGATCAGCCCGAGGATCTCGACGACCTCCGCGCCGACCTGCTCGGGGGCGCAGAAGGTGTGCGCGTCGTTGAGCGAGATGGCGCGTACCCGGGACAGCCCACCGAGCACACCGGAGCGCTCCGAGCGGTACATCCCGCCCAGCTCCGCGATTCGCAACGGCAACTCCCGGTAGGAACGACCCCGCGCCCGGAAGACCAACGCGTGGTGCGGGCAGAGCGCCGGCCGGAGCACGAACTCGTCGTCGGCGCTCAGCCGCATCGGCGGGAACATGTCGTCGGCGAAGTAGCCGAGATGGCCGGAGAGTTCGAAGAGTTCCCGCTTGCCCAGCGGCGGCGAGTAGACGTGCTGGTGGCCGGAGCGGCGCTCCAACTCCCGGACGTACTCCTCGACGGCGTGCCGGGCGGCGGCGCCGGCCGGCAGCCAGATCGGCAGGCCGGCACCGGCCAGCGGGTCGGAGACGAAGAGGTCCAGCTCGCGGCCGAGCCTACGGTGGTCGATCATGTCGGGCTCCTGGATCGGGTACGACCCGGAGGCGACCTGAGCTCCGAACGGCGCGCTGCCCTCGGGGGCGGATCGCCCCGGGGCCTGGTCGACGGTGGTTACGTCAGAGCGGCGCGCCGGGGACACCCGGCGTCGTGGTCATCACTACCGCGCTGCGCATACGGCGACCGTACCCGCGCGACGTTCGGGGATGCACCCGGATTTGCGGCGCAGGGGTGGGCCGCCGGCGCGGGACCCGCCGGCGGCCCTGGCGGCCGAATCGTCAGGAACGGGGGACCCGACGGGCGTGGCCGCGCCGACAACGGTACGCCGACGAACGGCGTTCTGCCGCCCGCCGCGAACGGGTGGAACAGCCTCCGAACCCGTCACCTGGCAACGATCGGCCTCGTTGTAGCTGGGTGGCCCAGTCGTGTCGACGGTCACGACGGGCCGGGGCCGTCCACCGTGACGCCGGACACGACGTCAGGCTCAAGGCACCCAATTGGCCGCATCCGGCGAGGTGGCAGGCGTGCCCGAACTTCTGACTGACGTCGCGTCGCCGACGTGGGCGTACCTGGTGCTGCTCGCGCTGCTGATCGCGGACGCCTTCGTGCCGGTGATCCCCACCCAGATCATCATGATCACCAGTGGTGCGCTCACCGTCTACGGCGGGCTCAGCCTGCCGGTCACCATCGCCGTCGGAGCGCTCGGCGTATTCGCCGGCGACCTGGCCTGCTATCTGCTCGGGCGCAGCGCACCGGACCGGCGGCCACCCCGGCACGCCGAGCTGAGCCGCGCCCGCCGGGTGGCCAGCCGGGTCACCCAGGGGCTGCGACAACCCGGGCCGCTGGTCATCCTGCTCTGCCGGTTCGTGCCCGGCGGTCGGATGGCGGCCTGCTTCTCGGCCGGGCGTAGCCGCTACCCGTACCGCCTGTTCGTGCTCTACGAGGCCGTCGCCGCGCTGGGCTGGGCCACCTACGGCGCGCTGGTCGGGCACCTGGGCGGCACCGCACTGACCGAGTCGGCCTGGCGGCTGGCCATCATCGCCACCGCCGCGGCGGCCGGCTTCGCCGCGGCCGGATGGGCGATGACAGTGGTCAGCGCCCGCCACGCCCGCGCCGCCGCCGCAGTCGCCGCGGTCGACGTCCCCATCGACTGAGAGCCGCGCCCAAGCCTCCGCGATCTTGCACTTACTGTCCCGACAATTGGGGCATGCCGCACATACGCACGACCGAAAGTGCAAGATCGCGGCGGGTTGGCGGCAGGCCTCTAGGGGTGGTCCCGGGGAACTTTTTCGGTGGCTGTCCCGGATTCGGGTGGGGTGTCTGTGGCGACAGGCTGAGGCATGCCTGTTACCCGGAGTACCGGCCTGCTCGCCCTGGGCGGGATCGCCCTGGCGGCGCTGCTCACCGTGATCGGCCACCTCGAAGTCAACGACGACCTCAACCCGTGGGCGTTGACCATCAGCGACTTCGCGGTCTCCGACCGTGGCGGCGTCATCGACATCGCCATGGTGGTACTCGCGCTCGCCACCGTGGCGTTGCTGTACGGACTGCGCCGCGCCAGCCCACCCCGACCGCGCTCCGGTCGAACGGCCGAGCTGCTGCTCGGCGCATGGGTGGGTGGGCTGCTGCTGGCCGCCGTGGTGCCGACGAACGAGCCGGGCACCGCCATGACCACCGCCGCCTACCTGCACCGGTACGCGTCGGTGATCGCCTTCCTGGCGTTGCCGGCGGCCGGTTGGCTGCTCGCCCGCCGACCTGACCTGACGCCAGCCGCCCGGACGCTACGCACCCTGGTCCTGCTGAGCCTGGCCCTGGCGGTGGCGATGATCTGGTCCGCCTACCCCGGCGACCGGATGCTCATCGGTCTGGCCGAACGCCTCCTGATCCTCACCGAGGTAGCGGTCCTGACCACGGTAGCGGCGACCCTCACCCGGCCCTCACGCGTCGATCATGGAGTTGTGGTGCCTCACAAAAGGGGTGTGGCAGCATAGAACGGCCACCACAAGTCCATGATCGACGAGAGAGGCGCGTCTACTCCAGCTCGTGCAGCATGAGCTGGCGGGCCGCCTCGGTGATGGAGCCGGAGAGGCTCGGGTAGATGGTGATGGTCTGGGCCAGCTCGTTGACGGTGAGGTTGTTCTCCACCGCCATGGTGATGGGCAGGATCAGCTCGCTGGCCTTCGGAGCGACCACCACACCGCCGATCACCTGGCCGCTGGCGGGACGGCAGAACAGCTTCACGAAACCGTCGGAGAGGTCGTCCATCTTGGCCCTGGCGTTGCCGGACAGCGGCAGCATCACCTGCCGGGCCGGCACCTTGCCCGCGTCCACCTCGTCCTGCGAGACACCCACGGTGGCCAGCTCCGGGTCGGTGAAGACGTTCGCCGCGACGGTACGCAGTCGCAGCGGGCGGACCGCCTCGCCGAGCGCGTGCCACATGGCGATCCGGCCCTGCATGGCGGCGACGCTGGCCAGCAGCAGCACCCCGGTGCAGTCGCCGGCGGCGTAGATGCCGGGCACGTTGGTCCGGGAGGCGCGGTCGACCGTCAGGTAGCCGCCCCGGCCCAGCTCCACCCCGTACTCCGTCAGACCCAGGTTGGCGGTGTTGGGGATCGAACCGACGGTGATCAGCGCGTGTGAGCCGGTCACCTTGCGGCCGTCGGAGAGCTCCACCTCGACGCCGTCGTCGGTACGCCGGACCGCGTCGGCCCGGGAGTTGTTGAGGATCTCCATGCCCCGGTTGCGGAACACCCGCTCGATGGCGGAGGCGGCGTCGGCGTCCTCGTGCGGCATCACCCGGTCCCGGCTGGAGACCAGGGTCACCTCGACCCCCATCGCCAGGTACGCGCTGGCGAACTCCGCGCCGGTCACACCGGACCCGACCACGATCAGGTGCTCGGGCAGCTCCGGCAGGTCGTACACCTGTCGCCAGGTCAGGATGCGCTCACCGTCCGGTACGGCGGTGGGCAGCTGGCGGGGCGTCGAGCCGGTGGCCACCAGCACGGTGGACGCGTCGATCGAGTACTCCTCGCCGCCGTCGGCGGGGGTGACGACGACCCGGTGGGTGTGCCCGAGGGAGTCCTCGCCGAGCCGGGCGGTGCCGGCCACGAAGTTGACCCCCGCCTTCAGCAGCTTGGCGTGGATGTCCGCGGACTGCGCCAGGGCCAGCCGCTTGACCCGCCCGTGCACCGCCCGCGCGTCGACGGTGACCGCCTCCAGGCCGTCCGAGTGCACCCCGAACTCCTCGGTGTCGCGGTAGCCGGTGACCACCCCCGAGCTGGCGATGAAGGTTTTCGACGGTACGCAGTCGGAGAGCACGCAGGCACCGCCCGCACCATCGGCCTCCACCACTGTGACATCGGCGTCCAGCTGGGCGGCGACCAGTGCCGCCTCGTACCCGGCCGGCCCCCCGCCGATGATCACGATCCGGCTCACAGCGTTTGCCCTTCGTAAATGCTCACAGTGACTTTCTTCTCCCGAACGCATTCGACACGCACTGTCGTATTCTCCCCCACCCGTCGGCCGGGCTATCGTCATCGCCGTGCGTCATCACGCCGCCTACGGCTCAAATCTCGATCCCGCCCGGATGCGCGCCTACTGTCCGCATTCGCCGATGGTGGGCACCGGCTGGCTGGAGGGCTGGCGGCTGACCTTCGCCGGTGCGGACGTTATCGGCTGGGAGGGTGCGGTGAGCACCCTGGTCGAGTCTCCCGGTGACCGGGTCTTCGTGGCGCTCTACGACATCCACCCGTACGACGCGGGCCAACTCGACGAGATCGAGGGAGTGACCGCCGGCACGTACCGCAAGCTGCACGTGCGGGTCTCCACCCTCGACGGCGACGTGACCGCGTGGATCTACGTGTTCAACGGGTACGAGGGCGGCCTGCCGACCTCGTGGTATCTGTCGGAGATCGCGAACGCCGCCGAGAAGGCGGGCGCCCCTGACGACTACGTCACCGAGCTGCGGGCCCGCCCCACCGGCACCGCCTCGCCGTAGCAGCGCGTATCGCACGTCTCCAGTCTGCTACCGCTGTCGAGCGGAGCGCCGGCCGGGCCGGACCGGGGTCGTCAATCACACACCGGCCGCCGGGACGGAAAGTTCGTACATGTCGGTCCACTGGGTCTCCCGCAGGCCCACCGACCGGTACAGCGACAGCGGGGCGGTCGGGTTGGTGAGGTCGACGCCCAGGCCGACCGCCCGCCGCCCCTTCCCGGCGTAGCGGGCGAAGGCGCGGCGCAGCAACGCCGCACCCACCCCCCTGCGCCGGTACGCGGACAGCACCGACAGACTCTTCACCCAGGCCGACTGCTGATCGAGCGCCTGGTCCGAGGACTGCAACGCGCCGACCGGCACCCCGTCCACCTCGGCGACGAACCACTCGTCCCAGGCGGTCAGGTCGCCGATCCGGGCCCGCCACCGCTCGTACGACAGCGGCTCATGGTCCGGGGTGTCGCCGAAGGCGGCCTCGTAGATCCGGTGGAACTCCACCAGGTCAGGCTCGTCGTCCGGGCGGACCGGCCGCACCGTCACGGCTGACGGACCGGCCGGCTCGTCGGGCAGGTCGTCCAACGGCCGGCTCATCCGGACGTACCGCTTGACGAGGGCGAACCCGAGCCCACGCAGGGCGTGTTCCCAGTCACGTTCCGGGGCGAAGACCGCGCAGCGGACGGTGAGTGACGGGAGCCCCCGCTCGGCAGCGCGCTCGGCGACCCGGTCCAGTTGACGGAGCAGCAACGGCGCGCGGACGGCGACGGCCCGTACCGGATCGACGTAGACCTCCACGAACTCCCGGCCCACTCCGGTCGGGTTGTCCACCGTCGCCCAGCCGACCACTGTGTCGTCCGGGTCGATGGCCAGCCAGGAGTCCCGGGTCGGGTCGAAGTGGGGGGCGGTCAGCGACGCCGCGACGTCCTCGGCGTCGAAGTCGGGATGGCCGATGGCGAAGGTGTCGGCGGCGTGCACCACCGCGAGGATCGCCGGCACGTCGTCGAGGGTGGGTCGGCGCGTCGTCCAACCAGCGGGAAGGGTCACGGCAGGACATCCTGGCAGCCGCTCGGCTGCGGCGCCGCCCATTTTGACGACGAAAGGCTCAGCCGAGGTCGACCCGGGTGCGGTGCAGCAACTCCACCAACTCCGCGCCGTCGGCGGGCCCGAGGGCCGTGAACGCGGGCGCGGCCAGCCGGTTGGTCACCGCCTCCGCCCAGAGCCGGCGGCGCACCAGCGGCCCGATCGGCGGGTACGGCGGCGGCCAGCCACAGGCCACCGCCCCGGCCTCGCCCTCCGGCCCGGCCAGCACGGCCTCCAGCGGGGTCATCCCGGCGGCGCGTACCGCCAGCAGGTAGGCGCCGGTGAAGTGTTCCCGGAGCAGCCGCAGCCCGGCGGCGCTGCGCGCCCCGGGCGAGAGATCCGGAAGCGGCATGGCCCGCCACGCGGCGAAGAGCGGCATCCCACTGGCCTCCGCCGCCACCACGACCCGCTCGACGAGCGCCGACAGGCGTTCGGTGCCGGGCAGGGGGCCGAGTTGCTGCGCCCCCCACCGGCAGCATTCGGCGAGGCTCGCGGCGGCCACCTCGAACGGCGGAACGACCCGGGCGGCGGCGTCCCAACCGTCGGCGACCGCGTCCGGGGCGATGAACCCGAGGGCGGCGGCGGCCGTCTCGGCCCGCACACCGCCGAGCGCACCGGCCCGGCCGCTGATGTAGAAGGCCCAGCCGGAGATGCCGAGCAGTCGGGCCCGGCGCAACGTGGTCGGGTCCCGGCTGAAGGCGTCGCCCAGGTCGAGCACGACGGGCTTACTGGCGGCAGCGACCTGCTCCGGAGTCACCGCGCCGCCCCGCTCGGGCAACCCGATCCGGCGACCACGCCCCGGCTCGGGGCCACTCGCCGTGTACGGCCCGCACACTCGTCGTCGTCCATCGATGGTCAGTCTGCCGCGCCACCGCCCGCGTCCGCATCCCCCTCTTCGGCCGCCAGTGCCTCGACCGCCGCCTCGACCTCACCGGCGCGCCGCCGGGCCACGGTGACCGCCCGCTCGGCGGCACGCCGGGCGAGCTTGGCCCGGCTGAGGTCCTGCTCGGCGACCGCGCGTCGCCGCTCCAGCTCGGCCAGCTCAGCCTCAAGGCGATCGAGTACGGCCACACCGTCGCGCTCCTGCCCGGTCGCCTCGGTCAGCTCGGTCTCGGCCCGCTCCTGGTCGGCCTGGGCCTTCGCCAACTCCCGGTCCAGGGCGCGGCGCTGCCGGGCCCGCTCGGCTCGGGCCGCCCGCTGTGCGGCCCGTTCGGCCTGCTCGGCACGCTCGGTCGCCCGGTCCGTACGGGGTGCCGCCTCGGGACGGCCCCGTTGGGGGCCGGGTCGGCGGGCCGGGCGCTCCTCCTCACGCTCCTCGTCATCGCCGGTGACCAGCCGCAGTTGCGGCCGGGGCACCTCACCGAAGCCGGCGTAGCTGGCCGCCCGCAGCAGGCGGCCCGCCCGCACCTGCTCGGCGACCTCGACATCGGAGAACGCCGCGTTCAGCGTCGCCTCCACCTCGGCCAGGGGCAGCCGGCTCGCCGGTGGCGCGTCCGGCTCGGCCGCGGCGAGCTTGCGAACCTCGGCGACCAGGGCGCCGACCACCGCCCGGCGCTGCGCGGACAGCTCCCGCAGTCGGGGCCCACGCAACTCCCGTTGGGCGACTCGCAGGGCGTCGGCGAGCTGCACCAGATCGGCGACCAGTTCCGGGCGTCGGATGGCGAGCAGGTTCACCAACCAGGCGGCCACCGTCGGGCGACGCAGCCGGGCCAGTTGCCGGGCGGTGGTCGGGTCGCCGGCCCGGCGGGCCTCGGCCACAGCGGCGTCCCGGGCGGCCACGAACCGGTCCGGTGGGGTGCGGTAGAGCTGCTGCACCAGCTCCGCGGAGAGGCCGGGCATCGGGTCAGACGTCCACCCGGCTACCGGGCTCCAGTCGCTGGTATTCGGTGCCGGACAGCGCGGTGTACTGCCTGTCGAGCACGCCCAGCCCGTTGTCGTTGAGCAACGCGTCGTGCAGGGCGTACGCGCGCCGCGGCGCGACCGCACGGATGAAGTCGACCACCTCGGAGAACTTCGACCAGGGCGCGTGGATCGGCGCGAACAGCGTGTCGACGGGTGTCTCGTCGGGCACCACCAGGGAGTCTCCCGGGTGGTAGACCACGTCGTTGATCAGGTAACCGAGGTTGTCGATCACCGGGATGTCAGGGTGGATCACGGCGTGCCGCCCCCCGTACGCGCGCACCGCGACCCCGGCGGCGGTGAACGACTCACCGGCGCTGACCGGGCGCAGCACGTCGGCCGCGTCGCCAAGGGCCTGGCCGAGCGAGGCGGGCCCGTGGACAGCGAACGGCTGTCGGTCGAGTTGGAGGCGCACCGCTGCCAGATCGAGGTGGTCGGGGTGTTGGTGGGTGATCAGCACCGCGTCCGCACCGTCCAGCGCCGCTGCGGCGTCGCTGAACACCCCGGGGTCGACGACGAGCACTCCCCCGTCGTGTTCCACCCGAAGGCAGGAGTGGGCGTACTTGGTGAGCCGCATCGTGACTCCTCGATTATCGAATCGTGACGTCCTCAGCGCAGTCTGCCGGAACCAGCGGGTGTGCGCGTCGCGTCCGAGCTATCGCCACACCGGTTGACGACGATGGGAGCGGGGATGGACGGACAGGTGGGACGACGCCGCAGTGCGCTGCTGACGGCGACGACACTGGCGGCGGCCCTGGCGCTGACGGGGTGCGGTGCCGGCGACAGCGGGGCGCAGGACACCGCGGGCAAGGCGGCCGAGGCGCCAGCGGCCAACGGCGGCGAGGCGGGCCGGGACGCCGCCGCAGTCGCACCGGAGGGCGCCGGCGCCGGCGTACCGGACCTACGGGTCGACCAGCGGGCCATCATCTACACCGGAAGGATGCGGGTGCAGGTGGACGATGTGGACTCCGCCGCCCGCGAGGCCACCGCCGTGGCCGCCCAGGCCGGCGGCTTCGTCGGCGGCGACCAGCGGCGCAGTGCCGACGCCGACGCGGTGGCGGAGTTGGAGTTGCGGGTGCCGGCGGCGAAGTTCACCGGCGTGGTGGAGGAGATCGCGAAGCTCGGTCGGCAGCAGAGCCGGCAGATCGACACTCAGGACGTCACCGAGGAGACCGTCGACCTGGAGGCCCGGATCACCAGTCAGCGGGCCCGGGTGGAGAGCGCCCGCCGGTTGCTGTCCCGGGCCACCTCGATCACCGACCTGGTGTCGCTGGAGAACGAGTTGGGTCGCCGGGAGGCCGACCTGGCCTCGCTGGAGGCCAAGAAGCGACGCCTGGCCGACCTGACCGCCCTCTCCACGATCACCGTGTCGCTGGCGGGGCCGGCGGCCAAGGACACCGAGGAGGAGGCCGAGACCGGCTTCCTGGTCGGGCTCAGGGGCGGCTGGAAGGCGTTCGTCGTCTCGATGACCGTCCTGCTCACGGTGCTGGGCGCGTTGCTGCCCTGGCTGGTGGCGCTCGGCGTACCGCTGGCGGCGCTGCTGGTGGTGCTGCGCCGACGGCGTAGGTCCCCGGCTCTGGTCGCGCCGGTCAGCGCGCCGCCGCCAGTGCCCGCAACGCGGTCTGCACCATGACCCGGACGCCGACCGCGATGGACCGCTCGTCCACGTCGAAGCTCGCCCGGTGCAGGTCGACGTTGGGGCCGGAGCGACCCACGCCGAGCCGGGCGAGGGCGCCGGGGACGTACTCCAGATACCAGGAGAAGTCCTCGCCGCCCATGCTCTGCGGTGTCTCGGCGATCCCGTCCGGGCCGAGGGCGGCGGCGGTGGCGGCGGTCAGCACCTGGATGGCGCGGGCGTCGTTGCACACCGGCGGCCGACCGCGCAGGTATTCCAGGTCGACCGTGGCGCCGGTCGGCGCGATCACGTCCCGCACCACCTGAGCGACGATCTTGGGAGCCTGCTCCCAGGTGTCGCGGTCCATCACCCGGAGGGTGCCGGAGGCGCTCGCCTCGGACGGGATGACGTTGTAACGGGTGCCGGCCGAGGCGTGGCCGAAGACCAGCAGCAGGCCGCTGTTGGCCGGCACCCGGCGACTGACCAGGGCCGGCACCTCGGTGATCAGCCGACCGAGCGCGTCGACCATGTCGACGGTCAGGTGCGGGCGGGCGGTGTGCCCGCCCGGGCCGGAGAGTCGGACGGTCACGTTGTCGGCGGCCGCGGTGATCGGGCCGACCCGCAGGCCGACCTGACCCACCGGCAGGTTCGGGTCGCAGTGCAGCGCGAAGATCTGCACCACGTCGTCCAGGCCGCCGGCCTCGATGACCTCCAGCGAACCGCAGGGCAGGATCTCCTCGGCCGGCTGGAAGATGAGCCGGACCCGACCGTCCAGCTCACCGAGGTCGGCGAGCTGGGCCAGCAGCATGCCGACGCCGAGCAGGACCGAGGTGTGCACGTCGTGCCCGCAGGCGTGGCAGACGCCCTCCACGGTCGACCGGTACGGGACGTCCTTGGGATCGTCCAGCGGCAGGGCGTCGATGTCGGCGCGCAGCGCCACGACCGGGCCGTCCGGCCTGCCGTTGACGTCGCAGATCACGCCGTTGCCCTTGGGCAGCAGGCGCGGGTTCAACCCGGCCAGCGACAGCTCCCGGGCGATCAGCGCGGCCGTCTCGAACTCGTTGCCGGAAAGCTCCGGGTGCGAGTGGAGGTGACGGCGCGTAGCGATCAGCCCCGGTACCCGGAGCGCGAGAAGGTGATCCAGCTCGCGGGGCAGGGGCTGGGATCCCGGTGGCGTCTCCGGCCAGGACGACGCCAGCTGGCCACTTGTGGGCAGCGTCAACGCACTCGTCACGTCGAATTCTCGATCACTAGGAATGGATGGATCATCGGGGACAGCAGACAGCCTAGACCTCCGACGGTGACGCTGCGCAACCTCGTTACGGTAATGATCGGACCGCACAGAGTCACGTATGCCCTGCTGGGGGCGCTCCTCAAGGCGGGGGACAGCAGGTAGATCACGGTCAAACGCCGTCATCAGCCCCTCACCTCCTACAACGCGTAACCGATCGCGGCGGTCACGAATCCCGGCGCCGGTCGGAGACCCGTTGCCAAATTGTCGCATTAGTCGGGGTGATGAACTGACACTCCGACAATTAGCCGACCACACACGGCAACGAGCCGGATAAGGACGCTCACACGCACCCGCCCACCGTGGGCGCACAGGGTGTGCGTCCCGGCTCAACCGACCGGATACCCGCTGAGAGCGCCGGACACACCGCGCCCCGAGGCCGCAGTCGCCGCCGGGCGCTCAGCCGCAGTCGCGGCCCGGGCGCTCAGAATCGGTCGGTGGGTCGGTACAACCCCCAGACCTCACGCAACGTCCCGCAGACCTCACCCACTGTCGCCCGGGCCCGCAGCGCCTCCTTCATCGGGTACAACACGTTCTCCGTGCCCTCGGCGGCGGCCCGAAGATCGGCGAGCGCCCGCGTCACCGCGTCGGCGTCCCGCTCGGAGCGCAGCCGGGCCAGCCGGTCGGCCTGGGCCGCCTCGATCGTCGGGTCGACCCGCAGTGGCTCGTACGGCTCCTCCTCGTCCACGGTGAACCGGTTGAGCCCGACCACCACCCGTTCCCCCGAGTCGATCTCCTGGGCGATCCGGTACGCGGACTGCTCGATCTCCCGCTTCTGGAACCCGGCCTCGATCGCGTCCACCGCCGAGCCGTGGTCGGCCACCCGCTCCATCAACTCGACGGCGGCGGCCTCGATCTCGGCGGTCATCGCCTCCACCACGTACGACCCGGCGAACGGGTCGACGGTGGCGGTCAGGTCCGTCTCATAGGCCAGCACCTGCTGGGTACGCAGCGCGAGCCGGGCCGCCTTCTCGGTGGGCAGCGCGATCGCCTCGTCGAAGCTGTTGGTGTGCAGCGACTGGGTGCCACCGAGCACGGCACCCAGACCCTGCACCGCCACCCGAACCAGGTTCACCTCCGGCTGCTGGGCGGTGAGCTGCACGCCCGCGGTCTGGGTGTGGAACCGCAGCATCATCGACTTCGGATCCTTGGCGCCGAAGTCGTCCCGCATCAGCCGGGCCCAGATCCGCCGGGCGGCGCGGAACTTCGCCACCTCCTCCAGCAGCGTGGTGCGGGCCACGAAGAAGAACGACAGCCGGGGCGCGAAGTCGTCGACGGCGAGCCCGGCGGCCAGCGCCGCCCGTACGTACTCCACCCCGTTGGCCAGCGTGAACGCGATCTCCTGCGCGGGCGTCGCGCCGGCCTCCGCCATGTGGTAGCCGGAGATGGAGATGGTGTTCCACTTCGGCACCTCGCTGCGGCAGTACGCGAACGTGTCGGCCACCAGGCGCAGCGACGGCTTCGGCGGGAAGATGTACGTCCCCCGGGCGATGTACTCCTTGAGGATGTCGTTCTGGATGGTGCCGTTGAGCGCCGTGCCCGGCACCCCGTTCTCCTCGGCGACGAGTTGGTAGAGCAGCAGCAGCACCGAGCCGGGCGCGTTGATGGTCATCGAGGTGGACACCTTGTCCAGGGGGATGTCGGCGAAGAGCAGCCGCATGTCCTCGATGGAGTCGATCGCGACACCCACCTTGCCGACCTCGCCGTGCGCGATCGGCTCGTCCGAGTCGTAGCCCATCTGGGTCGGCAGGTCGAACGCGACCGAGAGGCCCATCGTGCCGGCCCGCAACAACTGGTGGTACCGCGCGTTGGACTCGGTGGCGGTGCCGAAGCCGGCGTACTGGCGCATGGTCCACGGGCGGGAGGTGTACATGGTGGGGTAGACACCCCGGGTGTACGGGAATTCGCCCGGGCTGCCGAGCCGGGAGTCCAGGTCCTCCGGAAGGTCGGCCTCCGTGTAGACGCCGTTGATCGGGAAACCGGACTCACTTGACCGCCGTTGGTTCATCCCCGGATGGTAGGACGCCTGGCCACGTCGTCGGGTGAGGGATACCGCACAGTGCGTCCCGGCCGGTCGACACCAGGTGAACGACAGGGCACGTTCTGTCGACTTCGATAAACGTCCGCCGCGTCGGCTTTCGCATCGGGCGTCGGAACCAGCAAGATAGGGGAGTTGTGTCCCAGCCCCCCTCGATTTCCCCCGGTGGCTTTTCTGTGACTCAGATCCCGACGTGGAGCGGCGGACCAGTTAGTCCCGCCAACGGACGAGCGGCGCCCGGCACCACCATTGGTGGCCGGTACTCGCTGCGGTCCTCGGTGGGCAACGGCGGCATGGGCACGGTGTGGCGCGCCACAGACACCCTGCTGCGCCGTGACGTGGCGGTGAAGGAGGTCGTCCTGCCCCCGGGGCTGGCCCCCAGCGACCGCGACGCGATGTACGAACGCACCCTTCGCGAGGCCCGCGCCGCCGCCGCCATCCAGCACCCCGCTGTGGTGCAGGTGTACGACGTGGTCACCGAGGCCGGCCGGCCGTGGATCGTGATGGAGCTGCTGGACGCCCGCAGCCTCGCCGACATGGTCATCGAGGACGGTCCGGTCGCGCCCCGCGCCGTCGCCAAGATCGGCATCGCGCTGCTCGGCGCCTTGGAGGTCGCGCACGCGATCGGCGTGCTGCACCGCGACGTCAAACCCGCCAACGTGCTGATCTGCACCGACGGGCGCTGCGTGCTGACCGACTTCGGGGTCGCCCGGATGCCCACCGACGTGCAACTCACCACCCCCGGCATGGTGCTCGGCTCGCCGCACTTCATCTCGCCCGAGCGGGCCATGGGCCAGGAGTTCGGCCCGCCCAGTGACCTTTTCTCGCTGGGCGTGACGCTCTACACGGCGGTCGAGGGGCGGCCCCCGTTCGACAAGGGCGACCCGATCGAGACCATGCACGCCGTGGTGGAGGACCCGCCCGCGCCACCGCAGCGCAGCGGCCCGCTGACCCGGGTGCTGATGGGTCTGCTGGAGAAGGACCCGGCGCGCCGACTCGACGTGCACACCTCCCGGGCCATGCTGCGCGAGCTGCTCGCCGGCCCGCTGGGCAGTACGGCGACGGCCGTGCACTCGGTCACCGACCCGTACGCCGTGGTGCCGGTGCAGCAGCGTCCCGTTCCCGTCCTCCCGCCGCCCCAGCCGGAGCCGAAGCCGGACAGCCAGATCGGTGGCCCGGCGATGCTGGCCCCGGGTGAGTCCCTGACCGACCGGCTGGCCGCGCTGCGCCGCGGCGAGCGCCCTCAGGCGGCTCGCCCGGCCGACACCACCGGGGGCCTCGACGAGACCAGCGCCGACGCGTTGGCCGGCCCCCTGCACACGCCGACCGGCGCGATGCCGACTCCCGGCCGACCGGCGGCCGGGCGCACCTACGGCGGCAACGCTGACGCCACCCAGCGGGTGGACGCCGGCGGGCACCCCGACGCCACCCAGCGGGTCAGCTACGGCAACCCGGCCGATGCCACCCAGCAGGTCGGGTACGGCGGCGCACCGGAGGCCACCCAGCGCATCGGCGGCACCTACGGTGGCGGCAACCAGTGGTCGGTGCCGGGCACCGGTCAGCCCTGGGCCACCACACCCGCCGCGTCGGGCGGCAACGCGCTGGACAAGGTCCGGGCCACCGGTGGTCAGCTCGTCACCACTGTCAAGGGCTGGCCGCGCAAGGTGCAGCTCGCCGCGGCCGGCGGGTTGGTCGTCGTGCTGCTGCTCACCGCGGTGGCGCTCTCCGGCGGCGAGGACGCCCCGCCGAACACCCCGGCCGCGCAGCCCAGCGCGTCCGCTCCGGCGGCACCCACGCTCGAGATGCAGGAGCACACCGCCCGCGGGATCCAGGTCATGGTGCCGAAGGGCTGGAAGAAGGCCACCGGCGGCTCCTACACCGACTACATCGACCCGGCGGACAGCGGCCGCAAGGTCCGGATCATCACCGAGAAGTGGGCCAGCAGCTCCACCCGGTGGGCCGAGACGGCCGAGAACGGCCTCAAGACCCGGAGCACCTCCTGCGTCAAGCCGTACAACCAGATCTCCGCCGCGGAGACCGAACTGGCCAGCAAGCCGGCAGCCGAATTCGAGTACACCTGCGGCGCGGGTGACGCGATGCGGCACGGCGTCTGGCGAGGCGTGGCGCAGGACGGCAAGGCGTACTCGTTCTACCTCACCGCCACGGACGCCAAGTTCGCGGAGAGCAAGCCGATCTTCGACGAGATGGCGCGGACGTTCCAGCTCACCGGGAACGGCTGAGCCGGAGGGAACCCACAGGGGTGATCCGTCGCCGTGCTATCAAGGGGCATGGCGGCGGACACCACTGACATCGACGACATTCGCGAGCAAGCCCGGCGCTGGCTGGCCGACGACCCCGACCCGGCCAGCCGGGATGAGCTGACGGCGGTGCTCGACGGGCTGCCGGCGAGCGGTCCGGAGCTGGTCGACCGGTTCGCCGGCCCGCTGACCTTCGGCACGGCGGGCCTGCGCGGCCCGCTGCGCGCCGGTCCGAACGGCATGAACCTCGCCGTGGTCACCCAGGCCGCTGCCGGCCTGGTCACCTGGCTCGCAGCCCAGGGCGGCACCGGCCCGCTGGTGATCGGGTACGACGCCCGGTACGGCTCCCGGGAGTTCGCCGAGCGCACCGCCCAGGTGGCCACCGGCGCTGGCCGCCCGGCGCTGCTGCTGCCCCGCCCGCTGCCCACCCCGGTGCTGGCGTACGCCGTGCGGCACCTCGGCGGTGTCGCCGGGGTGATGGTCACGGCCAGCCACAACCCGCCGCAGGACAACGGCTACAAGGTCTACCTGGGCGCGGAGCTGGGCGGCGAGTTGGGCGCCGGCGCGCAGATCGTGCCACCCGCCGACGCCGGCATCGAGGCGGCCATCCGATCGGTCGGGCCGCTGACCCAGGTGCCGCTGGGCGAGCCCGGTCAGGTGCTCGGCGACGACCTGGTCGCCTCGTACGTCGAACGGGCCACCGCGGTGATCGACCCGGACGGGCCACGGGATCTGACGGTGGCGTACACGCCGCTGCACGGGGTGGGCGCGGCGGTGCTCACCGCCGCCTTCGCCAGCGCTGGCTTCCCGACCCCCGGAGTGGTGCCCGACCAGGCCGAACCGGACCCGGCGTTCCCCACCGTGTCGTTCCCCAACCCGGAGGAGCCGGGTGCGGTGGACCGACTGATCGCCCTGGCCGACTCCACCGGCGCGGACCTCGCCATCGCCAACGACCCGGACGCCGACCGTTGCGCGGTGGTCGTCCGGGACCGCGACGGCTGGCGGATGCTGCGGGGCGACGAGGTGGGCGTCCTACTAGCCGACCACCTGATGCGCCGGGGGGTGACCGGGCTTTACGCCACCACCATCGTGTCGTCGTCACTGCTGCGGGCGATGTGCGCGGCCCGGGGCCTGCCCTACGACGAGACGCTGACCGGCTTCAAGTGGATCGTGCGGGCCGGCGGCGGGAGCGCGCCGCTGGTCTTCGGCTACGAGGAGGCGCTCGGCTACTGCGTCGCCCCGGAACACGTCCGGGACAAGGACGGCATCACCGCCGCGCTGACGGTGGCCGAGCTGGCCGCCGGCCTGAAGGCACAGGGGCGCACGCTGACCGACCGGCTGGACGAGCTGGCCGCCGAGTTCGGCGTGCACCACACCGACCAGCTCTCCGCCCGGGTGGACGACCTGCGGGTCATCGCCGACGCGATGGCCCGGATCCGGGCGCACACCCCTGCCACCCTGCTCGGGCAGTCGGTGGACAGCGCCCGGGACCTGCTGCCCGAGTCGGACGTGGTGATCCTGCGGACCGCGACGGCCCGGGTGGTGATCCGCCCGTCCGGCACCGAGCCGAAGCTCAAGGCTTACCTCGAGGTGGTGGAACCGGTCGTGGACGGTGACGTCCAGGCGGCCCGCAGCAGGGCGGCGTCGGCCGTCGCCGCGCTCCGCGCCGAGGTCGGCGCAGCCCTTGGCATCTGAACCCCGCAGGACCCACCCGCAACAAGTCCGCCCTTTGCTCTGCACCCGCGGAAGCGCCACCGATTCTAGGCCGATGGCGCCTCGGCGGGTGCAGAGCAAAGGGCACGCAAAGGGCACGACGAGCGGGGTCGACCCGACGGTCAGCGGCGCGGGCCGAGGGCCTGGTCGACGGCCCTGGCCAGGGCGGCGACGACCAGGCCGACCGACGGGCGGACCACCGAGTCGTCGGTGCTCACCTCGCCGGAGAACCCGGCCCCGGTGGCGATCTCCGTCAGCCGGCGGCGGGCGTCGGCGGCGGCCTCGCCGCTCACCCCGAGCGCGGACTCCATCCGGAGCACCACGACCAGGGTGGCCAGCGCGGCGGTCCGCTCGTCCGGGGCTGCCGCGCCGGTCAGCGCCTCGGCCAGCCGCTGCCGGGTCTCCGCCTCTACGGAGGTGTCCACGACCGGGTATCGGTGCACGTGGATGAAGCCCAGCTCGGTCTCGTCGACGTCCCGGACGACGCCCTGCCGACACAGGTCGGCGAGGATCCGGTCGCGCAGGCCGTGCCGCAGACGCTGCACCCAGGACGCCGGAGTGTGCGGAGTGTCGGCGGCGATCCGGCTGAGGACATCGTCGCTGAACGACTCGCCGGTCGGCGTCGGGTCGATCACCGCCAGAGACCCGTCGGCGTACGCGATCCGGCCGGCCAGAGCCAGCTCGACGAGCACCGCGGCGGCCATGCCCAGGTCCAGGCTGATCCGTGGCATGGTCGCCTTGCCGGTCGTGTCGTCGTAGGCGAGGAGCAGCAACTCCTCGGCGAGCGCAACACCAGTCATGGCCGGAGACGGTAGCGGGTCCGGGCACCCCGCGCACGGACCCGCCGGACCCGGCACCGACCGGGTGTCCCCTCAGAAGCGGGGCATGCCACCGAACTGGCGGTCGCCGGCGTCGCCGAGGCCGGGGACGATGAACATGCGGTCGTTGAGCCCCTCGTCGATCGAGGCCGTGACCAGGCGCAACGGCAGGCCGGAGCGCTCCAGCCGCTCGATGCCGACCGGGGCGGCGAGCACACAGAGCACTGTGATGTCGGTGCAGCCCCGATCGGCCAGCAGCCGACAGGAGTGCTCCAGCGAACCACCGGTGGCCAGCATCGGGTCGAGCACCAGCACCGGCAGCCCAGCCAGGTCGCGCGGCAACGACTCCATGTACGCGCGGGGCTCGTAGGTCACCTCGTCGCGGGCCAGGCCCACGAAACCCATCGACGACTCGGGGAGAAGGCCCAACGCGGCGTCCGCCATGCCCAGGCCGGCGCGCAGCACCGGGACCAGCAGCGGCGGGTTGGCCAGCCGGGTGCCCTCGGTGCCGGTGACCGGAGTCTGCACCGGGTACCGCTCGACGGGGAACGTGCGCGCCGCCTCGTACACCAGCATGGTGGTCAGTTCGTGTAGCGCCGCCCGGAACGTCGAGGAATCGGTGCGCGCGTCCCGCATGGCAGTCAACCTGGACTGGGCCAGCGGGTGGTCAATGACGTGTACGTCCACGATCGCTCAACCTACCGGTCCGTACCGCGCGGCGGTGCGAGTGCGGTCGGACCAGGGACGCCGCTCACGTCGGCACGTCATCGAGCGGTCGTGAGCAAGATCACTCGACGGTCTGGTGCGTAGACTTCTCGGCATGACGGCGACAACGACGTCGGCCCGGTCGGAGCTCTCCGAGCTGGGACGATCCGAGACCGCTCTGCGGACCTTCCTGCACGGCCTGCCCGGCGTGGACCAGGTCGGCGCGGAGCAGCGGGCGGCACAGCTCGGCACCCGCTCCATCAAGACCACCGCCAAGGCCCAGGCGATCGACCTGGCGATCCGGATGGTCGACCTGACCACCCTGGAGGGGGCGGACACCCCGGGCAAGGTGCGTGCGCTCGCCGCGAAGGCCCTGCGTCCGGACCCGGCCGACCCGTCCTGCCCGCACGTCGGCGCGGTCTGCGTCTACCCGGCGATGGTCCCCTACGTGGCGGAGGTGCTGCGCGGAAGTGCGGTGCACCTGGCCAGCGTGGCGACCGCGTTCCCGTCCGGGCAGGCGCCGTTGGAGATCAAGCTGGCCGACACCCGGGCCGCCGTCGCGGCCGGCGCCGACGAGATCGACATGGTGATCAACCGGGGCGCGTTCCTGGCCGGGCGGTACAAGGAGGTCTACGACGAGATCGTGGCCACCAAGGAGGCCTCCGGGGACGCCCACCTCAAGGTGATCCTGGAGACCGGCGAGCTGGCCACCTACGACAACGTCCGGCGGTCCTCCTGGCTGGCCATGCTGGCCGGCGGCGACTTCATCAAGACCTCCACCGGCAAGGTCCCGATCGCGGCGACGATGCCGGTGAGCCTGGTGATGCTGGAAGCGGTGCGCGACTTCCGCGAAGCGACCGGGCGGCAGGTGGGCGTGAAGCCCGCCGGCGGCATCAAGACCACCAAGGACGCGATCAAGTACCTGGTGATGGTCAACGAGACCGTCGGCCCGGACTGGCTCGACCCGGACTGGTTCCGCTTCGGCGCGTCCAGCCTGCTCAACGACCTGCTGATGCAGCGCACCAAGCTGACGACCGGCACCTACTCCGGTCCCGACTACTTCACCCTGGACTGATAGCCGATGTTCGAATACGCCCCCGCCCCCGAGTCCCGCTCGGTGGTGGACCTCAAACCCTCGTACGGGCTGTTCATCGACGGCACGTTCGTCGACCCGACCGACGGTGGCAGCTTCAAGTCGATCAACCCTGCCTCCGAGGAGGTGCTGGCCGAGGTCTCCGAGGCCGGCGCCCAGGACGTGGAACGCGCGGTGCGCGCCGCCCGCAAGACGTACGACAAGGTCTGGGGCCCGATGCCGGGCCGGGACCGGGCGAAGTACCTGTACCGGATCGCCCGGCTCATCCAGGAGCGCTCCCGCGAGCTGGCCGTCCTGGAATCGCTGGACAACGGCAAGCCGATCCGCGAGTCCCGGGACGTCGACCTGCCGCTGGTCGCCGCGCACTTCTTCTACTACGCGGGCTGGGCCGACAAGCTGGAGCACGCCGGCTTCGGCGCGAATCCGCGCCCCATCGGCGTGGCCGCGCAGGTCATCCCATGGAACTTCCCGCTGCTCATGCTGGCCTGGAAGATCGCCCCGGCGCTCGCCGCGGGCAACACTGTGGTGCTGAAGCCGGCCGAGACCACCCCGCTGACCGCGCTGCTCTTCGCCGAGATCTGCCAGCAGGCCGACCTGCCGGCCGGTGTGGTCAACATCCTCACCGGCGCCGGCGACACCGGCCGCGCGCTGGTCGAGCACCCCGGCGTGGACAAGGTCGCCTTCACCGGCTCCACCGACGTGGGCCGGGCCATCGCCCGGTCGGTCGCCGGCACCCGCAAGAAGCTCACCCTGGAACTGGGCGGCAAGGCCGCCAACATCGTCTTCGACGACGCACCCATCGACCAGGCCGTCGAGGGCATCGTCAACGGCATCTTCTTCAACCAGGGGCACGTCTGCTGCGCCGGCTCCCGACTGCTGGTCCAGGAGAACGTGGCCGACCGGGTGCTGGAGTCGCTGAAGCGACGGATGGCTCAGCTCCGGGTCGGCGACCCGCTGGACAAGAACACCGACGTCGGCGCGATCAACTCGGCAGCCCAGCTGGAGCGGATCCGCGAGCTGTCCGACGCCGGCTCGGCCGAGGGCGCCGAGCGCTGGTCACCGCCGTGCGACCTGCCCGACCGGGGCTTCTGGTTCGCGCCGACCATCTTCACCGGCGTCACCCAGGCACACCGGATCGCCCGCGAGGAGATCTTCGGCCCGGTGCTGTCGGTGCTCACCTTCCGCACCCCGGCCGAGGCCGTGGAGAAGGCCAACAACACGCCGTACGGGCTGTCGGCCGGGATCTGGACCGACAAGGGCTCCCGGATCCTGTGGATGGCCGACCGGCTGCGCGCCGGCGTCGTCTGGGCCAACACCTTCAACAAGTTCGACCCCACCTCGCCGTTCGGTGGGTACAAGGAGTCGGGCTACGGTCGCGAGGGCGGCCGGCACGGGCTGGAGGGCTACCTCAATGTCTGAGCGGGTCGCGGTACGCAAGACGTACAAGCTCTTCATCGGCGGGAAGTTCCCGCGCAGCGAGTCGGGACGGTCGTATCTCGTGCAGTCCTCGAATGTGTCACTGGCCTCCCGCAAGGACGCCCGAGACGCGGTGGTCGCCGCCCGCGCCGCCGTCAAGGGCTGGGCCGGCGCGACCGCGTACAACCGGGGTCAGATCCTCTACCGGGCCGCCGAGATGCTGGAGGGCCGCCGCGAACAGTTCGTCGCCCTGGGCATCCCCGGCGACGAGGTGGACGCCGCTGTCGACCGCTGGGTCTGGTACGCCGGCTGGGCCGACAAGCTGGCCCAGGTGTACGGCGGCGCCAACCCGGTCGCGGGCCCGTACTTCAACATCTCCGCGCCCGAACCGACAGGCGTGATCGCGGTGGTCGCCCCGGAAAGCCCGGCGCTGCTCGGCCTGGTCAGCGTGATCGCCCCGGCGATCGTCACCGGCAACACGGTGGTGGTGGCGGCATCCCCGAGCGAGCCGCTGGCGGCGGTGACGCTGGCCGAGGTGCTGGCCACCTCCGACCTGCCCGGCGGTGTGGTCAACATCCTCACCGGCGCGATCACCGAGACCGCGCCGACCCTGGCGGCGCACATGGACGTCAACGCGATCGACCTGACCGGAGTCACCGACGCCGCGCTCGCCACCGACCTGGAGGCCAAGTCGGCGGAGAACCTCAAGCGGGTGCTGCGACCGGCCCCGGCCGACCACGACTGGTTCGTCGACCCGGGCCTGGATCGGATGACGGCGCTGTTGGAGACGAAGACGGTGTGGCACCCCAAGGGGGTGTGATCGTCTTCTGCTCGGCCTTTGGGGTTTTCCGGGGGAGCCCGCCCACTCCGGGCGGTCAGGCTTGATCCCTGCGTGGTCGGGCTCCCCCGGAAAACCCTGACCTGGGCCGGGTTCGTCGGGTGAGTGAGCTCACGAGTTCTGCCTTGGGTTGGGTTTCCGGTTGACGGGCGTCGACGCGAATGGGTGGGGGTCTACTACCGGGGGTAGGATTGGTTTGTGACTCGGTTGGGCGATCTTGAGCGTGCGGTGATGGACGTGCTGTGGGACGTGGTTCCCGGCACGTCGGACGGGGTGACCGTGCGCGAGGTGGCCGACGCGCTCGATGGGCGTGAGCTGGCGTACACCACGGTGATGACCGTGCTGGACCGGCTCGCCGGCAAGGGCATGGTGCAACGGGAGCGGGAGGGGCGGGCCTGGCGGTACCGTCCGGCGGCCAGCCGCGAGGCGCACATCGCTCAACTCATGCTCGACGCCCTCGACCTGGGTGGCAGCCGGGACGCCGCGCTGGTGCGCTTCGCCCGCTCGGTGACCGGCACCGAGGCCGAGGTGCTGCGAGCGGCCCTGGGCAGCGAGGCCGGCCTGACCGGGCCGGGCTCCACCGGCGGCGACGCGGGCGGGGCCGACACCCTGACCGACCGGGTTGACGGACCGGCGGGCCGACGACCCGCCGGCGAGGCAGCGGAGCGGTAGGGCGCGCGTCATGGCCTACGCCGTGCACTTCGCCGCCACCATGCTGGCCTGCTATCTGACCGCCCAGGTGTTGGCCCGCTCCACCTGGACGTGGCGCAGCCCCCGGGTGGCGATCATCTGCTGGCAGGCCGTCGGGCTGGCACTGGGCCTCTCGGCGATGGGCCTGCCGATGGCGCTCGGGTTGAGCGCGTACGGCCGGCCGACCGGTAGCGCACTGCTCGCCCTGGCCAACGACCTCGCCCACGGCGCCCTGCCGATCGGGGTGGGCACGTTCCACCTGGCCGGCGTCGGCGTGGGCTTCGGCATCGGGGCGGTGCTGGTCACGACGACCGTGCGCAGCATCCACGGCACCGTACGCGCCCAGCGTCGCCACCGGGACCTGCTCTCCCTGGTCGCCCGGAACGACCCGGCCGCGCCGGGAGCGCTGGTGCTGGATCATCCGAGCGCCGCCGCGTACTGCCTGCCGGGCGTGAAGCCGCAGGTGGTGGTCAGCGCCGGCACCCTGAGCCTGCTGGACCGGGCCGAACTGGCCGCGGTTCTCAGCCACGAGCGTGCGCACGCCCACGAGCGGCACGACCTCGTGCTGCTGCCGTTCACCGCGCTGTGCCGGGCGCTGCCGTGGTTCGGCTGGGTGCGCGACGCGCACGAGCGGGTCGCCCTGCTGGTCGAGATGCGCGCCGACGACAAGGCCCGTGAGTTGCACGCCGAGGCCCCGCTGGCGGGTGCGCTGCGCCGGTTCGCCGCCGCCGGGCACCGGATCACCCCGGCCGGCGCGCTCGGCATGGGCGACCGGGATCTCGACGTACGGGTGCAGCGTCTGCTGGTCAGCGACCGGCCGCCCCGCGTTCTCGGTGCCACCGCCCTCGCGGTCGCCACCACCCTGGTCGCCCTTCCGGTCACCCTCTTCCTGAGCTGACCCGCCCGGCAGCCGCGCCGGCCCGGCGATCTTCTCAGCCCCCCACACACACCCAACTACTACGCCTTGTCGTAGACTCTATTACGACAGGACGTAGTAGACGGACGTGTAGCGATGCTACGTGTAGGGTGGCTACGACAAGAGAGCCAACGCCATGGAGGGCTGGTCATGGACACTCTGCTCCTCGCCCGCCTGCAGTTCGCCACCACCACGTCGATCCACTTCCTGTTCGTGGTCGTCACGCTCGGGCTGGTCACCCTGCTGGTCGGCATGCAGACCGCCTGGGTGCTCACCGGCAACCCGAAGTGGGAGCGGCTGACCCGCTACTGGGGTCAGCTCTACGTGATCAACTATGTGCTCGGCATCGCCACCGGGATCGTGATGGAGTTCCAGTTCGGGCTGAACTGGAGTGGCCTGTCGCGCTACGTCGGCAACGTCTTCGGCGCGCCCCTGGCCATCGAGACGCTTGTGGCGTTCTTCCTGGAGTCCACGTTCCTCGGGATGTGGATCTTCGGCTGGCACCGGCTCGGCAAGGGCGTCCACCTCGCGCTGCTCTGGGGCGTGGCGATCACCGCGTACGCCTCGGCGTTCTGGATCATGGTGGCCAACTCCTGGCTCCAGAATCCGGTCGGCTACGAGGTCCGCGACGGGATCGCCCACCTCACCGATTTCGGCGCGCTACTCACCAACCCCAGCCTCGGCATGGCCTTCGGGCACGTGGTCTCGGCGGCGCTGCTGGTCGGCGGGATGCTGATGGCGGCGGTCAGCGCCGGGCACCTGATCCGGCGTACCCCGGATTTCGCGCTCTTCCGCACCTCGCTGCGAATCGGCCTGGTCACCGCGGCACTGGCCATCACGATGGTGCAGGGCTTCGGTTTCGCCCAGTTCGGCCCGGTGGGCGCGGTGCAGCCGACCAAGTTCGGCGGCGACGGCCCGGAGAGCCAGGCGCTGATTGCCGAGTGGACCACGCGGTTCGGCCCCGGCGACTACACCCCGCCGGTGCTGGCCAGCGTCGGGCTGGGCTTCATGATCCTGGTCGGTTTCACCCTCGGCTGCGTCTGGTTGCTGCTGCCGCTGCTCTTCCGGGACTGGGTCATCCGACTGCGCTTCCCGCTCTGGCTGATCCTGCTCGCCCTGCCGCTGCCGTTCATCGCGGTGATCCTCGGCTGGATCTCCCGGGAGGTCGGCCGCCAACCCTGGGTGGCGTACGGGTTGCTCCCCACCGAGCAGGCCGTCTCCCCGGTCAGCGCACCGCTGATGCTCGCCTCGCTGATCGGGTTCAGCCTGCTGCTGGGCACCCTCGCCGTCACCAACTGGGTGCTGCTCGCCCGGCACGCCCGGCGCGGCGCGGCCGACCCGGCGCTCGGCCGCCCGCCGGCACCGCCCAGCGAACCGGCCCACCCCGAACCCGCCCTCCTCTGAGGAGTAGACAGTGGACCTCGCCTGGTACGCAGTGCTCGGCCTCTTCTTCGCCAGCTATCTGGTGCTCGCCGGCTACGACTACGGCGTCGGGCTGCTGCTCGCCCGCGGCGTCGGTCCGGCCGGGCGGCGGGAGGCGCTCACCGCGCTCGGCCCGTTCTTCCTCGGCAACGAGGTCTGGCTGGTGGCCGCCGTGGGCATCCTCTTCGGCGCGTTCCCCCTCCTGGAGGGCGAGTTGCTCGCCGGCTGCTATCCGGCCGTCGCCGGTGCCCTGGTCGGCGTCATCCTGGTCACCGTCGGCGTACAGCTGCGCAGCCGACCCGACGACGAGCGGGTCCGGGCCCGCTGGGACCGCGTCGTGGTGATCGGCAGCGTCCTCGCCGCGCTGGGCTGGGGTGTGCTGCTCGCCGCGCTGCTGCAGGGCGTACCCCTCCAGGCCGACGGGCACGTCGCCGGGGTGACACACCTGGCCACCCCGTTCGCGGCCGCCGCCGGGCTGGCCATGGTCACAGTGGTAGCGGTGCACGGGGCGACCTTCCTCACCCTGCGGCTGCCGGCCGAGGCCGCCGCCGTGGTCGGTCGTACGGCCCGCCGGCTGGTGCCGGTCGCGCTCACCGCAGTCGCCCTGGCCACCGTCGTGGGCCTGCTCTCCGCCCGGGTACGCGACGCCGTGCAGCGGCCGGCGGTGGCCGTACTCCTGCCGGTGCTGCTCGTGGCGGCGCTGCTGGCGGCCCGCGCGGCGCTGGCGCGGCGCCGGCCAGGGTGGGCCCTGGTCGCCACCGGCGCGGCGCTGGCGCTGCCGGTGCTGCTGGTCGGAGCCGCTCTCTGGCCCTACGTGCTGGTGTCCACGACCGACCCGGACGCCTCGCTGCGGGTGGCGGACGCCGCCGCCAGCGCGCCGACACTGCGGCTGCTGGGCTGGGTGGCGCTGCCGCTACTTCCGGCCCTACTAGGCTTCCAGGCGATGTGCTGGTGGGTTTTCCGAGGACGGACCGACGGTAGGGCACCGGTGTACTGGTGAGCCGCCGTCCGTTCGACCCGCGTCTGCTGCGCCGGGTCCCTGCGGCCCGGGGCGACCTTGCCGTGCTCGCGCTCCTGGGGGTGCTGGCCGCCGGGTTGATCGTGGCGCAGGCCACCGCGCTCGCGTCACTGCTGGCCACCGCGATCGACGGTCGGCTGGATCGACCGGCGCTGGCCGGCTTCGTGGTCGCGGTCGCCGCCCGCTCTGCCCTGGTCTGGGCGCAGGGCACGGTCTCGGCGCGGGTCGCCGCCACTGTCAAGGCCACGCTGCGGGCCGAGCTGCTCGGCGCGGTGGGCCGGCACGGGCCCGGGTGGGTGGCCGGGCAGCGGGCCGGTGAGATCGCCACCCTGGCCGGGCGTGGGTTGGACGCGCTGGACGCGTACTTCACCGGGTACCTGCCGCAACTGGTGCTCAGCGTGACGGTGCCCCTCGCGGTTCTGGCCCGGGTCGTCTTCGCCGACTGGAGTTCGGCGGTGATCATCGCGGTGACCCTGCCACTGATCCCGGTCTTCGGTGCGCTGCTCGGCTGGCAGGCGCAGGCCGCCACCGAGCGGCAGTGGCGGCGGCTCGCGCTGCTCGGCGGGCACTTCCTCGACATGGTCTCCGGGCTGCCCACGCTGCGCGCGTTCGGGCGGGCCCGGGCGCAGACCGACGTGGTGCGCCGGATGGCCGACGGTCACCGCGTCGCCACCATGAAGACGCTGCGGATCGCGTTCCTCTCCGCGCTGGTCCTCGAGTTGGTCGCCACCCTCTCGGTGGCGCTGGTCGCGGTGCCGGTCGGCATCCGCCTGCTCGGCGGCGGGCTGGCCCTGCAGACCGCGCTGCTAGTGCTGCTGCTGACCCCGGAGGCGTACCTGCCGCTACGGGCTGCCGGTAGCCGCTTCCACGCCAGCATGGAGGGGCTGGCCGCACTGGACGAGGCGTTGACAGTCTCCGCCGCACCCACCGCGCCCCGGTCCGCCGAGGGCGCCTCCGTCCCCGACGCTCGGGCCGAGATCCGGTTCGAGGGGGTGACAGTGGCGTACGAGCGGACCACCGCCCTGCGCGACGTGACAGTGACCATCCGGCCCGGCGAGCGGATCGCCATCATCGGGCCCAGCGGCGCCGGCAAGAGCACGCTGCTCGGCCTGCTGCTCGGCTTCGTGGTGCCGACCAGCGGCCGGATCACAGTGGGCGGTGTCGACCTGGCCACCGCCGACCCGGACGCCTGGCGCAAGCAACTCGCCTGGGTGCCGCAGCGGGCGCACCTCTTCGCCGCCTCGCTGGCCGACAACATCCGCCTCGGCGCGCCGGACACCCCGGCCGACATACTCACCGCCGCGGTGCACGACGCCGCACTGGACGACGTGGTGGCCGGCCTGCCCGACGGCCTGGACACCCTGCTCGGTGAGCGCGGTCACGGGCTGTCCAGTGGGCAGCGGCAGCGGGTCGCACTGGCCCGGGCGTTCCTGCGCGCCGCCCCGGTGGTGCTGCTCGACGAACCCACCGCCCGACTCGACACGGCGGCCGAGGCGGTGGTGCTCGACGCCACCCGTCGCCTGGTCGCCGGGCGGACGGCGCTGCTGGTCGCGCACCGACCGGCGTTGCTGGCCGACGCCGACCGGATCCTGCGCATCGAGGACGGTCGGGTCACCGAGTTGACGCCCGAACCGACCGGGAAGGCCGCCAGATGACCGCCGAACACGGACCGGCGGCGGTGGCCGACGCGGCACCGGCCGGGTGGGCCGCCGCCGAGCGGGCCGTGCTGCGACTGGCCCGGCCGTACCTGGGGCGCCTGGTCGGAGCCGGGCTGCTGGCGGCCGCCACCGAGTTCGCCGGCCTGGCCCTGATGGCCACCGCCACCTGGCTGCTGATGCGCGCCGCCGGTCAGCCTCCACTGGACCGCCTCACCGTGGCGATCGTCGCGGTCCGGGCGCTGGCGATCAGCCGGGGCGTGTTCCGCTACACCGAACGGCTCGCCGGGCACGACGCGGTGCTCCGCATGATCACCGACGTCCGGGCCCGGGTCTTCGCCACCCTGGCGGCCCGCCGTGGCACAGCGCACCGCTCAGGGGACGTGCTGAGCCGACTGGTCTCCGACGTGGAGGCCGTCCAGGACCTGTTGCTGCGGGTGCTGGTGCCCGCTTCGGCGGCGGCCCTGGTCGGTGTGTTGGCGGTCGCCGTGGCGGCGCTGATCTCACCACCGGCCGCTGGCGCGCTCGCCGTCGGGCTGCTGGTCGCCGGGGTGGCGCTGCCCGCGTTGGCCACCGCGGTCACCCGCCGCAGCGCGGCCGAGGTGGCCCCCCTGCGAGGTGCGCTGGCCACCGACGCGATCGACCTCACCCACGGCGCGGCCGACCTGGCCGCGTTCGGGGCGACCGACGTCACGCTGCGCGCCGCCGAGCAGCGCGCCCACCGGCTGGCCCGGTTGGAACGCCGGCTGGCCGCCACCGGGTTCGCGGTGGACGCGGCCGGCGTGATGGCCGCCGGCGTGACCGCCGCAGCGGTGGTGCTGGTCGCGCTCGCCGCCGACGTGCCGGGGGTGCTGGTGGGCGTCCTGGCCGTCGGCACACTGGCCGCCGTCGAGGTGACGCTGGCGTTGGTCGCGGCGGCCCGGCAGTGGACGCAGCTGCGGCAGGGCCTGACCCGGGTGGCCGACCTGCTCGACGTCGACCCGCCGACCGCGCCGCCGGCGACCGGTCCAACGGACCTGACCGGCCCGCACGAGCTGCGCTTCGTCGACGTGACAGTGCGGTACCGGGCCGGTGCGGCACCCGCCCTGGACGGGGTCAGCCTGGACCTGCCGCCGGGACGCCGGATCGCGGTCGTCGGCCCGAGCGGCGCCGGCAAGAGCACACTGGCCGCCGTGCTGACCGGCACCGTCCGGCCCGCGTCCGGCCGGGTCACCCTGGACGGTCACGACCTCTCGGCGTACGCCGAGGAGGCGCTGCCGCGCGCGGTCGGCGGGCTGCTGGCCGAGGCGTACGTCTTCCATGCCACGGTGCGGGAGAACCTGCTGCTCGGGCGGGCCGGAGCGGGTGAGGAGGAGCTGACCGCGGCCACCGCCGCCGCCGGCCTGCTGGACTGGGTCCGCGCCCAGCCGGCGGGCTGGGACACGCTGGTCGGCGAGGAGGGCGGGCAACTCTCCGGCGGGCAGCGGCAGCGGCTGGCGCTCGCCCGGGCCCTGCTCGCCGCGCCGCCGGTGCTGGTGCTCGACGAGCCCACCGAAGGACTGGACCCGACCGCAGCGGACGCGGTGCTCGCGTCCGCCCTCGCCGCCACCCCCACCGGGCACTCGGTGCTGCTGATCAGCCACCGCCTCAGCGGGCTGGCCGAGCTGGACGAGATCGTGGTCCTGGACGGCGGCCGGGTGATCCAGCGCGGTCGGCACGCCGAGTTGGTCGCCGCCCCGGGCTGGTACCGGGACCAGTGGCTGCTTCAGGCCGCGGCCGAACGGGGTTACCTGGCGCTCGCCCCCTGACCCGACTCGGGGGCGCGCCAGGGTTCTCCCGGACGTCGACCGGCCGGAGTCCGTGGCACTGTGGTGCCATGGGGCGCGGTGAGGACGTGATGGTCGACGAGCACCTGCGGGAGCTGTCCGCTCGACTGCAGGGGCCGGCGCGGCTCAAGTCCGACCTGCTGACCGAGGCCCGGCACGGGTTGCTGGACGCCGTCGAGGCGTACCGCGAGAGCGGGGTGCCGGCCACCGAGGCGCAGCGCCGGGCGGTGGTGGAGTTCGGCTCACCGGCGCAGCTGCTCCCGTCCTGGCAGGCCGAGCTGGCGGTGGGTGCCCTGCGTGGGCTCTCCCTGCGGATGCTGGCGATCGCCGGGGTGGGGGTGGTCGCCGGTGATCTGACCTGGCGGGGGTCGAGTTGGAGCGGTGGCCCGCCTCCCCCGGCCGGCTACCAGCTGCTCGCCGCCTCGGTCGACTGGATCTGGATGAGCGCGCTGCTACTCGCGGTGGCCGGTCTGCTGGTGGTCCGGGCGAGCGCGCGGGCGCCCCGGCCGGGCCTGGCTCTGGCCCAGCGCGCGGTGGGTGCCGGCCTGACCGGCGTGCTGGTACTCGGCATAGTGGCCGGCAGCGCCCTCTTCACCTGGTCACTCAACCTCTGGGACGCGGCGGCGCACTGGCCACCGATGATCATCGGGGCGGTGTTGGTGGGCGGCGCCTACTTCTCGCTGACCCGCGCGGCGCGCGGCTGGCTGCTGGCCACAACCCGCTGACCGGCGTCGGATCCGAGCGGGTCAGGCCGGGGTGGGCGGGCTGCCGGGATCGAGGAACCGGCCGACGGTCAGTTGGAACTCGCGCCAACCGGCCCGCTCCCCGGCCAGCGCCCGCCGGCCGGAGTCGGTGAGCTCGTACGTCCGCCGTTCCCGGCCGCTGACCGTGCTCCAGGTGCTCGCCACGTGGCCGGCGCGTTCCAGGCGCCGGAGTGCCGGATAGATGGTGCCCGTGGGCAGATCCAGACTGCCGTCACTGCGGGCGCGTAGCGCCTCGATGATCGCGTAGCCGTGCAGCGCACCCTGTTCGAGCACGGCGAGCAGCAGAGCGTCGAGATGGCCGTGCAGCGCCTGGGCCTTCATACGTAGCTACGCTACTTGTCGAGCCGCCGCTTCGCCAGCGGTGACGACCAGCAGGTCGGACCCGTGCGTCAACCGGCCACCGGGGTGCGGGCATCGGTCACCCAGGGCTGCCGACTAGGGTATGTGCCCAGAGTCACTCGCCGGTCAGAGACCCCGGTGGGTGGGCAACCCGAAGCACACGGAGGTCAGCGTGGCCCGCCAGTCGCCCCAACGGCCCGACGCCGACGAGCCCGAGCTCGACGACACCACCGGCGCGGCCGAGCCAGACGAGACCGAGCGCCCGTCGGCGTCGACCGACCGCTCACTCTGGGACGAGCTGCGCATCGACCCAGTGGAGATCGCCCTGCCCGCCGGCACCGGCTTCACGCTCCGGGCGTACCGACCGGCCAGCTCGCTGACTCCCACCGACGTGACCGAACGCGACCAGGACGACCCGTTCCTCGCCCGCCGCCAGGCGATCGAGGAGGAGGAGGACGACGAGACCGTCGTCATCCTCGACGAGGAGCTGGCCCAGGAGTTCGCCGACGAGGACGACGAGTCGACGCGCCGCCGGGACAGCGCCGCCACCGAGACCGACGACGAGTCGGACGAGGCCGTCACGGACGAGGCGGACGAGGCGGACGACGAGGAGGTGCCGGTCTTCCTCAGCCACCGAGGCAAGCTGCTGCTGTTCAAGACCCCCGAGTCGCTTGTCAGTTTCATCCGATCCGGCGCGCCCAACGATCTGTCCCAACTGGACAGCTGGAATGAATTGTCCGAACGGGTGGAGCCGGCAGATATCGCTCCGCTCGACGAGGACACCTACGAGCTCGACCTGGTCGTGGAGAACCTGCGCGGCGGGCACGACACGTGGGATTCGACCCTGCTGATCGAGGCGGGCGAGGCCGCGCGTGACCTCTCGTACGCATTGCGGCTGCCTGCGGTACTCGACATGCTCTCCGCCGGCTCCAGCCTCGACGACCTGGACGAGGCGCTGCGTGGCACCGCCAACGGTGGGATCGGCGCGTTCATGGCTCGGCGACGGCTGAAGAAGATCGGGGCGCAGACCGCAAGTTTGGGTTGGCGCACCATTGTCGGCAAGATCTCTGCGGTGGTGGACTGGCGCGACTGACCCGTACCGGGGAGCATCAGTTGCTGGCAGAGGAAGACCTGTCCCGGGAGGAGGACGACGCCGTGGCGCTCGTGCGCGTTTACTGCGGTCTGGCCTCGGCGGATCCAGCTGACCGACCGGCCTCCGCCGGTTCGACGCTGACGTCCGCTGTGGTCGACGACGCAGGCCGTCTGCTGCATGTCTGCGAGATCAGCGATGACGCCGCTGGCTACGCCCAGCTCGTCGCGCTGCTCGTGGAGCGGTCGGGCGGGCCGAGCGGTGCGGCCATCGCCGCCGACAGCGACGACCACACGGTCACCTCGCTGCTGAGCGCGGCGGGGCGACCCCTGGCGATCGCCGACGACGACTCGGTGGACGACTTCGCCGAGCGGTTCGCCGACGACGACTCCCTTGAGGAGATGCAGTCGCCTCCGGCCGAACGACGGGCGGTCGGCCTCGCCCGCGCGCTGCAGGCGGGGGCGCTCTCCGCCGTCACCCTGCCGGCGCCCCGGGACCTCGCCGGTTACAAGCAGGTGCTCTCCGCGCACGCCGCGCTGGCAAGTGGCCGACACTCCGCCGCCGTGGCGCTGCGCGAGGTTCTGCGTGAGCTCTACCCGGCGGCCCTGCGCGCATACCCGGACCCGGCCGAGCCGGTCTCTCTGGCCGTGCTGGACGCGCTACCCGAGCCGGGCATGCTCGGCGGCACAGTGGCCCGGGGCCGCGAGGTGTCGGTCGCGGCGGATGCCATCGCCGCGCACCTTGCCGCGGACGGGGTAGCCGATGCCGACGAGATCAACGAGGCGGTCACCGCCCTGCGGGTCGCCATCTCCGAGACACCTCGACGTGCCGCGGTCAACCGGGCGCTCACGTCCGCGGTGGCCGAGACGGTCCGCCAGGCCGTCGCCTCCGTACGAGCCTGCGACGCCGGGTGTGAGGCGCTGGTCAGCGCGCTCAGCTCACGGGTCAGCACGCCTGTCCAGGCACCCGGCCGCCGGGCCGCGGCCCGCCGTGGCGAGTCCGTCGGCGAGTTGACCGGCCTGGCCGGCACCAACGCCGGGTTGACCGGCCTCGCCGGCACCAACGCCGGGTTGCGGTCGGTCCGACCCACCCCGTCAGCCGCCGACCCGGCACCCGCTGTCGGGCGGCGCAGCCGTCCCGAGCCGGTCCCCGGTAACGCGCCGTTGGCGTCGCCACGCCCGCTCGGGCCACCGCCGGTCGCCCCCGCACCGGTCACGCCGCCACCGGTCGCACCCGCGCCGATGACTCCGGCGGCGATGGCTGGGCCGCCGACGTCCACGCTGCCCAGTCGCAGCGAGCCGCTTCCCAGCCGGATCGACGGCCCGACCAACCGGCCCGTCTCCTCGCCGCCGCCCCCGCCGCCCGGGATCACCCCGATCGCGCCGGCGCAGCGCGGCATGGTGCCGCCGGCCGAGGCCGGTGAGCCGTTCCGGCCGACGCTGACCACTGCCGCGATCAACAACGCGCGGGCCGAGCGGCAGCGTACGGTCATTCCGCCCCGCCCCAAGACCAACGGCGAGCCCCGGCCGAGCCACCAGCAACGCCCGGTCGACGAGCCACCCACCGGCGGGTTCAGCGCCACCGATCTCAGCATTCCGGTGCCGACCCCCCGACCCGGGCAGGAGGCCGCACCGCCCGGCTCCCGGGCCAACTGGCCGCTGGTCAACAACCCGGAGGACCCGTCCGACAGCTCACCGAACAACCCGGTGGCCTACTCGTACGGCGGCAGCCGTGGTGTCGACGCCCCGACCGACCCGGGTCGGGCCGACGGTCGGGTCACCCCGCCCTGGTTGGCGGACGACCTGCCGCCGGAGCCACCGATGCTGCGGCTGGTGGAGCCGCCGCCGCTGGCCGACCGGGCACTGCGCGAGGGGCTGAGCCCTCCCGCGGACCAGCACCTGGAGACGCCGCCGCTGCGCCTTGTCGACCGCGAGCAGGCCGCTCGCAACGGTCGGGCGGCCGCCCGCACCGAGCGTGCCGCCGAGCACCGGCCGTCGCCCCCGGTCGAGCACCGTCCACCGCCGATGGAGCACCGGGCGCCGCCGGTCGCCGACGAGGGCGACGGCGATCTGCTGATCTTCGCGCAGGCCAAGTCGGCCTGGTTCGTCGGGCAGCCCGAGGAGTCCGACCTGGACTGGTCGACCACTGCCGACACCGGCTGGCAGGCCGCTGAGCAGGCCGCCCGCCCGGCAGTGGGCGCCGAGACCAACGCCGGGCTGCCGAAGCGCGTGCCGCAGGCCAACCTGGTGCCGGGTTCGCCGCTGCGCGAGGAGCGCCCATTGCGCATAGTGCGTGATGCGGCAAGCCTCGCGGAGAACACGACCGGCTACTTCCGTGGCTGGCGTCGCGGCCAGGAGATCGGCGGTTTCGCGGTGGGTGGTCGGCCCGGTCGCGAGGCGGCCGGCGGTTGGGACTTCAGCCGCGACCACGGGGACCGCGACGACGACCGGGAGTACGAGTACCGCTCGGCGGGCTACCAGTCCTGATCCCCTTCTCACACGCGGAAGCGCCCCCAGCCGGCTGGCTGGGGGCGCTTCCGCGTCAGCAGGGCGATCCCCCGGGCACGCAGAAGCCGCCTCGCGAGGACCGTGGGTGGCCTGTGCCCCGGGAAGGGGCTGGCAGCTTCCAGGTCGTCAGGAGGCGGCTTGGCGGCGCGCTGGCCCGTCTGAGCGACGAGCCAGCGCGGAGTCACCGGGGCGGCTGGCAGCGCCCGGTGGCGGCAGGAGCCACCACCGGGGCGTGCAGCGTCCCGGATCAGGCCGGGGCGACGGCGCGCGTGCGGCGCATGGTCAGCACGTACTCGACCAGCGAGATCAGCACGTGCTTCGTCGACTCCCGGTTACGGGCGTCGCAGGCCACCACCGGCACGTCGCTCGAGATCGCCAAGGCGTCCCGGACGTCCTGCGGGTCGTGGTACTGCATCCCGTCGAAGCAGTTGATCGCCACCAGGTACGGCAGGCGTCGGTGCTCGAAGAAGTCGATCGCCGCGAAGCAGTCGGCCAGCCGGCGGGTGTCCACCAGCACGACCGCACCGATCGCACCCCGCACCAGTTCGTCCCACATGAACCAGAAACGGGTCTGACCCGGCGTACCGAACAGGTACAGAATCAGGTCACGGTCGATCGAGATCCGGCCGAAGTCCATGGCCACCGTGGTCGTCGTCTTGCCCGGCACCTGCCGGGTGTCGCCGACGCCCACGCCAGCGGAGGTCATGATGGCCTCGGTGGTCAGCGGCGTGATCTCCGAGACCGAGCCGACCAGCGTCGTCTTACCGACGCCGAATCCACCGGCGATAACGATCTTCGCCGACGTCACGCGGCCGCTCGGGTTCGGCGGGCGGTGCGACATGTCAGAGCCTGCGAAGTCCACTCAGCACCCTCTCCAGCAGTTCAGTGCCCACCGCGTCGTCGGAGTCGTCCAAAATGGTCGGCTCGTGGACCGCGACCAGGCCGTCCGTCGCCATGTCGGCGATGAGCACCCGGGCCACACCGAGCGGGAGCTGCATCCGCGCCGCGATCTCCGCGAGCGATTGCACGCGTCCGTCACACAGCGCGGCGATGTACTGGTGTTCGCGGCCCTGGCCGCCGTTGCCATTGGCAAGGGACCGGCCGCGCACCGTCGTCTCGACGAGCGCCTCCAGCGCGATGTCGAGCCGGGGACGGGTGCGACCACGGGTCACGGCGTATGGACGGACCAACGCTCCGGTTGGTTCGTCACGATCGGCCATCTCGCCGCTCACCTCCTTCGCACCCGTTACCGGCTCCCACCGGTGAAACCCGTCGTTGTCGTTGTTGCAGTCGTGCCGACCTCACGATCGGCGAGACGTCAGCCCAGCATGCCCGCAGCCGCACGCGGCTGCGGGGTCAGTGCGTCGCCCACCCGGTCGACCAGCAGCGCCATCTCGTAGCCAACCTGGCCCACGTCGGAGCTGCGGGCTGCCAGCACGGCGAAGGACGAGCCGTCCGAGATGGACATCAGGAACAGGAAGCCATTGTCCATCTCCACGACGGTCTGCAACACCGCGCCTCCCTCGAAGCAGCGCGCTGCCCCCTGGGTCAGGCTGACCAGACCCGATGAGATCGCGGCGAGCTGGTCTGCCCGGTCGCGCGGCAGATCCCGTGACGACGCGAGGAGTAGGCCGTCCGCCGATACGGCGACCGCATGCGCGACGCCGGGCACCCGGTCGGCGAAGTTGGCCAGCAGCCAACCAAGATCCTGCGTAGTTGTCATCCTTCTTGCTCCTTCTGCCCGCTCCCGGCCACCGGGCCTGAGCCAGACTGCGAGGATTGCCCTCCCGGAGTCGCCTCCGGGCTGGTCGGGTTGTCCGAGGTGCTACGCCCTCGCTGCACGCCCCGGTGGTAGGCGGAGAGCAGGCCACGAACCGCCTCCGGGGAGCGCCGCTGGACCGAGGTGGTGGGCTTCTCTACCGCACCGGGTACCAGCTGCGCCATCGGCTTGCGCTTCGGCAGACCGGTGGTGGTGGTCTCGCTCACCGGCGCCGCGCCGGCCGCCGCGGAGGCAGCACGCCAGCCGTCGTCGGCGGCGGTCTGCCAGCCGTTGCTCTGCGGTTGGGGCCGGCGGTTCGGCAGGCTCTCGGCGAGGCTGGGGCGGGTGCCCTCCTTCGCTGTGGAGCCGTTGTCCCGCGGCGTTCCTCCGACCGTCGGAGTCTCTGCCATCGGTGTGTTACCTGTCGTCCCGGGTGGTGTCTTGTGGACTGCCCGACCGGTGGCCTCGACCGTGGCGAACTGCTGGGTAGCGGAGTCGCCGTTCGTCGCTGGCTGAGCGCCGGCCGCGGTCTCCTCGGAGCCCGGGCGACGGGTACGGAACCAGGCTGACTCGAGCTCCCGGAAGATCGGCAGCTCCATCGTCTCATCCGCGTACCGCTGACGGTTCTGCGCCTGCGGCTGCTGCGGTGCCGGCCGAGTCTGCGGAGCCGGAGCCGGAGCGGGCGCTGCTGCCGGGGTCGGCGCTGCTGTCGGGGTCGGCGCCTGCGGCTGGGCCGCGGCCGGCTGCTCGCCGGGTCGCGGCACCCGCGGCAGCTCAGTCGTCATGTCCAGCGCGGCGGCGAGCCGCTCGGGCACCGGCGGGGTGGCCGTGTCCCGGTCGCTGCCCGGCACTGGCGGCCAGGCCGGCGGTGCCGGGGCGCTGGCTGCCTGTGCGGGCGGGGCTGATCGGGGCGCGAACCCGCTGAACGACTGGCTGGACGCGGGCGGTGCCGAGTACGGCTGGTTCGAGTACGGCTGACCGGACGCCGGCGAGGCCGAGACCGGCGACGCGGACACCGGCGGACCGGCGTACGGCTGACCGGAGGCCGGAGCGGCGGACACCGGCGCGCCGCCGTACGGCGCACCCGAGTAGGGCTGCCCGGAGTACGGCTGACCGGAGGCCGGCGAGGCGGACACCGGCGCACCGGAGTAGGGCTGCGCGGAGACCGGCGGCGCCGAGTACGGGTGCGCCTCGGGGCTGCTCGGCAGCTGGCGCGGAATGGACGGCTGCTGGCCGGTGGTCGGGGTTTCGTCCCCGGCCCGGCGCTGCGGCAGCGGGTCGGTGCCCTGGCCGTTGGCCGACCGGGGGGTGAACCCGTCGCCGCCGTTGACGCCGTTCGTCCCGGCCGCGCCGGTCAGATCGGACCAGGCCGGCATCGACCGGTACGCGCCACCGTTGGCGGGGGTGCCGGCACCGTTGCGCGTCGCGGGGTCGAACGGGCGACCGCCCAGAGTGACCTGGTTGCCGGACTCGCTCGGACGAGGGCCGTTGCCCAGCGCGGGCAGCGCGCCGAAGACCGGCGCGGGCCCACCGGACTGTGGACCACCGAACTGGGGAGCACCGGCCGCAGGCAGCGCCGGAGGCTGCTGCACCCGACCGGAGAGCGCCCGGGGCACCAGCACCGAGGTGGGCAGGGTCACGTCGGCGACCGTGCCGCGATCGTTGCCGGGGCGCAGCTCGACCCGGACACCGTGCCGGGACGCCAGCCGGGCCACCACGACCAGGCCCATCATCCGGGACACGGCCACGTCGACCTGCGGCGGAGTGGCGAGCCGCTCGTTGAGGTCGTGCAACTGCTCGGCGCTGATGCCGATACCGCGGTCCTCGACGTACAGCGAGGAGCGGTCGCCGACACGCCGGGCCTCGACCATGACCTGCGAGTCGGGCGGGGAGAACGCGGTGGCGTTGTCGAACAGCTCCGCGACGAGGTGCACCAGGTCGTTGACCGCGTGCGCGGCGACCTCGATGTCGCGGTCGATGACACCGAACTCGATCCGGGTGTAGTGCTCGACCTCGGACTGCGCGGCGCGCAGCACGTCGATGAGGGCGGCCGGCTCACGCTGCACGCGGGTGGAGTCGGCACCGGCGAGCACCAGCAGGTTCTCGTCGTTACGGCGCATCCGGGTGGCCAGGTGGTCGAGCTGGAACAGCTCGGCCAGCCGGTCCGGGTCCTCTTCGCCGCGCTCCAGCCGGTCGAGGTGCCCGATGAGGCGGTCGACCAGGATCTGGGAACGACGGGCGAGGTTGACGAACATTGTCGCGACGGAGGCGCGCAGTGCTGCCTGCTCGGCGGCCGTGCGGACGGCTTCCAGGTGGACGGCGTTGAACGCCTCGGTCACCTGGCCGAATTCGTCCTTGCTACGCACCGGCAGCGGTTCGGCGATCTGGTTGGCCAGCTGCACCGGGGAGAGCTGCCCGACGACCTGCGGGTCGCGCAGACGGGCCACCGCCTGTGGCAGGCCGTACTGGGCCACGGAGAGCGCGCCCTGCCGCAGCTCACGGAGCGAGCGGGCCATGGAGCGGGCCACCAGGTAGGCGAAGAGAATCGCCAGCAGCAGCATGCTGAGCAGCAGGCCGGTCTCCAGGAAGACCTGGCGCTGCACGTCCGAGCGGAGGGTGTCGGCCTGGTTGACCACTTCACTGTCGAGCTTCCGCTCGACGGTGCGGATCAGCTTGGCGTTGGCCGTCATGGCGGCTTCCCACTGGTCCGGGCCGAACGGCGCACCGCGCATGTTGCCGGTGGTGTTGCCGTCGATCCAGCCTGTGTAGTTCTGTGCCTGCCGGCGGTCGCCGCCCGCGACCGTCTGGTCGTGGAACTTCGCGTCGTCCGGGGTGGCGACGGCCTTGAAGCTTTGCAGGGCCTGCTGCTGGCCGGTGTCACTGGCGACGTAGTCCCTGCGCAGTGCCGGGGTCAGGCGCTGTCCGCCCTTGACACCCAGCGCGCGGTGCACCACGACCCGGCGTACGGCGAGGAACTCCTTCTCCCGGGCGACCGCCGCGGCGGCGCGCATCCGGTCGCTGAGTTGGTTGTCACCGGCGAGCTGCGTGGACGAGTCGCGGATGGCGAGCAGGTCACTGATCAGACCCTCGTACGCCTGCACGGTCTCGGTCAGCGCGAGCTTTCCGTTGAACACCTGGCTGCGGACGCCCGACAGGTCCTGCAGGTTCTGGTCGATGCTGTCGAGCAGACTCTCCAGGCTGCCCGGCAGGTCCTCGATCTCGGTCCGCTGCTGCCGGTAGGGGATCGCATCCTGATCCACCCGGGAGTTCACCCGGTTGTAGGCCTCCTGGTACTGGGCCGTCGGCTGCGTCCCGTCGGCGCCCAGCAGCAGCACGGCGGCGGTCCGCTCGTCCTGCAGGCTGTCGACCAGGTCACCTGAATAGCTCGACAGATTCGCCAGGTCGCCAGCTCGGTTGGCATTGTTGAGCGTCTCCACGTGGTCGATAAGACCACTGGTGCCCACCACAACCGTGGCGATGGTCGGCACGATCATGATGAGACCGAGCTTGGACCAGATCGGCATGTCCCGGAGCCGGCTGGCCGGCCGGCGCAGCCGCGACAGGAAGGAGCCCGCCGTCTTTGGCCGTTTGCTCACGTCACCGCCCTCGCGATTACAGCTTGAACGCGTTGCCCCGGGCAACGCCCAGCGACCGACCCGGCGGGTCGGACCCCCGAGATTCCATCACGCCGGTCGACAAGAAGAAAGCCCAGGTTGTCCCAGACCGAAGGTGTGATGAGATGTTGATGCGATTTGATAGCAGTCTGTCTGGCCGGAGTAACTGAAGGTAATGGAACATCCGCACCGAGTTGTCCTACTGGCCGGCCCATCCGGGTCCGGAAAGTCGTACATAGCGCAGCAAACCGGCTTGCCGGTGCTGTGCTTGGACGACTTCTACAAAGACGGCGATGACCCTACGTTGCCGAGACGAAACGGCCAGGTGGATTGGGAATCGCCGCACTCCTGGGACGCCCCCAGTGCGGTGGAAATCATTGCCCAACTTGCCCGCGATGGCCGAGCCGATGTGCCGGTTTATGCGATCGGCGCCGATCGACGGGTGGCCACCCGGACATTTGATGTCGCCGGATCGCCACTTTTCGTGGCCGAAGGGATCTTCGCCGCCGAGATCGTCGAGGAGTGCCGTCGCCGCGGGCTGCTCGCCGGGGCCTATGCGCTGCGCCGCCCGCGCGGCGCCACCTTCCTGCGCCGACTCGCCCGCGACCTGTCCGAGCAGCGCAAGGCGCCTCGGGTGCTGATTCGGCGCGGGGTGGCGCTGCTGCGGGCCGAGCCGGCGGTGCTGCGCCGGCAGATGGGCCTCGGCGCGGAGGCGGCCCGGGCCCGGGAGGTGCTGCGCCGGGTGGCCGGGCTGCTCGCCGGCCACCCACATGGCTGAGCTCAGGCCATCAACTTCGCGTACGCCGGCTTGATCACGTCATCGATGATCCGCAGCCGCTCGTCGAACGGGATGAAGGCGCTCTTCATCGCATTGATGGTGAACCACTGCAACTCTTTCCAGCCATAGCCGAATGTCTCCACCAGCAGCGACATCTCCCGCGACATCGAGGTGCCGCTCATCAACCGGTTGTCGGTATTGACCGTCACCCGGAAACGCAGGTCCCGCAGCAGGCCGATCGGGTGGTCCGCGATCGAGCCCACCGCACCGGTCTGCACGTTCGACGAGGGGCACAGCTCCAGGGGGATCCGCTTGTCCCGGACGTACGCGGCCAGCCGGCCGAGCGAGCCGTCGGGGGCGATGTCGTCGACGATCCGCACCCCGTGGCCGAGCCGGTCCGCCCCGCACCACTGGATCGCCTGCCAGATCGACGGCAGACCGAACGCCTCGCCGGCGTGGATGGTGAAGTGGAAGTTCTCCCGCTGGAGGTACTCGAAGGCGTCCAGGTGCCGGGTGGGTGGAAAGCCCGCCTCGGCGCCGGCGATGTCGAAGCCGACCACCCCGGCATCCCGGTGCCGCACGGCCAACTCGGCGATCTCCTGGGAACGGGCGGCGTGCCGCATCGCGGTGAGCAGGGTGCCCACCCGGATGGTCAGGCCCGCCTCGACCGCCTGGGCGGTGCCCTCGGCGAACCCGGCCAGCACCGCCTCGACCACCTCGTCCAGGCTGAGGTCCCGTTCCAGGTGCTGCTCCGGGGCGAAACGTACCTCGGCGTAGACCACGCCGTCGGCGGCCAGGTCCAGGGCGCACTCGCGGGCCACCCGACGCAGCGCGGGCGCGGTCTGCATGACGGCCACTGTGTGCGCGAACGTCTCGAGGTAGCGCTCCAGGGAACCGGAGTCCGCCGCGTCCGCAAACCAGCGTCCGAGCGCCTCCGGGTCGGTAATGGGCAGTTCGTGGCCCACCTCGGCGGCCAGGTCGACGATCGTCGCCGGCCTCAGCCCACCGTCGAGGTGGTCGTGCAGCAGCGCCTTCGGGACCTTGACGATGTCCTCGTACCGGATAGTTGCGACCATGCTCAGACCCTAGTCAGCGGCCTGGGCGGACCGGTACGTGACCGGCCGGGCGTTACGGCCGCCAGCCGTACACCCGGTGCACGTCGAGGCGGATCACGAGCCGTCCGTCGGCGACCATGGCGGCGCGGTAGTCCGCCCAGTCCGGGTGATCGCCGCGAATCCGGCGGTAGACCTCGACCAGCTCGTCGACCGTCTCGTCGGTGGTGGCCACGGCCGGCTCGCTGAGCGCCACGACCCCCTCCGCCACCGCGTACGCGCCGCCGTCCGGTGTGGTCACGTGGAAGCTGGCCCGGGGATCGCGGCGCAGGTTGCGCACCTTCGCCCGGCCCCCGGTGGTGGAGCAGCGGATCAGCCCCGGCTCGGCCAGGTAGTCGAGGTTGGACAGCTGGGGCCGCCCGTCCCGGCGCAGGGTGACCAGCACTCCGCGCCCGCGCTGACCGAACAGCTCCCACAGGCGGTCGCTCACGTCATCACCCGTAGCGCCGCGAGCGCTGTGGTCCGCCGGCCGAACCGGTGGCGGCGGAGCGCGACGGGGCCGCGGTGCGAGAATTTCGTTGACATGTCATCGAACTTACGTGCGGAATCGATGACGTGTCAACCAACCGCTAGACTTGCCGGATGGACGCGACCCGGTGGCTGGACGAACGGGAGGACCGCGCGTGGCGCGGCTACCGCCGCATGCGTCGGCTGCTCGACCTGGAGCTGGCCCGGGAGCTGACCCAGGACGCCGGCCTCTCCGAGGCCGACTACGACGTGCTCTCCGACCTCTCCGAGACACCGCATGGGCGGCTGCGCCTGCGGGAGCTGGCAGACCGCATGCTCTGGTCGCGCAGCCGGCTCTCCCACCACCTGACCCGAATGCAGCAGCGTGGCCTGGTCACCCGCGAGGAGTGCGCCGACGACGCCCGCGGCTCGGTCGTCGTCCTCACCCCCGCCGGGCGCCAGGCCATCGAGTCCGCCGCCCCCGGCCACGTGGCCGCCGTCCGCCGGCACCTGATCGACCTGCTCACGCCGGCCGAGATCGACGCGCTCAGCGCGCTCACCCACCGGGTGGTCGACCACCTCGGCGGGCGGGCGCCCCAGCCACGGCACGATTCGGAGGTCTGACGTGGACCCCCGCATCCTCCACCGACTGCGCTGCCCGGTCTGCGCCGAGCCACTGGAGCAGGCCAGTGACACGAAGGCGCTGCGGTGCCCACGCCGGCACAGCTTCGACATCGCGCGGCAGGGCTACGTCAACCTGCTCACCGGTCGGGCCCCGCACGTCGGCGACACCCCCGAAATGGTCGCGGCCCGCGCGGACTTCCAGGCCGCCGGGCACTACGACGTCATCTCGGCCGCCCTCGCAGCTGCCGCGGCGGAAGCCGCCGGTCGGCTCCGGGCGATGCCGACGCTCGACTTCGGGGCGTACCCCCTGGTGGTGGATGCCGGCGCCGGGACCGGCCGGTACCTCGGCGCGGTGCTGGCGGCGCTGCCGGACGCCGTGGGCCTGGCCCTGGACGTGTCCAAGCCGGCGCTGCGCCGCGCGGCCCGCGCGCATCCCCGGGCCGCCGCCGCGCTCGCCGACACCTGGCAGCGACTGCCGCTCGCCGACGCCTCGACCGCCGTGCTGCTGAACGTCTTCGCCCCGCGCAACGGCCCGGAGTTCCACAGGGTGCTCGACCCGGCCGGAACGTTGCTGGTGGTCACCCCCACCGCCGATCACCTCGCCGAACTGGTGGACGCCCTCGACCTGCTCCGGGTCGACCCGGACAAGGCCGACCGGGTGACCGCCAGCCTGGGCGGGCACTTCACGCCGGTCAGCGCGGCCGTGCACCGGGCGAAACTGGCGCTGACCCGCCCGGAGGTCGCCACAGTGGTCGGGATGGGCCCCAGCGCCTGGCACACCGACCCGGACGCGCTCGCCACCCGGCTGGCCGCGCTGCCCGAACCGGTCCGGGTCACCGTGGCGGTCCGGCTCGACGTCCTGCGACCTCGCTGACCTCAGGTGGAGAGGTCGACCTCTTCCCAGCCGGGCGGCTCGTCGTGGTACGGCCCGCGCAGGATCACCGCCCACTCCAGCGCCCACCGCCGCTGCCCGATCGCGTTCGCGTCGACCAGGCCCGGTGCCCGCCGGCCGCCGCGCTCGGTCTCCAGGTACGCCCAGTCCAGGCAGTAGTGCAGGTCGAGCAGGGCGGCCGCGTCGGCCGGGTGTTGCGGCGCGGTGAGGATCCGGGAGCGCCAGTGCGGGAAGGTCTCCCCCTCGGCGATGTGCGGCAGCCGCTCGATCAGCCGTTCGTCGACGGCCAGCGTCGGGTCGAGCTGCTTGCTCAGCCCGAGCACCCAGGCCAGCGCGAAGAGCGCGTCGTGGTGCAGCACGAACGACCGGTGGTCGCCCTTGCCGCCCATCACGAACTGCCACTCCGGCGGGGTGACCATGTCGACCAGGTGCGAGCCGAGCAGCCAGCTCATCGCCGCCTGTGGGGGCATCCCGAAACAGCGGGCCAGGATCAGGTGCAGCACCGCGATCCGCGCCTCGATCTCCGCGGTCGGGCGCAGGTCGATCTGGTCACCCGGCTCCCAGACGAGGGGAAACTGGGCCGGCGGCAACGGCAGGCCGAGCCGGGACAGCTCGTCCAGGCTCGCCTCGCGCACCTCACGTGGGTCGGGGGCAGCAACGGTCACGGCGGATCTTCCTGTCTGCTCGCGCCGGCGCAAGGCCGGTTGTCCCCCCTTGGCCTGCGACAATAGCGCTCCCAGGTGACCGGCACCACGCCAGGGCGACGTCGAATCGATCAGCCGATGCGTTCGATGACCAACGACGTCGCCGCCGGAGCCGTCGGCGCGATCCGCACCGCGTTGGCGGCCTCGGTCAGCGCTGCCGGAATCCGCGTCGCGTCGTCGGCACGCAGTTCGTAGAGCGGGTCACCGGCCCGCACCTCGTCACCCGGCCGCTTGTGCAACACCACACCGGCCGGCACGCTGACCGGGTCCTCCTTGCGCGCCCGACCCGCGCCGAGCCGCCACGCCGCAACCCCCATGGCGTACGCGTCGACGGCCGCGACGTACCCGTCCCGCTCGGCGCGGACCACCTCCACCTCGGCTGCCGTCGGCATCGGCGCGTCCGGGTCGCCGCCCTGCGCCCGGATCATCGCCCGCCAGGAGTCCATGGCCCGGCCGTCGCGCAGCGCCGCCGCCGGATCGGCGTCCGGCAGACCGGCCGCGTCGAGCATCTCCCGGGCCAGGGCGAGGGTCAGCTCCACCACGTCGGCCGGTCCACCACCGGCCAGCACCTCGACCGACTCGGTCACCTCGACCGCGTTGCCGATCGCCAGGCCGAGCGGGGTGGACATGTCGGTGAGCAGGGCGACCGTCCGCACTCCGTGCGCACCGCCCAGCTCGACCATGGTGCGCGCCAACTCGCGGGCCTGGTCGACGGACTTCATGAAGGCGCCCGAGCCGACCTTGACGTCGAGGACCAGCGCCCCGGTGCCCTCGGCGATCTTCTTACTCATGATCGAGCTGGCGATCAGCGGGATCGCCTCCACGGTGCCGGTCACGTCGCGCAACGCGTACAGCTTGCGGTCGGCGGGGGCGAGCCCGGCACCGGCCGCACAGATCACCGCACCGACCTCGTCCAGCTGAGCGATGAACTCTTCGTTGCTCACAGTGGCCCGCCAACCCGGGATGGACTCCAACTTGTCCAGCGTGCCGCCGGTGTGCCCGAGGCCCCGGCCGCTCAGCTGCGGCACGGCCGCGCCACACGCCGCCACCAGCGGGGTGAGCGGCAAAGTGATCTTGTCGCCGACGCCGCCGGTGGAGTGCTTGTCGACAGTCGGCCGGCGTACCGCCGACAGGTCCAACCGCTCACCGCTGGCGATCATCGCGGCGGTCCACCGGGCGATCTCCGGGCCGGTCATGCCGTTGAGCAGGATCGCCATGGCCAGCGCGGACATCTGCTCGTCGGCGACGACCCCCCGGGTGTACGCGTCGACCACCCAGTCGATCTGCGCGTCCGACAGAACCCCCCCGTCCCGCTTCACCCGAATAACGTCAACAGCAGCAAAACTCATCAGAAGATCTTCCTAGTCGAAGTGCAGATCCCGACCCACGGCCGGTTACCACGACGGGGACGGGGCCGACCGTGCCCGGCGGAGGGATCAAGCCTGACCGCCCGGAGCCGGGCACGGTCGGCCCCGTCCCCAGACAGCAACCACAATCAAGACCAGCGCACCGGGATCTCCGCAGGCGGCTCACCCTCGCCGGCCCAGAAGATGGTGCCGGTGGCGTCCACCACGACCACCCGGGGCGTCCGGGCCAGGCCCCAGGTGATCGCCTCGGCCGGGTCGTCCCAGCTCGGCGCCTCCTCCAGCACCCCGGTCTCGGCGCCGGCGTCGTCTCCGGCCGACCGCTCCCAGTACGCCGTCCAGACCTGCTGACCGGCGGACATGTCCGGGTGCACGAAGACGGTGCCGCGCCCGCGCCAGGCGGCGAGCCGCTCCGGGACCACCGGCACCGGTGTCTCCCCGGTGACGGCCTCCAGGTCCTCCACGCCGAAGGCGTGCGGCAGCAGCTCGGCCATCCGCAGTGGCCGGGTCTTGCTCTCGATCAGGCACTCCGGCCCGCCGTGCTCCCAGAGCAGCTGCCGGCAGCGGCCACACGGCATCAACGGCTCGCCGGTCGCGTCGACGCAGGAGAGCGCGACGAGCCGGCCGCCACCGGTGGCGTGCAGGCTGGACACGACCCCGCACTCGGCGCAGAGCGTCACCCCGTACGCGGCGTTCTCCACGTTGCAGCCGACCACCACACGGCCGTCGTCGACCAGCGCGGCCGCGCCGACCGGGAACGTCGAGTACGGCGCGTACGCGTGCCGCATCGCTTCGGTGGCGGCGGCGCGCAACTGCGCCCAGTCAATGTCGGTCATGTCATCATTCTGCCGAAGTAGCCCAGGTCAGAAGCGGGCAGGGCCGGGTCCCCGGCCCTGCCCGCAGCGGTCTGTGGTGATGGCGGTCAGCCCTTGATGTACGGCTTGCCGTCGGCGGCCGGTGCCCGGACCCGGCCGACCAGCCCGGCGACCGCCAGGATGGTCGCCAGGTACGGCAGCATGGCCAGGAACTGGCTGGGGATGACGCTGTTGATCGCCCCCAGGTAGGTGGCGAGCTGGTCGGCGAAGCCGAAGAAGAGCGCGGCGAGCAGCGCGCCGGTCGGGTTCCACCGGCCGAAGATCAGCGCGGCCAGGGCGATGAAGCCCTTACCGCCGATCATGTTCTTGGTGAACGAGTAGAGCGCCAGCGTGTAGGACGCCCCGCCGATGCCGGCGACCACGCCGGCCAGCAGCACGTTGCGGTAGCGGACCCGCAACACCTTGACGCCGAGCGTGTCTGCGGCGATCGGGTGCTCGCCGACCGAGCGGGTCCGCAGCCCCCAGCGGGTGCGGAACAGCCCGATGTGGATCACCAGGACCAGGAGCAGCCCGAGGTAGAGGAAGATGTTGCCGCGGAACAACGCCGGCCCGAGTACCGGGATGTCCTTCAGCAGCGGGATCTCCCAGTTGCTGAAGCGGGGCGCACTGTTGTACTTCGCGGCGTCGGTCTGCATCAGCCGCTCGTAGAGGAAGCCGGTGACGCCGACGGCCAGCAGGTTCAGCACGATGCCCATGACGACCTGGTCGACCAGGTAGCGGATGGCGAAGACGGCCAGCAGCAGCGAGATGAACGCGCCGCCGATGGCGGCGGCGACCAGGCCCACCCACACGCTGCCGGAGATGCTGCCGAACAGGGCCCCGCTGAACGCGCCCATCAGCAGCTGGCCCTCGATGGCCACGTTGACCACGCCGGACCGCTCACAGAGCACTCCGGCGAGCGCGCCGAAGATCAGCGGCAGGGCCAGGATGAACGTGCCCCGGATGACGTTGACCAGCGGCATGAAGTTCTGCCCGGTCGGCGCGGCGGAGACCTGCCAGCAGAGGAACGACAGCACGAAGGCGACCAGCCCGACGCCGAGCACGGGAAGGAACCACCGCTTCGGCACCCCGGCGAGCAGCGCCGCGCCGGCGGCGATCGTGATGATCCCGAACAGGATCGCCCCGATCGTGCCGTTGATCTCCAACGCGGCACCGGCCGCGTCGTCGCTGAGCGTGAACCGGGCCTGCTGGTCGGTGGCGAGCGCACCGAAGAGCACCGCCGACAGCAGGCCGAGCGCCAGCAGCGTGAGACCGACCTTCCGGCTGCGGGTCCAGAAGCCCTCGTCGACCGGGGCGACCGCGATGTCGGGGACAGCCATGGTGGACATGAGTTACCAGCCCTTCGCCAGGCTCGTCTGCAACCGGGCGGCGCGTGCGGCCCGGAGCTGGAAGATCGCCTTCACCAGGGCCGGTGCGGCGATGAAGATGACGATCAGCGCCTGGAGCACGGTCACCAGCTCCAGCGAGATCCCGGAGTACGACTGCATCCGGTTACCACCGGCCTGCAGCGCACCGAACAACAGCGCGGCCAGCAGCACCCCCCAGGGCTTCACCCGCCCGAGCAGCGCCACCAGGATGCCGTCGAAGCCGATCTGCGCGACCACCAGCGGGGTCAACGCGCTGGCGGTGGAGCCGAGCACCATGTTCGAGCCGCCGAGGCCGGCCAGGATTCCGGCGAAGACCATGATCAGGATGTACGTCCGGGTGACGCTGATGCCGGCGGTCCGGGCGGCGTCCGGGTTGGCGCCGACCGCGCGCAGCTCGAAGCCGAGCGTCGAGCGGTTGAGCAGCCAGGCGACCGCCCAGGTGGCCAGCACGGCGAGCAGGATGCCGGCGTGCACCCGCAGATTGTCGCCGAGCAGTCGGGGCAGCTGGGCGGAGCTGTCCACCGCCCTGCTGATCGCGTCGGTACGGTTCGGGTCCTGCACGCCGTTCTGCACGATCAACCAGGTGAGGAAGTACGTGGCGACGTAGTTGAGCATGATCGTGTTGATCACCTCGTGTGCTCCGGCACGGGCCTTGAGGATGCCGGGGATGAAACCCCAGATCGCTCCGCCGAGCGCGCCGGCCAGCACCGCCACCAGCAGGTGCAGGCCGGGCGGCAGCGGCAGCAGGAAGCCGGCCAGCGCCGCCATGATCACGCCGATGGTGGCCTGGCCCTGGGCGCCGATGTTGAACAGGCCGCCCCGGAAGGCCAGTGCCACCGACAGGCCGGTGAAGACCAGCGGCGCCGCGTAGGTCAGCGTCTCCGAGATCGGCGCGAGCACCGCCTGCCAGCCGTTGGCGCCGTTCAACCAGCCGGAGAACGCCTCGGGGTCGAAGATCGAGCCCTTGAACAGGTTCGCGTACGCCTCGCTGACGAGCGTCCAGCTGGAGTTGATCGCGTCGGACGGGCGGGAGGTGATGTACGAGTAGGTGGAGAGCACGTCGGGATCAGAGATGATCATCAGCACCGCGCCGACCACGATCGCCAGCACCAACGACAGCAGGGTCACAGTGAAGGTGTTGGCCGCCCAGAGGTTGTCCAGGAACAACCGGCCCAGGCTCGGCTTCGGCTCCGGCTCCGGGCCCGGCTTCGCCACCGAGCGGTCCGGCTCGGTCGCCACCTCGGCGCGTTCGGTGTTGCCGAGCGCGTTCTGCGCGGCCTGCGCCTCGCTCGCCGGCTCCTTGTCCGGGGAGCCCGACTGCGGGTTGGGGTTGGTCATGCCTCGTCCTCGCTCGCGGAGCCTGCGTCGCTCGCCGGGCTCCCATCTGCCACGCCGGGACTGTCGGCGGCGGTCGTCGCTCCGGGCTTGTCGGCGGCGGGTGCTGCGATGGCGTCGTGGGCCGCGTCCGGGCTGATGCCGGCCATCAGCAGACCGATCTCCTCACGCGGGGTGTCCGGGCCGACGATGCCGATGATCCGGCCGCGGTACATCACCGCGATCCGGTCGGCCAACGCGATCACCTCGTCGAGTTCGCTGGAGACCACCAGAACGGCGGTGCCGATGTCTCGTTCGCGGATGACCTGGCTGTGGATGAACTCGATCGACCCGACGTCGACGCCACGGGTCGGCTGGGCGGCGATGAAGAGCTTCAGCGGTCGGGACAACTCCCGGGCCACGATCACCTTCTGCTGATTGCCGCCGGAGAGGGTGCCCACCGCCGCGTCGGCCGATGAGGTCCGAACGTCGAACTGCTCGATCCGCTCCTTCGCGGAGGCCGCGATCGCGTCCGGCTTCAGCGCGAGCCCGGCACCGAACGGCGGCCGGTCGTAGATGTCCAGCACCAGGTTCTCCGCGACGCTGAACTCCTTGATCAGGCCGTCCACGCTGCGGTCCTCGGGCACGTAACCGACGCCCGCCCGGAGCACCTTCTTGGGCTTCCAGCCGTTGATCCGGTCGCCGGCCAGGCTGATCGTGCCGGCGAGCGCTGGACGCAGGCCCATGATCGCCTCGATCAGCTCGGTCTGACCGTTGCCCTGCACCCCGGCCACGCCGAGCACCTCGCCCGCGCGCACGGTCAGGTCGACGCCGTCGACCGCGCGGATCTGCCGGTCGTCGTCGACGACCAGCCCGGCCACCTCCAGCACCGGCTCGCCCGGCGTGGCCGGGGTCTTGTCCACGGTGAGCCGGACGTTGCGCCCGACCATCAACGCGGCCAGCTCATCCCGGCTGGCCTCCGGCAAGGCGGTGCCGACGGTCTTTCCGCGTCGGATCACGGTGATCCGGTCGGCGATGGCCTTGACCTCGCCGAGCTTGTGGGTGATGAAGACGATCGACTTGCCGGCCGCCTTGAGCGACCGCATGACCGTCAGCAACTCCTCGGTCTCCTGGGGGGTGAGCACCGCGGTCGGCTCGTCCAGGATGAGCAGGTCGACGTCGCGGGTGAGCGCCTTGACGATCTCGACGCGTTGCTGGATGCCGACCGGCAGGTCCTCGATCACCGCGTCCGGGTCGACCCGCAGGTTGTAGCGCTCGGACACCTCGGTGACCTCGCGCCGGGCCCGCCGCCGGTCCAGGAAGCCGGCGATGCCGCCCCGGACCTGCTCGGCGCCGAGCATGATGTTTTCGGCGACGGTGAAGACCGGCACCAGCATGAAGTGCTGGTGCACCATGCCGATCCCGGCGCCGATCGCGTCGGACGGGCCCTTCAGCTTCAGCGGCTCGCCGTCGACCAGGATCTCGCCCTCGTCGGGCTGGTAGAGCCCGTAGAGCACGTTCATCAGGGTCGACTTGCCCGCGCCGTTCTCGCCGAGGAGGGCGTGAATCTCTCCAGGCTCCACCGTCAGGTCGATGTGATCGTTGGCGACCAGATCACCGAACCGCTTGGTGATGCCGCGCAGTTCGAGTCTCAGCGCAACCTCCTGGAGTGCGAGCGATGGTGCAGCCTAGCTGCGTCGTACCGGCCGGACCGGACCGGCCGCCGTGGTGCGCGATCGGCCGCTCCGACCCCGCGGGGTATCCGCAGAGCCGGAGCGGCCGATCGGGTCGTACCTGTCCCCCGCCGGCCCCCCGATGATCTCACCGGAGCGGCCGGCCGGTTGTCACTTGGTCGGCTGGGCCTTCGAGGTGACGGTGATGGTGCCAGCGGCGATGTCCGCCTTGATCTTGTCGACCTCGGCCTTCAGCTCGGCCGGAACCTTGCTGTCGAAGTCGTGGTACGGGGCGATCGAGACACCGGTGTTGGCCAGGGTGCCGACGAAGCCCGGCTTGGCCTCCAGCTTCTCGCCACCGGCGGCCTTGACCACGGCCTCCTTGACGGCCTCCGGGATGTTCTTGACCACGGTGGTGAGGATCGCGGAGCAGTCCGGGGTGCTCTCGCAGCCGTCGACGTCCACCCAGATGGTGCTGTACTTGCCACCCGACGCCTTGGCCGCGGCGGTGGTGCCGAGGCCGGAGCCGCCGGCGACCGGCATGATGATGTCCGCGCCCTGGGCGACCAGCGCGTCGGAGACCTTCTTGCCCTCGTCCTGCTTGTCGAAGGCGTTGGAGAAGGAGCCCTTCTGGGTCTCCTTGTTCCAGCCCAGGGCCTGGACGTTCTTGCCCTTGGTGGTGTTGAAGTACTTCACACCGTCGACGAAGCCGTCCATGAAGATGGTCACCGGCGGGATCGGCACGGCACCGTAGGTGCCGACCTTGCCGCTCTTGCTCATCCCGGCGGCCAGGTAGCCGGCCTGGAACGCGGCCTGGGCGGTGTCGAACTGCATCGGGTAGACGTTGGCGTCACCCGGGTTCGCGTCGACGATGCCGAACTGCTGGTTCGGGTTCGCCTTCGCGATCTTCGAGGTGGCGTCGCCCATCAGGCCACCGACCGCCAGGATGAAGTCGCACTTCTGGTTGACGAACTGCGTCAGGTTCGGCTCGTAGTCGGCCTCGGCCTTCGACGCGACGTACTTGATGTCGATGTTGTCGTTGGCGGCCTTGGCCTCCTGCAGGCCCTTCCAGGCCGAAGCGTTGAACGACTTGTCGTCGATGCCGCCGACGTCGGTCACCATGCAGGCGCTGAACTTCTTGGCGCCACTGCCGGCGTTGTTGTCATCCTTGGGCGCCTCGCCACAAGCGGCGGCGGTGAGCGCGAGCCCACCCACCGCGAAGATCGAGGCGATCCGCATCCCACGCACCGAGCGCAAGACGTCTCCTTCCCATTGCACACCGCGCCTTGTGCGGTGGCAGCCCATCAGCCGACCTGCGGGTGTGCCGCCGGCTGTCCCACGTTACGGACGGGAGCGTACGCCCGCGTCCACCCACCGGCCGACAATCGTGCACGACTGTTGAGCGCCTGTTACCCGGGTGTAACCCTTGCGTGGGGCAAGTCACTCTTCGTGCTGGTAACCGAGCGCCACGGCGTCCGCAACGTCCGTTTTCTGGAGGCGTTTCCCTCCTCGGACGTTACCTCCAAAAGACCGCGACCGCCGCGTTGACCAGGGTCAGGCCGACGATCGCGAGGAAATGACCGCGGTTGACCACGTCCCGCTTCCGGGAGAAGAAGACCATGACGAAGATCAGCAGCGCGATCACCAACTTCGTCACAAGTTTTGCCGGTGCCGGCTCGTCGCCGTCGCGCAGCGGTGCGGAGAGGCCGAGCCCGGTCAGCAACTGGATCACCGCGCCCCACAGCATGGCCGGGTTGATCCGCAGCCGACCGCTGGCGTACTGGGCGATCGAGCCACCGAGCAGCAGGGCGAACCCGATCAGATGGACGTAGAGAAGGATGAGTCGGAGTGCTTCCACGCCGCCCATCCTCCCCCATCAACGACACTTTGTAGTAGTGGGGTGGGCCGGTCGGCGCGTCCAGGCCGCCCGACCACGCTCGACGACCTATCCCTTCACGGCGCCGGAGGTGAGGCCGGAGACGATGTACCGCTGGAGGAACTGGAAGACCAGCACCGTCGGGATCGCGGTCAGCAGGGTGCCGGCCGCGAAGATCCCGAAGTTGGTGTTCCGCTCGCCGCCCTGCAACATGCCCCGCATTCCGACCGCGAGGGTCTTGGCGTCCGTGTCGGTGAGGAAGACGCTCGCCATCAGGAACTCGTTGATGGTGTTGATGAAGGCGAGCAGCCCGGTCACCGCGAGGATCGGCGCCACCAACGGCAGCATGATCCGGAAGAAGACCTGGGCGTGTGAGGCGCCGTCCACTGTGGCCGACTCGTCCAGCTCCCGGGGCAGGGTGTCGAAGAAGCCCTTCATCAGCCAGGTGTTCACGCCCAGCGCGCCACCCAGGTAGAGCAGCAACAGACCCCACGGGGTGTTGAAGCCGATCGCCGGCCACAGGTCGGTGATCGTGCCGAAGATCAGGAAGATCGCAACGATCGCCAGGAACTGCGGGAACATCTGGATCAACAACAGTGACAGCAACCCCACCCGTCGGCCCTGGAACCGCATCCGGGAGAAGGCGTACGCCGCGAGGGCGGAGAGGAAGACCGAGGCGAACGCGGCCCCGCCGGCGATGAGCAGCGAGTTCAGGAACCAGTCAGCGAACTCGGTGCGCGCGAACAGATTCCCGAAGTTCTCCAACGACACCCCGCCGGTCGGCACCAACTCGGTGGACGACAGGGTGCCGAGCGGATTGAGCGCCGCCGAGACGACGAACACGAGCGGAAAGAGACTGAACAGCACGCCGAGCAGGCCGACCAGGTGACGCCAGCCGACCTCGGCGAACCATCGCTTCCTACGCTTCCCCGCGTTGCGGTTGACCGCCGCCGGGCCGTTCGCGCCGCCCGTGACGGCGGCGCCGGTGAGCATGGTCATGCGTACACCTCCTCCTGTCGGCGGGTCCGCCGGAAGCTGACCGTCGACACCACAGCGACGATGGCGAAGATGAACAGCGAGATGGCCGCGGCGAAGCCGAACTGTGCGGCCTGCCCGCCGAACGCCAGCCGGTAGGTGTAGGTGATCAGCAGATCGGTGGCGCCGTTGCTGGGGTTGTCCGCCGGGAACGGCGCGCCCTCGGTGGTCAGGTAGATCGCGTTGAAGTTGTTGAAGTTGAACGCGAACGACGAGATCAGCAGCGGCGAGAGCGCTACCAGCAGCAGCGGCAGGGTGACCGCCCGGAACGACTGCCAGCGCGACGCCCCGTCGACCGAGGTGGCCTCTGTCAACTCCCGTGGGATGGCCTGTAGCGCGCCGGTGGCCACCAGGAACATGTACGGGTAGCCGAGCCAGAGCTGCACCAGGATCACTGCGGCGCGGGCCGACCAGTCCTGCCCGAACCAGTCGACGCCGAGCCCGAACAGATTGTTGATCAGCCCGAAGTCGGTGTTGAACATGTCCCGCCAGACCAGCAGCATCGCGAAGGACGGCATGGCGTACGGCAGGATCAGCAACATCCGGTAGAGGTTGGTGCCCCGCATCCGGGGCGAGTGCAGCGCCAGGGCTATCAACATGCCGAGGATGAACGTGCCGCCGGTGGAGCCGATGGCGAAGGCGAAGTTCCAGACCAGCGTGCCGAGGAACGGCCCGGAGATCCGCTCGTCGGTGAGCACCCGGGTGAAGTTCGACAGCCCGACGTTCACCTTCCAACCCTGGGCCAGCCGCTCGCCGTCGGCGGCGACGAACGCGCCGACCTCGCCGTCCGCGGTCCAGGTCTTGCCGCTGTCGCTGTCCTTGACGCAGTCGCAGCCGGCGTCGTACGCCCGGACGGCCTTGCCCTCGTACGCCCGGGACAGGCCGGACGAGCGCAGCGCGCCTCCGGCGGTCGGCACCACCAGGTCCGTGATGTCCTTGCTGCGGGCGCTGGCCTGGCCGAAGTTCAGCACGGTGTAGCCGTCGGCCGCGGTGACCTTCCCGCCGGGGCCGACGGTGGCCGCGCCGGGATCGAGCGGGCGCAGGCCCCCGGCGTCGCCGACGGAGACCGTGTCGGTTCCTGGCTTGGTGATCAGGAAGACCAGGGCGCCGGTGGCCGGGTCGCCCTTGGTGGCGACCGACAACGGGTACTGGGTGGACCCCGGGACCTGCTTGACCGAGGAGCTCTGGATCGCGACGATCGCGTCGTCCTTGCTGCCGCGGTGGCCGTCGCCGAAGTTGGTGAAGGCCGTGCTCGCGGTGTAGAGCACCGGCACGACCTGGAAGGCGATCAGGAAGAGCGTGCCGGGGACGAGGTACTTCGCCGGGACGTGCCGGCGGCCCAGGTACAGATAGAACAGTGCGGCGGTGGTAAGCACCAGCACCGCCAGCCCGACCCACTTCTCGGCCGCCACGAGCGGGAAGGCCGCCCAGATCGCGATCCCGGCCACCAGGCCGAGCAGGATCACCTTCGCGGCGAGGCCGGCCGCGGTGATCGGCGCGTGGTTCCGCGCGGTACGGGAGGTGCGTGGGGACCCGGTGCGGACGGGCCCCCGGCCCGGGGCCTGCTGGGCAGACTCCGGGCCGGACAGCGGTGTGCTCATTACTTGATCGAACCGGCGATCGTCCTGCCGGCCGCGGTAACCGTGCTGGTGGGGTCGGCGCCGCCGATGACGGCGGCCTCGGCCTTGCCGAACGGGTCCCAGATCGCGGCCATGGCCGGGATGGCCGGGAGCACCTGGCCGTCCTTGCCGGCCTCGATGAACTTGGCCAGGTCCGGGTCGCTGCTCTTGACCTGGTCCAGCGCGGCGGTCAGCGCCGGCGGGCGCGGGTCGGCCTGGTAGAGCGCCACGGCCAGGTCCGGCGTGGTGACGTAGTTGGCGACGAACTCCTGGGCGAGAGCCTTGTTCTTGCCCTTGGCCGCCACGTAGAAGGACTGGACGCCCACGAACGGCGCGGCCGCCTTGCCGCCGGCGAAGCCGGGAACGGCGGAGACGTCGTACTTGATGCCGGCCTTCTTCACGTCGGCGGTGGCCCACGGCCCGGAAACCAGGAAGGCGCACTTCCTGCCGGTGAAGGTGGCGGTCGAGTTGGTGTCGGCGATCGAACGCTTCAGCACGCCCTCGCCCTTCTCGCCGAGCGCGGCGATCTTCTTGAACGCGGCGATCGACTCCGGCTTGCCCACGCCCAGGTCCTTCGGGTCGTAGTCGCCGTTCGCGGTGGTGCCGAAGAGGTAACCGCCGGCCGAGGTGTACAGCGGGTAGATGTGGTACGCGTCGCCCTTCTGGCCGACCTGGAGGCAGAGCGTCTCGGTGACCTTCTTCTGCGCCTTGAGCTGCTTGCCGGTGGCGACCAGGTCCTCGATCGTCTTCGGTGCCTCGGGGGCCAGTTCGGTGTTGCGGATCAGCGCCAGGTTCTCCTGGGCATAGGGCACGCCGTAGAGCTGACCGTTGAAGGTGACGGCCTTGACAGCGGTCTCGTTGAAGGCGCCCTTCTGCTCGTCGGACAGCTGCACCGGGTCGATGGCACCGTTCTGGACCAGGTTGCCGATCCAGTCGTGCGCGCCGATCACCACGTCCGGGCCGCCGCCCTGGCTCGACACGGTCACGAAGTTGTTCTGGAGGTCCTCGTTCGGGACGGCCTGGACCTCGACGGTGACGCCGTTCTCCTGGCCGAACTTCTCGACGAACGGCTTGAGGGCGGCGGTCCGCTTGTCGTCCGCCCAGATCACCAGTTTGCCGCCGGCGGCCTTGGGGGTGTCCTTCGCGGCCGGCTCGTCGCTGTCGCCACCGCAGCCTGAGGCGGCGAGCGCCAGGGCGAAGAGGGCGACCACACCCGCGGTACGGATGCGCATCGGTACTCCTGTCGTCATGGCGGGTCCGCCGGGGGAAGGGCGGCTCACCAGTGGGAACCTCTGGAAGTTCTTGCCAACCGGCGCATTGATGCTGCGCCGCTGCTCTCGCATGTTGCGGGGACGTTAGCAAGACGTTGCAAGTAATGGAAGGGCTTGCAGAGCACCCCGCAAGAACTTGCCGGTGGGCTAAAGTGCCGCCATGCGCGCTCGACTGTCCGACATCGCCCAGCAGGCCGAAGTCAGCGAGGCCACGGTGTCGCGGGTGCTCAACGACCGCCCCGGCGTGGCCCCCGAGACCCGGCAGGCCGTCCTCACCGCCCTCGACGTGCTCGGGTACGAGCGCCCAGCCCGGCTGCGCAAGCGCAGCGCCGGTCTGGTCGGCCTGGTGGTGCCGGAGCTGGACAACCCGATCTTCCCCGCCTTCGCGCAGGTCATCGAGTCCACACTGGCACAGAGCGGTTTCACCCCGGTGCTCTGCACCCAGACCGCCGGCGGCGTGACCGAGGACGAGTACGTGGAGATGCTGCTGGACCGGCAGGTCTCCGGGATCGTCTTCGTCTCCGGTCTGCACGCCGACACGGCCGCCAACCACGACCGCTACCGGGCGCTGCTCGCCCGGCCGTTGCCGGTCGTGATGATCAACGGGTACGTGCCCGGCATCGGCGCGCCCTTCGTCTCCTGCGACGACCGGGAGGCGGCCGAACTGGCCGTCGCCCACCTGGTCGCGCTCGGGCACCGGCGGATCGGCCTGATCACCGGCCCGGACCGGTTCGTCCCGGTGCAGCGCAAGGTGGCTGCCTGGCGCTCCGCGATGACCCGGCTGGCCGGCGTCGCCGAGGCCGACCTGGGTCCGCTGGCCGAGCTCTCACTGTTCGGAGTGGAGGGTGGCGAGGCGGCGGCCGGCCGCCTGTTGGACCGCGGCGTCACCGGCGTGGTCTGCGGCTCCGACCTGATGGCGCTCGGCGCCATCCGGGCCGCCCGCCAACGCGGCCTCGACGTCCCCGACGGCCTCTCCGTGGTCGGCTACGACGACTCCCCACTGATGGCCTTCACCGACCCGCCGCTGACCACCATGCGGCAGCCGGTCACCGCGATGGCGGTGGCCGCCGTCCGCGCCCTGGTGGACGAGATCAACGGGCACGGCGCCCCGCACTCGGAGTACCTGTTCCGCCCGGAGCTGGTGGTGCGGGGCTCCACCGCTGTCGCGCCGAGTTCCGCACGCCTGTCTTACGCAAGATCTGCTTGACTCTTGCAGCGGCGGGCCGGCATATTGCTCGAATGATCAGCACCACCACCCCGCCACATGCCACCGACGACGACTGGTGGCGCTCCGCGGTCGTCTATCAGGTGTACGTCCGCAGCTTCGCCGACAGCGACGGCGACGGCACCGGCGACCTCCAGGGCATCCGGCAGCGCCTGCCGTACCTGCGCGACCTCGGGGTGGACGCGCTCTGGCTGACCCCCTTCTACACCTCGCCGATGATCGACGGCGGGTACGACGTGGCCGACTACCGGGACGTCGACCCGATGTTCGGCACCCTCGCCGACTTCGACGCGATGATCACCGACGCGCACGCCCACGGCCTGCGGATCATCGTCGACCTGGTGCCCAACCACACCTCCAGCGCGCACCACTGGTTCACCGCGGCGCTCGCCGCCGGCCCCGGCTCACCGGAGCGGGCCCGCTACCTCTTCGCCGACGGTCGGGGCGCGCACGGCGAGTTGCCCCCGAACGACTGGGAGAGCATCTTCGGCGGCCCCGCCTGGACCCGGATCGCTGACGGTCAGTGGTATCTGCACCTGTTCGACCCGTCGCAGCCGGACCTGAACTGGCGTCACCCGGAGGTCCGCGCCGAGTTCGAGGATGTGCTGCGGTTCTGGCTGGACCGGGGCGTCGACGGATTCCGCGTCGACGTGGCGCACGGCATGATCAAGGCGGAAGGGCTGCCGGACGTCGGCTTCAGCTCGATGACCACCGGCCAGCGCCAGGTCGAACTGCTCGGCAAGGGCCGGCTGCCGTACTTCGACCAGGACGAGGTGCACGAGATCTACCAGGCCTGGCGGCCCATCCTGGACAGCTACCCGGGCGGTCGGATGGCGGTCGCCGAGGCGTGGGCCGAGACGCCACAGCGCCTGGCCCGCTACATCGGCCCGGACGAGTTGCACCAGGCGTTCAGCTTCGACTTCCTCGACGCCACCTGGTCGGCCGACTCGTTCCGCAAGGTGATCGACACCGCGCTGGCCGAGGCGACAGTCGTCGGAGCGCCGACCACCTGGGTGCTGTCCAACCACGACAAGCAGCGGCACGTCACCCGGTACGGCGACGGCGTCGAAGGGCTGCGCCGAGCCCGGGCCGCCAGCCTGCTGATGCTCGCCCTGCCCGGCTGCGCCTACCTCTACCAGGGCGAGGAACTGGGCCTGCCGGAGGTTCTCGACCTCCCCGACGAGCTGCGTCAGGATCCGGCGTTCCTGCGCACCGGCGAGAGCCGCGACGGCTGCCGGGTGCCCATCCCGTGGAGCGGCGAGCTGGCCCCGTACGGTTTCGGGCCGGCCGGCAGTGAGCTGAGCTGGCTACCCGCCCCGGCGCTCTGGCAGGCGCTGTCCGTCACGGCGCAGACCGGCGTACCCGGCTCGACCCTGGAGCTGTACCGCACCGCGCTGCGGATCCGCCACGTTCATCCCGCGCTCGCCCTCGACGCCGACGGGGTCACCTGGCGGGAGAGCGAGCCGGGCGTGCTGGCCTTCTCCCGCTCCGCAGGCTCGACCGTGCTGACCTGCGTGGTCAACTTCAGCGGCGCGCCGGTCCTGATCGACGGGTACGGTCAGCCGCTCGTCGCCAGCGACGAGCTCACCGAACAGGGCTCCGGCCAGCTGCTGCCAATTGACGCGGCAGTCTGGTTGGAACAGCGCTGAACGGGTAACTCGTTCTCGACCTGGTCGTTCGTCGTGCCCCGCGCCGACGGGCGACTGGGCTACCAGCCCCTTGTGGTGGGGGGTGAGGTGCCACCGGCGCCGCGCGGAGTCCGCTCCGTGTGGCGCCGGTGTCCGTATACGCCGATGGTTGGACCCAGGCGTCGTGGGTACCGCATCGGGCACCATCGCTACGGAGGTGACCCCATGGTGGTACGGATCGCCCAGTGCACGCTCGACGTCGAGGACCTGGACCTGATGGTCTCGTTCTGGTCGGCGGCACTCGGCTACGAGGTCGAGCAGGGCGACGACGGCAGCGCCAAGCTCTGGCCGCCGGGGCAGCCGTCCGCCGCCGCGCCCACCGTGTGGTTACAGGGCTCGGGCACCGCCAAGCGGGGCAAGAACCGGCTGCACCTCGACCTGGTCGCCGACGCGGACCCACAGGCCGAGGTACGGCGGCTGCTGAGCCTCGGTGCGCGGCAGGTCGACGTCGGGCAGACCGGGGCCGAGCAGTTCACAGTGCTCGCCGATCCCGAGGGCAACGAGTTCTGCGTGCTGGACCGCGCGCCGACCCGCTGACGTCTCACTTGGCGGTGAGCAACGCCGCGATCCGGGTGAAGCCGGCGCGTACCTCGGCCTCGTCCGGCGGTTCGGCCGGCTCACCGTGGCCGGCCTCGTCGGCCGCCGCGTCCAACTCCTCGTCGATCACGTCCTCGAAGTCCCCGTACAGGTCGGCCCCCTCCACCTGACGGGCCTCGTCCTCGGCGGCGACCTGCGCGGCGGCGATCTCGCTCCGGATCTCGTCGGCGGACAGTGCCGGCAGCAACGGCTCCACCACGGCCATCAACTGCTCCTCGGCCACCACCGCCTCGGCCAGGGCCAACGCGTGCGGTCGCTCGTACGGCCCGCAGACCACCGGCTCCCACTCGTCGAGATCACCGAGCGGACCGAAAGTGATGATCCATGGCAGGCCGAGGAGCGGTGAGTCCGCCGGCAGGTCCAGTGTCATGAGTGCGCCCACCGGCTCATCATGGTCCGCGAACGCGAGCGCCGACGCCGTTCTGCTCAGTTATCGCCCGTCCGGCGCTCGATCGGCGGCCGGTCAGCCGGGGCGGACCGCGTCCAGGGCGGCGCGGACCAAGGCGAGCGCGGTGGCCGGCGGTACGCCGAGCCGGGCCGCCTCCTCCGCGTAGCCGGCCGCCGCCCGCTGCAACCGGTCGACGGCGTCGTCCCGCCCAGGTGCCACGAAGGTGCCGTTGCGACCCCGGGTCTCCAGCAGCCCGGCCGCCTCCAGCTCCCGGTAGGCACGGGCGACAGTGTTCGCGGCCAACCGCAGGTCGGCGGCGAGCTGCCGCACGGTGGGCAGTCGGCTGCCCACCGGCAACCGGCCGTCGCCGATCAGCTCGGCAAGCTGTACGCGCACCTGCTCGTACGGGGGTACCGACGAGTCCTGGTCGACCGAGATCAGCACCTGGGCGCCTTCCGTCATCAGCCCGCACCGCCCGGCGTACCGGGGTCGATGCCCTCGTCGACATCCTTCGGTGCGGCGGGGGTCTCCGCCAGGTCCACCACTCGGCCGTTGGTGCTGGTCGCCAGGAGCGCCGCGCCGAACAGCACCAACTGGTTGAGCAGGTAGAGGTAGAGCAGCAGACCGACGGCGCCGGCCACCACGGTGTACGCCGGGTTCCGCTCGGTCCGCACCACGTAGTACCGCCCGACGGTGTTCAGTAGCGTGATGCCGACCGCCACCAGCACCACCACCGGGCGCAGCCGGGACCGGCTCATCCGCAGCCGGGGCACGGCCAGCAGCAACGCGGTGGCGAGCACGGTGTTGACCAGCACGCTGAGCACCGCGCTGATGGTGGTCAGACCCACCGACCCGGTGCTGCGCAGCAGGAAACGCAGCAGCGACTCCAACGCGTCCACCGCCGCGACCGAGACGCCGAGCAGCACGAAGACGCCGATCATCACGCCCAGGTCGACGAGCCGCCGCACCACCAGATTGCCCGGCTGCTGGTTGAGCTGGTACATCAACCGCTGCGAGGACCTGATGGCCTCGACCCAACCGATCCCGGTGAAGACCAGGATGACCAGGCCGACCACCCCGACCGTGCCGCTGGAGTTGGCGATCTGCTCGGCGTCCAGGAACGGCAGATTCTCCTTGAGGAAGTCGGCCGCCGCCGCGCTGACCTCGTCGTTGTCCTCCAGGATCGCCCCGAAGACGGAGAACGCGACCAGGGCGAGGGCGAACACGGCGAAGAAGCCGTAGTAGGCGATGGCGGCGGCCAATCGGCCGGCCAGCACCTCGCCGTACAGCACCCCGGCCCGCCACACATGATCGAAGAGCCCCGACCGGTGGCGCGCGGCGCTCACCCAGCGGTCGATGCCCGCCTCGATCCGGCCGATCACGTTCACGCGATCATCCTCGCCGATCTCCCACCGCTGTAGTGGCAACCGGCTCCCGATGCTCGCCGGCCGGCGCGTCGCCGGTGCTTCAGGTGCTGGCGCCTCGGTTGCTGGCGCTTCGGTTGCCGAGGCAGAAGTCCCGACGCGGCTGCCACCTGGCCTGCCCGCTGTGCGAGAAGAGGGTGAACCCGTCGACCTCGAACATCGCGGAGAAGTCGGCCAGATCCTCGTACACCTTGTCCAGGGCCTCCGGTGCCACGTCCTGAGCCACTGTGACGTGCGGATGGTACGGGAACCGAAGCTCGCGGTGCAGGCCCGGCGCCGCGGCGATGGCCGCGGCCAGCAGCTCGCACTCACTGATCCCGGCGGCCACCGCGACGAACACCACCTGGGTGACCGGACGGAACGTGCCGGTGCCCCGCAGGTGCAGCGTGAACGGCAGGTGCGCGGCGGCGACGGCGGCCAGGTGCCGCTCGACCGCCGGCAGGTTGGCCGTCCGGATCTCGGTGGGCCCGAGCAAGGTCACGTGCGCGGGCACCGCCAGCGGATCACCGGCCTCGACCCGCCGCCGGGTGAGCAGGGCACCCCACGGCTCGGGGATGTCCACCGCGATGCCGATCTGGATGGTGTCGCCGGTCGGCGGCATCCCGCCACTGCGATCCACGCTTCGCGCCGCCCCTCCGACCACCGAGCCGTCCACCTGTACCGCGGAGCTACTCGCCGCGCACGGGCGGGAAGAATCCGACCCGCTCGTACGCGGACCGCAGGGTCGTCGCGGCCACGGCACGGGCCTTCTCCGCGCCGGCCGCGAGCAGCTTGTCCAACTGCGCCGGATCGTCGAGGTAACCGCGGGTGCGTTCCTGGATCGGCCGGACGAAGTCCGTCACCACCTCGGCCAGCTCCTTCTTCAGATCGCCGTAGCCACGGCCCGCGTACGCGGCCACCAGCTCGTCGATGCTGCGGCCGCTCAGCGCCGAGTAGATGGTCAACAGGTTGGACACACCCGGCTTGGTCTCGGCGTCGAAGACGATCTCCCGACCGGTGTCGGTCACCGCCGAACGGATCTTCTTCGCGGACCGGGCCGGATCGTCGAGCAGGTCGATGATGCCGGCCGGCGAGGACGACGACTTCGACATCTTCGCGGTCGGGTCCTGCAGGTCGGTGATCTTGGCAGTGTCCTTGACGATGTGCGGCGCGGGCACCGTGAAGGTCGCGCCGAACAGCGAGTTGAAGCGCTGGGCCAGATCCCGGGAGAGCTCCAGGTGCTGGCGCTGGTCCTCGCCGACCGGGACCGCGTTGGCCTGGTAGAGCAGGATGTCGGCGGCCTGGAGGACCGGATAGGTGAACAGCCCGACGCTGGCCCGCTCGTTACCCTGCTTCTGCGACTTGTCCTTGAACTGGGTCATCCGGCTGGCCTCGCCGAAGCCGGTGATGCAGCCGAGCACCCAGGCCAGCTGCGGGTGCTCGGGCACCTGCGACTGGACGAACAGGGTGCTGCGTTCCGGGTCGAGCCCGACGGCGAAGAGCTGGGCCGCGGCCACCCGGGTCCGCTGGCGCAGCAGCGCCGGATCGTGCCCCGCGGTGATGGCGTGCAGGTCCACCACGCAGTAGAACGCGTCGTGGGTGTCCTGTAGCGCCACCCAGTGCCGCACCGCGCCGAGATAGTTGCCGAGGTGGAACGAGTCGGCTGTCGGCTGGATGCCGGAGAAGACGCGGGGCCGGGCGGGAACGTCGGACATGGCGATAATTCTGTCAGCAAGCAACCCGGTCCGTCATGACGGGCCGGCGGGTCGGCTCCGGCCCGCCGGTGCCGGGGTGCTGACCTCGCGTGCTTCGCCCGCGCCGACCCGGCGCGTCGGCCCGACGGCGACCCGGCGGTGCTGCCCCGCCATCGCCTCCCGGGCAGGCTCGGGGCCGCCGCCCGCCGAGGCCGACGCGGAGTCGTGCTCGCGGCGCCGCCCGGTGCTCTGCTCGCGGTCCGGCTCGGTGCCCTGCTCTCGGCGCTGCTCGGTGCGGACGGCGGAGACGGCGATTCGGGCCACCCGGCGGCCGTCCAACGTGAGCACCCGCAGCAGCCAGCCGGAAGGCAGCTCGGGCGGATCGGGCGCGCCGACCTCGGCGGGCTCACCCGGCACCGGCACCTCGTCGCCGGTCACCGGGAGCCGGCCCAGCGCGGCCATGACGAACCCGCCCACCGTCTCGTAAGGTCCGGCGGGTAGTGCCACCCCGGTCCGCTCGGCGAAGTCAGCGAGGTTGAGGCGGCCGTCCACCACGGCGGGCAGGCCTGCGTACACCGGGTCCGGGGTGGCGTCGTACTCGTCGTGGATCTCGCCGATCAACTCCTCGATGAGGTCCTCCAGGGTGACGATTCCAGCCGTGCCGCCGTACTCGTCGACCACCACCGCGAGGTGCTGGCCCTCCCGGCGCATCTCGGTCAGCGCGGCGAGCACCCGTTTGCTGCCCGGGAGCCGCTTCACCTCCCGGGCCAACTCGCCGACGGTGACGCACGGGTCGGCGTCCGGGCGCAGCAGTACGTCACGGAGGTGCACGAAGCCGACCACGTCGTCGTGCGTGCCGTCGGTGACCGGGTAACGGGTGTGCGTTTCGGCGCGGACCAGTCGGGCGGCTTCGACGAGGGTCAGCCGCGCCGGGAGGAAGACCACCTCGGTGCGCGGCATCATCACCTCGCGGATCAGACTGGCACCGGCCACCAGGACCTCGTCGATGATCCGACGCTCGTCCGGGTCGAGCACCGTGTTCGCCGCGACCAGGTCCCGCAGATCGGCCTCGGAGATGTGCTCCCGGCCGGCCGTCGGACCGGTCCCGAGCAGATCGGTGACGAGCCGGGTGGCGCCATCCGCGGCGCGCACCAGCACCCGGGCGACGGCCCGGGCGAGCGGGCCAGGGTCGCGGCGGGGGTGTGCCCGCGCGTGTCGCCGGAGCCCGGTACGGGCCGCTTCCCGCATGACAGAGATGGTAGACACCGTGGGCCCAACGCACCCGGGATCACGCGGAGCGGCGGGCAGATGTTCGGCTCTGTTTAATCATGAGAGATTATGATGGAATGGGGTTGACGGTGGCGACGGCGAGAGCGCCGGCCACCGCCCTAGTGTGATCACCGAAGGGCCACGTCCCGGGCGGGCCAGGCAGGAGGCAACGACGTGAAACTGCTCGTCACCGGGGGCGCCGGCTTCATCGGGAGCGTGGTGACCCGGATGCTGCTCGACGCGGGTCACCAGGTGGTCATCCTGGACGACCTGCGCACCGGCCACCGCGAGGCCCTCGCCCCGGACGCCACCCACGTGGAGGCGTCCATCCACGACGCCGCCCAGGTCATCACCGCGGACGCCGGGTTCGACGGGGTGTTGCACTTCGCCGCCCTGATCGCCGCCGGCGAGTCGATGGTCAAGCCGGAGCTGTACTGGCACAACAACACCATCGGCACGCTCGCCCTGATCGACGCGGTCCGGGCCGCCGGGGTACCCCGGATGGTCTTCTCCTCCACCGCCGCCGTCTACGGCAACCCCACCGAGCTGCCCATCACCGAAAACGCGGTCAAGGCACCCACCAACACGTACGGCGCCACCAAACTCGCCGTCGACATGGCACTCACCTCCGAGGCGATCGCGCACGGGCTGGCCGCCGTGTCGCTGCGCTACTTCAACGTGGCCGGCGCGCACCTCGACGGCGACATCACGCTCGGCGAGCGGCACGACCCGGAGACGCACCTGATCCCGATCGCGCTGGATGTCGCCGCCGGCCGGCGGGAGAAGCTCCAGCTCTTCGGTGACGACTACCCCACAGTGGACGGCACCTGCGTCCGCGACTACATCCACGTCGCCGACCTGGCCCGCGCGCATCTGCTGGCGCTGGGCGCGGCCACCGGGGGCCAGCACCGGGTCTACAACCTGGGCAACGGCAACGGCTTCACCAACCGGCAGGTCGTCGACGTGGTCCGCGAGGTCACCGGGCACCAACTGCCCGTCGAGGTCGCGCCGCGCCGCGAGGGCGACCCGGCCGAGTTGGTGGCATCGTCCGCACTGGCCCGCGACGAGCTGGGCTGGGTGCCGCAGAAGCCGACCCTGCACGACATGGTTGGGGATGCCTGGGCGTTCTACCGCACGCACATCCTGGGGCAGTCATGAGCCACCCGAGCAGTGACGTCGCCGAGCGGGCTGCGGCCGGCTTCTCCGCGCAGTTCGGTGCCGAGGCTTCCGGCCGCTGGGCGGCACCTGGGCGGGTCAACCTGATCGGTGAGCACACCGACTACAACGAAGGCTTCGTGCTGCCGTTCGCGCTGCCGATGCGTACCGTCGTCGCGGCCGACCGGCAGGACGGGGAGCACTGGACGGCCTGGTCCGAGCTCTCCGGAGAGGCGATCACCTTCGGCGCGGACGACGTCGCCGAACCGGGTCGGGTCACCGGCTGGGGCGCGTACGTAGCGGGTGTGGTCTGGGCGCTGCGCGAGGCCGGTCACCCGGTGCCGGGTGCCCGGCTGGCGATCGCATCCGACGTGCCGCTGGGCGCCGGGCTCTCCTCCTCGGCCGCGCTGGAGTCGGCCGTGCTGGCTGCCCTGCTCGACCTCGGCGAATTGGAGCTCGCCCCGGAACTGCAACCCCGGCTGGCGCAACGGGCGGAGAACGTCTACGTGGGCGCACCGACCGGCATCATGGACCAGTCCGCGGCCATCCGTTGCCGCGCTGGGCACGCCCTCTTCCTCGACTGCCGCGACGAGTCGGTCGAGCACATCCCGTTCGACCTGGACGCCGACGGGCTGGCTGTGCTGGTCATCGACAGCCGGGCACCGCACCGCCACGCCGACGGGGAGTACGCGGCCCGCCGGCGCTCCTGCGAGGCCGGGGCCAGTTCGCTCGGTGTCACCGCGCTGCGCGACGTGGACGTCGACCAGCTCGACGCCGCATTGGCGCGGCTCGACGACGAGGAGACCCGGCGACGGGTCCGGCACGTGGTGACCGAGGACCAACGAGTACTGGACACGGTGGCGCTGCTCCGCGCCGCCCGGGTCCGCGACATCGGCCCGCTGCTGACCGCCTCCCACGTCTCGATGCGGGACGACTTCGAGATCACCGTGCCGGAGATCGACACCGCGGTCGAGGCAGCGTTGGCGGCCGGCGCGCTGGGCGCCCGGATGACCGGCGGCGGCTTCGGCGGCTGCGTGCTCGCGCTGATCGAGGCCGACCGTGCCGACGCGGTAGCCGCCGCCGTGACCGACGCGTACGCGCAACGCGGTTTCACCGCCCCCGGCACCGTGACGGTCCTCCCCTCCCCCGGCGCCACCCGCCTGCCCTGACCCCACCCCCGACCGCCCACCTCCGCTCCAGCCGGTGATCAAGAGGTTTGCGTCAATTCGCCCCCGAATCCTGACGCAAACCTCTTGATCACCCGCCGCAGGCAGGGCCGGGGACGGCGGGCGGTCGGGGGACGGCGGGCGAGCCGATGGGTTGGGGCTAGCTAGCTTCGACGATCATGGCGGCGCCTACCGTTCGGTTGGTCGCCTCGTCGATGATGACGAAGCCGCCGGTGGTGCGATTACGGCGGTACTCGTCGGCCAGCAGCGGCACAGTGGTGCGCAGTCGCACCCGGCCGATCTCGTTGAGCCGCAGTTCGTCGGCGGACTCGTCGCGGTGCAGCGAGTTGATGTCCAGCCGGTAGTGCAGCCCGCGCACGATGGCCCGAGCCGACCGGGTGGTGTGCTTGATCGCGTACCGGCCGCCGACCCGTAGCGGAGCAGTCTCGTCCATCCAGCAGACCATCGCCTCGATGTCCTGGGCCACCGCCGGCGCGTTGTTCGGCCGGCAGATCAGGTCACCGCGGGAGATGTCGATCTCGTCGGCCAGTCGTACCGTCACCGACATCGGCGGGAACGCCTCCGGAACCGGCCCGTCGGCGGTCTCCACGGCGGCGATCCGGCTGGTGAAGCCGGAGGGCAGCACCATCACCTCGTCACCCGGCTTCAGCACGCCGGAGGCGACCTGGCCGGCGTAGCCGCGGTAGTCGGTGACAGTGGTGGACTGCGGACGGATCACGTACTGGACCGGGAACCGGACGTCGACCAGGTTGCGGTCGCTGGCGATGTGCACCCGCTCCAGGTGGTGCAGCAGCGACGGGCCCTCGTACCAGGGCATGTTGTCCGACCGGGTGACGATGTTGTCGCCGCGCAAAGCGGAGACCGGCACCACTGTCAGGTCCGGTACGTCGAGCTTCGCCGCGAACGCGGTGAACTCGTCGGCGATCCGCTCGTAGACCTCCTGCGACCAGTCGACCAGGTCCATCTTGTTGACACAGAGGACCAGGTGCGGCACCCGCAGCAGGGAGCAGAGGAACGCGTGCCGGCGGGACTGCTCGACGAGGCCCTTGCGCGCGTCGACCAGGATCAACGCCAGGTCGGCGGTCGATGCCCCGGTGACCATGTTGCGGGTGTACTGGATGTGGCCTGGCGTGTCGGCGATGATGAACTTGCGCCGGGGGGTGGCGAAGTACCGGTACGCCACGTCGATGGTGATGCCCTGCTCCCGCTCGGCACGCAGACCGTCGGTGAGCAGGGCCAGGTTGGTGTATTCGTCACCGCGGGCCGCGCTGACCGCCTCCACGGCGGCCAACTGGTCGGTGAAGAGCGACTTGGTGTCGTAGAGCAGCCGGCCGATCAGGGTCGACTTCCCGTCGTCCACACTGCCGGCGGTGGCGAACCGCAGCAGGTCCATCGCCCGCGCCTCGGGGGCCGGGGCCACCATCTCGGTGCTCATCAGAAGTAGCCCTCCCGCTTGCGGTCCTCCATGGCGGCCTCACTGACCCGGTCGTCACCACGGGTGGCGCCGCGCTCGGTGATCCGGGTGGCCGCCACCTCCTCGATGACCTTCTCCACCGTGTCCGCGTCGGAACGGACCGCGGCGGTGCAGGAGGCGTCGCCGACGGTGCGGTAGCGCACCTGCGCCTTGAACCGCTCCTCACCCGCGCGGGGGCGGAAGAACTCGTTGACGGCGTAGAACATGCCGTCCCGCTCGATCACCTCGCGCTCGTGCGCGTAGTAGATCGACGGCAGCGGGATGCGCTCCCGGGCGATGTAGTGCCAGACGTCCAGCTCGGTCCAGTTGGACAGCGGGAAGACCCGGATCGACTCACCCGGGTGGTGCCGGCCGTTGTACAGCGACCACAGCTCCGGCCGCTGGTTCTTCGGGTCCCACTGACCGAACTCGTCGCGGAAGCTGAACACCCGCTCCTTCGCCCGCGCCTTCTCCTCGTCCCGGCGGGCGCCACCGAACAGCGCGTCGAAGCGGTGCTTCTCCACCGCGTCCAGCAGCACCGGTGTCTGGATCCGGTTGCGCATGCCGTCACCGGACTCCCGGACCATGCCGCTGGCCAGGGCCTCCGGCACGCTCGCCACCACGAGTTGCAACCCCAGCTCGGCGACCCGTTGGTCGCGGTATTCCAGGACCTCGGGGAAGTTGTGCCCGGTGTCGACGTGCATGACCGGGAAGGGGACGTTGGCCGGGGCGAACGCCTTCTGCGCGAGCCGCAGCATGACGATCGAGTCCTTGCCACCGGAGAAGAGCATCACCGGGCGTTCCATCTCGGCGACCACCTCGCGCATCACGAAGATGCTCTCCGCTTCCAAGGCGTCCAGGTGGGAGACCTGGTACGCCGCGGGGGTGGTCATGACACCGGCTCGATTCGCTCGCTCATCCGATTTCCAGACCTTTCCGGTCGGGCATGTCAAGAAAGTTCGCTCAGGCTACCCGGAATGTTTCTGCAGCGCTGCAAGCAACCGGGTGGCGAGATCCTTGCGGCAGACCAGGAGGTCGGGCAGCCGCGGATCCGCCTCGTTGTATTTCAGCGCAGAACCGTCGATCCGGGAAGCGTGCAGTCCGGTGGCCGTCGCCACAGCGATCGGGGCCGCCGAGTCCCACTCGTACTGCCCACCTGCGTGGATGTACGCGTCCACCTCGCCGGTGACCACCGCGGCGATTTTCGCTCCGGCCGAGCCCATCGGCACCAGGTGCGCCCCGACGTCCTCGGCCAGATCGGTCAGGAAGACCGGCGGCCGGCTCCGGCTCGCGGCCAGGCGGATCTTCCGCTCGCCGGCCGTCGCCGCCTCCACGGTCATCGGCGGGTACGCCGGCGGGTAGTCGGTGCCCAGCACCCGGTGCTGCGCCGGCAAACCCACCGCCCCGGCGACCAGCCCGTGCGGGCTCGGCGCGTTGCGCGCCCAGAGCGCGACGTGCACCGCCCAGTCCGAGCGGCCCTCCTCGGAGAACTCGCGGGTGCCGTCCAACGGGTCGACGATCCACACCCGGTCCGCGTTCAGCCGCGACACCGCTCCGGTGTTCACCTCCGCGGCCCAGGCCAACCGCGACCCCTCGTCCTCCTCGGAGAGCACCGCGTCACCAGGGCGCCACTTCGCCAACTCCGTGCGGATCAGGTCGTGCGACACCTTGTCCCCGGCCGACTTCAGCGCGCCGGCGTCGGCGAAACCCATCTCTGTGCGCAGGTCGAGCAGCGCCTGCCCGGCTCGGGACGCCAACCATCGGGCGAACGCGCCATCGATCATCGGAGGACTGCTCATCTGTCCGCTCCCGTCGCCTCGCCGCGCTGCCCGCACGGGCCGATCCGCCGCGACTCGCGTCGCCGGTCGCGGCACGCCGAAAGGCGCAGACTACCGGCCCGCCGTTTCCGATTCGGGTACGCCCCGCCCGGCTCAGCCGCCGTGGTAGAGGTTCTGGGTCGGCTCCACGCCCTTGGTGATCACCGACTCCACCATGTCGGCGGCCCGGTCCACCAGGAAATCCAGCTCCTTGCGCTCGGCGGCGCCAAAATCCGACAGCACATAATCCGCCGGATCCTGCCGCCCCGGCGGTCGGCCAACGCCGAACCGCACCCGGGCGTAGTCCTTGGTCCCCAACGACTTCGACATCGAGCGCAGGCCGTTGTGCCCGCCCTCGCCGCCGCCGAACTTGACCCGCACCTGGCCGAAGCCGATGTCCAACTCGTCATGCACCGCGATCACCTGCGCGGTCGGCACCTTGTAGAACTGTGCCAACGCCGCGACCGGCCCGCCGGAGAGGTTCATGTACGTCAGTGGCTTGACCAGCACCAGCTTCGGCCCACCGAACCCCAGCCGCGCCTCGGCCACCTCGGCCACCGCCCGCTTGTGCCGGCCGAAACGCGCACCCACCCGCCCGGCCAGCAGCTCGGCCACCATGAACCCGACGTTGTGCCGGTTGCCGGCGTACTCCCGACCCGGGTTTCCCAGGCCGACCACCAGCCACGGCCCCGCCTCGTCCGTCACGACCCGTCCCTTCCGACGCCCAACGCAGCGACTCCCGATATGCCGACAGGCGCCCCCGATCATCCGGGGACGCCTGTCGCACAGTACGAACCGATCAGGCCTCGGTGCGCGCCTCGGTCGTCTCGGCGCCCTCGGCCGGGGCGGCGTCCGCGCCCTCGGAGCCCTCGGTGGTCTCGCCGACCTCGGCCTCGGCCTCGTCGGTGGCAGCCTCGACCTCCGGCAGCGTCGCCTCGAGCTGCTCGGCGGTCGGGGCGGCGGTCACCGACGCGACGGTCAGCTCCGAGTCGACGGCCAGCTCGACGCCGGTCGGCAGCTCGACATCGCCGGCGGTCACCAGGGTGCCCGCCTCCAGGCCCTCGATCGACGCCTCGAGGTGGTCCGGAACCTTGGTGGCGTCCGCGGTCACCGAGAGGGTGTCGTGGTCGTGCACGATCAGGGTGTCCCGGGCAGCCTCGCCGGTCAGCTGGACCGGGACCTCGACGGTGACCTTCTCGCCCCGGCGGACCAGGATCAGGTCGACGTGCTCGAAGGTGTCGCGGATCGGGTCACGCTGGATCGCCTTCGGCAGCGCCAGCACCTGGGTGCCGTCGGCGATGTCGATCGCGAAAAGCTGGTTGGCACCGCCCTTGCGGATCGCGGCGGCGAACTCCCGCGACGGCAGCGCGATGTGCTTGGGCTTCTCGCCGTGGCCGTACAGCACGGCGGGCACCTTGCCGGCCCGGCGGGTACGGCGGGCACCACCCTTGCCGAACTCGGTACGGGGCTCGGCGCTGATCTTTACCTCGGACACGGGGAAACTCCTGATGCTTTTCGCTGCGGCGGCTTGTCGTCTAACGGTGCTGGGGCGAGGGGCTCGCTGGGGCTCATGCGTCATGAACGACTGCCCGGAGCACCGCGTCGATGACGGTGCCTCCGTGCGGCGCTTTTCAGCGGCCCGCCGGGCACCCTCGCCGTGGCAACCGCACCAGTCTACCCGAGCTGTTTCCAGGGTTTCCGGCAGTCCCCGATCACGGCTCAAGACCGGCGCGTCGGTGGTGGTCCCACCAGCGTGCCGGCCCCGTTGCCACCAGTTTGCCAGCCCCGCCCCCGCCAGCCTGTCGAGTGGCGGAAACGGGGCTCAGCCTCAGCTCAGGCCACCGAAGAGGGTGGTCACCGAGCCGTCGTCGAAGACCTCCCGGATCGCCCGCGCCAACAGCGGCGCGATCGACAGCACGGTGAGCTTGTCCAGCTGCTTCTCCGGCGGGAGCGGCAGCGTGTTCGTCACCACGATCTCGCTGATCGAGCTGTTCTTCAGCCGCTCGGTGGCCGGGTCGGACAGCAGCGCGTGGGTGGACGCGACCACGATCTCCGCCGCGCCCGACTCCTTGAGGATGTCCGCGGCCTTGGCGATGGTGCCCCCGGTGTCGATCATGTCGTCGACGATCAGGCAGACCCGGCCCTCCACCTCACCGACCACCCGGTTCGCCACGACCTGGTTCGGCTTCATCGGGTCACGGGTCTTGTGGATGAACGCCAGCGGGCAGCCGCCCAGCCGGTCGGTCCACCGCTCGGCCACCCGCACCCGGCCCGAATCCGGTGCCACCACGGTCATCGGCCGGCCGGCGTACTTGTGCTCGACGTACTCGGCCAGGATGTCCATCGCGAAGAGGTGGTCCACCGGGCCGTCGAAGAAGCCCTGGATCTGCGCGGTGTGCAGGTCGACGGTGAGGATGCGGTTCGCGCCGGCGGTCTTCAGCAGGTCCGCCACCAGGCGGGCCGAGATCGGCTCCCGACCACGGTGCTTCTTGTCCTGGCGGGCGTACGGGTAGAACGGCAGCACCACGGTGATCCGCTTGGCCGACCCCCGCTTCAGCGCGTCCACCATGATCAGGGTCTCCATGACCCAGGTGTTCACCCCGTGCGTGACGGACTGCACCACGAAGGCGTCCGAACCACGTACCGAGTCCTTGAACCGTACGAAGAGCTCGCCGTTGGCGAACTCGTACGCGTCGGCCGGCGTCGGCGCGACGCCGAGCACCTCGCCGATCTCCTTGGCCAACTCCGGAAAGCCACGTCCGGAAAAGAGCATCAGGCTTTTGCGGTTTTCGGCGACGATGCTGCCCATGGGCCCGTCTGCTCCCGTTATGTCGGCGGTACCTGACCCGGTGGTGGTGGGTCAGGGACTATTCGGTTGCAGTATCTCCCGCGCCGGATGCGCCGCCCACCGTCTCGGTCGCCCCGTGGATTGCCTCACTGTGGCTTGCGGCACCGGTCGTACCGGACGCACCCTTCGCGTCGCCGGCCCGCTGCGCCGCCTCCGCCGCGGCAGTGCCGGCGCGCCGCATGACCACCCAGCCCTCGATGTTGCGCTGGCGCGCCCGGGCAACGCCCATCGCCCCGGCCGGAACGTCGTCGACGATCACCGAACCAGCCGCCGTGTACGCCCCGTCGCCCACCTCGACCGGTGCCACGAACATGTTGTCCGCACCGGTCCGCGCGTGGCTGCCGATCACCGTGCGGTGCTTGTTGACCCCGTCGTAGTTCACGAAGACCGACGCGGCGCCGATGTTGGTCTGCTCGCCGATCGTCGCGTCGCCGACGTACGTCAGGTGCGGCACCTTCGCGCCGGCGCCGATCTGCGAGTTCTTCACCTCGACGAACGTGCCGACTTTCGCCTTCTCCGCCAACTGGGCGGCCGGCCGCAGGTACGCGTACGGCCCGACGGTCGCGCCCGCGCCCACCTCGGCGCCGACGGCGTGGCTGCGGATCACCGACGCGGCGGGGCCGACGATCGTGTCGATCAGGGTGACGTCCGGTCCGATCAGCGCGCCCGCGCCGACCACAGTGCCGCCGCGCAACTGGGTGTTCTGGTCGACCACCGCGTCCCGGTCCAGCGCCACCGTCACGTCGATCCAGGTGGTGACGGGGTCGAGCAGGCTCACCCCGGTGCGCATCCACGCCTCGTTGATCCGGTCGCGCAGCAGTCGACGCAGCGTGGCCAGCTCCACCCGGTCGTTGCAGCCCAACGTCTCGACGTGGTCCACGGCGACGTGCACCGCCACCGGCTCACCGGCGGAACGGAGCAGACCGAAGACGTCGGTCAGGTACTCCTCGCCCTGGTCGTTGTCGGTGGAGAGCTTGCCCAGCGCCTCGCGCAGCCGCACCGCGTCGAACGCGTAGATGCCGGCGTTGATCTCCCGGATCGCGCGCTGCGTCGTGTCGGCGTCGCGTTCCTCGACGATCTGCTCCAGGCGGCCGTCGGCGTCCCGCACGATCCGCCCGAGGCCGGTCGGGTCGGGCACCTCGGCGGCCAGCACGGTGGCCGCCGCGGCGGCCTCCTCGTGCGCGGTCACCAGCGCGCCCACCGTCTCGGGTCGCAGCAGGGGCACGTCACCGTTGATCACCACGACGGTGCCGGCGCCATCCGGTACGGCCTCCAGCGCGATCCGTACGGCATGCCCGGTGCCGAGTTGCTGGGCCTGGAGCACCGGAGTGGCGTCCGGGGCGACCTCGGACAGGTGCGCCCGCACCTGGTCGGCGCCGTGCCCCACCACGACGACGGTGCGCTCTGCGCCCAACGGGGCGGCGGCGCTCAGCACGTGACCGAGGAGCGTGCGACCGAGCAGGGGGTGCAGCACCTTGGGCAGTGTCGACTTCATCCGCTTGCCCTCACCGGCGGCGAGTACGACGACGGTACGAAGGTGGGGCTGGGGCACGACGTGGCTCCCGTCGGGACGGCGGACACTCTCGCGGCCATGCTAGCCGCGAGGCCCGGCACGTTCCCCTCTTACCCCCACCGGACCCCAAAACGGGCGCAGGTGGGCAGCTCGGCCGCCAGGGTTCGAACCTGAAATACGGGTACCAAAGACCCGGGTGTTGCCAATTACACCACGGCCGATCAGCGACGCTGAGCATGTCGCTTGAGGGATGGGTGGACATCCCGCCGCTACACCTTAGCGCCCCGGCCGCCGGGCGCCATCGCTCATCCCGCCGTACCGTGAGAGATCGACGCCGTCGACCTCTCGGGGTGAGCGGCCGGGACCTCGATCCCTCGTTTCCGGGGCCGGTCAGACGCCCGCCACCGAGCCTGCTGACCTGGGAGTTCGAGCAGCTACACGAAGATCATTCGAAACCTCCCCGTGCGATCTACGGTGCCGTAAGTTACGGTGACGTAGGCGTAGCTTCGTGATCCAAACCATCCCCCTGCGAGGTCCCATGTCGACTGCTCTGCTCGATTCCAACACCGCCGGCCCCGGCCCCAAACCACTCACCGACGGCAGCCAGTCCCCCGGCATCCTGGCCGCCCTCTGGGCCTTCGTGGTGATCCCCTTCGTCGCCCTGCTGGTCGCCGTGCCGGTGGCGTGGGGCGGCTGGCTGGGCTGGACCGACGTGATCATCGGCCTGGTCTGGTACGTCGTCTCCGGGCTCGGCATCACCGTCGGCTTCCACCGCTACTTCACACACGGCTCGTTCAAGGCCAAGCGGTGGCTGCGGGTGACTCTGGCGGTCGCGGGTTCGCTGGCGGTGCAGGGCGAGATCATTCAGTGGGTCGCCGACCACCGGCGCCACCACGCGTTCTCCGACCTGGAGGGCGACCCGCACTCGCCGTGGCGCTTCGGCACCAGCTTCTGGGCGTTGACCCGGGGCCTGTTCCACGCACACGTGGGCTGGCTGTTCCGCCGGGAGTTGTCCAACCGCGGGCGTTTCGCACCGGACCTCATCGCCGACCGGGACATCAGCCGGGTCGACCGACTCTTCCCCGCGTTGGTGGCCATCTCGCTGCTCGGCCCGGCGCTGATCGGCGGCCTGGTGACCTGGTCCTGGCAGGGCGCGCTGACCGCGTTCTTCTGGGCGGGGCTGGTCCGGATCGGCCTTCTGCACCACGTCACCTGGGCGATCAACTCGGTGTGCCACGTCTACGGTGAGCGTCCGTTCGCGATGCGCCAGGGCGACCGCGCGTCGAACTTCTGGCCGCTGGCGATCCTGTCGTTCGGCGAGAGCTGGCACAACCTGCACCACGCCGACCCGACCAGCGCCCGGCACGGCGTGCTGCGCGGTCAGGTGGACATCTCCGCCCGGGTGATCTGGTTGTTCGAGAAGACCGGCGCGGCGACGCAGGTGCGCTGGCCAAAGCCGGAGCGCCTCGCCGCCAAACTCGTGAAGCCTGTCGCACCCCGCTGAAACCGGGCGGTGCACCGGGATGCCGCCTGGCAGGATGGCCGGATGACCGAGCCATGCGGGGGGACCAGGCGGCTCGGCGGACGGGGCTGCGGGCCCGATCCGGGTACGGTCGAACGGCGCGTCAGGGTGGTCGGACCGCCCGACAGTGAGGCGACCACGTGAACGGGCACAGCGGAGGAACCATTCCACGGCAGGGCGTCACCGAGCGCCAGCGAGGCGGCGACATGCCTGAGGTCAGCGACGAGGCGGCGGCAACTGTCGGCGGCCGACGGGCGACGCCGCCGGCGGCACCGAAAGCCAAGGCCCCTTCCCGGGTCCGCATGTCGGCGGCCCAACGCCGGGAGCAGTTGATCGCGACCGGCCGGCAACTCTTCGCCGAGCGCGGCTTCGACGCCACCTCCATCGAGGAGGTGGCGGCCCGCGCCAAGGTCTCCAAGCCGGTGGTGTACGAGCACTTCGGTGGCAAGGAAGGGCTCTACGCGGTGGTGGTGGACCGGGAGGTCCGGGCCTTGTTGGACCGGATCACCACGGCGTTGACCGCCGGGCATCCGCGGGAGCTGCTGGAACAGGCTGCGCTGGCCCTGCTGACCTACATCGAGGAGGAGACCAGTGGCTTCCGGGTGCTGGTCCGCGAGTCGCCGCTACTGTCCGGCACGGCCACTTTCAGCAGCGTCATGAACGACGTGGCGCACCAGGTCGAGCACATCCTGGGCGCCGAGTACAAGAGCCGCGGGTACGACCCGAAGCTCGCCGAGCTGTACTCACAGGCGCTGGTCGGCATGGTGGCGCTGACCGGCCGCTGGTGGTTGGAGGTGCGGAAGCCGCGCAAGGAGACGGTGGCGGCGCACCTGGTGAACCTGGCCTGGAACGGGTTGTCGCACCTGGAGGCGAAGCCGACGCTGATCACCGCGCGGCGCAACTGACCCCGATCAGCGGCGGTGCGCGTCGGCCACCGGGTGCTTGCGGTGCTCCAATTCCGCCTCGGCGGATTCCGGTGGGCCGACCTTGTCGTAGAGGCCGGTGCCGAGCAGGATCAGGCCGAACAGCATCGACACGATCACTGTCGACATCGAGAAGTTGAGGAAGTTCGCCTCGGTCTGCAGCACCGACATCATCAGGATGCTGGTCACCAGGAACACCACGCCCGCTGTGAGGTTCATGTAGTGGCCGAGGTTGGTGCGCCGTGAGGCCCCGATGATCAGGACGACCCCGAAGACCACCGAGGCGAGCGAGAAGGCCAGGTTGGTCCGGAGTCCGAGGGCCCAGGTGCTGGTACGGGCGAAGAGTGGGTCGCCGATCGTCTCGGCGACGCCCCAGACGCCGAAGACCAGGATGTAGACCCCGATCAGCCCGGAGAGGACCCGGTAGAGCGGCCGTGCCGGATGGTTGACCGGAAAATGCGGCATAGCCCTGAACCCCATCCACCTGAGTTAGACCAATTCAGGAGGATTGTCACCTGAGGCAAGACCGACTGTCCGGAGAACCAGAAAGCCGGAAGGTCCGCCGAAAGGCTGGACCAGGTCAGGTTTTCGCCGGAGCCCGAGCTGCGCAGGGATCAAGCCTGACCGCCCGGAGCAGCTCGGGCTCCGGCGAAAACCCACGGCCGCGACCCACGGCCACGACCCACGACCGCGACCCACGGCCGCAACCACAAAGAAAAGCTCAGAGAACGAGACGAGCCTTCTGGAACGCCTCCGCCTCGTCCTCCGTGCCGACCTTGCCGTACATGCCGACCATGAGCAGCACCAGCGCGGCCGTCATCACCACGATCACAGTGGTGATGCTGAAGTTGAAGATGTTGGCGTCGGTCCGGATGAACGCGAGACCGGCCAGGCTGACCACCATGAGGCTGTACGCCAGCCACTGGTTGATCGCCACGTCGATGTTGCGGCCGAGCCCGGTGCCGACCAGCACGACGATGCCGAGCAGCACGCTGAGCAGCGAGAAGCCGAGGTTGGTGCCCTGACCGAGGACCCGGGTGTCGTCCTGGGCGAGGATCTCGTTGCCGGCGCTCGCGATGATGCCGAGCACACCGAAGACGACCAGGTACAGACCGGTCAGCCCGCCGATCGCCCGGTAGATCGGCCGCGCGGGGTGGTTGACGGGGGTGTGTGCCATGTCTGTGTCTCCAACGCCGTGGGGTAGGTGTCGCCGACGATTGTCTCGCATGTGGTGGTGTGACGCCGCACACGGGGCCCGGACCGGCGCGCCCGGACGGTCAGCTCTCGGGCAGGTCCTCAGCGAGGGTCATCCAGCTCTCCTCGATCCGCTCCCGTTCGGCGCGCAGATCCTTGAGCTGGGTGTCCAACTCGGCGACCCGGGCGTAGTCGGTGGCGTCCGCCGCGAGCTGATCGAGCAGCGTGGTCTCGCGCTGGTCGAGCTTGCTGAGCTGCCGCTCCAGCCGGGTCAGCTCCTTGCGGGCCTGACGGACCTCCGCGGCGGACATGCCGCCTGGCGAGGCGGCAGGGGGCGCGGCGGTCGAGGTGACGCCCGCCCGAGGAGAGCCGGCCCGCTCGGCGGTCCGCGCGAGGTATTCGTCCACACCGCCCGGCAGGTGCACCAGCCGACCGTCGCCGAACATCCCGTACGCCGTGTCGGTGACCCGCTCGATCAGATACCGGTCATGGCTGGCCACGATGATCGTGCCGGGCCACGAGTCGAGCAGGTCCTCCAGCGAGGCGAGAGTGTCCGTGTCCAGATCGTTGGTGGGCTCGTCGAAGAGCAGCACGTTGGGCTCGCCGGCCAGCAGCCGCAGCATCTGCAACCGGCGGCGTTCCCCACCGGAGAGGTCACTGACCGGGGTCCAGAGCCGGCGGTCGTCGAAGCCGAACACCTCGGCGAGCTGCGCGGCGGAGACCTCGCGGTCGCCGAGCTGAACCCGGCGGGCGACCTCCTCCACCGCCTCCAGCACCCGCAGGTGCCCGGGCAACTCCCTGAGCTCCTGGGAGAGGAAGGCGGGCCGCACCGTGGAGCCGGTGCCGAACCGGCCACCGTCGGGGCGGGTGATGCCGGCGAGCATCCGTAGCAGCGTGGTCTTGCCGGCGCCGTTCGCGCCGAGGATGGCGATCCGGTCGCCGGGGCCGACCAGCCAGGTGACGTCGCGCAGGATCTCCTTCGGGCCGGCGTGCAGCTCGACGTTCTCCAGGTCGTACACCTGCTTGCCCAGCCGGGAGGTGGCCATCCGCTGCAACGACATGGTGTCGCGCGCCGGTGGCACGTCGGCGATCAACGCGTTCGCGGCGTCGATGCGGAACTGCGGCTTGGAGGTCCGGGCGGGCGGGCCACGGCGCAGCCAGGCGATCTCCTTGCGGAGCAGGTTCTGCCGGCGGGCCTCGGTGGCGGCGGCGACCCGCTCGCGCTCGGCGCGGGCGAGGGTCCAGGCGGCAAAGCCCCCCTCGTAGGCGCGGACGGTCTGGTCGGCGACCTCCCACGTGTTGGTGCAGACCGCGTCCAGGAACCACCGGTCGTGGGTGACCACGACCAGGGCTCCCTTGCGGCCGACCAGGTGCCGGGCCAGCCAGTCGACCCCGCCGACGTCCAGGTGGTTGGTGGGCTCGTCGAGGATGAGCAGGTCGGAGTCGCGGACGAGCAGCGCGGCGAGCGCCACCCGGCGGCGTTCGCCACCGGACATCGGGCCGACCGGCTGGTCGAGGCCGAGGTGCGGCATGCCGAGGCCGTCGAGGATGGCTCGCACCCCGGAGTCGCCGGCCCACTCGTGCTCGGCCCCCATGCCCTCGGCGAGCCAGGCGGTGCCGAGCACCACGTCCCGGACGGTGGCCTCGGGGGCGAGGGTGAGCTGCTGCGGCAGCCAGAGCACGCGCAGGTCACGGCGGTGGGTCACCCGGCCGTCGTCGGGGTCCTCCTGCTTGGTGAGCAGCCGCAGCAGGGTGGACTTGCCGGCGCCGTTGAGGCCGACCACGCCGATCCGGTCGGCGTCGTCCAGGCCGAGCGAAACGTCCGTGAGCAGCCGCCCGGCGGCGCCGTACCCCTTGGACACCCGGTCCAGATTGACGATGTTCGCCACGTTCCACCCTTCATGATCAAGGCGTCCCGGTGCCGGCGGGCACCTGGACGCCTGTCCCAAGGGTACGCGGACGCCCCGAACGCCCGCGCCGCGCGCCAGCAGCCCGGTGGGACGCGTCGTCAGCCGACGCGGGCGCCGGCGACCGGACCGTGCGCGACCCGCGCCTCCCGGCAGACGCCCGCAGCGGTCAGCTCGGCGGCGATCCGCTCCGCGTCGGCCGCGTTGGCGGCGAGAAACACACAGGTCGGGCCGGAGCCGGAGACGATGCCGGTGAGCGCGCCGGCCGCCTCGCCGGCCTTCAGGGTGTCGGCCAGCGCCGGGCGCATTGCCAGCGCGGCGTCCTGGAGGTCGTTGCCGAGCGTACGGGCGAGCACCCGGGGGTCACGCTGGCGCAGCGCGCCCAGCAGCGCGTCGGTGCTGCCCAGCGGGGCGCCGGCGGCACCGGAGTCGCGGAGCCGGTCCAGCTCCCGGTACGCGGTCGGGGTGGACAGGCCGACGTCGGCGATCGCCACCACCCAGTGCCAGGAAGTGGGGCGGGCCAGCACCGGGCTGATCGCCTCACCCCGCCCGGTGCCCAGCGCCGTGCCACCGTAGATCAGGAACGGCACGTCGGAGCCGAGGTCGGCGGCGATGCCGGCCAGCTCGTCGCGGGACAGCCCGGTGCCCCAGAGCGTGTCGCAGGCCACCAGCGCGGCGGCCGCGTCGGCGCTGCCACCGGCCAATCCACCGGCGAGCGGGATCTGCTTGCGCAGGTGCAGTCGGGCGTGCGGCAGCACCCCCGCGTACCCGGCGAGGGCGTGCGCGGCGCGGATCACCAGGTTGGTGTCGTCCAGGGCCAGCTCGCCCGTGCCCTCACCCTCCATGGTCAGGGCGAGGGTGTCGCCCCGGCGGGCCGTCAGCTCGTCGTAGATCGAGATGGCGTGGTAGACCGTGTTCAGCTCGTGGTAGCCGTCTCGTCGCAGCGGGCCCACCCCGAGGTGCAGGTTGATCTTCGCGGGAACCCGCACCCGCACCGGGCCGATGGCCCCGCGTCGCTCGTCGTCGTCCGGTCGCCAGGCCTCGGTCACGGGGTGATGTCCCGAAGGTGCAGGCGGATGTCGAACGGCTTGGCCACGATCAGCTCCTCGGCGTCCTCGGCGGGCACGGCGTCAGCCTACTTCCCGGCCGGCGTACCGACCGGAGCCGACGCGGCGATGGCGGCGAACTGCTCGACGGTCAGTGACTCCCCGCGGGCACCGGGGTCGACGCCCGCGGCGGTGAGCGCCGCGGCGGCCCGGTCCGCGCCACCGGCCCAGCCGGCCAACGCGGCGCGCAGCGTCTTGCGCCGCTGGGCGAACGCCGCGTCCACCACGGCGAAGACCCGCTCCCTCGGTACGTCGGCGCGCGGCGGCTCGTGGCAGGTGAAGGAGACCAGGCCGGAGTCGACGTTGGGCACCGGCCAGAACACGTTCGGCGGCACCTTGCCGGCGCCCCGGGCCTGGGCGTACCAGGCGAGCTTCACCGACGGGATGCCGTACACCTTGGAGCCGGGACCGGCGACGAGCCGGTCGGCGACCTCCTTCTGCACCATCACCAGGCCGTGTCGCAGGGTGGGCAGCACGGCGAGCAGGTGCAGCACCACTGGCACGGCGACGTTGTAGGGCAGGTTCGCCACCAGCGCGGTCGGTGCCGGGTCGGCCAGCTCGGCGGCGGCGATGCGCAGCGCGTCCGCGCGGTGCACTGTGAGCCGGGCGGCGTCGGCCCCGGCGTGCCGCTCGACGGTCTCCGCCAGCGCCCCGGCGAGCACCGGGTCGATCTCCACGGCGTGCACGTGCCCGGCGACCGGCAGCAGCCCCAGGGTCAGCGAGCCGAGCCCGGGCCCCACCTCCAGGGCCACGTCGTCGGCGGTGAGGCCGGCGGCGGTCACGATCCGGCGCACGGTGTTCGGGTCGTGCACGAAGTTCTGGCCCAGCTTCTTGGTGGGCGCGACGCCCAGCCGGGCGGCGAGTTCCCGGATCTCCGCCGGGCCGAGGAGACCGGTCATGGCTGGCAGCGTAGCGACGGGGTCGGTGCCGACCGTCGGGCCGGGCTCACCATGGGCCGAAGGCCCGGTCGCCGGTGGCGGAGATGGCCGTGCACAGCTCGTCCAGGTCGCTGCCGGTGGTCGCGGCGAGCGCGCGGACGGTGAGCGGAATCAGGTACGACGCGTTCGGCCGGCCGCGGTACGGCATCGGGGTGAGGTACGGGGCGTCGGTCTCCACCAGCATCTGCTCGATCGGGGTGAGCGCGGCGGCCTCGCGCAGCGCCGTCGCGCTGCCGAAGGTGACGGTGCCGGCGAAGCTCAGCAGGTAGCCGCGGCGGACGCACTCGCGGGCGAAGTCGGCGTCGCCGGAGAAGCAGTGCAGCACCACCCGGTCGGGAGCGCCCTCGTCGTCGAGGATTCGCAGCACGTCGGCGTGCGCGTCGCGGTCGTGGATGACCAGGGTCTTGTCGTACCGCTTGGCGATGGCGATATGCGCCCGAAAACTCTGCTCCTGCGCGGCACGCCCCTCGTCGCCGGTCCGGAAGAAGTCCATTCCGGTCTCGCCGATCCCCCGGACCCGGTCGCGGGCGGCGAGTGCCTCGATCTCCCGCAACGCCTCGTCGAGGTCGCTGAGCCGGGGCGCCTCGTTGGGATGCAGCGCCACGGTGGCCAGCACGGCGGGGTACCGGTCGGCGGTGTCCGCGCCCCATTGGGAGGAGGCGACGTCCACGCCCACCTGGACCAGGCGGTCCACGCCGACCTTCGTGGCCAACGCGATGGCCACGGCAACCGGGTCGTCGGCCGGCCCGCCGCCGGGTACACCGGCCTCGCTGACCGTGATGTCCAGGTGGGTGTGGCTGTCCAGCACCGCCCGGGGCAACGACTCGGGGGCGGGCGGAAACTCTCCGGCCCGCCGGGCGGCACGCTCGCGGCGGGATTCAGTGGGCTCGCTCATCAGCGACAGCATCACACACCGGGCCTGTCCATCTGCCCGCCACCCGACGTTCACCCCGACTACGCCGCGCGACTCTACGGTCGCTCACGAGCGGACGCGACAGCGTGCGAACCTCATCCCACCGAGCAGCGAGGCGACGGCATGAGCGTCACCCCCCAGGCCGGTGGCAGCGCCGGTGAACGGACCGGACTGCACGTGGCGTTCGGCGGCGGCGTGTACCCGGCCGAGGAGATCGCCCGAGGCGCCGCGTACGAGTTGTTCAGCGCCGACGAGGTGACCGGCTTCGAGTGGGCACCTCGCCCGGGTAGCGCCCTGCCGTGGCACCGGTTCGTGCACGTCACCGAGGTGACCGCGGTGCACGGGGCGACGGAGCCGGCAGACGAGCCGGAGACGCCGCTGCTGATCCCCGCTCACCGCGAGCGGGGTTGGGCGTACCTGCACCAGCTCAGCCAGCAGCCGGCGGCGGCGGGCGACCCGATGCTGGCGGCGGCGCGCGCGTCGGCGGTGGTCCGGCGGGGCACCCGGATGATGAAGGTGCTCTCGGCCCAGCAGCTCGCCGGCTACGTACGGGGTTGGCTGCCGCACGGCTTCTGCTATCGCGAGCACGACGTGGCGCACCTGCGTACACCGGCGACGACGACGGTGCTGCGTACCGATGGCGACGCTGGCCGGGACGGCCCGGACGTGGCGTACGCGCTGCGCTGGCGCGCGTCCGACCCGGGTGACTACGACGTGCCGGTGGGCCCGGCACACTGCGGCCTGACCGCGCTGGCCTCCCGGGACCGGCTCGGCGCCCCGGTGCTCGGCACCGGCTTCGTGCCCAGCAACGGTCAGCTCATCCCGGAGTTCGTCACCCGGGACTTCGCCGACCTGCCGATGCCGGCGAACGCCGCCCTCATCGCGTACCCGGCGGAGGGGGTGGAGGTGGTGCTGTACACCTACCAGGCCGAGCAGCGCGGGTGGCTACGGATGGTGGGCCCGCAGTGGCGGCACCTGCTGGCCGCGGTGCCGGGCCTCTCCCCGGACCAGGAGTACGTGCCGAATGCCGACACCCCCCGCTCCACCCAGCTGGTCGGCATGTACGGCGACAGCGAGTACGAGGCGGTCGCCGATCTACCCGGTGGGTTCCGGGTGCTGGCGATGACCCGGGCGGCCCGTTACCCGGTGGACGCGGTGGCCCGCCGGGTCCGGTTCGCCCAGTGGCGGGGCGTGCCGTGCCTGGTGCTGCGGGAGGAGGCCGGCTGGCTGCGGGTGCGCCTGCGCTACCCGAACCCGGACACCGTGGTCACGACCGGCGCCCAGTGTCAGGAACGTGGCATCTACGAGGCCTGGGCGCCGGGCGCCGAGGTGACCGAGGACCAGGTGATGGACACCCGGTACGCGATGTGACCGCGCGGCGGCGGGGCACCCGCCGCCGCGCGTCGTGCGCTCAGTCGGCGAGCCGGGCCAGTTCCTCGTCGACGATCGACGGGTCGAGCTTGCGGAACACCGGCTTCGGCGCGGCCAGCGGGCGACCCGCCTCGATCGACACCGACTCCCAGCGCGCGCCGACGGTGTAGTCCCCGGTCAGCACCGGGTACGCCGGGCCGCCGTCCAGGTCGTCGACCTGCTCGATCACCGGCATCGGCGCGTGCACGCCGGTGCCCCCGAGCAGCTCGTGCACCTGCTGCGCGGAGTGCGGCAGGAACGGGGTGAGCAGCGTGTTGGCATCGCTGATCACCTGAAGGGCGACGTGCAGGATGGTGCCCATCCGGGGCTTGTCCGCCTCATCCTTGAGCTTCCAGGGCGCCTGCTCGGAGAGGTACCTGTTGGCCTCGGCGACCACCTTCATGGCCTCACCGATCGCCTGCTTCTGCCGGTGCCGGCCGATCAGGTCGCCGACTCCTGTGAACCCGGTCCGGGCGACAGCGAGCAGCGCCTGGTCGGCCTCGGTGAGCCCGGCCGGGTCGACCGGCGGGATCGCCCCGAAGTTCTTCGCGGCCATCGAGACGCACCGGTTGACCAGGTTTCCCCAACCGGCGACCAACTCGTCGTTGTTGCGGCGCAGGAACTCGGCCCAGGTGAAGTCGGTGTCGTTGCTCTCCGGGCCGGCGGCGGCGATGAAGTAGCGCAGCGCGTCGGCGTCGTAGCGCTCCAGGAAGTCGCGAACGTAGATGACCACCTTGCGGGACGAGGAGAACTTGCGTCCCTCCATGGTCAGGTACTCGCTCGACACCACCTCGGTGGGCAGGTTGAGTCGACCCAGCTCGCCCGGCTCACCGTCGCGGGAGCCCTCGCCGGAGTAGCCGGAGAGCAGCGCCGGCCAGATCACCGAGTGGAAGACGATGTTGTCCTTGCCCATGAAGTAGTAGGACTGGGCGTCCTTCCCCGCTCCGTCGGCGGACCAGTACTTCCGCCACGCGTCCGGGTCGCCCGAGCGACGGGCCCATTCGATCGAGGCGGACAGGTAGCCGATCACGGCGTCGAACCACACGTAGATCCGCTTGTCCGGCCGGTCGCGCCAGCCGTCGAGCGGGATCGGTACGCCCCATTCCAGGTCCCGGGTGATCGCCCGGGGCTGGAGGTCGTCGAGCAGGTTCCGGGAGAACCGCAGCACGTTGGGCCGCCACCCCTCGCGGGTGTCCAGCCACTGCCGCAGCACCTCGGCCAGGGCCGGCAGGTCCAGGAAGAAGTGCTCGGTCTCGACGAACTTCGGAGTCTCTCCGTTGATCCGCGACGTCGGGTTGATCAGGTCGATCGGGTCGAGCTGGTTGCCGCAGTTGTCGCACTGGTCACCGCGGGCGCTGTCGTACCCGCAGATCGGGCAGGTGCCCTCGATGTAGCGGTCGGGCAGGGTGCGCCCGGTGGACGGGGAGATCGCGCCCATTGTGGTCTTCGGCACGATGTAGCCGTTGCGGTACATCCCCTCGAACAACTCCTGCACCACCGCGTAGTGGTTGCGGGTGGTGGTGCGGGTGAACAGGTCGTAGGAGAGACCGAGGCCGTGCAGGTCCTCGACGATCACCCTGTTGTACCGGTCGGCCAGCTCGCGCGGGGTCACCCCGTCGGCGTCGGCCTGCACCTGGATCGGGGTGCCGTGCTCGTCGGTGCCGGAGACCATGAGCACGTCGTGGCCGGCCATCCGCATATACCGGGCGAAGACGTCGGAGGGAACGCCGAAACCGGAGACGTGGCCGATGTGGCGGGGGCCGTTGGCGTACGGCCAGGCCACTGCCGCGAGAACGTGACTCATGAGCAGTGAGCCTAGTGACCCGTCCGGGGCGTTCGCGAACCAATGGGGGGTGCCGGACCGGCGGACCGGGCCAACCACCCCGCCCGTTGGTCCGATTTGTCGTCGACACGCGGCTCACCTGCCCGTTTCACCTCCTGGCGCGGTGTGCAATGAACGTCGTGACGGGCAGAGGAGCGGCACGGGACCACGAGGACCGTCCCACCGGGTCGGCGGTCGGCGACGACCCGGGGCCCGAGCCCGCCGTGTCCCGGGTCGCCGGGGTCGCGCCGCAGCCCCGGCTCGTGCCCAGCGCCGACCCGGGTGCGCAGCGGCCCAGCCCGGCGGGGAGATCCGCCCCGGCCCGGCCCACGCCGACGGCGCCGTCACCCACACCGACCCGTCCGACCCCGGGGGCACCCGTACCCAGCCCGGTCCGGCCCGGCTCGTCGGGCCCGCCGGCCGGCTCGGCACCGGCCGGTGCGGAGCCTGTCGAGGTGGAGCCGACCACCGGCGCGCCGGTGGACGCGGTGCCGCGTCGGGTGCCGGTCCGGCAGCAGGGCCGCCGGCAGCGCGACGATGGGCCCGACGGCGACCCGCCGGATGACGACGCCGGCGCTTTCTGGGCGCCGATCGAGCAGGTGCACTGGGACGGCACTCCGGTCCGCAAGGACGCGGCACCGGCGCGGCTTCGCGGCTTCCGGCTGGCGCTGCGCCGGGCACCCAGCCGCACGCCCCCACCGCCGGACCCGCTGCCCGGGCTCGCCGCGCTGGTGGTGCTGAGCCTGGTCGCGGCCTTCTTCGCCTGGGTCAGCGCCGGCCCGTTCTGGCTCGCGGTCGGGCACGCCCGGACGGGCACCGCGGTGATCGACGACTGCTCCGGCGGCGGGCTCACCCTGCGGTGCCGGGGGATCTTCACGGCCGAGGACGGGCGGTTCATCGCCCATGGCGTCCGGGTCAGCGGCGTGCCCGTCGAGGAGAGCACGGCCGGCACCGCGCTGCCGGCGCGGATGACCGGCCCGGACAGCGGTACCGCGTACGCGGACGTCGGCGTGGGCCGGCACCTGCGGTGGCTGCCCGGTCTACTGGTGGTGGTGGCCTGCACCGGCGGCATCGTCCGGTGGACCGGGTCGGCCCGGCTGCCCGGTCGCCGACACCGCCGCTGGGCCGTGGCCGCGGCCATCGCCGGCCCCACGCTGATCACCGTCGGCTTCCTGGCCGCCGCGTGGTGAACCCGCCGGCCGGCGGACCGGACCGCCTCGGTCAGCTGTGCACGATCGTGTAGACGTCCCGGCGGCGCAGCGCGTACTCGGTGGCGACGTCGGTGATGGCGTCCCGGCGGGACCGACCGGCGGCCTCCCGCTCGGCGACGGCGGCGCGCAGGGTGTCGTCGTCGGGGCGTTCGGCCGCGGTCACCGGGGCTCCGGCCACCACCAGGGTGATCTCTCCGCGCGGGTCCCCCTCGGTGGCCCACCGGGCCAGCTCGCCGAGAGGGCGGCGGAGCACCTCCTCGTAGGTCTTCGTGAGTTCGCGGCAGAGCGCGGCAGGCCGGTCCGCCCCGAACGTGTCCGCCAGGTCGGTGAGCGTCGCTCCGATCCGGTGCGGGGCCTCGAAGAAGACCAGGGTGCGCTCCTCGGCGGCGAGGGTGCGCAGCCGGGATCGGCGGCCGCCGGGCGTACGGGGCAGGAAGCCCTCGAAGCAGAACCGGTCGCAGGGCAGCCCGGAGACGGCCAGCGCGGTGGTGACCGCGCTGGGCCCGGGGGCGACGGTGACCGGCGCCCCGACGTCCAACGTGGCGCGGACCAGCCGGTAGCCGGGGTCGGAGACGCTGGGCATCCCGCCGTCGGTGACCAGCGCCACCACGTACCCGGCGAGGATGGCCTCGACCAGCTCGGGGGTGCGCCGCTCCTCGTTGCCCTCGAAGTAGGAGACGATTCGACCACCGACGGTGAGGTCGAGATCGCGGGCCAGCCGGGTGAGCCGCCGGGTGTCCTCGGCGGCGACCACGTCGGCGCTGATCAGCACCTCCCGGAGTCGGGCCGAGGCGTCGGCGGGGTTGCCGAGCGGAGCACCGAGCAGAATCAGGCGCCCAACTTCGGACATTTCACCCACGGATTCGTCTCCTTCATTGCTGGGAATACCGGTATCAGGGACGACGGGCGCCACCGGACACCCTGGCAGCCTACGATCGCCGGGTGACGAGTGCGTCGACAGCGCAGAGCCCGAGCGCCGATCCGGACAAGATGATCCAGATAACGGGCGAGCCCAGTGCCAACCAGGAGCCGACGCCACCGAGCGCCGAGGGCGGCGGGGTGGCCGCTGTGGTCCGGCGACGGTTCGCCACCGTCGACACCCAGGTGGACCGGTTCTCCTGGCTGGCCACGGCAGTGGTGGTGGCCATCGCGGCGATCGTGCGTTTCGTCGGGCTCTCCAGCCCGAAGGGCAAGATCTTCGACGAGACGTACTACGCCAAGGACGCCTACGGGCTGATCTCCCGTGGCGTGGAGTGGAACTACAAGGACAACGTCCCGTCGTACGTGGTGCACCCGCCGCTGGGCAAGTGGTTGATCGGCGTCGGCGAGTGGGCGTTCGGCTATCAGGACGCTGATTCCAAGGTCTCCGTCCCCGGGCACCTGATGACCACCGCGCCGGAGTTCGGCTGGCGATTCTCGGCGGCGGTGATCGGCACGCTGTCGGTGCTGCTGCTGGTCCGCATCGGTCGGCGGATGTTCCGCTCGACGGTGCTCGGCTGCGCGGCCGGCCTGCTGCTCGCCCTGGACGGCTTCCACCTGGTGCTGTCCCGCGCGGCCCTGCTCGACATCTTCCTGCTCTTCTTCGTGCTGGCGGCGTTCGGCGCGCTGGTGCTCGATCGGGACGCCCGCCGTCGGCGCTGGGCTCGGGCCCTGGACGGCGGGCTCGATCCGAGCCAGCCGGGCCGGGCCGGCCGCCCGCCGACCGGATGGCGCACCTGGCCGTGGTGGCGGCTGGCCGCCGGGGTGCTGATTGGCTGCGCCTGTGCGGTGAAGTGGAGCGCCCTGTACTTCGTGCCGGCCTTCGCGCTGCTGGTGCTCTTCTGGGAGGTCGGCGTCCGCCGCTCGGCGGGCGTCCGCCGGCCCTGGCGGGACACGCTCGTCGACGAGTTGCCCTGGCTGGTGCTCGCCGGTGTGCTCATGCTGGGCACCTACCTCGCCACCTGGTCGGGCTGGCTGCTCACCGACGACGGTTACTACCGGCTCGCGTCGTCCTACCCGGGTTCCCGGCTCAGCGACCGGCCGGTGATCGGCCCGCTGATCAATCTCTTCGAATACCACCGCGCGGCGTACGGCTTCCACGCCCAGCTCGATGACGCGCACAAGTACCAGTCGTGGCCGTGGCAGTGGCTGCTGTTGGGTCGGCCGGTGGCGTTCCACTACGCCGGCGACGGCGTCTGCGGCGCGGCGAGCTGCGCCTCGGAGATTCTGCTGCTCGGCACCCCGCTGCTCTGGTGGTCGTTCCTGCCGGCCCTGGTGGCGCTGGCCTGGCTGGGTGTGGCACGTCGGGACTGGCGGGCCGGCGCCATCCTGCTCACCGTGGCCGCCGGGCTGCTGCCGTGGTTCTGGTTCGCCCTCGACGGCCGGACGATGTTCTCGTTCTACGCCGCGCCGGCGGTGCCGTTCCTGGTGCTGGCCGTGGTGTACGTGCTGGGCGCGCTGATCGCGCCCGCCGGGGGCGACGTGGGTGCGGTGACGCGGCTGGTGCCGGGTGACCCGAGTTATGAGCGCCGACTGGTGGGCAGCATCGCGGCGGGGGCGTACGTGCTGCTGGTGGCGCTCTGCTTCGCGTACTTCTATCCGATCTTCGTGGGTCGGGTGATTCCGTACTCGGACTGGCTGTCCCGGATGTGGCTCGACGGTCGGTGGATATAAGCATCGACGGGCGACGCGCCGCACAGCGCGACGGAAGAAGGGCCCGCACGCCGAAGCGTGCGGGCCCTTCTTGACAAAGACGCGCGCCCCGATCGCCTGCCACGGGGGAAGCGGGCGATTGGGGCGCGCATGAAGAGCTTAACCACCGCGCACCACCGGCACAACGGGTCGACTTGGGTCAGATTTCCGACGGATGCTGGCCGAGCCGACACCTTCCCTCGCACAGTTGACCGAGGGTGACCCGGCGTGGACCCTGAGCGTGGGCGCGGCCGGCCAGAGGCGGTCCCTGGCCCATCCGGAGTCGTCGGTTTCGCACGCCTGCACCCAAACGATCATCCAAAGTGGATCTCACTACACTGCGGATCGTGATCAACTTCAGACGATCGACGGCGGTCCTTCTCGGACTGTTGGCGACCACCGCGCTGGCCGGGCCGGCGCAGGCCGACGAGGAGCCGGCGCCCGAGCCGCCCCGGGTCGAGCTGGTGCTCGACGTCAGCGGGTCGATGCGCGCTGCCGACATCGACGGACGCACCCGGATATCGGTCGCCCAGCAGGCCTTCAACGAAGTGGTGGACGCGCTGCCCGAGGAGACACAGCTCGGCATCCGGGTGCTCGGCGCGACCTACCGCGGCAAGGACAAGAAGGTCGGTTGCCAGGACACCCAGCAAATCGTGCCGGTCGGGCCGGTGGACCGGTCCGCTGCCAAGGCGGCGGTGGCGACGCTTCGGCCGACCGGGTTCACTCCGGTCGGGTTGGCGCTGCGCTCCGCCGCGCAGGACCTGGGCACCGGAGCCACCACCCGGCGGATCGTGCTGATCACCGACGGCGAGGACACCTGTGCTCCGCCGGACCCGTGCGAGGTGGCCCGGGAACTGGCCGCCCAGGGCACCAGCCTGGTCGTCGACACCCTCGGTCTGGCCCCCGACGAGAAGGTTCGCCGGCAACTGCTCTGTATCGCGAGCGCGACCGGCGGGACCTACACCGCCGCGCAGAGCGCCGAGGAGCTGACCGACCGGATCAAACAGCTCGTCGAGCGGGCCGCAGACACGCACACCCGGGCCCCGACCGTTGTCGGCGGCACGAGCGCGTGCGACTCGGCGCCACTGCTCGCCCCCGGCGTCTACGCCGACCGGGAGGCGTTCTCCGAGCATCGCTACTACCGGGTGCCGATCCGCCCCGGGCAGGAGCTGCGGGCTTCGGTGAGCATGGCGCTGGACCGGGCCGTCAACCGGGATTACGGGGTGCTGCTGCGGGCCACCGCGGCCGACGGCCGGGAGCTCGTCCGGGGCGCGGACGCCGGCAGCGGGCGGGCCGACGTGCTCTCCGCCGGACTCCGCTGGTCGGCCACCGCCGACGACGAGGATGCCGCCGAGACCGAGCAGAGCTCCGCGCCGGTCATCGAACCCACCACCGTCTGCCTGGTGGTCAGCAACTCGTTCGCCCCGCGTCGCGGCACCGCGGCCACCCCGGGCATGCCGGTGGAGTTGACCATCGACGTGGTCGCCGCCGCACCCGCACCGGACGGACCGGACCTCGGCCGCGGCTGGGCGCTGCTCGCCCTGCTCACCATCGCCGGGCTGATCACCGGTCTGCTCGCCGGTCTGCTCACCCGCTGGTGGGTCGCCACCTGGAGGGAGAACTGATGCGTATTGCACTGTTCCGGTCGATGGCGGCGCTGCTCGCCGCTGGCATGGCCGCTCTGCTCCCCGCTGCGGCCGTCGCCGCACCGACCCCCTCCCCAGGTGCCACGCCGGTGAACCGTGCCGGCACGTCGTTCCTCACCGCCACCCCGATCACCGCCGGACAACCGGTACGGGTGGACGCCTCGATCGGCGACCACCTCTACTGGTCGTTCCCGGCGACGGCCGGCCAGGTGCACGAGATCAACGCCACCGTCACCTTCCCGAAGGGACGCAGCGGCGCCTCCGCCTGGACGGTGGACGTCTTCGACGGGCTGCGCCGACGCCAGGCGTGCACGGCGGGGGCCCAGACCCCGACCGTGGACGCGAAGGCGTCGAACGTGGTGCTGGGCTGCACGCTGCGCGAGGTGCGGTCGTGGGCGGAGCCCTGGTCGGCCGACCCACTGCCCGGCACGTACGTCGTCCGACTCTCCGTGATCGAGCTGCCGGAGCCCGATCTCGGTGCGCCGATCGACGTCGACCTGCTGGTCGGCACCATCGCCGACCGGGGCGCCTCGGCTGACGACGGCGAGTTGGCCGCCCCGCTGGTGCCGAACACCAAGGCCGGCACGGTGCTCAACGCCGTACCCCCGGTGGACGTCGAGGCCGACGACGAGAGCGGCTCGCTGGCGGACTGGTTGCCGGATCTCGGCTCGCGCTGGGTCTGGACCGGCATCGGCGGCGTGCTCGCCGCGGTGGCCGGCGTGCTCGGCTTCGCGGTGACCCGACGCCCTCGACGTCGCTGAACGCCAGTCTCTGGTGGCCCCGCCCAGCGGCGGGGCCACCAGAGACTCAGCTACGCCGGGAGCCGCGCGGCAACCAGCCGATGAACCGGTCCTGGAGCGACATCACCGGGGCCGCGCGCAGATCCTCGGTGGCGGCGGCGAGGCAGGAGCCCAGATAGACGCTGAGCATGGCGCGATCACCCCCGTACTCCGCCAGCAGCCGGGTGCGCTTCGTCGCGCACGGCCACTCGTCACCGCAGGAGCCGCAGCTCCAGCAGGGGGTCTTCGGGGCGTGTTCGTCAGCCCGCACCCCCGGCCGTTCCAGGCCATCGGTCATCGCACGTCCTTCCAGATGTCCACGGGGCTGGCGGCTGCCGTGCCGGCCAGCATTGATGGTGGTCCCCCCGGAGCCATCAGGGAGGGCGCTGCGCGTCCCTCCGGTGTTACATCTTTGCGGTACCTTCGACGGTCGTGGGAGTCGGAAATTTGACGGTTAACTCGATACGTCATTCCTACCGACGAGTAGGTCACCGGAATGCGTGACCTGCTGCCATCGACGGTCGCCGTCGCCGTCGCCGGGCCCGAGGACTGGACGGGCGAATTGCTCCCCGCTGAGCAGGCATGTCTCGGCGAGCGGGCGGTGCAGACCCGTCGGCGGGACTTCGCGGCGGGGAGGATTTGCGCCCGCAGGGCTTTGCGCGACCTCGGCCTGCCGACGACCGCCGTGCCGGCCGCCGCCGACCGCGCGCCGGTCTGGCCGGCCGGGGTGGTCGGCAGCATCACCCACACCGCCGGCTACTGCGCCGCCGCGGCGGCGCACACCACCGACATCCGGTCCGTCGGAATGGACGCCGAGCAGCACCGCGAGGTCAATCCGGGAGTACGCCGACTCGTGCTGCTGCCCGAGGAGGAGGCAACATGCGCCCGGCTACCCAGCGGCACCTACTGGCCGGTCGTGCTGTTCAGTGCGAAGGAGACCGTCTACAAGGTGTGGCATCCAGTCGTCCGCGGCTGGTTGGACTTTCACGACGCCCGACTCGACATTGATCCGGACGCCGGCACGTTCACTGCCCGGATCGCACCGGCACGGGTGGACGCCGCGGGGGTCGACGACCCGCCGGCATCGATCAGTGGCCGGTTCGTGATCGCCGACGGGCTGGTCCGCACCGCCGCCGTGCTGTCGGCACGTTGACCTCGCCCGGTTACTCATAGCGATGAATGGAACACCGATCCACATTGGCGTTCGGTGACCGACTGAACACCGTCCATGCTGGCCAGAGTGGTTTCGCACCCTCACGGTGGGAAGCCTTCCGGCGTGGCCACTGGACGCTCCGCCACCCACGGTAACGTCGAAGAGTTCCCGCACCGCACGTACCGAAGCGTCAAGGAGTACGGTGACCCACCCCCAGCCCCGCGTCAGGCCGCACGACCCCCAACAACCGAACCCGCAGCAGCCGACCCGCTCGTTCGCGGCGACACCGCAGCCGCCGTTCTCGGGGGCTGCGTACCCGGCGGCCGGCGGGTACACGGGCGCTGGCGGCGGATATCGGGCACCAGGTGGCCCCGGCTACCCGATCATCGCACCACCCCTGGCGCAGACGGACCGCGCCAAGAAGTCCGTCGTGCTCGTCGCGGTCACCGCGGCCGTGCTCACCCTGCTCACCTGCGCCGGCGGCATCGTGGCGGTCGTCATCGGCACCAAAGGCACCTCGACCACGGTGAGCGAGGCACAGGCCACCCCGCCGACCCCACCGCCGGCGAACGGCGACACCCGCGACATGTCGCCGGGCGACACCCTGGTCGTCAACAGCTCGGCAGGCACCGTCGAGATCACCGTGACGAAGTTCAGCAGCGCCACCAAACCCTGCAAGTCCCACGGACTGAAGCCCGGCGAGGGCATGTACGTGATCGCCGACGTGACGGTGGCTGTCACCAAGGGCACCGCGTCGACGAACCCGCTCTACTTCCAGTGGGTCGCCGCCGACGGCACCAAGACCACCGCGATCGGTGGAGCCTTCTCCGGCTGCGGCAAACCGATGCCGGCCGTCGACGACCTGACCGCTGGCACCAGACGCACCGGCAGCGTGGTGTTCGACGTGCACGACACCTCGGGCGCGTTGGAGTACCAGGACCAGTTCCAGACCGCCGGTTCCTGGAAGCCGTGACGCGCTGACGCGACGTGGGGCCGGCCCCGTCCGGGCCAGCCCCACGCGGTGGGAGAGTCGGTGGGTCAGCAGCCCGTCCAGCGCACCGGAGTCAACCGGTCGGCGAGGACGTTGCGGAACCCGACGATGGTGCCCGAGTCGGAGATGGACCGCGCACCGACGACCACCCCTTCGCCGCCACCCGGCAGCACCCGGGAGGTGGAGCCCCTGGCAACGCGGTCACCACCCACCACGACGCCCTTGGCGTTGACATCGGTCAGTGCCGGCATTTCCTGGTCGAGCAACGTGTGCGAGCCGTTCCGAAGGTCCCACCGCACCCTGGACGAGCTGGTGCCACCACCCAGCCATACCTGGCCGATCGCCCAGCGGCCCGCCGCCGCGCCGGCCGTGCTCCACTCGGCGCCGAGGAACGTGAGCGCGTCGATGCGGCCGTTCGGCCGGCGGACCCAGCTGTTCCAGTCTCCGAAGGGTCCGGCGCTACCGACGATGGTCCCGTTGTCGGTGATCCCACCCGCCTGAGCGTCGACCGGAGCGTCCAGCACCTCGACAGTGCCCGGACGGGCGGCCGGCCAGCGCAGCGCGACCAGTTCCCCGGGGACGATGTCGGAGCCGTAGCCGACGATGTCGCCGGCATCGTTGATGGCGCTGACGAAGATGCCGGTGGACGGCAGCACCGGCAACTGCTCGAGCTTGCCGTCGCGATACCTCCACGGCTGCCCGTAGCCGGTCTCCGCCCATCCGTTGCCGATCACCACGCCGTCGGCGTTGATGTCGACGGGGGTGGCCATACCCTGCGACTCCAGCTCGGTGACCCGCTGCCCGTCCCAGAACAGCAGCAGGTACTGGTTGTCGGTCTCACCGACCCGCAGCGCGGTGCCCGCGACGTAGCGACCCGTCGGGTCGACCGCGTTCGCGTCGGCGCGATAGGTGTCGGTCGGGTACGGCAGCGTACTGATCTTGCAGGTGCGGAGGGCCGCCCCGCCGGGCGCGGCGGTCGCGGTCGCGGAGACAGCGACGCCAAGAGAGGTGGCCAGCAGACCGGTTGCGGTCGCTGCGAGCATCCGGCGTCGAGTGCTTCGATTCATCCTTGCTCCCCGTGTGCGGCCCGGGTACTCCCGGGCATTCGGTTGATACTCGGCTCCACAGGTGAGCTGACTTCTCGGTTGCGTACTGTCAGCCAAGGGACAGAAGTGGATCCGCCCGACCTACCGCGCCCACGCCTGCTCGCCAGTGACGGCGGGCTGGCCGGTGCGCAGCGATTCTTCGATGGCGAGGCTGATCAGGTGGTCCTGGCAGGCCTCGGCGAGGGGATACGGAGCCGGGCCCTCCTCCCGCGCCCACGCCCCGGCGCGGGCGACGATGTCGGCCACCGCGATGTCGTCGTCGGACATCCCGCTGCCGACGAACGGATTGCGGTAGACAACGTCGCCGTCGAAGCTGATGTGCTTGAGGTCGAGCCCTTCCAGGTTGAGGTCGAGACCGGTCTGCCGCCGGGTCAGGAACGACTCCACAGGCGTGCTCGGGTCGACGAGGCGGACCACCCGGTCGTCCACCAGCTCACCGCGCGAGCCCCGGACCACCAACCGGCGGCTGCGCAGCGGGTTCCACCACTGGTTGTCGGTGAAGTCGTACAACCCCATCCGCCCGCCGAAGTCGATGGTCGCGAGGATGGTGGAGAGCTGCTGCGGGGTGTCGTCGCCGCTCCAGCCGGTCGGCGTAAGCGGGTTGGCCAGCGGCGCGACGAAGGCGCGCGCACTCACCTCGGCGCTCTCGTGACCGACGCCGAGCAGACCCCGGATCAGGGAGACCGCGTGGTACAGGTGGGTCGAGGAGATCTGGACCGAGGTCGGCTCACCGAGCACCCCGGCGCGGACCAACGCCAGCCGCGCCGCGTGCCCGGGCATCAGCAGGTACTGCTCGGCGACCTGCACCAGGCCGCTGCCTCCGACATCGGCCCAGAGCGAGCGCAGACCCGCCAGGTCGGGAGCGGGCGGCGTCTCGGCGAGCACCGGTACGCCGGCCGCCACCAGTTCCCGGGTCGCCTCGGGCGTCACCGGCCAGGGCACCGACACGATGACGAAGTCCGGCCGCTCGTGGGCGAGCATCTCCGCCGTCGTGCGGAAGGTCGGCACTCCCCAGTCGGCCGTCACAGCAGCTCCCCGCGATTCGGTACGCGTCACCACCCCGGTCACCCGGAACCGCTCGGCGAGCAGCCGGGCCAGGCGGAGGAAGAACTCACCCCGCCAGCCACTGCCGATGATGCCGAACCGGGTCTGGGCCACCGAAGTCATCTGAGCTCCTCACGTAGGGGTCCGGATGCTAACCGTTCTTCTTCGCTACGGTTGTGCTGATGACCACCGAGCCGTTGCGCGCCGTACCCGTGCTGATGCCCGACGCCGGACCACCCCTCGACTACTACCTGGTCCTACCTCGACTCGGCGACCGAGACCCAGCCACCACCACTGTGGAGGGAATCGTCGTCGAGGAGTTCACCCGGCACCACGACTTCACCACGACGGGGTTGGACAGCGCCGGCTGGACGCCGCAGGCCGGCTGGTGGAGTTCCGCCACGCTGAGCCGCGGCATTCGCACCCACCCCGAGGTGCTGGCGCGGGTGGTGCCCACCTCCCGTCGAAAGGCCGAGGAGGTCTACCGCACGCTGGGTGGCGGGCATCTGCCCGAGGAGTCCGTGCTTCGTACGCACTTTCTCGACCGGCAACCGATCGCCACCGCCCCGCCGCTGCGGCTCGGCCCCGCACAGCCGCCGGCCGGCTTCCAGGAGCGGCGGGTGTACCGCGTCCTGTTCGCCAAGGACCTCCGGGACGAGCAGGTGGCGAGCCTGCGGACGGCCTGGCGGACACCGGCGGGCGGCACCGTCGCGTCCGCCGCGAGCGGCCGTCTCGACAAGCACGGCGACCAGTTCACCTGGGATCTGCGCCGCGTTGGCCACTCCCTCGCCTGGTGCCTCGACATGACCGCGCTGCTGAGGACCGATGCCACCGCGACGCTCGGCTCGACCCTGTCCGAGCTGACGAACGTCCTGCGACAGCACGGCTTGATACCGGTGACGACCGAACGCTTCGCCTAGCGCGTAGCACTGATCCGGACTCCCAGACGATCGACGGCAGTGTCGCTGTGGCGATCTTCGGTGCATCGCCCATGAAGCCGTGATTCACTCCGCGGCGGCCTGTTGTAAGCAAGGGATCAGCGGGGTAGCACCGCCTCGGGCCGGATCCAGCTTGGACAAGGTGCGCTTGGGCGTTGAACAGCTTTGCCTTGCTGCACTGGTTTCACTGGTGCAAGACTCGACCGGATGAGAAATCGGGACTTTGTCACGTAGCGCCGGCCTGGCTTAGCGGCGTTGCCGGCAGTCCCGCACGTGTCCGTAAGTTCCGGATGGGCTTTTGACTTCGACGCTTACCTGGCACAGGGATGACGCGTGCCGGTGGTGCTCTTCGGAGCACCACCGGCACGTCGGTACTCAGCGTTCGGTCAGCCGCCTACGTAGCCGTCGCACGGAGATCGACAGGCTAATAACAGCGGTGATTGAACGGATGATGTTGATGATGGTCGGTAGCCACTCCAGGATGTCGTGCCACATGAAGAACCCTCCTTTCAAAGCGTTGACCTCGACGGACTCGACGATCCTCGGGGTCCCCTCCACTGACGGACAGGCTGGAAAGGCTGGAGAGTGGACGAGAGCGGCGTGCACGAGCAGGCTAGTGAGGTCCTGCGCGAACTGCGCGAACTCGTAGGTGGACCGGGTTATGAGACGCTGGCGAAGCGGCATGGGGCGCTGTCGAAGTCGAATGTCGGCAACCTCTTAAAGGGGACGACCTCGCCCAGGGACGCGACGGTGATGGCCTTCATCGAAGCGTGTTTGGGTTATGGCGGGCGCAGGCTGCCTGCGGAGCACCGCGACCGGTCGTTTTGGTGGCAGCGGTACAGGCAGGCGCTCCGGTCGGCGCCGCAGCGGGTAGACATCACGGTCGCCGACTACCTCGACGTGGTGCGGAGGCAATTCGGACCGTTGCAGCTCGACGCGCTGATCCCGCTCAACGACCAGGACGAGCACCCGCCGGTGCGCTTGCGGGAGGTGTTCATAGGGCAGGACGTGCGGGCCAATCCGCCACGAGCCGAGCTGCCTCGAGATGTCTGGCTGCGGCTGATCGACTCCGGGCACGTCAGCTCCGCCGATCTCCCCGCTGGGTTCGACCGCGACCTACTCACCCGGCTGCGCCAGGATTACCAGCAGCGACCCCGGCGGTCGGTACTCGCTGTTCTGGCCCATCCGAGCGCGATGCGGACGGTGCTGCTCGGCGACCCCGGCGCGGGCAAGTCGACCCTCGCTCGCTACCTGGCCCTAGCGCTGGCCGACGCCGTGCCCCCGCCGCCGGAGCTGGAGCCGCTTCGTGGGCTGGTGCCGCTGGTCGTGGAGCTGCGGATCTTCGCTTCGTACGCCTCGGGCGGAGGCGACTTCCTCGACCTGATCGATCACACGCACGCCACGGAGGGCTTCGGCCTTCCCCGAGCGACTACCGAGTCCCTGCTCACCCGGGGACGCACGCTGGTCGTGTTCGACGGCTTGGACGAGGTGTTCGACCCCGGCGAGCGTACGACGATCAGCAAGCGTATCGGGGCGTTCGCGGCGAAGTACCCGCGAGCGAAGGTCGTCGTCACCTCGCGGGTGGTCGGCTACCAGCGGGCTGTATTGGACACTGCCGGGTTCGCCCACCACAAGCTGGAGGACCTCACCACCGAGCAGGTCGGGGCCTTCGTGAGGCGGTGGTTCGACACCGCGCTGCCCGACGATCCCGCAGAGTCCGCCCGGCTGCGGCGCAGGCTGATGGCAGCGATGGCGGAGTCGAAGGCGGTGTCCGAGCTGGCGGGCAACCCATTGCTTCTCACGATCCTGGCAATCATCGGCAGGCGCCGTGAGCTACCCAGGGACCGCCGGGCGGTGCACCAGCACGCGGTGACGGTCTTGGTGCAGCACTGGGACCCGAACAAATACCTGCTTGCAAGCCGCTTTGCCGAGGGCATGCCGACGATCGTGGAGGAGGACAAGCTTGAACTGCTGCGCCGCGTCGCTCGGCGGATGCAGGCCGCGCCCAAAGGATTGGCGGGCAATCACATCCCGGGTGCAGACCTCGTTGAGGAGTTCGAGCAGTATCTGCACGATGACCTGGAACTGCCCATGCACCAGGCTAGGCCGGGCGCCGAGCAGATGCTGGAGCAGTTCCGCCACCGCAACTTCATCTTGTCGCGTTTCGGTGCCGGGGTCTACGGGTTCGTGCACCGGGCGTTCCTGGAGTACCTGGCGGCAGAAGACCTGGTGAGACGGTTTGCCGAGCGCAAGCTCGACGAGTCCGACCTGCTGGAGCTGTTTGCAGCCCGGTGGAGCGACCCTGCCTGGCACGAGGTGCTGCGGCACATCACTGGCATGCTCAGTCAGGACTTCGCGCGGCTGGTGGTCGAGCACCTACTCGAGCTGAACCCGGACTGGCGACGGCAGAAGCACGCCCTCCCGCACCATATCGTGCTGGCCTTGCAGTGCCTCAGTGAAGTCCGCCGCCTGGGACCGCTGGCCGACACCAGCTGCGCAGTGATGCGGGCGCTGACAGAGACCCTGCTGGTGGCGAGCCTGCGGCAGCGCAACTATGACAGCGACCTGACCCTGCTGCTGGAGAACAGCGTGCCGTCGGTGTTGGCAAGCTTCGGGCCTTACTGGGCGGGCCGGGAGGTCTACCGAGCCTGGTTCGCCGAGCATCACCGATCGTTGGCCTTGCAGGCGAACTATTCCAACGCGAGGGCGCTCGTCCTGGCGACACGCATCGCCGTCCTACTCTCCAACGACGATGCTGACCTGTCGGAAGTACTGATGGAGCAGACGAAGTCCAGTTCCATGCCGGCGGTGCGCGTCGCTGCGATCAGCGGTCTCACCAGCGGGGAGGACGAGGTACCGCAGGTCAGCGCCCTGCTGCGGGCGCTGGCGACCGGAGACCAGACAGCCGAGGTGCGGTCGGCGGCACTGGCAGGGCTCAAGCGCTGGCTCGGTCCCGCCGACGCGAACTGGGTGCGGAGCATGGTGTCGGAGGAGGCAGGGGTCGACATCGTCGACACTGCTGTAAGTGTCGTCGCCGAGAAGTGGGCAGACGACGAAAATACCCTGCCCTGGCTACAGGACCTGCTCGAGCGGGGCGTCGCGCAGCGGCCAGTCGCCGAGGTCCTGGCGTCACGGTGGTCCCCTGACAGCGACGTGTTGGCGTGGTTGCAGGCGCTCGTGGAGGGTTCGCCCTCGACGCGGACTGATGCCATCAAGGCCGTCGGCGCAGGATGGGCTCATGTGCCCGGTGTGCGGGAGTGGCTGGTCGGCCTTGCTGAGAAGAGCACGAACGAGGCCCGCGCGGCCGCCATCACTGCTGTCGGATCCGCATGGCGTGGAGATCACGACGTGGTTCGTTGGTTGCGCGGTCGGGTGCCACTGGAGCCGGACCACGACGCCCGCCACGCCGCAGTACATGCGCTCGGCGAGTCGGAGCTGGCCCCGGGCTCCGAGGCCGACCTCCGCCGCTGGGCACGCAGCGATCCGAGTTGGTTGGTGCGCCAAACCGCGACTGAAGCTTTGGCGAAGCACACGATGAGCCCCGAACTGTGCGACTGGCTCCGCACGTCCCTTGCCACCGAACCAGATGGCTCCGTGCGGACGATCCTCGTGCACCTTCTGTCCCAAGCCGATGTCCCGGGCGATTGGGCCAGATCAGTCGCAGCCACCGACCCTGATTCCTCAGTTCGCCGCGAAGCCGTGCAGGCGGTGATAGGACAGTCCACGGAACCCGACCTCCTCGAATGGCTGCTGGCCTTCGTGCGGACGGAGCCGTCGTCCTACGTCCGCACGGCCGTCGTTCAGATGATCGTGGAGGCGTGGCCGGAGCGGCAGGAAACGCTGAACTGGTTGCGTACCGGGAGCGACGGGGGCCTCGATGAAGCGATCGCCATCGACGGGCTAGCGGTTCGGTGGCTCCACGAACCATGGTTCACCGAGCGGCTTCGAGCGATAGTTGCGCCAGGGAACCCATACGCGGCTCGTTCCAACGCAATCAGATATCTGGGCGTCCATTGGGGCGAGGAAGCCAGAGAGCTGCTCCTACGCATGGTCGAGTGGGACATCCACCCGTCCATCCGAAGTGATGCCTTCGACGAGTTGGCCAAGCGCATGGGTGACTCGCCGGAAGAACTGGAGTGGATGCGAACCAGGTTGGTGGAGGACCACTCGGACGCCGTCCGGCTCGCCGCGTTCACCGCGATCGTTGAGCGAGGTCGCAGGTCGCCTGCCGCTCGCGCCTGGGTCGAGGCCACTATCGCGAGCGGCAGCCTCGGCGAGATACACGAGTTGCTGGTTTTTCGTCTCAGCTTCCGGGCGCATGGTCAAGAGTCCTTGCGTGCGGTACTGATGCAAATGGCCGAAGGTGACGCGTCTGACGGAGCGCGTGAAGAGGCGTTGCCCTACGCGATCCGGGACGTGGACCTTGCCACGAGCTCTGCATGGTTGCGGGAGCGCTTCGACCGCGAGACTTCTCCGCGGTTGCGGCAGAGCGTGTTGCGGGCACTCGGCCGCCGAGCCCGTGACGCGGGTCTGGTGGGGTGGCTGCGCAATGTCGCGGTATCCGATGAGCCCGAGACAGTGCGGGTGGAAGCGCTGGTCCACAGCGTCGACGGACCTGCCGACCTTCAGGTTGTCTACCCGACCACGTCCGACAAGGTCGCGCAGCAAGCGCTCCTGAACAAGATCGTCGACCGGTGGTACTTCGACGACGGTATCCAGGAGTGGTTCATCGACATGGCCGAGAGCGCACCGCAGCCCGGAGGGCGCGCCACAGCGCTCGCCGCGCACGCGCGGCACTGGGAGACGCGCCCGGGTCTGCTCGAATGGTTGTGGCAGCGACTCGACGACACCAGTCCCCTGGTCCGCTGTGCGGTGATCGAAGCGATCAGCAGTTCCTGGACGCACCTCCCCGGAGTCACTGCCCGGCTCCGCGCTGTGGACGACCTCGACCTCACCGCACGGCTGGCCCTTCTCGAAAATTGCCGGTATTGGGGACCCGAGAGCGCCACCGTGGAGTGGGCCCGTGACCACGCGCAGGAAGATCCGGACCCCACTGTCCGCGCGGAGGCGCTGCAGACCGTGGCCGGGATGATGCAGGGCGGCCCCGAGATCGTCGAGTGGCTTGTGAAACGGGCGGCTGAAGACGACGACTGGGAGCCCAGAAGCCAAGCGATCTTGCTCGCTACGTACCTGGGCGGTCACCAGTCGCAGGTTCTGACGTCAGTGCGTGACTTCGCGCTGCACGACGATGACCCAATGGTGCGCAGTGCCGCAGTAGAGTCGTGGGCGCTGGGCTGGTCCGTGCACCCCGACGAACGCACGGCCCTGGCCAGAGTCGGAGCTGAGGACGCCAGGTCAGACGTACGGTTGGCCACCGTACGGGCCCTGGGCGCCACGCGGCCGGGAGACCCAGAAATCTCGGCTTGGCTGCAGGAACGATTACAGGACTCGGACGTGAGCGTCGCGCATGCGGCGGCACGGGAGTTGAGCAGACGCCTGCCAGTACCGCGAATTCCTGAGGTCTAGATCCAACGCCGTCCAGTTGGCTGTGGAGTGGCGTGGCAAGGGCCGGTCTGGATGATGTTGATGAATTCCTGACCCCCTCGATGCGAACGAGAGGGCCACTTGTCATCGACGCGAGCAAGATCGTTAGCACGCGTCATTCCGAGGTAAGACGGATTGGGCTGACACCTGCCTCGCCACAACAAATGCCGCGTGCAACGACCTTGATCCGCGCCACAACACCGCACCCGCAACAACTCGATCAATCGACTGTCCACGTTCGGCGATGCTTACACCACACGTCAGCCTGGCTCGATTACGGGTTAGAAGAATTTCGAAAATCACGCGGATCCGGCTTCCGATACCCCTTGGAAGCCTCGCCGACGGTCAAGGGACGGTCAAATGATCTTGGTAGGAGGCACAGCCTGACCATGCCGCCGCGCCCCCCTCGGCGTCATCGCCCTCGCAAGTCAGTTCGCTCGCTGCCGCATGACAACTGGCAGCGGAGCCTCTGGGCTGATAGGCAATGAGTCGCCAAAGGCGGCAGCTGGGAGCCTCGTGATCCGGAGGGCTACCTGGATCGGCTCCGCCGCGAGATCCCGGACCTCGACGACCTCATCGCGATGCACCTCACCGAGGCACTGTAGTCCTATATCGAACGGTGCCACGTTGCCACCCGGGGTCGTCCGGCGGCGGGCGACTTTTCGGGAGTGATGCCCCGCGAGGCGTACTCGACGACGCTCCACACCGAAATGATCACGGCGGCGATTCTTCGTACCGGCGCTGTTCAGGCCGCCTGATCGCATCGCAGGCCCCTGGCTCGCCAAAGGGCGCCGAGGCCAAAACGCCACCCACCGCGCATGCGCGCTACCACCTGGTAGACCCGGACGAGCCCACCCGATACGAAGTGGAGATCCAGCTCGGTCCCACTGACGAGGCGCCGGCGGACCTCGACCCGGGGCGGATGCTCGCACTGGCGCCGTCCCCGCCGGAGGCGAGCGCCCCGGTCAGCCTGTCCGTGGGCCGGCAACCTGCCACAATGCACTGACCGGCAATGCGCGGAGCCTGTCGCCAAACGGCAGTGTCGAGGTCCCGGTGTAGAGGACGATGCCGGCGATGAAGTCGTCGCCGAGGCGGTCGGCGAGTCGGCGTAATCCGCGGAAATCGTCGGATCCGACGGTTGTGGCTGCCTTGACCTCAATCCCGACCACATGCCCGGATCTGTTCTCGAGCACCGCGTCGACCTCGTACCTACTCTGGTCGCGGTAGTGAGAGAGGTCGACAGACTGCTCCGACCAGGTGAGCTGGCGGGACAGCTCGGACAAGACAAATGATTCGAGCAATGCGCCGAACGATGCGCCAGGCCGGAGCAGTGCGCGGACGTCGATCGCGATCTCGTTGGCGGCGATGCCCGAGTCGACAAAGATCAGTTTCGGCGCGGCAGTTGAACGGGTGCCAAGATTTCGGGACCAACCGGGGATCCGCTTGATGAGGAAGATCTCTTCCAGTGCCTGGAAGTATCGTGCGATCGTCGGGCGGCTCAGTCCGAGGGCGGATTCGAGGGCGTTGGCGGCGATGATGGTCGCGGATCTGGCGGCGAGTAGGCGCACCAGCTTGCGCAGCTCGCCCTTGTGCTGGATGTCGGACAGTTGTCGCACATCGCGATCGATGAGCGCTTGGACATACGAGTCAAAGAACCGTTGGCGGCGCCGCGGGTCGACGCGGTTCGTGGCCTCGGGCAGGCCGCCTCGCACGATCCTGGCCGCGTAGTCGGCGCGGGTCACGTCCGACTCGTGTCGCAGTTCGGGGCCGAGCGCGAAGACGGCGTCGACGAATCCGTCCGGCTCGCCGTCGAGTTCACCTTGTGAGAACGGCCAGAGCTCGACGGTTTCCATCCGGCCGGGCAGCGCGTCCGGGGCAGCCACCATGCCGAACAGCCGCGATGAGCCGGTGAGCAGATAGCGGCCGGGACGAACGTCCTCGTCGACGGCCGCCTTGATGGCCAGCAGCAATTCCGGAGCGCGCTGGATCTCGTCGATCACCAGCAGTTCGGCGGAGTCCACGAAACCAACCGGGTCGGCGATCGCCGCGGCCCGGTCCTGCGCCCGGTCGAGATCGCGGCGCTCGGCGAGCCGGTCGCCCGCGACGATGCGAACCAGGGTGCTCTTGCCTGCTTGGCGTGCTCCGCTGATCAGCACGACGCGGGTGTCAGCGAGTGCTGCGTCGACCTGCGCGGCGGCGTGGCGGGGGATCAAGTGCGGTGTGGGCACGAGTCATGATAACCGGCGGGGTTACGATCTGCGGGCGGGTCTGCTTTCGATCTGCGGCTCGGCGATGTTCGGTTCGCGGGCCTGTGGCGTTCGATATGCGGCGGCACACTGATCGGCAAAAAACATCGTCGGACCGCCACAGGGCTCGGCCGCACTGACTTGCCGCAGTCTTGGTCAACTGGCGGTGAGCACTCTGATGTTGCTGAAGGTCACGGACAAGCCGCCGGCGGCTGTCGTCGGACGGGTGGTCTTGCGGACCCGGGTGGCCCGTGCCAGCCAGCAGGAGGTACCGACCGGTTTCGCGGACGTCCAGGTCCGGTTCGATAATCCGCCAGAGGTTCTTTACGTGCCGGTGGATCGATGCGCCGCGGATCGGTGCTGGCGTCAGCGATTCAACGCCAGGAGTGCTAGCGGTCAAGTTCTCTCACACCGGGACGCACCCTGTAGCTAGCAATTACTTCAGCATTCAGCGAACCACGTCTTCATCGACGCACAGCGCCCCGTCAAAGTGACGGGCGGGAGCCATGAGCCGCACGGTGACGCACATCGTGGGGGCACTCGACCGCTGCGCAACCTCACGCTTGGGGCCACCGCCTCCGTCGAACTCAGCCGTTCGGCTCGAGTTCTGCCGCCCTGTGCCGCGGTCTGGGGCTCTGTCCGACGGTCAAACGATCAAGGGCGGGCTCCCCGTCATCCGGAAACCCGCCCTTGATCTGCTGTTTCTTGGTGGAGCTGAGGGGATTTGAACCCCTTACACCTTCGCCCTTGATAGATCATCTCCTATCGGACGGATTGCCGGGCTGGCCTGCGCATCCGTCGCCAACGCCTCTCGACGTTTGACACGGCCTTTCGGTCCCGGTTGTGCCGGATCTGTGCCCGGTGATCTTCAAGCGCACGGTGGCCGCGTCACCCGCCGAAGTCGCCAACGCAGTGTCGTTTGATCGGCTGCTATGGCCGAGAGGGACCCGCTTCCTCGGGTCCCTCTAGCGTCTCGTTGCTGGCCCGTCGAGTCGGTAGCGGGGACGGGCAGTTGATCGGCTCTCCTAGGATGCAGCGCATGTCCATCTCTCCGGCTGAACTCAGAGCGCTCGTCTCCCACGGCGAAGACCAGCACACCGAGTTCAAAGGGGCTGTGCCCCACCCCGGTGTCATCGCCCAGAACATCGGTGCGCTCGCCAACGCCTCGGGGGGTCGCCTGATCCTCGGAGTCACCGAGGCTACCGGGGCAGAGCCGGCCGTCCGCGGAGTGGATGCAGGACGAGCCCAGCGAGCGATCATGCATGCACTCGACATGTTGACGCCGATGCCAAGCGTTGACATCGAGACTGTGGCCATCGACGGCCAGGACGTCGTCGTTGTCGACATCAAGCCGTCCGTGATCAGGCCTGTTCTCGCACGGGGCGTCGCATACGTCCGACAGGGCGAAATTAACGCAGCCGCGACCGCAAAGGATCTCCTATCGCGAATCCGTCCTGGCGAGGGCACCGAAGAGATGCGCCGGATGCTTGAGCAGTTCGGCCAGGCGATCGAGCAACAGGGCAAGCTGATCGAGCAGCTTCTAGCCGACTCGGGGTGGCGGTCCAAGCTGGTCTGGACGCTGGTCGGCGGTGTAGTAGGTGCGCTGCTGGGCCTGATTCCCACGCTGCTCGTGGGTTGACGCATAAACGGCGGCGTCGACCGACTCCCGAAGGGTGGCGAGCATCAGCTTGGGCATCGGGTTGAGCAACCGCCCCGGGCGTGGTGCCTGCTGACCTGGAAAGCGCAGGCCAGCACGCCAGCCTTCCGACGGACCCTTGCTGGCCGATGTTGACCGCTGCGTCTGGCACGGACCGGGCACGGGACCGGGTGTGCTGTCGCTGTTGGCTTGAACTTGCTTCTTACCCTTGCTGCGGGCCCGTTCGTACCAACTCTTGACTTCGGAGGGCGATTTGATGCGGAGGTCAGGTGGAGAAGCGCGTCCACCCTGGGAGGTAATTGGCCTGGCGATAACCCTTGTCCCGATCACCATTGCAGCCTTCAAGCTTACTCGAGTTTCCGAGCTTGATCCGGCGGTCCTTCTTCTTCTCGCGCAGTCGGTCGGCCTGATCCCCCTCGTGCTCGCATCAACACTGGAAGCACTTCCGCTGATAGTGGCTTACCTACTGCTTGCGTTTTTTATTATCAACGACAGTGCCCTTCCTGCCGCAAAATTTCGCCAGCAGCATCTATCCGCTCGGATTCTTGGGCCGCTTGGCATCGTCATACTTTTAATCCAGTCGCCCCTTACCGTCGGCTTTTTTGCGATCATGTGCGCGATACAGGTTTTCTTCATGCGGAGGGTTCGCAAGCGTGCCAAAACCTACCGTGAACTGCGTGCCGAACAGAGGAGCGATACTGAGCACCAACTCCAGATGAATGCATATGCGCTCATTATCCTGGTTTTCTTCTCCAGCGGCATGTGGCTTCCGCAACAAGTCGTGACGCACGGCAATGAAACTACTACCGCTTACATCTTGAAAGAGGATGACCGCTTTACGACCATCATGCGGGAAAATGACCGAACGATCATGGCTCTTAAAACGGACGATATTACCGACCGTCAACCGTGTGGCACGACTCGCTCCTTTTGGGTACGCCCATTCTTTAGCTACTTCAACGGCCCGCATGCACACGTTCCTGAGTGTCCAGAGGATGCAGTCCCAATTCCCAAAACGACCCCTAATCCATCTCCACAGCCATCTGTGGCACCCACAAGTGCCCCTTAGGCCCAAGAAAGACCGCCGCCGCAACATCATCAGCGGCGCACTCCGCGACGCGAGCGCCAAACGAAAACAGGGCCCGAAGGCCCTGGATTCTCGCTGATCTGTGCCGGATCTGTGCCCGCTGATCTTGCTAGCGGGGTTTCCCCAGGTCGTACGTGTTGCTGGTGGAGCTGAGGGGATTTGAACCCCTGACCCCCTCGATGCGAACGAGGTGCGCTACCAGTCTGCGCCACAGCCCCCCGCCGGCGAACCGGCTTCGGTCCCACCCGGCTTACACCGGGCGGGCCGGCAGCAAGGCTAACAGGTCGCCGGCCTCCACCGCGAATCCGCCCCCGACCCGGCGCCGCGGCCCGCCCGAAGATCGACTCGGCTTCCTGGAAATCGGGGCATCCCGGACGCAACAACCACCCGACTTCCAGGAACCCGAGTCGATCAAGCCGGCCAGGCACGGCCGGGCCCGGGGCACGACCAGCACCCGCGTCAGGCGCCTCGGCCGGCCTCGTAGGGGCGGCCACGCAGGCCGCCCGAGCGCCGGTACGAGACCGATCCACCGTTGACCGCCGCCGGCAGGTCTCCCGGCCGGTCCAGGCCCATGGCGGCTCGGCGTACCCCTTCGCGCTGGGCGGCGAGGCGGCGCTGCGCCTCCCGGCGGGCCGCGGCCCGCCGGGCCTGCTCCCGGCGCACCTCGGCCTGCCGGGCGGCCAACCAGGCGGCCTCCCGGGCCCGGGCGCGACGGCGGCGACGCCCGGCGAGGGCCTGGCCCCGCAGGTGCACGACGTACAGGGCCAGGAGCAGGAAGGTGACCCCGAAGCCGACCCAGAAGCCGGGGCTGACGAACAGCACGCCGATCAGCTCGACGACGTTGAGGAGCAGTAGGGCGGCGAGCACCCGGCGACGCCGGTACACGGCGGGGGTGTGCTGTCGGCGCGGCGGCGGGCGGCGACGGGACCGCTTCGGTGCGGCGGGCACGGCGCGCAGGCGACCGGAGCGGCGGACGGCCGGTGGCGAGGAGACCGGCGCGCTCAACGCACCGGTAGTCGCGTCTTCACTGAGGGTGACTACCAGTGAGCGCGGAGGATGGACGGGTCGCCGTCCGGGCACAGTGCGGCGCCGTCGGCGGCGCTGGAGCACCCGCGCCGTCGACTGCGCCCGCTCCGCCACCAGCCGCTCGGTGGCGTCGTACCGGCGAACCAACGCCGGGGCCAGGGCGAGCAGGCCGGCGGCGGCGAGGACGGCGAGGAGCACCGAGGTCGGCACCCTCACCCCTCCCGTCACCGAATTCGAAGCAACCGCCATCCGACCGCAGGATCTTCCATCGATCACGCGTGGGCGCGTGGATCGTCCGGCCGGGGAGCGCTTGCCGCAGCTTGCAGTTACTTGAGGTTACGGCGCACCGACCGGGATGCCACCGCGCCGCGCCGATCCCGTCCGTGGGACGAGTGGGCGGATGTCGGGAAATCCTCCTACCGCGCGTTGGCGCGAACCCGGTGCCAGCGGGCCAGCAGGCCACCCTCGGCGGCGATCTCCTCACTCGTCATCGCGTACCCGATGTGGTCCCGCCACGCGCCGTCGATGTGCATGTAGCGCACGTGGTACGCCTCCTCGCGGAAGCCCAGCTTCTCCACCACCCGCCGGGACGGCCGGTTCTCCGGACGGATGTTCACCTCCACCCGGTGCAGCCCGCCCGGCCCGAACGCGTGGTCCACGGCGAGCGCCAGCGCCGTCGGGATCACACCCTGGCCGGCGACCCGCGCGTCCACCCAGTAGCCGACGTAGCCGGAGCAGAGCGCCCGCCGCACGATGCTGCCCACGTTGATGTGCCCGACCAGCCGGTCCCGGTCGGCCTCACGCAGGCAGACCGCGAACGGCATGCCCTCACCGTCGCGGGCCGAACGCCGCTGGTCACGGTGCACCCAGCGGAACGCGGCCGGCGAGTTCATCTCGTCCCAACCGCCGGGCAGTGACGACTCCCAGGGTGCCAGCCAGGCCCGGTTGGCCCGTCGCACCTCCGACCACGCCGCCGCGTCGGAGCGCCGGTAGGGCCGCAGCAGCACTGGGCCGTCGGCCAGCTCCACCGGCCAGCCCGGGGCCCGCGCGGGTCCGAAGAGACTCACCCGCACAGTCTCCCGCGCGGGACCGTGTCGCGCGCAAGTAGCTCCACCACGTTCACCGCACAGATCCGACGATCACCCGACGCGGGCCGCGAGCGGACCGGCCGGGAACGCGTCACCGGCGGCGGTCCAGCAGCAGGACGTCCACGGTGGAGCCGGCTGCGGCCGTGGTGACCCGCTCGCCGAGCACCAGCAGCCCATTGGCCTCGGCCAACCCGGAGAGGGTGAACGGCCCGCCGCTGAGCGGCTGGACCGTGTACCCGCCGCCGCGTCGCTCGGCGACGTGCGCCGGTCGGAACTCGCGCAGCCCCGTCGGCGACGACACGGTCTCCAGCAGGTGTGCCCGCACACTGGGTCGGAACACCGGCTCGGCGCCGGCAAGCAGTTGGATGGCGGGGCGGGCCAGCACCTCGAAGCCGATCAACGCGGCGCCCGGGTCGCCGGGCAGGCAGACCACCGGCACCTCCTCGGCGCCGACCGTGCCGAACCCGAGCGCGGTGCCGGGATAGAGCGCCACGTCGGTGAAGGTGACCGGCCCGGCGCGACCGCCCTCACGGCGGGAGAGGATCCGACGCACCATGTCTCCGGGGCCGGTGCCGGTGCCCCCGGTGGTGATGATCAGGTCGGCGCGCAGCGTCTGGTCCTCCAGCAGCCCGCGCAGCCCCTCCGGGTCGTCGTCGCAGATTCCCACCCGGTATGCCAGCGCGCCCACCTCGGCCGCCGCGGCGGTCAGCGCGTGCGAGTTCGCGTCCACCACCTGGCCGGGCTGACTGCCCCGGCCCACGTCGACGAGTTCGTCACCGGTGGCCACGATGACCACCCGTGGACTGGGCCGGACCACCACGTGCCCGATGCCGGTAGCCGCGAAGACGGCGACCAGGGCCGGGGACACGTAGGTGCCGGCCCGAGCCAGCAGGGTGCCGGCGGGCAGCTCCTCACCCGCTCGGCGTACCCCGTACCCCCGTTTGGGGGTGCGGAAGATCTCCACCGCGGCCATGCCCTGGTCGGTCCACTCCACCGGGACCACGACGTCAGCGGCGACCGGCAGCGGGGCCCCGGCGGCCACCGAGAAGCACGAGCCGGGGGTGAGCCGGACCGGCCGCCAGCTCGCGGCGCCTAGATCGCCGACCACGTTGAGCCGGATGGTGCGGCCACCGGGCGTGCCGGAGGGGGCCGGGACGTAGCTCGGCCCCCGACCCCCTCCGGAAATGTCCTCCCAGCGCGCGGCGTAGCCGTCCACGGCCGCCTGGTCGAAGGCCGGGAAGGCGTGCGGCGCGACGACGTCCTCAGCGAGGACATTGCCGTGCGCCTGGGTGAGGTCGAGGTCGAGTGGCGGCAGCGCGCGCAACCTGCGCAGCACGCTGCCCAGGTAGTCGGCGAGCGGCGTCAACTCGTTCGCGGCCGCCTCGGCGTCGGCCGTCGCGGTCATGTACCAGATCCGCCTGCCGCGTCGGCCTTGACGAAGTCGGCCAGCCAGGACCGGAACTCGGCGCCCAGGTCGTCGCGCTCGGCGGCGATCTGCACCACCGTCTGGAGGTACCCCAGCGGCATGCCGGTGTCGTAGCGGGTGCCCCGGTAGACGATCGCGTGCACCGGGACGCCCTCGGTACGCAGCAGCTCCATCGCGTCGGTCAGCTGGATCTCGCCGCCGCTGCCCGGCTTGGTCCGCCGGATCGCGTCGAAGATCTTGCCCGGCAACACGTAGCGGCCGAGCACCGCGAGGTTGCTCGGGGCGTCCTCGGGCTGCGGCTTCTCCACCATCCCGGTCACCCTGACGACCTCGCCGATGTCGGTCAGCTCCGACTCGGCCGGCTCGACGGAGGCGATCCCGTACCGCTTGGTCTCAGCCGGGTCGACCTCGAAGAAGGCGAGCACCACACCGCCGGTGCGGGCCTGCAACTCCAGCATCGCCGGCAGCAGCGGCTCCGACGGCTTGACGAACTCGTCGCCGAGCAGCACCGCGAAGGGCTGGTCGCCGACGTGCGACTCGGCGTACCCGACGGCGTGGCCGAGCCCGAGCTGCTCGGGCTGCCGCACGGTGTAGATCTCGGCCAGCTCGCTGGGCCGACGTACGGCGGCCAACCGCTCGGAGTCGCCCTTCTCCTCCAACCTGGTCTCCAGGTCCGGGCGACGGTCGAAGTGGTCCACCATCGACGTCTTACCCCGACCGGTGATCAGCAACACGTCACCGATGCCAGCCTGCGTGGCCTCCTCGACGATGTACTGCAACACCGGCCGATCCACCACCGGCAGCAGTTCCTTGGGCACCGCCTTGGTGGCCGGCAGGAACCGGGTGGCCAGTCCGGCGGCCGGGATGACGGCCTTGACCGCCAGGGGACGGCCAGTTGCGGCGACCGTCGATGAGGGGTTCGCTGAGTGCTCCGACATGCCGCGAGACTATCGGCCACGGCTCTGCCGCGGCGGGTGTGGCCCAGAAGACGCGCCGCCACCCGGCCCCGGCCACGCCACGTCCGGGCCGGCCCGCGCCGGGCCCGTCGCGCTGTCCGGCGTGTCGTCGGCCGAATCCGGTCGGGCGTGCGCCGGGCCCGCCAGCGATGATTCCGGTACGCCCACCGCCGGGTCGGACCGGGCGGGCCCGCCCGGCTCCCGGCTGGCCTGCACCGGCTGGCCGGCGCGCGGCAGCCCGTCGGGTGGGCTCACCGCACACGCGAGCACCGGAATTTCCCGGGTCGGCAGATCCGAGCGCACCTCGGCGACCCGGTACGTGTCGCGACCCGCCGCCTTGGCCGCGTAGAGCGCGTCGTCGGCGGCCTCCAGCACCTCGCGCCCGGTGCTGCCGTGGTCCGGGAAGACTGCGATGCCCACCGACACGGTCACCAGGACCGGCCCGGCGTACGCCTCGACGGCGATGGGCGTGTCGCGCACCGCCGCGCCGAGCCGCTCGGCCACGATCGCCGCGCCCCGCGCGTCGGTCTCCGGCAGCAGCAGCACGAACTCCTCACCACCCTGGCGGAAGGCCAGGTCGACCTCACGGATCTCCCCGCGCACCCGCCGGGCGAACTCGGCCAGGACGGTGTCCCCCGCGGCGTGCCCGTAGGTGTCGTTGACGTCCTTGAACCGGTCCAGGTCCAACGCGAGGACGCTCAGCATCCGCCCGAAGCGGCTGGCCCGTTCCACCTCCCGCCGGATCGACTCGCGCAGGTAGCGGTAGTTCCACAGCCCGGTGAGCGGGTCGGTGAGGGAGAGCCGCTGCGCCTCCTCGTGCACCCGGACGTTGTCCACCGCCACGGCCGCATGACCGGCGAAGGTGCGCAGGGTGGCCAGGTCGTCGTCGTCGAACTCGTCGGCGCCCAGCCGGTCGTAGAGAGCCAGCACGCCGAGCGCGGCCGCCGCGTCCGCCTCGTCGAGCGCCCCGGAGGGTCCGCCGATAGTGGCCGTGGCACCGCCGGCCGGGGCGGCGAACGGAACCGCGACGTAGGTGCGGCAGCGTGGCTCGCCCGTTGGTGCCTCGGTCGGCTCCGCCCTGCCCCGCTGCGGTTCCCCGGTGGCCGCGACCTCACCGACCACGCCGACGCCGACCGGCACCCGGAGCGTCTGCGACCCGTCCGCCTCCTCGGCCGGCCAGCGACCGTCCAACCCCTCGGTGCACTGCGAGACGAGCACCCCGCCGGTCTCCACCAGCAGTACGGCACCGGCTCGCGCGCCGGTCGCCCCGATGGCACTGCGCAGGATCACCCGCAGGATGCGTTGCAGGTCGTGCGTGCTGGCCAGCGTGTCGCCGAGCACCGCGAGATGCCCGCGCAGCTGGTCCCGGTTGCTGGTCAACGCCGCGACGTAGGCGCCGGTCTCCCGGGTCATCCGGTTGAACGCGGCGGCCAACCGTCCCAACTCGTCGCGACTGCGTACCGGCACCCGGGCGGTCAGGTCACCCTGGGCCACCCGGTCGACCGCACCGGCCAGCTCCGCCAGCGGCCGGGTGGTCACCCGGGCCAGCCGCCAGGCGGTCAGCACCGCGAGCAACCCGGCCAGCACGACCACCCCGAGCAGCGTGGCGTGCAGCCCCGGTGGCCGTTCACTGGGCACGGAGAGCACCAGTGGCAGCGGCTGCGCGTCGGAGGGTCCGAGCCTGCGCACGTACCGGCCCTCGTTGGTTTCGGTGACCTGCTCGCCCCGGACGCCGACGGCGGCGGCCAGCACCGCGTCGCGGACGTCACGGGACTCGGTCGTGTGGGTGACCCGCGCGGCGCTGGCCCCACTGTCGAGCAGTGTGACCGCCACCCCGGTCACCGCCGCCAGTCGGGCCACGAAGGGCGGGTCGACCAGTTGCGCGGCGGTCACCGTGCCGAGCCGCGTGCCGGCGCGATCGTGCAGGTCGACCTGGGCGGCCAGCGCACGGACCGGGCCGGCCGAGCCTGGGTTCGAGCCCCCGTTCGCGCCCTCGGTCGAGCCGGCGCAGTCCTGCCACGGGGTCGGCGGCGCACCGGGCGATATGTAGGTGACCTGTCCGGCCACGTCGGTGATCAGCACCGCGGCGGCCAGACCCCGGCCGACCAGTTGCGCGGCGGCGACGGCCGAATCGGCGGTGAGCGCCACCGCGTCGGCGGTGGCGCGTAGCTGCTGGCAGAGCGCGTCGACCGAGGTACGAACGGTGGACGCCGCCACCGCCAGGCGCTCGGTGGAGCGGCTGCGGTCGACCGCCGCGACGGTGGAGGCGACGAAGAGCGCGCCGAGCAGGACCGGCCCGAGCACCACCACGAGGAAGGCTGCCGTCAACCGCCCGCGTAGCGTCACTCGGTCCCCCCGGAAGTTCCGCCTCCGTTGCTTGCGATGCTGACACAGTGCAACCGTGGGAGAGGCGTTGCGTCAGGAGTGTTGCGTGCCGGAATTTTCTGATGAAGCGGAAGTGACCCGGATGGAGAAGCGGGACACCCGCGTCGAGCGGCTCGCTCGCCGCCGGTCGCTGCCCGCCGCAACCCGGGCAGCCGCCGCCGAGCGCGTGCAGGCCGAACTGGTCGCACTGGTACACCGGCTGCGCCCGCACCGGATGACGGCGTACGTGCCGGTCGGCTCCGAACCGGGCGGCGCCGACCTGCCCGAGGTGCTGCGGGCGGCGCTGCCGGCGGACGCCGAGTTGCTGCTGCCGGTGCTCCTCGCCGACCTGGATCTGGACTGGGCGGCCTATACCGGGCCCGATGCCTTGATCCCGGCGGGACGGGGTATCCGAGAACCGGTCGGTGCCCGCCTCGGGGTGACCGCCGTGGCACACGCGGAACTCGTGGTCGTACCGGCTCTCGCGGTCGACCGCCACGGTCGGCGGCTCGGGCGCGGTGGCGGCTCGTACGACCGCGCACTCGCCCGGGTACCCGAGGCGGCCCTGACGGTGGTGCCGCTGCACGACGGTGAGCTGGTCGAGGCGCTGCCGGCAGAGCCCCACGACCGTCGGGTGCGCGCAGTCGTCACTCCCGCCGACGGGGTGCGTACGCTTGACGGCGGCCCGGGAGCGGCGCACGGTGTCGCGCCCCACACGTCTGCTGGACGAACCCGGGGCGAATGACGCACCATTGGCACTCGAATACGTCGAGTGCCAACTGGCTGAGCCAGATCCGGAGGAGAACGTGCCCACGTACCAGTACGCCTGCACCACGTGCGGTCAGCAGCTCGAGGCGGTGCAGTCCTTCTCTGACGAGCCGTTGACCGAGTGCCCGGCGTGTCAGGGGCGGCTGCGCAAGGTCTTCAACTCGGTCGGCATCGTCTTCAAGGGTTCGGGCTTCTACCGCACCGACTCCCGGGCTTCCGGTTCCGAGACGACCGCCGGCGGCACGGCCACCAAGCCGGCGAAGTCCGAGTCGTCCTCCGGTGACAGCTCGTCGTCCTCGTCGTCCTCGTCGTCCTCTTCGGGGTCCTCGTCGTCGTCCGGGTCGTCCTCGGGCTCGTCGTCCTCCTCCGGGTCGTCCTCGGGTGGATCGGGCGGCGGCAAGGCGGCGGCGGCCAGCTCCACGTCCTGATCGCCGAAGGCCCGACCCCACCACGGGTCGGGCCTCGATCAACTCGATCGCCGCCTCAGCCGGTCGGATGATCCACTCGGGTTCCAGGAAATCGGCCTGTCCTCGTTGCGCTGACCGCCCGGATTCCTTGATCGCGAGTCGATCAAGGCGGGGTGCCCTAACAGATCGAACCGGCGGATGGGCGTTATCCACAGGCCGCGCGGTTGTCCACAGGCGTGGGCCGGAGGGTCCGTCGAGGCGGCGGGAAATGCCTAGCCTGCCGTCCATGGGTGCCACTGCGGCGCTCGGGGACGGGAGGCGGCAGAGGCGATGCTCGATCCGAATTCCGCGCGGGCGTTGCGCCCGCTGCGACGGCTCAACCTGCCCGGCGGGCGCACCCTGCTTCGGGCCGGTCTGGTCGCCGCGCTGCTCGGCCTGGCCGCCGCAGTCCTGCACACCCCGGCCGGATGCCCACCGACCGCTGTGCCCTCCGATGCGCCGTCGGTCGCTGACGACACGGCCCGGCAGGTCGACGGGAGCCGATCGGCCGAATCCAGCAGGACGGGCGTCTTCAATGTCCCCAGGTCAACGAGCGCCCCTGACGAGTCGGCCGCAGAACCCGGCCGCGTAGGCCCCGCCCCGCCGGCCTAGTCCGGATCGGTGTCGCGGGCCAGCTCGGCGTCGCGGACCCGCGGCATCGTGGGGAGCTGGCCGAGCCGCCGGGGTCAGTCCCAGTGCGGGGGGCGTTCGGCGAGCAGCCAGTCGTCGTTGCCACCCGACCGCTCGCCCCAGCCACGGTCGGTGTCGTCAGTGGTCTGCTCGGGCAGCACCACGAAGTCTTCGCTCAGGTCGACGGCGCGGTCATCGTCTCCAGGTGCGCCGTGCGTGCCGGGGTCCTCGGTGCTCACGAGCGGCAAGACTAGCGCAGCCGACGGCGGTGGACCGGGCCATCGGCGCTGGGCACGCCGGCCAGAGCCGGCCGGACCGCCGAACCCGGGCGCGCCGGCCAGAATCGACCGAGCCGCCGGTGGCGTTGGTAGCGTCGGACGGCGTGACGACCCCCAGCGGTGGCAGCAGCCCGGACGACTACTGGCGACGGCCCGACACCGGTGACGACGCGGTGGCGGACCAACCTCCCGCCGCGCCCGCGACCACACCACCGGCCGGGCCCACCAACCCACCGACAAGCGGGCCCAGCAACCCACCACCGACCGGGCCCACCAACCCACTGCGGAACGAGCCGGCCAGCCCAGCATCGACGGGGCATCCTCCCAGCGGAAACGCCGGCCCGCCGCTGGCCGGGCAGACCGGTCCACCGCCGGAGGGCGGTACTGCCAGCGCGTACTCCGGCCCGCCGCCCAGCGTGCCGCCGCCGGCGGGTTGGCGTCCACCCGTACATCTGCAGCCGGCGCCGCCGCGACAGCTGCCACCGCAGGACATGGCCGACCTGGACGCGGCCGAGCAGCGCTCGCAGCGGGTCACCTACGGCTTCGGCGCTGCGGCCGGCGTGGTGCTTCTGGTGCTGCTCTGCCTGCTCTGCTCGCGAGTCATCTTCTGATGCCCATCCCCGGGCAGCGGCAGTGAACAGCAGCTCAGAGGGTGGTGCCCCAAACCGTCTCGGCGCCGGAGTGGCCGGTCAGGTAGACGTAGATCACTGCGGCAATGGAAAGCCCCACGGCCGCTACCGCCAGCACCGGGATGACCAGCGCGGGCAGCTGCGGCACCCGGGGGTGCCCACTCGTCGCCACGAGCAGCAGGATGGCCACGATCCCGAGCGGCACCACGACGCGTAACAGGATGTCACCGTAGCGGGAGTGCTCGAAGATCTGATCGAGGATCGGCCCCTGGAAGCCCCGGGCCACCAGCGCGTCGGTGAGTGCCTCACCCGACTTGACCGCGACGTAGGCGGTCACCGGCGCGGCCACGGCGAGGAGGCCCAGGGCCCAGTCCAGCCGGTGCCGCCACCGCGGTAGCCCCACGTACGCGATGGCCAGCACCGCCAGCAGCGGCACGAACACGACGACCGCGTGGATTACCAGGACGTGCACCGGTAGACCCAGGATCTCCTCGAACATCGGACCCTCCAGGTGGATCATGGTCAGGGGTGGTCAGCCTATGGGCCGCCGATCGTCCCCAGGCTCTCGACCGGTGACACGCGCGCCGCGTCGATCGGGTTCATCCTCCGGGCCGTACTCCCGATCTTGCCTGGCTGTGTCGGTGGCCACCCGGAGCGGGCGACGGTTGTCGATGCGGGTCGGGCGTGTTGTCATTGGCCAATGTCCGGTGCCGAGGAGCTGCTGCGATCGAGGGGCCTACGCGTCACGCGCCCCCGCCTCGCGGTGCTCGACGTGCTCGCCGGCGGCGGCCACCTGGAGGTCGACGAGATCACCCGGCGGGTTCGCGAACGCCTCGACTCGGTCTCCACCCAGGCGGTCTACGACGTGCTGGGTGCGCTGTCCCGGGCCGGGCTGTCACGCCGGATCGAGCCGGCGGGCAGTCCCGCCCGCTATGAGGCGCGGGTGGGCGACAACCACCACCACGTGGTCTGCCGGGGCTGCGGCGAGATCGCCGACATCGACTGCGCGGTGGGCAGCGCCCCGTGCCTGGAGCCGAACAGCGCGCACGGGTTCGAGGTGGACGAGGCCGAAGTAACCTTCTGGGGTCTCTGCCCCAGCTGCCGGGCCCGCCGTTCCGCCGACGTCTGATCACCGGCACCGGCGGCACGTGACCGGCGAGGTCGGCCGCACCGTGGCACTCTTGACCGGTGGACTCCGATGACCTCGGCCTTTTCGGTCCGGGTTCGGTCACGTGGAAGGTGCACGAGGAGCCGATCCTGATCGTCGCCGGCCTACGCTCGCTCTACCTCCAGGCGTTGCACCCCCGGGCCATGGCCGGGGTCGCGCAGAACAGCAACTACCGCACCGACGCCTGGGGCCGGCTGGTCCGCACCGCGACCTACGTGGCGACCACCGTCTACGGGACCACCGCCGAGGCGGAGGCCGCCGGGGCCCGGCTGCGCCGCCTGCACGACCGACTGCGGGCCACCGACACGCTCACCGGTGAGCAGTTCCGGATCGACGAACCGGACCTGCTGCGCTGGGTGCACGTGACCGAGGTCGAGTCGTTCCTGAGCACGGCTCGACGCGCCGGGCTGCCGCTGAGCGACGACGAGGTGGACGGCTACTACACCGAGCAGCGCCGCGCCGCCGCCCTGGTCGGCCTGGACCCGGCCACCGTCCCGGGGACCGCCGCCGAGGTCGCGGACTACTACGAGGCCGTACGGCCACAGTTGCGGATGACCCGGGAGGCCGCCGAGACGGCGGTGTTCCTCACCGCCCCGCCGCTGCCGTGGAAGCTCAGCCTGCCGGTCCGGTTGGGGCTCACGCTGGGCCCGCCACGCTGGGCGTACCTGGGGATCGCCGGCACCGCGTTCGCGCTGCTGCCGACGTGGGCACGCCGGATGTACGGAGGTCTCGGTCTACCGACCACCGCGCTGTCGGCGGACCTGACCGTGCGCGCGCTGCGGCTCGCGTTCGCCGCCGTCCCCCGCCGCTACCTGGAGGGGCCGTTGATACAGGCAGCCAAGGAGCGGGCCGCGCGGCACGCCGCCGCCTCGCTGGCCGGCTGACCCGACCCTCGGCAGGGCGATCAGCCGTCGGCGGGCCGGTCCATGGCCGCCCACGGCTCCTTGCCCGGGGCCTGCGCGCCCGTCGGGCAGTGCCGCCGGAAGTCGCACCAGCCACAGCGCGGGCCGGGTGCCACCGGGAAAGCCTCGTCCGCGTCGGCGCCGTCGGCGACTGCCCGCTCGGCGGCCATGATGTCGCGGGCTGTCTCTTCCGCGCGGGTCAGTTGTCGGGCCAGCGACTCGACGGTGTGGTCGTGGCCGGCGACCGTGCCGGTCGGGAGGTGGTGCAGCTCCACCCGGCGGCACGGCCGACGGAACACCCGCTCGGCGGCGTACGCGTAGAGCGCCAGCGCCTGCGAGCCCCGGGCGTCGTCGGTGTCCAGCCCGGTGCGGCCGGTCTTGTAGTCGACGATGACCAGCTCCGGCCCCTCGAGGCCGGGCCGCGAGTCGATCCGGTCGGCGCGACCGTTGAACGCCAACACCGCCGTCTTGACCGCCACCACCCGCTCCACGCCGAGCGGGTCGGAATCCGGCTCCAGCGTCTCGACGTACGCCTCCAGCCATCCCAACGCCCGCCGGTAGGCAGCCCGCTCCTGCTCGTCGTCGCGGTAACCCTCGCGGACCCAGGTGCCCTTGAGCAGCGTGGCCAGCGCCTCGGGACGCCGCCGGTCGGCAGGCAACGCATACCAGTTTTTCAGGGCGGTGTGCACGCTGGCACCGAGCGAGTTGTGCGCCCACGGAGGGCCCTTGGGTGGGGTGGGCCGGTCGACGTAGGAGTAGCGGTAGCGACGCGGGCAGTCCGCGTACGCGCCGAGCTTGCTCGGGGTGCAGACGAACAGCCGCTCCGGCATGCCCTCGAAGCCGAGCTGCTCGGCGTCGCCGGCGCGCTGCCGCGGGGCCCGGCCGCCGGCGGCCGGCCGCCCCGCTGATGAGGATCGTCGCACGCCTGCGATCCTGCCATCCACCTCCGACATCGCGTGCGTGCCGTCAGGCCATGTTCACGTACTGCGTGACGAAGGCGGCCACCGCGTCGGCGATGAGCTGCACGGCGATCGCGGCCAGCAGCAGGCCGGCGATGCGGGTCAGCACCTCGATCCCGCCCGGCCGGAGGATCTTCACGATGCCGCCGGAGAAGCGCAGGACGATCCAGACGGCGACCATCACGGCGAGGATCGCCACGGCGATGGCGCTGAACTCGCCCAGCCCGTCGGCCTGCTGGACGAAGAGCATGGTGGCCACGATCGCGCCCGGACCGGCCAGCAACGGCGTGCCCAGCGGCACCAGCGCGATGTTGGAGGTGACCTGCTGGCTCGGGTCGTCGGCCTTGCCGGTCAGCAGCTCCAGAGCGACGAGCACGAGCAGCAGCCCACCGGCCGCCTGCAACGCCGGCAGGTCCACGTGCAGGTAGTCGAGCAGGGTCTGCCCCGCCACCGCGAAGATCACGATGACGCCGAGCGCCAACGCGACGGCCTGCCAGGCTGCCCTGTTGCGGTCGCGGGCGGGCAGCGGGCCGGTCAGCGCCAGGAAGATCGGCATCATGCCCGGCGGGTCGGTGATCACCAGCAGGGTCACGAAAACCTCGCCGAACAGCTTCAGATCCACGTGATCAACCTAGCCGCGCCGCGATGGGCGAAATACCCGGATCAGCCCGAAGCGACCTCGGTCACCCCCTCGGCGACGATCCGCTCGTACGCCTCGACGCTGGTGCTGAAAGCGCCGAGTTGGACGGTCTTGTGGGTGCCGTGAAAATCCGAGGAGCCGGTGACGAGCAGACCCAGCTCGGCGGCGAGCGCCCGCACGTGTTCCCGCTCGGCCGGGCTGTGGTCCTCGTGGTCGGCTTCGAGCCCGGCGAGCCCGGCGGCGGCCAGCTCGGCGATCAGCTCGTCGGGCACCACCCGGCCGCGTCGGGTGGCTCGCGGGTGGGCGAAGACCGGCACGCCTCCGGCCTCCCGGACCAGTCCAACGGCCCGGAACACGTCGATGTCCTCCTTGGGCAGCCGGTACCGCTCGCCCAGCCAGTCCGGGCCGAACGCCTCCCGGACACTGCCGATCAGGCCGGCGCGGATGAGTGCCTGCGCGATGTGCGGGCGTCCCACGGTGCCGCCACCCGCGCCGGCCAGGATGTCCGGCCAGTTCACGTCGATGCCGTCGGCCCGCAGGAGGCCGACCATCCGCTCGCCGCGCTCTTCCCGGGCGGCTCGGACCCGCGCCAGCTCGACCACCAGCTCCGGGTGGTCCGGGTCGAACAGGTACGCGAGCAGGTGCAGCGGCACCGCCGGCTGCGCGCCGGACCAGCGACACGACAACTCCGCACCCCGGATCAGACGCAGACCTGGCGGCAGCGCGCCGACAGCCGGCGCCCAGCCGGCCGTGGTGTCGTGGTCGGTGATCGCCAGCACGCCCAGCCCGGCGTCAAAGGCCGCGCCAACCAGCTCGGCCGGGGTCAGCGTGCCGTCGCTGGCCGTCGAGTGGGCGTGCAGGTCGATCCCTGGGGCGGAGCCGGTACGCGAGGTCACCGCCCGACGTTACCGAGGAAACAGCGAGCCGGATTCACATGGGCCACCCGGGGTCAGAAGCCCTGCACCAGGATCGGCCGCTCTCCGGCTGGCACGTTGGGCACCGCAGCGGGGCTGGCGGGCTTTCCCGCCCGCACCTGGCCGACGTCGACCCGGACCAGCTCGCCGGTGCCGTCGAGGTAGGAGGCCTGGGTCTCGTCGCTCCACACGATCGCCCCGGTCATCGGCGGCCCGGCCGCAACGGCGGTCGCACCGGGCCCGAGCCGCTGCAGGTCGACCAGCAGGGACCGACCGGCCGTGCCGCTCCCACCGTTGACCAGCAGCCACCGCCCGTCCGGCGAGACCCCGCCGACGCCGTCCCGGTTCAGGTCTGGACCGCAGCCGGTGCGTACCGGGTCCAGGCGACGTGTCGGGGCGAGGATGGCGAGGCAGGTCCGGCCCGGAGCGGTCGTGGTGACCTGCCCGACGAGCCGCCCGTCGGGCAGCCGCCCGTAGACGTTGAGGCTCTTCTGGTCGAGGGCCTCGGGCAATGGCCCCGCACCGGGCCGCCAGAGGGTGTGACCGGCGCTGGCCGGATCGAGTCGGACCAGCACGCTGTCAGCGACGAACCGGACGGGCTCCGCCGCTGCCGGCACCGGAGTGCGCACGGCCCCGATGAGTTGGGTGCCGACCACGCCCGCCACCAGCAGATCGTCCCCGTCACGCCAGGCGACCTGGAGGCTGTCCGGGGCCAGGACGATCGCACCGGCGCCAGCCAGCAGCACCTGCACCAGGCCGTCGTCCTGCACGACCCACAGGGAGCGTCCTGCGGTGCTCGGCGCGCCGACCACCAGCCAACCGCCGCCGCTGGGCAGCGGCTGGACGTGTTCGGCCGGCCCCACGTCGGGCAGCACCAGCCGCCGCCCGTCGGCGTTGACCAGGGTCTCACTGAAGAGAAGGGAGGTCGACGTCCTGGGCGAGGGGGTCGAGCCGGGAACGCTGGCCGTCGGGAGCGGCCGGTTGGTCGGGTCCGGGTCGCCGATCACGACGATGGGTGAGCCGTCCCGCCTGGTCTCGGCACCGAGCTGGGCCATGCCGGCGCTGAGCAGCACGGTGGTGACCGCCGCGAGGGCGAGGCCGGCGGCGCCGCGTCGACGCCGGATACGGTTCGCGCGGCGGATGGCCTGGCCGGCCGGATCGACGCTCAGTGGACGGGCAACGGCGACCTGGTGCGAGAGGGTCTCCCGCACCGCACCTTCCAGCTCGTCAGGCCGCACCTGGTATGAACGCTGCGGGCCGTCCGTCAGGTTGTCGCGCCGGCCTGGGAACTGACTCACTGCTGTTCCCCGGAGCCCGTGCCGACGGGCACGGCCGCCGGGGCGGTGGGCAGCACGGCCTGCGGGCTGATCGCACGCGGCGCAGCGGCGCGCGGAGCGGCCGGGCGGGGCACGGGTCGGCCGGCCGCCCGTTCGGGACGGGGTGTGGCCACGGCACCGGTGGCCGGGACCCGCCCGGTCCGGGAACCCGAGCCCGTCGTCCGGCCGGCGGCACCGATCGCGGCCCCTGCACCGGCGGCAGCGGCCGACCGGCCGGCGATGCCGGCGGCGGCTGCGAGCTCCGGTGCGTCAGCGCCCAGTCGCCGACGCAGCGTGGCGAGCGCCCGGGACGCCTGGCTCTTCACCGTGCCCGGTGAGATGTCCAGCATCGCGGCGGTCTGCGCCTCCGACATGTCCTCGTAGTAGCGCAGCACCAGCACTGCCCGCTGCCGGTTGGGTAACTCCCGGAGGTGCCGCCAGAGCAGGTCACGGTCAAGTTGCTGCTCGATCTCGTCGACGCCGGCCCGTTCGGGCAGGACCTCGGTCGGGCGTTCGCCGTGCCAGCGCCGCCGCCACCAACTGGTCGACGTGTTGACCATCACACGCCGGGCGTACGGCTCGACCGCCTCGATTCCGCCGAGCCGCTTCCACGCGAGGTAGGTCTTGGTCAGCGCCGTCTGGAGCAGATCCTCGGCCGTGGCCCAGTCGCCGGTGAGCAGATAAGCGGTGCGTAGGAGCGCGGCGGAGCGGGCCGCGACGAACTCGCGGAACTGCTCCTCCAACGAGTCCTTGCTCGTCACCGCCCACCTCCACACCCTGCCGTCCTGGCAGAGTGCCACGTCAGGGGCGCTCTGGTCCATGACGAAAGGTGCGCACTTGCTCCGATGTTCGGTCGAAAACCTTCACGCCCCGTCGTCGGCCTTGGCCTCGTCGGCCTCCTTGCCGAGCCGCGCCTCGACGGCCTGAGGCTCGTACATCTCCTCGACGACGCGCAGGTAGAGCTCGTTCGGGTTGGGCAGGTTCTTGATCTCGCGGAGTGCCTGCTCCTGGCCGGCGGACTCCAGCACGAAAGTGCCGTAGTTGAGTGCTCGGCCGGTCGGGGTCTGCTCGTACTTCATGTCGGTGACCCGGACCAGCGGCATCATCGCCACCTTGCGGGTGACGATGCCGTTGACCACCATGACCCGCTTGTTGGTCAGGATGAACCGGTCATACCACCAGTCGGCGACCTTCCACGCCACCCAGCCCATCACCGCGAACCACAGCAGCACGGCGATCGTGGTCAACGCGCCGACGTCCTGGCCGGCGAGGAAGCCGGAGAGGTAGCCGAGCACGAAGGTCGCCGCGACGCCGATCAACAGCGGGTTGGTGAGGTGGATCCAGTGTCGCTTCCACTCGCCCCGGTAGCGCTCGGTGGGGAAGAGGTAGCGAGCCACCAGCGAACTGGGCTCGTCTTCCAGTGGCAGCACCCGCCGAGGGGTCGAGCCGGTCGCGTCGGCGCGCAACCCGGCCAGCTCGTCCTCGGAGATCTGCGGTGGCTGGTAGCTGGCCTCCGGATCACGGATCCACCCCCGACCGGAACGACCCTGACCGGCATAGCCGGGCCCGTCGCCATAGCCGACGTCGTCCGAAAGGGACGGACCGTCGGACAGGCCGGGACCGGCCCCGTAGCCCGGGCCGTCGTCAGGCCCGATCCGCGGGATCGGCTCGGTGTCTCGCTCGCGACGTTCCCGGTCGGGGTCGTCCGGGTCGAAGGGTGGACCGGAGGGGCTGCCCATCGGCGGCTAGGCGACGAGGCTGGTGAAGAAGTCGCCAAACCCCTGGGCGATATCCATGATCCCGCCGCCGAGCGACTTGAACACGTCTGCCGCAGAGTTTGGCCGGTAGGCGACGAAGAAGATCAAGAATGCGATTCCGGCCCAGGTGAGGACCTTCTTGACCATGGCGGGCCATCCTCTCGCGCGGCGCCGGGTCCCATTACCGCAGCGGCACCCAGAGTATCAGTGTGGTGTCGTACAGTGAATATCTGCGTCCGTTCTCCGTCAACCCGGAAGAGTTGTCAAGCTCTACCGGGTAGATACGGGGACGGTGCGCCGTACACGAGCTCGGGCGGAGTCCACTCGGTCAGGTCGTGTAGCACGACGTCTTCCGCGAGCAGGTGACCCGCACTCGCCGGCCAGGCTATCGCATGGAGCCACATTCCCCGAGCCTCGCCGGCGTACGCGCTTCGATCCGTCGGTGAATTCACCAACCACAGTGGAGTGGGGTGCCCACCAACCTTGATCTTCGCCTGTCCGACGTGGTCAGGATGACCCGACCCCGGGTCGGTCAGCGCGTCCACCAACTCCGGCCCTGGATCCGGGCCGGTCAGACCGGCGAGCCGGGCGCCCAGGCCGACACCGGGTTCCTCGGCGACGAAGACCAGATCGGCCGGACCACCACCGAGCGGCGCCGGGCCCGCGCAGGCCACCACTGTCGCCCGCACGCCCGTCCGGTCGTCCCCGGCGTACGCCACGCCGGTGAGTGTCCAACCGGGCGGCAGCGGCCACGGGCACCACAGCGGCGTCACCGGCGGATCGCCGGTCGCGGTGATCCGTTCCACCACGCTCGCCACGATGTCCGCTCCGATGTGCTCGGGCACGTGCAATGGCGGCACCGGGCCGCAGCGCACACACCTCGAGTCGGTGTTCATCAGATCCGGCGCCCGTACCGGGCCCCCGCATCTCGGACAACTCACCGCGACACTCACATCCCCACCGTCTCCCCGCACCGCCGGCACGTCAAGCCGGAACGTCCGATTCGGCACCGTACGTGGGTCAGTCCGGCGGCGAACCGGCGTGCGCGCGGATCCAGGCGTGCATGGCGATTCCGCTCGCCACGCCCGCGTTGATCGACCTCGTCGAGCCGTACTGGGCGATGGAGTAGAGCTGGGCGCAGGCGGCACGGGCCGGTGCGGAGAGGCCGGGCCCCTCCTGGCCGAACAGCAGCACGCAGTCCCGCGGCAGGGTGCCGGTCTCCAGCGGACGCGACCCGGGCAGGTTGTCGATGCCGAACACCGGTAGCTGCCGCTCGGCCGCCCAGACGACGAACTCCTCGATCGTCTCGTGGTGCCGTACGTGCTGGTACCGATCGGTCACCATCGCGCCGCGCCGGTTCCACCGTCGCCGTCCGACGATGTGCACCTCGGCGGCGTTGAACGCGTTGGCGTTGCGCACCACAGTGCCGATGTTGAAGTCGTGCTGCCAGTTCTCGATCGCGACGTGGAAGCCGTGCCGGTGCCGGTCCAGGTCGGCGACGATCGCCTCGTGCCGCCAGTAGCGGTAGCGGTCGACGACGTTGCGCCGGTCCCCCTCCGCCAGCAGTTGCGGGTCGTAACGGGGGTCGTCCGGTGGGTCCCCCGGCCAGGGGCCCACGCCCACCTCGAGCTGGTCGTCGGTCACGGTCATCAGAGGGTACGGACCGCGTCGGCGCCGGCTGCGGCGACCTGCCGGTCAGCCCAGGTCGAGGGCGGCACCGAGCCGGTCCAGGAAGCGCCGGTCCGTAGGGCTGGCCGGTGGGTCCACCCGGCGCGCGCCGGTGCCGGGCACCGCGCGGCAGACCCGGGCCGCGACCGACTGCACCCACTGGCGGTACGCGGCCGAGTCGGCGGGATCGGCCCGTCGCCGGAGGACCCGGCTCGCCGCCCGGCAGGCGGCCAGCAGGTCCACCAGGTCGGTGAGCCGCTCGGCGGGTTGCGGGGTGCCGTCATGGCGGGCGTAGATCGTGGCGACCACCGCGCGGACCAGGTCGCTGTCGGAGGCTCGGCCCGCGGCCACGGCATCCAGGCCGGCCAGGCCGGCCATCACTCCACGCTCCGTCCGGCCAGGACCGGGCGCCGCTGCGGCCACGAGAACCCGACCCGGCAGGCCGGTGAGCAGATCCCACTCGGCGGCGGAGTAGACAGCGGTGGTCAAGGGTGCGGCTCGGCGGCCGGCAGAGGACGGCTCTCCCGCTACGGAGTGGCTCATCGGAACCTCCGGCGTCAGCATATGCCCCGCGACGGGAACAGGGCCCCTTCCCCAGCAGACCCGCGGTGGGGAAGGAGGCCGGTGTTCGTCGACGGTCGAGCCCGCCGCGACGGTCAGCGCGGCTCGGGGAAGCTGGGCCGCTCCGGATCCACTCCGTCGGGCACCGCGGCGGCCGCGTACTCCCGCTTGGGAACCATGACCTTGCGCCGGAAGACGCAGACCATCGTGCCGTCCTGGTTGTAGCCGCGGGTCTCCACCGACACCACGCCCCGGTCGGGTTTCGAGCCGGACTCGCGCTTGTCCAGCACGGTGGTCTCGCCGTAGATGGTGTCGCCGTGGAAGGTCGGCGCGACGTGCCGCAGCGACTCGACCTCCAGGTTGGCGATCGCCTTGCCACTCACATCGGGCACGGACATGCCGAGCAGCAGCGAGTAGATGTAGTTGCCGACCACGACGTTGCGCTTGAACTGGCTCGCCGTCGCGGCGTAGTGCGCGTCCATGTGCAGCGGGTGGTGGTTCATGGTGAGCAGGCAGAAGAGGTGGTCGTCGTACTCGGTGACGGTCTTGCCCGGCCAGTGCCGGTAGACCGCGCCGACCTCGAACTCCTCGTAGTAGCGACCGAACTGCATGCTGGTCCCTTCGACGGGCGGCGATGGAGTTCGGCACAGCATGCCTTACCGATGGTTAAGGCGACCGGCGGGGCGCGACGGCGGCGGAAATGTCACACCGGTCACCCTTCCGGGGGGAGACGCAATGAGCGGCGGGGCCCTCCCCGGCACCCGCCGCCCACGCTCTGATGTGAGGAATTCTGCCCTACGCCTGCGTAGGTTCAACAGAGATCGCGGTCACATTTATCTTTTTGTAACACTACTGTGCGTGACGAAGCGGAGGTTGACCAGCGATCTCCGCAGGCCGGATACCTCCTCGTCAAGGCCCAAGTTACCGATTCGTAGTGGTCAATCGCGTGGATCTCCCTGGAAACGCTCCCATTACGGCAGGTCACGCAAGTGCGTCATGCACTTGCGTTCCGCAGGTCGGGTGTGAAGAGATGCGCATCGATGACCCGCGGCACCCCCGGCAGCCCCGCGCACGTTTCGTGCCCCACCGCGCGGGAATTCGATACGGTCAGCCCTGGTTCTACGGGACGTAGACAAACCGCGGTGATCGGAGAGTGCAATGGCAACCGTTGAGCTGACCTCGGCGAACTTCGACGAGGTGACCGGCAACGACGGCATCGTCCTGGTCGACTTCTGGGCCGACTGGTGTGGTCCGTGCAAGCGGTTCGCCCCGGTCTACGAGCGCTCCTCGGAGAAGCACCAGAACATCGTCTTCGGCAAGGTCGACACGGAGGCTCAGCAGGAGTTGGGCGCCAAGTTCGACATTCGCTCGATCCCGACGATCATGGCGATCCGTGACGGCGTCATCGTCTTCGCCCAGCCGGGCGCCCTTCCCGAGTCCGCGCTGGAGAACCTGATCGAGCAGGTCGAGGCGCTGGACATGGACGACGTCCGCAAGCAACTGGCCGAGCACAACCACTGAGTCGTCCCACGACGACACGCGAGGCCGGGCCCGCATCGGGCCCGGCCTTCGTCGTACCCCCACCAACTCCCGCATGATCACCTGCCTGGTCAGGCCGAACTGGCCGTCAGAGGGACCCGAAGCCGTCGGTACATCCCGTATCGTCACGACCCGATGGAGAACCTGACCACCCGCGGGCGCGTGACCCGGCTGGGCGCGACCGCACTGGGCCTCGTCCTGCTCGTCGTCGGCACCTTCTGGGGCAGCGACGACGACTTCCCGTTCGGCCCGTTCCGGATGTACTCCACCTCCAACCCGCCGAACGCACCCGCACCCGACACCCGCGTCGAGGGGGTGAACAGCTCCGGGGCGGTGGTCGACCTCGACCAGAACGCGACAGGCATCCGCCGCGCCGAGATCGAGGGGCAGCAGGCCCGATACGCCGCCGACCCGACGCTGCTCACCGAGGTCGCCGACGCGTACGCCGAACGCCACCCGGACGCCCCCGCGCTGGTCGAGGTCCGCATCGTCATCCGCTGGCACGGCATCCGCGCCGGCCGACCGACCGGCCAACACACCGACCAGACCGTCGTTCGCTGGCAGGCCACCCGATGAACCGCTGGCTGACCGAGGCCGTACCCCGGGGCCGGGTGGCCGCCTTTCGCACCCTGATCTACCTGTTCGTCGCCGCCGATCTGGTGATCTTCACCCCCTGGGTGCGCACCCGGGTCAGCGTGCCCGGCGACCTGTACCAGCCACTCCTGATCGGCCGCCTGCTCCCACTACCGACGCCAACCGAGACGCTGGTGACGGTGATCTTCTGGGCGTTGCTACTGCTCGCCCTCCTCGCCGCCACCGGACGAGCGCCCCGGCTGCTCGGCTGGGCGGTGTGCGCGCTGTACCTGGAGTGGATGATCATCGCGATGAGCTACGGAAAGGTCGACCACGACCGGTTCGGGCTGCTCGTCGCACTTGCCGTGCTGCCCACCGCCGGTCGCGCCCGACACGGCGACACCACCCGCACCGAGGCCGGCGGCTGGGCGCTACGCGTCACCCAGATCGCGGTGATCTGCACGTACTTCCTGGCCGCGTTCGCCAAGCTGCGCTTCGGCGGGCTGGACTGGCTGACCGGCTCGGTCCTGGCCCGCGCGATCATCCGGCGCGGCACCGACCTGGCGGACCTCATCGCCCAGGTGCCGTACCTGCTGATCGTCGCCCAGTTCGGCATCGTGGCGTTCGAGCTGCTGAGCCCGATGGTCTTCCTGCTGCCACCCCGCTGGCGACTCGCCATGGTCGGCTTCTTCTACTCGTTCCACGCGGTCACCATCGCGACCATCACGATCTCGTTCGCGCCGCACCTGGCCGCGATGACCAGCTTCCTACCGCTGGAGCGGGTGCGCCCGCTGGTCTGGGCACGCCGACTGATCGGCCTCGGCTCTCCCGAGGCGGTGACGACGGACGCCCCGGAACCGCGCCCGGCCGACGTCGACCCGGTGGCAGCCGGCGCGGGGCCGGCGCTCGACGATCAGGCGCCGGTGGTCGGGCGACCGGCCGGCCCGTAGAGCCGCTCCCGGGCCTCCTGGGGCAAAGAGCAGGCCGCCGTGCCACCAGGAAGTCGGTGCCGGTTACGCGCCACCCAGCGGTACAACGGCCAGGCCGCGACGCGTACCGGAGGAATCCGTAGGCCGGCGCCGGCGACCCGCCAGAGCGGACCACTCGCGGCGAGCAGCTTCGCGATGGCGTCCGGACCGGCTGCGCGCGAGCCGTCCGCGCCGACCCACTGCACGGCCTCCTCACACTCGGCCACTGTGAGGCCGAGCGCGTCCAGGTCGGCGAACTGCCAGGGCACCACCCGCGCGGCGGTGGGGATGCGGCGCTCGATGAACTCCGCACAGCTCGTGCAGAACGCGCAGTCCCCGTCGTAGACGAAGGTCGACGTCTCCATGGCGTCCATCCTCCCCTCTCCGACCACCCGGATGCCCACGGGTGTACGGCGGGTCACTTGCGCTTGTCTCGTACACGTGTTCGAATAATGGCCATGCGCTGGGACAACCTCACCGCTCCCCCGGTCGAGGGAGGCCCCGAACGGGCAGCGCCAGCGACGCCACCCCTGCCGCTGGCGCTGCCCGGCGCCGTGGCCCGCACCTTCGACACCCCCGAATTCGCCGGGATGACCTTCTACGAAGTGCAGGCCAAGTCCATTCTCAACCGGGTGCCCGGGCAGTCCCGCGTCCCGTTCGAGTGGACGATCAACCCATATCGGGGCTGCTCCCATGCCTGTGTTTACTGCCTGGGTGCGGACACCCCGATCCTCATGGCGGACGGCCGCACGAAGCCGATCAGCGAACTGGAGCCGGGCGACCGCATCTACGGGACCGAACGACGGGGCGCGTACCGCCGATACGTGATCACCACCGTCCTCGACAAGTGGTCCACGGTGAAGCTGGCCTACCGGGTCACCCTGGAGGATGGCACGACCCTCATCGCCAGCGGGGACCACCGGTTCCTCTCTGAACGTGGCTGGAAGTACGTCACCGGGGCCATGCATGGCAACGCTCGACGCCCTTACCTGACCACCAACAACCGCCTGATCGGCACCGGTCGTTTCGCCGTTGGGCCCAAGGAGTCACCCGACTACCGCCGGGGCTACCTGTGCGGCATGGTCCGCGGAGACGCGCACCTGGGCACGTACTCGTACGGGACGGTGCACCGGTTCCGGCTGGCGTTGGCCGATGACGAGGCATTGAGCCGCAGCGAGCGCTACCTCGCGCTCGAAGAGATCAAGACACAGCGCTTCGATTTCACCCCGGCCAGTCCCACGCGACTCGCTGTGGCCGCCATCCGAACCTCTGAGCAGCGGGACATCCTGGCGATCACTGAACTCGTTCGTTGGCCGGTCGAGCCCAGTGACGACTGGAGGCTTGGCTTCCTGGCCGGCATCTTCGACGCGGCGGGCAGTTGCAGCAGAGGCGTCCTGCGCTTCGGCAACAGCGACGACGCCATCCTCGACCAGACGACGGCAGCATTGCGCCATTTCGGTTTCGCCTGCGTGCGAGAAGACCGCGGCCTACCCAACCGTGTGCGGGAGATCAGGCTGACCGGGGGCCTCGCCGCCCGGCTCCGGTTCTTTCACCTGACCGACCCTGCCATCACTCGGAAGCGGTCGATCGAGGGTGGCGCACTCAAGCATCAGGGCGCCCTCCGGGTCGTCGGCATCGAGGCACTCGGGCTGGAGCTGCCGCTCTGGGACATCACCACTGGCACCGGGGACTTCATCGCCAACGGAGTGGTCAGCCACAACTGCTTCGCCCGAAACACACACACCTATCTCGATCTCGATGCCGGCGCTGACTTCGACCGGAAGGTGATCGTCAAGGTCAACGCCGGTGAGCTGATCCGGCGGGAGCTGGCCGCGCCGCGCTGGCGGGGCGCGCACGTGGCGATGGGCACCAACGTGGACTGCTACCAGCGCGCCGAGGGTCGTTACCGGCTGATGCCGCAGATCATCAGTGCCCTGCGAGACTTCGCCAACCCGTTCTCGATCCTCACCAAGGGCACGCTGATCCTGCGCGACCTGCCGCTGCTGCGCGAGGCCGCCGAGGTGACCACCGTGGGCATCTCCTTCTCGGTGGGGTTCGTCGACGAGCACCTCTGGCGCACCGTCGAGCCGGGCACACCGCACCCACGCCGCCGGCTGGACGCCGTCCGGGCGCTCGCCGACGCCGGCTTCTCCGTCGGAGTGCTGATGGCACCGATCCTGCCCGGCCTCAGCGACAGCGACGAGTCGATCGACGCCACCGTCTCGGCGATCGCCGCCGCCGGTGCGACCAGCGTGACCGCCCTGCCCCTGCACCTGCGTCCCGGCGCTCGGGAGTGGTACGCGCACTGGCTCGCCCGTGAGCACCCGCACCTCGTGCCCCGCTACCGCGAGCTCTACCGGGCCGGTGCGTACGCCCCGCAGGCGTACCAGCGGGAGTTGACCGCACGGGTGCGGATCGCCGCCCGCCGGCACGGGCTGCACCGCGGGGAGCGGGGCGACAACCGCAGCCTGCCCGAGCCGCCGCCACCGTCGGCGGCCGAGCAGCTGACGCTGCTGTAGTCGGAGCTACAGTCGGCGGGTGCGTACCGCTCAGCAGATCCTCGCCAACTCCGCCGTGATCGCCGTCGTGGGCGCGTCCCGCGACCCGTTCAAGGCCGCCCACGGCGTGCCGTTGCAGATGCAGCAGTACGGCTGGCGCATCATCCCGGTCAACCCGACGGTCGACGAACTGTTCGGGGAACAGGCCTACAAGACCCTCGCCGACATTCCGCACCCCGTCGACCTGGTGGACGTGTTCCGACCGGCGGCCGACGCCGTGCAGGTGGTCCGGGATGCGGCGGCGATCGGCGCCCCCGCGGTCTGGCTCCAACTGGGCATCGTCTCGGCAGAGGCGCGGCGGATCGCCGAGGAGGCCGGCATGGACTACGTCGAGGACCGCTGCCTCATCGTCGAACGTGCCGCCGCCAACCTGACCCGCCTGACCTGACCCCTCCGCTCACCCCTCCGCTCACCCCTCCGCTCACCCCTCCGCGATCTTGCACTTACTGTCCCGGCACATGTGACATAAGGGCCAATCGGGCAACCGAAAGTGCAAGATCGCGGGGGGCGGGGGGCGGGGGGCGGGGTTAGAGCTTGTATTGCTTGAGGAGGCCTCGGGAGATGATTGTCTTCTGGATCTCTGAGGTGCCCTCGCCGATGAGCAGGAACGGGGCCTCCCGCATCAGCCGCTCGATTTCGTACTCCTTGGAGTAGCCGTAGCCGCCGTGGATGCGGAACGCCTCCTGGACGACCTCGGCGCAGTACTCCGAGGCGAGCAGCTTGGCCATCCCGGCCTCCACGTCGTTGCGCTGGCCGGCGTCCTTGAGCCGGGCGGCGTTGACCATGAGGGCATGCGCAGCCTCGATCTTCGTGCCCATCTCGGCGAGCTTGAAGGCGATCGCCTGGTGCTTGGCGAGAGGCTGACCGAAGGTCTTGCGCTGCTGGGCATAGCTCACCGCCAGCTCAAAGGCGCGGATGGAGATGCCGCAGGCACGGGCGGCCACGTTGACCCGGCCCACCTCGATGCCGTCCATCATCTGGTAGAAGCCGCGGCCCACCTGGTCGGCACCGCCGAGGATCGCGGAGTCCGGCACGGTCACGCCGTCGAGCACCATCTCGGTGGTCTCGACGCCCTTGTAACCCATCTTCTCGATCTTGCCGGGGATGGTGAGGCCGGGGGCGGTCTCGCCGAAGCCCGGCTCCTTCTCGAGCAGAAAGGTGCTCATGTTGCCGTAGACGGACTCCGCGCCCGTGTCGGTCTTGACCAGGGTGGCCACCACCGAGGAGTAGGCCCCGTTGGTGAGCCACATCTTCTGCCCGTTGAGCACGTAGCGGTCGCCGTCGCGGACGGCCCGGGACTTGATCGCCGAGACGTCGGAGCCGGTCTCGGGCTCGGACATGGAGAACGCTCCGCGCACCTCGCCGGTGGCCATCTTCGGCAACAGCCGGGCCTTCTGCTCGGCGGAACCGTGCTGGGAGATCAGGTACGCCACGATGAAGTGGGTGTTGACGATGCCGGAGATCGACATCCAGCCTCGGGACAGTTGCTCCACCACCAGCGCGTAGGTGAGCAGCGATTCACCGAGGCCGCCGTACTCCTCGTCGATGGTGAGACCGAACAGCCCCATCTCGCGCATGCCGTCGAGGATGTCGGTGGGGTACTCGTCGGCGTGCTCCAACCGCTGCGCGTGCGGGATGATCTCCTTGTCGGCGAAGTCCCGAACGGTCTCCAGGATCGACTGTTGCACATCGGTCAGGCCGGGCGTCTGGGCGAGTCGGGCCATCTCAGCCTCCGGGGATCCGCGCACTACTCATGGGTAACTGAACGCTGGGTCAGTATCGGCCCCTCGGGTCGACGAGGCCAAGGTGACCAGTCCACACAACCGCTGTGAAAAGGTTCACCGCTGCGGGTAGCGTCCGGCAAGAGGGACTTTTCCGGCACCGGCAGGAGGAGGACAGCTGTGAGCTACCCGCCGCCGTCGGGACCGCCCGAGGACGAGCCGCCGCCGTCACCCTACGAGCCACCGAAGGACCAGTCACCGTACGCGCGACCGCCGGCCGGTCAGCCGCCGTACGCGCCGCAGACGGACCAGCCGGCGTACGAGCTGCCAGCGGAGCGCTCACCGTACGGGCTGCCGGCGGGCGAACCGTCGCCGTACGGCCACCAGGGGCCGCAGCAGTCGGCGCACTGGAGCCAGCAACCGCCGTACCCCCCGCAGGGCCCCTACGGTCAGTACGGCCCACCGCCGTCCGGGCCAGGTCGGGGCACCAACGTGCTGGCGATCCTGTCGCTGGTGTTCGCCTTCGTCTTTCCGCCGGCCGGCGCCGTCCTCGGCCACGTGGCCAAGCGGCAGATCCGCACCAGCGGCGAGGAGGGCGACCAGCTCGCGACCTGGGGGCTGATCCTTGGCTACGTCTTCACCGGGCTCACCGTGCTGGCCTGCTGTGGTTGGCTGGCGCTGGTGGCCTTCGGCAACACCGGCGACAGTGGCGGCTACTGACGAGCGGGCCGGCGCGGACCGGCACCGTCAGCGGAAGCGGGCCTCACGCACGCTGTTGCCGCCGTCCACCACAAGCATCTGCCCGGTGATGTACGAGGCGGCCGGCGAGCAGAGGAAGCTGATCGCCGCGGCGACCTCGTCCGGCGTGCCCGGTCGCCCCACCGGGGTGCCCAGACCCTGCTTGATCTCGGCCATGGTGGACGCCGCGGTGTAGATGGTGCCGGGCGCCACCGCGTTGACTGTCACCCCGTCGGCGATCATCTCCATGGCCAGGGCCCGGGTCAGCCCGACGACCCCGGCCTTCGCCGCGGCGTACGCGGCCTCGGTGGGCAGGGCGTTTACCGGGCCGGCCGTGGCCGCCAGGTTGACGATCCGACCCCAGCCCCGCTCGGCCATCCCCCCGATGAACGCCCGGCTGCACAGGAACGCGGTGGAGAGGTTGCGGTCGATCTCACCGCGCCACTCGTCGTAGGTCAGCTGCGCTACCGGCCGCAGCACCCCCTGGCTGGCGCGACTGGCCAGGCCGGCGTTGTTGACCAGCACCTCGACGTCGCCCAACTGCTCGGCGACCGCATCGGCCAGCGCGCCGACCTCGGACTCGTCGGTCAGGTCCGCGACGAAGCCGGTCACCCCCAGCTCGGTCGCCCGCTCGTGGATGCGTCGGGTGGTGGAGACGATGGCCACCCGCGCGCCCAGGTCGGCGAGTCGCCGGGCGGTGGCGTACCCGATGCCGTCCGGACTGCCCGCCCCGGTGACCAGGGCGACCCGCCCGTCGAGGCGCATGGTGACCGGGTCGGTGAGCGCGACCGGCTCGTCGGGGCCGGGGCTACCCGCCGGGGCGGCCGTCCGGGCGCGCCGGGCAGCGCCCGGGCGGCTGACGTCCCGTCGGGGTCGACTGCCGGAGCGGTCCGCGGCGCGCGCGTCGTATGCCATGTCAGGGATCCTGCCCGTTACGGCCGGCCCGAGCAACGCGGCACCCGGAAGCGGGGGCGTCGGGTTTGGGCGGCGCTGGCTACCCTGTCTCCGCACCCCAACCCGACGGAGAGTTCGCATGACCAATCCCCCGCCGCCCGGCAACTGGAGCGATCCCACGTGGTCGGCCCAGCCGTCGAGCCCCGCACCGGACCCGACCCTGGCGGCCGGTCAGCCGGTGCCCGCGCAACCTGGCCCGGTCGACTCGTACGCCCCCGATCCGTACGCCCCCGATCCGTACGCCCCGGTCGACCCGTACGCCCCGGTCGACCCGTACGCCGGCGCGAAGCAGCCAGCGGCCCAGCCGATGCCCGGATACGCCCCACCCGGATACGCCCCGCCCGGCTACCCGCCGCAGTACCCCGGCTACGGCTACCCGCAGCCTCCGAAGACCAACGGGATGGCCATCGCGGCGTTCGTGCTGGCCCTGATCGGTTTCACCTCCTGCATCACCGCGCCGATCGGCGCGATCCTCGGCCACGTGGCGCAGAAGCAGATCCGGCTCAGCGGCGAGGGCGGGGCGGGGATGGCGAAGGCCGCCATCATCGTCGGCTGGATCCTCACCGGGTTCCTGGTGCTGGTGATCGCCATCTACGCCGCCGCGATCATCTACGCGATCGCGACGAGCGACAACAGCAGCAGCTACTGACCGGCGGGCGGGCCGGCGTACCGCCGATTGTCGGGCCGGACCGACAGCCGTCGGCGGTCGTCCCGGCCCGGCCGGTCACTGCGACGGTGGGGTGAACGACGAGGTACGGCTCATCCCGGCGGCCCGGCCCTTGGCCGCGACCACCAGCGCCATCTTGCGGGACGCTTCGTCGATCATCTCGTCGCCGAGCATCACGGCGCCGAGCCGGCCGCCGGCCTCCGAGGTGTAGTGCTCGTACGCGTCGAGGATCAGCTCGGCATGGTCGTAGTCGGCCTGCGCCGGCTGGTAGACCTCGTTGGCGGCGTCGATCTGGCCCGGGTGCAGCACCCACTTGCCGTCGAAGCCCAGCGCGGCCGAGCGCTTGGCCACCTCGCGGAACGCGTCGACGTCGCGGATCTGCAGGAACGGGCCGTCGATTGCCTGCTTGTCGTGCATCCGCGCGGCCATCAGGATCCGCATCAGGATGTAGTGGTACGGGTCGCCCGGGTAGTCCGGGATCAGGCCGCCGACCACCATCGACTTCATGTTGATCGACGCCATGAAGTCGGCCGGGCCGAAGATGATGGTCTCCACGCGCGGCGAGGCGGCAGCGATCGCGTCCACGTTGACCAGACCGGCGGCGTTCTCGATCTGCGCCTCGATGCCGATCCGACCGACCTCCAGGCCGATCGTCTTCTCGATCTGGGTGAGCGTCAGGTCCAGCCACTGCACCTGGGCGGCGGTCTGCACCTTCGGCAGCATGATGCAGTCCAGGTTGGCGCCGGCGCCCTCGACGACCTCGATGACATCCCGGTAGGTCCACGGGGTGGTCAGGTCGTTGACCCGGACCACCCGGGTCTTGCCGGCCCAGTCACCCTCGTTGAGGGCGGCCACGATGTTCTTGCGCGCGTCCGGCTTGGCCAGCGGGGCGACGGCGTCCTCCAGGTCCAGGAAAACCTGGTCGGCCGGGAGGCCCTGGGCCTTGCCGAGCATCTTCACGCTGGAACCCGGCACGGCGAGGCAGGACCTGCGGGGGCGACCGACTGCGGCCATGGATGCGCTCCTTCCAGCGTCCGGCGGACATGCCGACGCCACCTGACGACAGATCCGAGACCTTAACGATCCCAAAGGGCGTTGTGACGCCACGGTAACCTCGCGCCATGACCGGGGTGAATGGACCTGTGGAAGATCTCACTGGGCGCCGACTGGTGGTGGTGACCGGAGCCAGCTCCGGCATCGGGCTGGCAGCCGCCGTGCACCTGGCCTGCCGGGGTGACCAGGTGGTGCTGGTCGGACGGGACCCGGCCCGCCTGCAGGCCGCAGCCGAACGGGTACGGGAGAACTCCGGTGAACGTCCGGAGCTGTTCCGGGCCGACTTCGCGATCCTCGACGACGTACGCCGGCTGGCCGAGCAGCTCCGGGCGGCGTACGACCGGATCGACGTGCTGGCCAACAACGCCGGCGCGATCGCGCTGCAACCACTGAGCACTGTCGACGGCTTCGAGATGTCGATCCAGGCCAACCACCTGGCCCCGTTCCTGCTGACCAACCTGCTCGCCGACCGGGTGGGCCGGGTCGTGGTGACCGCCTCCGGCGCGCACCGCTTCGGCGCACTGGACCCGGACGACCTGAACAAGCCACTGCGTGACTACCGGCCGATGGGCGCGTACGGCACCAGCAAGCAGGCGAACGTCCTGTTCACCGCCGAGGCCGCCCGGCGCTGGCCGGACGTTGCCGCGTACAGCTTCCACCCCGGGGTGGTCCGCACCCGGTTCGCCAACGACAGCAGGCTGGTCGCGTTCGGCATGCGGTTCATACCGTTCCGCAGCCCGGAGAAGGGCGCCGAGACCCTTGTGTGGTTGGCCAACCAGGAGCGCTCCCGGCTGATCAACGGGGGTTACTACGTCGACCGTCGGCCGCGTCGACCGCTCCGGAAGGCGGCCGATCCGCAGCTCGCCGCCCGACTGTGGGCGGCGAGCGCCAAGGCCGTCGGTCTCGATGACTGACCCGGCCGGTGTGCTGACACTCGTCGCGATCGTCGAGTTCGCCGTCGGGGCCGAGGCCGCCGGGCAGCGCTACGAGGACGCCGTGCTGGCCCTGCTCGAACGGCACGGCGGCCGGCTGGAGCGGCGACTGCGCGGCACCGATGGGCAGGCCGAGGTGCACGTGATCCGGTTCGACGGGCGGGCCGGCTACGAGTCGTTCCTCGCCGACCCGGACCGGGCGGCGCTGCGTACCGCCCTCGGCGAAGCCGCGCCGACGACCCGGGTCATCGAGGTCCACGAGACCTAACCCGGTAGGCGGCAGGGCGAGCCGTGGATTTCCGGCAGCACCGCGGCGGCCGTCAGTCGGCCAGCGGGGTCGGGTCGGCCGGCAGGGCGGTGGGTGCCGCCCGGCGAGCGGCCCGACCGCCGCCGAGCACCACCACCGCCACCCCGACCAGCAGCAACGCCATGCCGAGCAGCGCGTACGGGCGGGGCACCTGACCCAGCCAGGCCCAGCCGAGCAGTGCCGCGCCCGGCGCCTCCAGCAGGATCAGCACGCTCACCGTGGTCGCCGGGATCTTCCGCAGGGCGTAGTTGAACATCGAGTGCCCGAGCAGTTGGGCGCCGGCCACCAGGGCCAGGATGGCCAGCCAGGTACGCCCGTCGAAGCCGGTCAGCCGTACGCCGCCGACCAGGCACAGGGCCAGCAGGATCAGCGAACAGATCCCGTAGCAGATGGTGGTGTAGGTGGTGGTGCTGATGCTGGTCCGCGCCCGTTCCCCGAAGGCGGTGTAGACGGCGGCGAACACACCGCCGATCAGCGCCAGCACGTCGCCGAGGACGGCCCGGCCGGAGACTCCGACGTCCACCCCGGTGGCGACCGCCGCGCCGCCGACCGCCACCGCGATGCCGATCCACACCACCCGGGGCAGCGGACGCCCCTGGGCGCGGGCGATCAGCCCCTGCCAGACCGGCTGGGTGGCGACCAGGGCGGCGGACGTGGCGACCGTGGTGAGCTGGGCGCTCGGCACCCAGGTGGCGAAGTGCCCGGCCAACGCGACCCCGGACAGAACGCAGAACAGACCCTCCCGCCGGCCCACGCCCACTGTCAGTCTGCGGAACTCGGCGCGGCGTCGGACCAGCGCGAAAGGGCTCAGCACGGCCACCGCGAGCAGGTTGCGCCAGAACGCGATGGCCAGCGCGGGGGCGGCGGCGTACGCGATCAACGGCGCGGACGACGACACGGCGACCACAGCCAGCCCGACCGCGCCGGTGGTCAGCGGATCCACTGTCGGCCGAGGTGAAGGTGGGGGCACGGGACGTAATCCTCACACGTATGACGGTCAGCACGGAGGGTCATCACTCCGTTACGATCACGCGGTTCCGCGCCGGCGACCCTCGACCGCCCGGAGGCGTTCCCCCATGCCCAGGTACCAGGCGGTGCTGTTCGACTTCTTCGGCACCCTGACCCGTTCGGTGCAGCGCGGTGTCGCGCACCTCGGCACCGCCGAGCTGCTCGGCTGCCACACCGACGCGCTGACCGAGGTGCTGAACCGCACCTACTACGAACGGGCCACCGGCCGGCTCGGCAACGCGGAGGCGACCCTGCGCTGGGTGTGCGCGCAGGTCGGCGTACACCCCAGTGACCATGCGGTGCGGGCGGCGGTGGCGTCCCGGCACCGGGCGGTCCGCGCGGACACCTGGCTGCGGGCCGACGCGGTGCCGGTGCTGGCGGCCCTGCGCCAGCGCGGCCTGCGCACCGGCGTGATCAGCGACTGTACGCACGAACTGCCGGCCTTCCTGCCGCAGCTCGCGGTCGCTCCGCTGCTCGACGTGCGGGTCTTCTCGGTGCAGGTCGGGCGGTGCAAACCGGATCCGGCGCTCTACCTGACCGCCTGCCAGCGGCTCGGGCTCGCGCCGAATGACTGCCTCTACGTCGGCGACGGCGGCAGCCAGGAGTTGAGCGGCGCCGAGCGGGCCGGGATGACCGCCGTCCGGCTCGCCGCACCGGATCTGGCCACGCACATGGTGTTCAACGCCGACCGGGACTGGCGCGGCCCGACCCTCGGCGCCCTGGGCGAGGTGCTCGCCCTCGTCGACGCCGACGCGGCGGTCGCGGGCGTCGGCGGTCGGACCGGCTGATCAACTGATCAGCGGCGGCGAACCCGGTGCAGGCGGAACGGCTTACGGGTGGCCCGGACCGCCGGCGTCGCCCGGGGCGGCTCGGTCTGCGCGTCGGCCGGCAGCTCCGTGCCGAACAGTGGCGTACCGGCCGGGGCGAGCCGGTTCACCGCGCATCCGTCGGCGGCCCACCGGGCCACCAGGTCGGCGGTCGGACCGGGCGCGTTGAGGCGCTTCGCCGCCACCAGCGGCGCGGTGACCTCCCATGCCTCGGTGCCCGGCTGCAACCGGCTCACCCGGGCCGGCCAGGTGACGATCCGACCGCCGTGGTCGCCGCGCAGGGTGACCTGGGCCTCGGTCGCGTCGGCCAGACCCGGCGCGGCCTGCTCCCCCGGCCCGCTGACCACCAGCAGCGCGCCCTCCAGCGGGGCGCACCAGAGCGCGAGCGCCGGCCCACCGGCAACGCTGACCCAGGCCACCGCGGCCTTCTTCAGCGCCTCGTCGACCAGTGGGCTGCCCCCGGGGGCGTCCTCGTCCGTCACACCCGCATCCTCCCGCATCGGCGCCTCCGCTCAGCCCACGAACGGCGGCACGGCGATCTCACCCCGGGCCACCGGCATCACCTGACCGGCGACCGTCGCGCCGACCGCCACCCCGTCCGCCGCGGTGACCGTGCAGGCCAACGCGGACGGGCGGTTCATCTCCACGCCCTGCCGAACCGCGTACTCCGACCGCCCCTCGCCGGGCAGCAGGCCACTCGCCACCAGCCACACACCGAGGCCGAGCGCCGCCGAACCGGTCGCCGGGTCCTCCGGAACGCCCATCCCTGGCACGAAGACCCGGGCGTGCGCGGTTTGCGCGGCCGCGTCCCAGGAGAAGACGCTGACGTGCGACACCCCGTACCGCTGCGCCGCCGCCGGGTTCACCCGGGCGCGAGCCACCGACTCCGCCCGTACCGGCAGGTACGGGAACTCCAGCCCACAGCCGGCGACCCGTGGGGCGGGCCCGATGTGGTCACCGGCGACCAGCCCGGCGATCTCCAGCAACGGCTCCGGGTCCAGCTCCGGCCCGAGGGTCGGGGCACCACCGGTCAGGGTCGCCCCGGACGCGGTCACCTCGATCGGCAGCACACCGGCCCCGCACTCCTGGGTGACCTGCCCCACACCGAACATGCCCCGCCGGTACGCGGTGACCGCCGCGCCGACGCTGGGGTGCCCGGCGAACGGCAACTCCTCCACTGGAGTGAAGATCCTGGCCCGGTAGGTGCTGCCGACCTGGGTCGGTGGCAGCACGAACACCGTCTCGGAGAGGTTGAATTCCAGCGCGAGTGCCTGCATCTGCTCGGTGGCCAGCGCCTCCGCGCCGAACACCACCGCCAGCGGGTTGCCGGCGAAGGGGCGATCGGTGAAGACGTCCACGATCTCGTAGGCCACTGTCGACATGTTGATAAACACTAGGCGCTTAGGCTGGTGCCCGTGAGTACGCCGACCCGGATCTACATCGCCCGTCTCGCCGGAGTCGCCGTCTTCGACCCGAACGGTGATCAGGTGGGCCGGGTTCGTGACGCCGTGGCACGGCTGCGGGCGACCAAGCGTCCGCCCGAGGTGGTGGGCCTCGTCGCCGAGATGCCGATGCGTCGTCGGATCTTCCTCTCCATCAACCGGATCACCTCCATCGACGCCGATGCCGTCGTGCTCGGCTCCGGCACCCTCAACCTGCGCCGGTTCGAGAAGCGCCCGAACGAGCTGCTGGTGCTCCAGGAGCTGCTCGACCGACGGGTGCAACTCGACCCGGGCGGCCAGCCCGGCGCGGTCGTTGACGTCGCGATGGAGTGCACCCGGGGTGGCGAGTGGTCGTTGACCCGGGTCGCCGTCCGCGAGCAGACCGGTCGGCTCAGCCGCCGCGGCCACCTGCACCAGGTCGAGTGGGACCGGGTGCGCGGCCTCAGCGGCATCGCCGACAACCGGGGTACGGCGAACCTGCTCGCCGTCCTGGAGGACATGCGCCCCGCCGACCTGGCCAACGCGTTGCAGGATCTGCCCGACGCGCGGCGCAACGAGGTCGCGGCCGCGCTCGATGACGAGCGACTGGCCGACGTGCTCAGCGAGCTGCCGGAGCACGACCAGGTGGAGATCCTCGCCGGTCTCGACCGGGAGCGGGCCGCCGACGTCCTGGAGGAGATGGACCCGGACGACGCGGCGGACCTGCTCAACGAACTGCCCCCGCCCGAGCAGGACGTGCTGCTGGACCTGATGGAGCCGGACGAGGCCGACCCGGTACGTCAGCTGCTGAAGTACACCCCCGGCACGGCGGGCAGTGTGATGACCTCGGAGCCGGTCATCCTGCCGCCGGACGCGACAGTCGCCGAGGCGTTGGCCCGGATCCGGGAACCGCAGCTCTCCCCCGCCGTCGCCGCGCAGGTCTTCGTGACCCGGGCGCCGCAGAACACGCCGACCGGCCGCTACCTGGGCATGGTGCACTTCCAGGCGCTGCTGCGTGAACCCCCGGCTGACCTGCTGGGCAAGGTGGTGGTCAACGACATCGACCCGCTGCGCCCGACCACCCCGTTGCCGGAGATCACCCGCCGGATGGCCACCTACGACCTGGTCGCCATGCCGGTGATCGACCGGAGCAACCGGCTGGTCGGCGCGGTGACCGTGGACGACGTGCTGGACCACTCGCTACCCCGGGACTGGCGGGACCGCGACGCCCTGACCGCCCCGGGCACCACCGACGCTGTGCTGGACGGCGCGGATGGCTGACCAGCGGCGTAACGAACGGCTCGACCAGCCGCGCGAGCCCCGGGGCATCAAGCTGCCCCGGTTCGACGCGGAGGCCTTCGGCCGGTGGTCCGAGGGCATCGCCCGGGGCATGGGCACCGCGAACTTCCTCGTCGTCATGACGGTGGTGATCACGATCTGGTTCGCCTGGAACACGCTGGCCCCGGCGAACCTACGCTTCGACCCGTACACCTTCACGTTCCTGACCCTGGTGCTGTCGTTGCAGGCCAGCTACGCGGCGCCGCTGATCCTGCTGGCTCAGAACCGGCAGGCCGACCGGGACCGGGTGGCCCTGGAGGAGGACCGGCGGCGAGCCACCGCGCAGAAGGCGGACACCGAGTACCTGGCACGGGAAATCGCCGCACTGCGGATCGCGTTGGGTGAGGTGGCGACCCGCGACTTCCTCCGCTCCGAGCTGGCCCGGCTGGCCGAGGAGCTGGACGAGGTGGGGCAGCGCCGGCAGCGACTGGAGCGCCGCCAGCAGGAGAAGGACACCCGGCAGGAGCGACGTGGCCAGCGGCCGACCGACGGCGTCGGACTGGAAGAACCCCGTGACGACCTGGACGGCGACTTCACCCGGGACGCCCGGCCGGACGGCACCGGCCCGCGCCGGTCAGAGAGCTGACCGGCGGGTCATCGATTGGCTCACACCGCCCCGGGCAGCGGCGGCAACGGATGCCCCGCGACGTAGCATTGCGGGCATGTCAGCACCCGTGAGCACCGTCGAGGACGCGATCCAGGCCGCCCTGGCCACCGTCGACGACCCGGAGATCCGCCGGCCCATCACCGAGCTGGGCATGGTGCGCTCCGCCACTGTCGGTGCCAGCGGTGTCGTCCGCGTCGAGCTGCTGCTGACCGTCGCCGGCTGCCCGCTGAAGGACAAGCTGCGTACGGACATCACCGCCGCCGTCGCCGCGGTGCCCGGCGTCACCGGCGTGGAGATCGACTTTGGCGTGATGACCCCCGAGCAGCGGCAGTCGTTGCAGTCGCAGCTGCGTGGCGGCGGCGCCACCGAGGAACCCGTCATCCCGTTCGCCCAGCCCGGCTCGCGCACCCGCGTGTACGCGGTGGCCAGCGGCAAGGGTGGCGTCGGCAAGTCCAGCGTCACTGTCAACCTGGCGGCGGCGCTCGCCGCCCGTGGGCTCTCCGTCGGCGTGGTCGACGCGGACATCTACGGCCACTCGGTGCCCCGGATGCTGGGCACGGAGGACCGGCCCACCCGGGTCGAAGACATGATCATGCCGCCGCAGTCGCACGGCGTGAAGGTCATCTCCATCGGCATGTTCACGTCCGGTAACGCCGCCGTCGTGTGGCGCGGTCCGATGCTGCACCGGGCACTGCAGCAGTTCCTGGCCGACGTCTACTGGGGCGACCTGGACGTGCTCCTGCTCGACCTGCCGCCGGGCACTGGTGACGTGGCCATCTCGCTGGCCCAGTTGCTGCCCAACTCGGAGATCCTGATCGTCACCACTCCGCAGACGGCCGCCGCCGAGGTGGCGGAGCGGGCCGGGGCGATTGCCCTGCAGACCCACCAGCGGGTGGTCGGCGTCATCGAGAACATGTCCTGGCTGGAGCTGCCGGACGGCTCCCGAATGGAGATCTTCGGCGCTGGCGGTGGTGAGGCGGTGGCCGAGTCGCTGAGCCGGACCATCGGCGCCCAGGTGCCGCTGCTCGGTCAGATCCCACTGGACACCCGGGTTCGCGAGGCCGGCGACGCCGGCAACCCGATCGTGCTGGCCGAGCCGGAGTCCCCGGCCGCTCAGGCGCTCGGCACGATCGCCGATCGGCTCGCCCTGCGTCGCGAGTCACTGCTCGGCAAGCCACTCGGTCTCAAGCCCGCTGGGCGCTGACCACCCGGTACACCGTCAGCCCGTCGGCCACTGTTGGCCGGCGGGCTGAGTCGCGTCGGTGGGTGGTCCAGCCAGGCCGCCACGACGTGGCTGGCCGCCGGCCTGGGCAGGCAGTCGGCGGGCGTGGCGGCATGGTCAACTCGGGTTTCAGGAAGTCGGCCGCTCAAACGGCGCGGGATACCGCGACTTCCGGGAACCCGAGTCGATCAAGCCGACGCCGGGCCCAGGCGGGCACGACCCGGCCGAGTCCGGCAGGGCGGACTAGCCGGTCGGGGTACGAGTCGGTTGGGGTACGAGTCGGTCAGGTGGCGTCGTCGTAGCTGGCGCGGGGGGCCGGAGCCGAGGGGCTGCTGGTGGCCGTGCCGGACCGGGCCTCGTTCGACCGCAGGTCGGCGGCGTTGGCCACGTCCTTCAGGTCGTTGTGCACGCCGCTGACGTCGGCACGCAGGTTGTCGTAGACGCCCTGCAACGGCTTGCGGATCGCCGCCTCGTCCTCCTCGCTGAGGAGGTGCTTGCGGATGAACGCCTTCGGGTGCAGGTCTTCCAGCTGGATGTCGGTGCCCAGCTCACGGCTCAGGTCACCGGTGGCGTTGCGAGCCATGTTGCGCAGGTTGCGCACCAACCGCAGGCCGTCGGTGATCACGGCGGGGAGCCGGTCGCCGAAGATCAGCAGCGCCAGGAGCAGCAGCGCACCGATCTCCCACCAGTTCAGGTTGTCGAGCATCCCGCGGGCCTCCTCTCGGCGTCAGCAGCAAGACTACGCACGGCGGACGGCTTTCGGGCAAGGGGTGCGCCGCTGTTCACTTCGCTTCCGCGGTGAGTCACTTCGCGTCCGCGGCGAGAGTTACCGAGGTGTTCTGCCGGGCGGAGCCCCGCCGATACTCGACGGTCACGACCGAGCCCGGCGCGTACTTGCGGACCAACGCGGTCAGATCCGTCGGCTCGGTCATCGGCCGCCCGTTGATCTTGAGGATCACGTCGCCCACCTTCAGTCCGGCGCCGTCCGCGGGGCCGGACGGCTCCACCTCGGCCAGCCGCAGGCCGCCCCCGACGACCCCGGTCGGGCCGTCCGCCCGGGCGCCGATCACCGTACGCCGGGCCTTGCCGGTGCCGATGATGTCCTGGGTCACCCGCTTGGCCTGGTTGATCGGGATGGCGAAGGCGAGCCCGATGTTGCCCGCCTCCTGCCCCTCGGCGACAAGTGACTTGATGGTGGAGTTCACGCCGACCACCCGGCCGGCGCCGTCGACAAGTGGGCCGCCCGAGTTGCCGTGATTGACCGCGGCGTCGGTCTGGATGGCGGCGTAGTAACGCACCGGGCCGCCCGGCTCGCCGGCCTGCATCGTCCGGTCCAGCGCACTCACGATGCCGGCGGTGACCGTGTTGGCCAGCGACAACGGCGAGCCGATGGCGAGCACTGGGTCGCCGACCGCGAGCGCGTCGGAGTCGCCGAACTCCACCGGCCGCAACCCGGGACGACTCACCTTGATCACCGCGATGTCCGACTCCGCGTCCTGACCGACGATGGTCGCCGGCGCGGTGCTGCCGTCGTTGAAGACCACCGAGGCCTTGCCGGTGCCGCCGGCCACCACATGGTCATTGGTGATCACATGGCCGTCGGCGGTGGCGACGAAGCCGGAGCCCTCACTGGTCCCACCGAGGCTGCTCACCCGGACCGTGACCACGCTGGGCAGGACCCGTTCGGCGACCCCGGCCAGCGACTCCGGTTTGCGCTGCGCCAGCGCCGGCACCTCCGCGGGCGCACCGCCGAGGACCGCCGCACCAGCGCCGCCGCGCACCGCGAACGCGTAGCCCAACGCACCGCCGAGGGTGCCGGCCAGCAGCGCGGTGATCACGGGAATGAGCAACAGGTGGCGCAGTGTCGGCCGGCCCGGCGCGTCGGGGTCGGTGACCGGTTCGGGCTCGGTGCCGGGAGCCACCACCCCGGGCACCACCACCGCGGTCGGGGCCGCCGGGTCGCGCCAGGGGTCGGCGAGCGCGTCCGACCACCAGGCCGACGCGTCGGCCGAGTTGGGCCCGCCCGCAGCCGGCGCGCCGTAAGAAGCCGGCCCGACGGGAGACGCCGGCCAGCCCGGTGTCGGTGCGCCGGAAGACGCCGGCCAGCCCGGTGTCGTTCCGCCGCCTGGCGAGGCGAGGGGCGTGCGGTCAGCCCCCGGCATGGTCGGCGGCCCCACCGACGGGGCTCCTGCCCCGGGCGGTCGCGCCGGAGCCGGAGTCTCACCGCCCCGGCGCCAGTCCCAGCCGTCGGTCACGTCGGTGCCTCCCAGTCCGTCCCCGGATCCCGCGCCGCGTCGCCCGGCCACGGGCCGGTCTGGTCGCGGCTGACGGGATACCGCCTCCAGGATTGCACGGATGGACGCGGTGCAGTCAGCGGTTGCCCCGGTGATCGCTTCCGGCGGAGGCGCGGCTGCGCCCCACGACGGTCGCCTCTACGCTCACAGTGCCAACCCGCCCCCGCACCACGCACCGCCCCCGGAGGTGCCCCATCGCCACGGTCGCCGGTTCCGGCAGTTCGACGACACAGGCCCAGCACTTCGCCGAGTCGTACGTCACCGAGGATCTTGTTCTGCGTACCGCCCGCAGCCTGGCCCGGGAGGTGGGCCTCGACGCGGTCACCCCCGGCGCGGGGGCGGCGCTGCGGCTGCTGGCCGCCGCCGGCAGCGCCCGTGCGGTGGTGGAGATCGGCACCGGCACCGGAGTGAGCGGCGTCTGGCTGCTGCGCGGCATGCGCGTCGACGGCGTGCTCACCACCATCGACGTGGAGGTGGAGCACCAGCGGATCGCCCGGCGGATCTTCGCCGAGGCGGGTTTCCCGGCCGGGCGTACCCGGATCATCACCGGTCGGGCGCTCGACGTGCTGCCCAGGCTCGCCGACGGTGCGTACGACCTGGTCTTCGTGGACGCGGAGGCGACCGGCTTCCACGCCTGTGTGGAGGCGGCGCTGCGGCTGTTGCGCCCGGGGGGCGTGCTGGCGCTCAACGGTGTGCTGGCCAGTGACCGGATCGGCGACCCGGCCGCCCGGGACGCGGAGACGGTGACGGTTCGCGAAACCATCAAGGCGGTCCGGGAGTCGGAGCACTGGATTCCCGCGCTGCTTCCGGTCGGGCACGGGCTGCTCGCCGCGGTGAAGTGCTGATTCGAGCTCAGGACAGGTCAGAGCCTCGGTCGCGCCGAGGCTCTGACCCACGCCCTAGTTGACGTCGGCCAGCCAGCGCAGCAACGACCGGACGCCCCAGCCGGTGGCGCCACGGCTGACCTCGGCCTGGTCGCCGTCGGCCCAGGACGGGGCGGACATGTCCAGGTGCAGCCAGCGGTCCCGTAGCTCGCCGGTGAACTCGCGCAGGTAGAGCGCGGCCAGCACCGAGCCGGCACCCTGCGTCGGTGCGCTGAAGAGATCGGCGATCTCGCTGCCGAGGTAGTCGACGTAGTCGGTGTGCAGCGGCATTCGCCACGCCGACTCGCCGGCTGCCTCGGCCGCCGCCAGCACGCTGGCGGCCAGTTCGTCGTTCTCGCTGTACAGGGCGGCGGTGCGCTTGCCCAGGGCCACCGAGTTCGCGCCGGTGAGCGTGGCCAGGTCGAGCAGCAGGTCCGGTTTGAGCTGCTGCACCGCGTACGCCAGCGCGTCGGCAAGGACCAGCCGACCCTCGGCGTCGGAGTTGGTCGTCTCGCTGGTCGTCCCGCCGTAGTGCCGGATGACGTCGCCGGGGCGGAACGCCGAGCCACTGACCATGTTCTCGGCCAGCGGGGTCAACGTGGTGATCCGGACCGGCAGCCGCAGCGCGGCGGCACCCAGGGTGGCGGCGACGACCGCGGCCGCGCCGGCCATGTCCTTGCGCATCAGCTTCATCGACGCCACCGGCTTGATCGAGATGCCGCCGGTGTCGAAGGTGATGCCCTTGCCGATCAGCACCACGTGGGTGCGCGCGTTGGCGGGGTGCCAGTCCAGTTCGACCAGCCGGGGTCCGCTGGCGGAGCCACCGCCCACGGCGAGGATCCCGCCGAAGCCCTCGGTGGCCAGCTCGGCCGGGCCACGGACCCGCAGCCGCAGGTCCGGAAGGTCGGCTGCGGCGGAGGCCACCTGGTCGGCGAACCACTGCGGGGTCTTCACCGACGAGGGGGTGTTGGTCAGGTCCCGGGCGAGATGGGTCATCGCGGCCGTGGTCCGGGCCGCGGCGACGATGTCCTCGTACCCGGTCGGGTCATCGAGCAGCAGGTCGACGTCGGTGAGCGCCGGTCGGTCGCCGGCCTCGGTGAGTCGGAACCGGTACCGGGCGAGCAGCAGCCCCTCGGCCAACCCGCGAACCGCGGCCGGAGTCACCTCGGCCGGCAGCGCGATCGTGATATGCGTCTCAGCTGAAGCTGAGCGGGCCACTGCCGCGCCGGCCGTCCGCCAAGCCGCCTCGCCGCCGTCACCGATGCCGAGCAGCAGCAGCCGGCCGGGGGTACGCCCGGGGCGCAGCTGAGTGTGGATCTCGCCGGCTCTGCCCGTCAGCCGGGCCGCTGACGCCAGCGCCGCCGCCTCGTCGTCCGTGCCGTCCGGGCCCGCCACGGCGGTCGGTACGGGCTCGACCGAGGTGTCACCCTCCGCCGTCGAATCGGCGGAGCGGACCGGCAGGACGAGGACGTCGAGCCGGTCGGGCTCGGCGATCAGACGGATGGCGAGCACGCGGAACCGTACCTCCAGGAAAGTGTCGCGGACCGGCGGCGAACCCACCTGACCGCAGCATTGAAGACCCTGAGCCACCGGCGATTCCGGTGGCTCAGGGTCCAAAGAACGTTCCGGGCGGCGTGAGCCGCCCGGAGCACTCCTTACTCAGCCGGCCGCTGCCTTCAGTGCGTCACCGAGCGCGTTGGCCTCGTCGGGAGTCATCTCGACGACGAGCCGGCCACCACCCTCCAGCGGGACCCGCATGACGATGCCCCGCCCCTCCTTGGTGACTTCCAGCGGACCGTCGCCCGTCCGCGGCTTCATCGCCGCCATGTTGTCTCCCCTCAGACCTACACCAGGGTCGGTGGGTTGCCCCACAGCCACTTCGTCACGACCACCCGCAACGGTCACGGGGGTGTCGACAAACGATTTTCCCTGATGAACACCGCCGGACCCAAACCGGAGCAGCATTGATGTAACAGCATCTAGCTTATCTTGAGAAGGCCTGTCACAATGTGCGGTCATGCAGGCACGGTCGGCACTCTTCGACCTGTACGGCGACCACCTCCGTCCGAGGGGTGGCCGGGCACCGGTTGCTGCCCTGGTCAAGCTACTGGCGCCGCTGGGAATCGCACCGCCAGCAGTTCGCACCGCCGTCTCCCGGATGGTGCGTCAAGGCTGGCTCGAGCCCCTCCGGTTGGTCTCCGGACCGGGATATTCGATCACACCGAAAGCTGCCCGCCGACTCGACGAGGCAGCGGCCCGGATCTACCGGACCGGCCGGGTCACCTGGGACGGCCGGTTCGATCTGCTGGTGTTGGAGGCCCCAGGCTCCCGGCGGGACCGCCAACGGCTCGCCGCCAACCTGAGCTTCCTCGGCTACGGGACGCTCGACGAGCAGACCTGGGTCGCCACCCGTCCCGCCGAGGATGTCGACCTGCTCCTCGCCGAGACCGGCATCAAGTTCGAGCGGTTCACCGCCTCGCACTTCTCCGGCACCCCAGGCGCGATGGGCGTGGTCCGACGCGCCTGGAACCTGGCCGAGATCGGCCGCGCCTACGAGCGGTTCGTCGCGGACCAGCGCCCGCTGCTCGCCGCGGTCACCGTGCGCAGCAGCGACGAGGAAGCGTACGCGACCCGGTTCCGCCTCGTGCACGCGTGGCGTACGTTCCTCTTCCAGGATCCGCAGCTACCCCCGGCGCTGCTGCCCGAGCGGTGGCCTGGCACCGCCGCGGCCAGTTTCTTCGACCGGCACGCAGCCCGCCTGCGTCCGGCCGCCGACCGGTACGTCGAACAGTGCCTCGACGCCGGCAACCGCATCGTCCGACAGAAGGGTCGTTAGACACGTGACCGAGCCGCTGCTGGTCGACCGGACCGATGCCGTCGTCACCCTCACGCTGAACCGGCCGAACGCGATGAACGCGCTCGACGTGGCGCTCAAGGAGGCGCTGCGGGACGCCCTGGCGGAGCTGGAGACCGACAGGTCCTGCCGCGCGGTCGTCCTTGCCGGCGCCGGCGGGTCGTTCAGCGCCGGTCAGGACCTGCGCGAGCACGTGGCCACCCTGGAAAACGCCGCCAGTGACCCGCTGGGCACCGTGCGGGCGCACTACAACCCGATCGCCGCCCGGCTCGCCAACCTGCCCAAGCCGGTGATCGCCGCGGTCCGCGGGATGGCCGCCGGGGCGGGAGCGTCGCTGGCATTCCTGGCCGACATCCGCATCGGCGGTCCGACCACCAGTTTCCTGATGGCCTTCGCCAAGGTCGGTCTCGCCGCCGACACCGGCGCCTCCTGGACGTTGCCCCGACTGGTCGGGCACGCCAAGGCGGTGGAGCTGCTGATGCTGGCCGAGCCGGTCCGCGCCGAGGAGGCCTGCCGGTTGGGCCTGCTCAACCGGCTTACGGATGACGACGAGCAGGTGTTGCCCGTCGCCCAGGAGTTCGCCGCCCGCCTCGCCGCCGGCCCGACCGTCGCGTACGGGGCGATCAAGCGACAGCTCTCCATCGCCGACGCCGGCACCCTCGCCGACGCCCTCGCCGCCGAGGCACAGGCCCAGTCGATCTGCGGTGCCACCGCCGACCACCGGGCGGCCACCCTCGCCTTCGTCGGCAAGCAGAAACCGGTCTTCGAGGGACGCTGAACGCGATCCGGACGCCGCCCTTACCGTCCTCGAACACGGGACGCCTAGCGTCGGCCGGTATGAGCGATCGTGAATCGGTGGCGCACCTGCTGCGCCGGGCCACCTTCGGGCCGACCGCCGACGAGGTGGACGCGGCCGAGCGGGCCGGGCCGGCGGCGGCGCTGGACCGGCTGCTCACCCCGCCCGCGACGGACCGGGGTGCGGCGGCCACGCCGGTTCCGACGCTGCCCCCGGACCCGTACGCCGGGCTGACCAAGGACTCCACCCGCGAGCAACGACAGCAGGCCAACGCGGAGCGCCGCAAGCAACTCCAGCAGGTCACCGAGTGGTGGCTGGACCGGATGGTGGCCGCCGAGGACGGGCTGACCGAGAAGCTGCTCTTCTTCTGGCACGGGCACTGGGCCACCAGCGCGCAGAAGGTCAAGTCGGCGCGGCTGATGGTGGGCCAGTTGGAGACGCTGCGCCGGCACGGTCGTGGGCCGCTGGGCCCGTTGGTCGCCGCGATGGTGCGCGACCCTGCCCTGATCGTCTGGCTGGACGGGCAGAAGAACACCCGCAAGGCGCCGAACGAGAATCTGGCCCGCGAGCTGATGGAACTGTTCACCCTCGGCATCGGCGCCTACAGCGAGGCCGACGTGAAGGCTGGCGCGCGGGCCCTGACCGGCTGGGTGGTCGACCGGCGTACCGGCGCGGTCCGCTTCGAAACCAAGCGGCACGACCCTGGCGAGAAGAGCATCCTCGGGCAGAGCGGCCGGTTCGACGCCGAGGCGTACGCCGGCCTGCTGGCGGACCAACCGGCGGCGGCGACCTTCGTGGCCGGTCGGCTCTGGTTCCGTTACGCCGGCACCGAGACCCCGGCGCCGGATGGCCTGGCGGGCGCGGACACCATCGCGACAATGCGCGCGCTCTTCTCCGCACCGGCCTTCGCGCAGACCCGGGGCACGCTGGTGAAGCAGCCGGTGGAGTGGTTGGTCGGTGCGCTGCGGCAGCTCGGCGTCCGACCGTCCGCACTGCCCGAGCAGCAACGTAGACAACTGCTGGCCGGTCTGAACGCGCTCGACCAGGTGCCGTTGCGTCCACCGAGCGTGGGCGGTTGGCCGGCCGGGTCCGCCTGGCTGACCACCTCGTCGTTGCAGGCCCGGCTGCGGACGGCCGGGGTGCTCGCCGCCGCCACGGCACCAGCGGTGCTGGCCCGGCTGACCGCCGCGCCCGCCGCCGGCCGACCGGACGCGCTGGCCCGACTGCTGGTGGTCGACGGCTGGGGCGCGCGCACCCGCGCCGCTCTCACCCCGCTGGCCGGTGAGCCCCGCAAGCTGCTGGCCGCCGGCCTGGTCAGCCCCGAATACACAGTCAGCTGAGCGGAGGAGTCGACATGGACACAGTGACCCGACGCAGGTTCCTACTGACCAGCGGGGTGGTCGGCGCGGGCGCGTTGGCCGCCGGGGCCGGCGCGTACAGCCTGCGGGACCTGCTGGACACCAGCGGGGACCGGGACCCGCAGTCCCGCACGCTGGTGCTGGTGACCCTCTACGGCGGCAATGACGGTCTCAACACGGTCATTCCGTACGGCGACCCGGCCTACCGGGCGGCTCGGCCGGAGCTGGCGTACCCGGACGGGGAGGTGCGGCGGTTGGACGACGACTTCGGCCTCAACCCGGCGCTGGCCGGCCTGCACAAGCGCTGGTCCGGAGGTGGGTTGGCGATCGTGCGCGGAGTCGGCTACCCGAAGCCGGACCGCAGCCACTTCCGTTCGATGGACATCTGGCACACCGCGCAACCGGACCGGCCCGGCAACACCGGCTGGCTCGGGCGGTGGCTGGACCGCGCCGGCGGCGACCCCCGACTGGCGGTCTCCTTCGAGCCGGCGCTGCCGCCGCTGCTGGCCGGGGCGGAGAGCGCCGGTGCGGCCGTGCCGGTGACCGACCGGAAGGCCGCAAAAGGGCTGCCCGCAGCGACACTGACCGCGTTCGCCGCCGCCGAGGCGGGCGAGTCGGCGGCCCGGGGTCGCGCCGCAGCCTGCTTCGCCGACCTGCGGTCGGTGGACGAGATGATCCGCCAGGTACGCGACTCCGCCGACCCGGACACGGCGGACCCGGACGGCGAGCAGGCCCCCGCGACGGCTACCGGCGGGGCCCGCACCCCACTGGACGCGCAGCTCGACCTGGTCGCGCAGTGCGTCGAGGCGGGAGTGTCCACCCGGGTCTTCTCGGTTTCGCTGGGCGGCTTCGACACGCACGCCGACGAGAAGCAGTTGCAGGCCGTGCTGCTGGGTCAGCTGGACCGGGCGTTGACGGGGTTCGCCGACCGGATGAGTCGCACCGAGGCGGGCCGGAAGGTGGTGGTGGCGGTCTACTCCGAGTTCGGCCGTCGGGTGCGGGCCAACGCCTCGGACGGCACCGACCACGGCACCGCCTCGGACGTGCTGCTGCTCGGCGCGGGCGTCCGGGGCGGCTGGCACGGCGCACCACCGAGCCTCACCGACCTCGACGACGGCGACCTGAAATACACCACCGACTTCCGGGACGTCTACGCCACGCTGCTGGAGCGGGTGCTGGGCACCGACCCGGGCCCGGTCCTCGCCGACTGGCGGGGGCGGGTGGACAAGCTTTTCTAGTCGTCCTCTTCCGGGTCCTGGTTGGCCTGCTCGCCCAGCACGAACGCCTGCATGGCCAGCTCGTCGCCGGCTGGCGAGACGAAGGCGGGCAGCTCACGCGGGCCCAGCTCCTGCACGTAGGACCAGAACAGCCGAACCGCCTCGGCCGGCGTGCCGGCCTCGATCGGCAGGTCGAGGCTGACCAGCCAGGTGCGCCGCGCCGGGGGCGGGCCGAGCTGGTCGGCCAGCGCCCGGAAGGCCGCCGGCTCCACCGCGGTGACCGGCCCGTCGAGCGTCAGCAGGTCGGCCGGCACCGGCTCGTCGAAGGCCCGCCGGGTGTACGCGACGACGAGCGCGCCCGGCTCGACCGGGGACTGCGGGTCGTCCGGGTCTTCGCGGTGGCGTCGACCCGGCGCGGTGACCCGGCCGAGGGCCACCAGCCGGGGCGGCGCGTCGACCAGCACGGCGACCTGGTCGCCCAGCCCTGGCCGGGCGACGTCGGTGAGCCCGGTCAGCTCCAGCGTGTCGTGGTGCACGAGCCGCTCGGCCTCGTACCGTTCGGCGGGCAGCAGCACCGCCCAGGTGCCCACCCCGTCGGCGCTGCCGGCCGCACCGGCCCGGTGCGCGGTCTCGGTCGTCATGCCTGCCATCTCATCACGCCGCCGCTGGAAGGGTGACGTGACAGCCGACGATGTGATCGTCGACCATCCCGGTGGCTTGCATCAGCGCGTACGCGGTGGTCGGGCCGACGAACCGGAAGCCGCGCTTCTTGAGTGCCTTGGCCATCGCCGTCGACTCCGGGGTGATCGGTGCCAGCTCGGCGAACGAGGCGGGGCGAGTCGGCCGGGGCTCCGGCGCGAAGGACCAGAGCAGCGCGGACAGGCCCTCGGGCAGCTCCAGTGCGGCGCGGGCGTTGGCGATCGCCGCCTCGATCTTGGCCCGGTTGCGGACGATGCCGGCGTCGGCGAGCAGCCGGGTGACGTCGGCGTCGTCGTAGCGGGCGACGGTCGGGATGTGGAAGTCGTCGAAGGCCAGTCGGAACGCCGGACGCTTGCGCAGGATGGTCAGCCAGGACAGCCCGGACTGGAACGCCTCCAGCGTCATCCGCTCGTAGAGCGCGTCGTCGCCGCGCAGCGGCCGCCCCCACTCGGTGTCGTGGTAGATGGCGTAGTCGGGGGTGCTCGACCCCCAGGCGCAGCGAGCCAGCCCATCGGCGCCGATCACCAGGTCATTCACCTCGTACACGCTAGGGCATCGCTCCGACATCCCATTGCCACCGGCCGTCCGGCTGCCTATGGTGCTTGTTACCGACCGGTAGGTCGAGGTCACCTGACGGTGCGCCCCGACCGGTGACGGCGAACGGAGGCCGCGCGGTGAAGGAGTTCCCGGACGTCATCGCCTGGTCGATCCCGGCCTTCGTGCTGCTCATCGTGCTGGAGCGGGTCTCCTACCTGCTGCACCGCGACGACGACGAGGTCGGCTACGGCGGCGCCGACACCGTGACCAGCCTGACGATGGGGCTGGGCAGCATCTTCGCCGACCTGCTCTGGAAGGTGCCGATCGCCGCCGCGTACGCGCTGCTCTACGCGCTCACCCCGCTGCGGGTCGCCGAGCTCTGGTGGACCTGGCCGCTGATCCTGCTCGCGCAGGACTTCTGCTACTACTGGTCGCACCGCGGCCACCACGTGGTCCGCATCCTCTGGGCCTCGCACGTGGTGCACCACTCGTCGCAGCGGTTCAACCTCTCCACCGCCCTGCGCCAGCCGTGGACCGGCCTGACCAGTTGGGTGTTCTACATCCCGCTGATCGTGGCCGGCGTCCACCCGGCCGTGGTCGCGTTCTGCGGCTCGGTCAACCTGCTCTACCAGTTCTGGATCCACACCGAGCGGATCGAGAAGATGCCGCGCTGGTACGAGGCGGTGTTCAACACCCCGTCGCACCACCGGGTGCACCACGCGTCGCAGGGCAGCTACCTGGACCGCAACTTTGGCGGGATCCTGATCGTCTGGGACCGGCTCTTCAAGTCGTTCGCGCCGGAACGGGAACGTTGCGTGTACGGCCTGACCAAGAACGTCGGCAGCTACAACCCGGTCCGGGTGGCCTTCCACGAGTACGCCTCGATCGCCCGGGACCTGCGCGCCGCGGTGACCTGGCGGCACCGGGTCGGGCATCTCTTCCGTGCACCGGGCTGGCAGCCGGCACCGGGCTCCCCGGTCAGGGCAGCCGGCCCTGCTCGACCAGACGGGCGAACCTCTTCAGCGCCTGGGTGAGGCCGAGCTTGGAGCCGGGCCAGAGCACCGGCCACGCCAGTCGACCGGCCCGACCGCCCGGCAGGTGGAACCACTCGTGCCAGACGACCTGGGTGCGGTCCCGGTCCAGCTGGGTGCAGCGCAGCACCCCCGGGCCGCGCAGCAGCTGGCCGTGGTGCACGACGCCGATTTCGTACGGCTCGTCGACCCGGACCACCCGCATCTCGTCGCGCAGCGTCGCCCGGCCGAGTGCGGTCACCGCCTCGATCCGGCTGCCCTCGCGCCCGTCGCCCTCGACCACCCGGACGCGGGTGAACGGAATCCAGTCGGACTGACGTTCCCAGGCGAGCAGCGCGGCGAACACCCGCTCCGCCGGGGCGTCGACGATCACCGTGGCGGTCACCTCACCGGCACCGGGTCGGGCCGCCTCGCGAAGATCGTCAGCGCCCTCCGGCTCGGTCACGCCGACTCCGACCGAACCACCGCGTCGCGCTGCTCGGTGCCGTCGGTCTGCTCATGATCGGCCGGCTCGTCGTCGGCGGGCGCGGCGGCAGGCGCCACCCCATCGGAATCCGCCGGGGACGAGCTGGCGGCGGGCAACGGGCCGGCAGTCGTCGAGCCGACCGGGGCGGAACCCGCCTCGCCGGTCAGCGGCGCATCCTCGCCCGGCTCCGCCGCCTCGCCCGGCTCGCTCGCCTCGGCCGCAGTAGTCACCTCGCTGGCGGACTGCTCGCGGGCCTGCCGCAGCACGTCCGCGTCGTCGGTGCGCCCCTCACGCAAGGCGATGACCTCCGACTCCAGTACGCCGATCAGCTCGGACTTGTAACCGATGTCGTAGGCGGCACGGCGCAACGCCTGATCGACCTGGTCCATCCGGTACCCGCGCAACCCGGTGTCGAAACGGACCGCCCCCACGTCGGATTCGCGCAGTGGGCGGGTGCCCGGCAATGCCACGGCCTGCGAATCCGGCTCGGCCGGCACCAAGCCGGGATCACGCCCGCTGACCAGCACCGTCACGCCGAATATCACCGCCGCGACGGTCAACGCCACGACCAGGAGGAGCAGAAGCTGACCCATGTACTGATCGTGGCATGGCGGCCGGCCGGGAGCGACCCCGCCACCCGCCTCGATCGCGATCGGTGCCGACGCCCGCCCGGAATCGTGGACGGGCGACAGACTAGCGTCGGGACCGGCCGACGCGGCGGCGACGGCGTGAACTTCCAGGAGGCGGGCATGGCCGGGGCGCTTCGGCTGGGTGGGCACACGTTCGCCCCCGGCGAGCTGGTGGTGATGGCGATCATCAACCGCACGCCGGACTCGTTCTTCGACCGCGGGGCCACCTACGCCGCCGACAGCGCTCTGCGGGCTGTGGAGCGGGCGGTCGACGAGGGCGCGGCCATCATCGACATCGGCGGCGTCAAGGCCGGCCCCGGTGCGGACGTGGACGTGGCCGAGGAGATCCGGCGCACGGTGGACACCATCGCCGCCGTTCGAGCCGCGTTTCCGGAGGTGGTGATCTCCATCGACACCTGGCGGGCCGAGGTGGCGACGGAGGCCGTGGCTGCCGGGGCCGACCTCCTCAACGACACCTGGTCGGGCGTCGACCCGGCGTTGGTCCGGGTGGCCGCGCGTACCGGCGCCGGCCTGGTCTGTTCGCACGCCGGCGGGCTGACGCCGCGGACCAGGCCGCACCGGGCCGCCTTCACCGACGTGGTCGCCGACGTGGTCGCGACGGTGACCGGGCTCGCCGAGCGCGCGGTGGCGGCAGGGGTACGCCCCGACGGCATCCTCATCGACCCGGCGCACGACTTCGGCAAGAACACCCGGCACTCGCTGGAGATCACCCGCCGACTGGACGAGCTGACCGCGACCGGCTGGCCGGTGCTGGTGGCGCTCTCCAACAAGGACTTCATCGGTGAGTCGTTGGGCCTGCCGGTAGCCGAACGGCTGGAGGGGACGCTCGCCGCGACGGCCGTCTCGGCCTGGTTGGGCGCCCGGGTCTTCCGGGCCCACCAGGTCGGCCCGACCCGCCGGGTGCTGGACATGGTGGCCTCGATCCGAGGCGACCGCCCGCCCACGGCCACCCGCCGGGGACTCGCCTGACCGGTCGTCGCCGTAACCGACCGCGAACGGTCGGACGGACCGACACGATCGCCGGAGGCAGTGGCGCTCAGGTCCAGCGGAGGATGTTTCTACGCCAGGCGTAGAGGATGCCGAGCGCGAGCACGGCCACGAACACCGCCATCTCCACCACCGTCACCAGACCGAAGCCCGGCCGGTCGAAGACCACCGCCCAGGGGAAGAGGAACACCGCCTCGACCGCGAACAGCACGTACAGGTAGGCGTACACGTAGTAGCGGATCTGCATCTGCGCCCAGTCGGCACCGACCGGGTCGAGCCCGCACTCGTAGCTGGCCCGCTTGCCCGGCGGATCAGCCGGACGCGCCGGGCGTAACGCCCGGTTGGCCGAGAACGCCGTAACAAAGAAGAGAACGCTGGCGAGCAGCAGGAGCCCGAGCGTCGCGTACGAGCCCAGGTATCCGTTCACAGTCGGCAGCCTACCGTCCGCCCGGACGGGCCGTCCCAAACACGTTACGGATTTGTTTCCAGATGGGACTAGTGCACAGGGGCAACTGTTACCGAATATTGGACACCCACCCATGTCACCGGAGGACAGATGGCCCGCGTGAAGGCATCGCCCGGTAACCGGGCGGAGGGGCGACGTTCCACGCCCCTGCTGGCGACCGCGCTCGCGCTCGGCCTGCTCACGGCCCTCGCCGTGGGACCGGCCTGGGCCAACGCGGCCGCACCGGACGCGGACCCGGTCGCGACCTCGGCCGAGCCGGTCAACGAGCCGGGAGGCGAGGGCCCCCCGACCACACCGACGGAGGAGCCCACCCCGACCGAAGACCCGGGCGGCGAACCGGAGCCGACCGACCCGGCACCGGAGACCAGCGCGCCACCACCGGAGACGACGCCACCGGCTCCGGTGACCACCGCCCCGGAGGTCCCGCCGGCGCCGACCACCAGCGCGCCCCCGCCGGGCGGCACCACCCGACCGCCCAGCCCGGCTCCCCCGGTGCCACCGACGGCGCCCCCCGCCCCGCCGACACCGCCAGCGCCGACGGTCCGCCCGCCCGCCCCGGGTTCGGCGCCGCCGCCGCAGAGCCCGCTGGGCGTGCAGGTCACCACCGGCGACGTCACCCTCACCGAGGCGTACTGGAACACGCCGAGCACGGCCGCCACCCTCCAGGTCACGGTGCACAACACCGGTACCACCACGGAACAGATCCGACTCTCGTACACACTGCCCGCCGGGCTGACCGATGCCGGCACGAAGGGCTGTGCCGCCGCCGGTGGTGGGACGTACCGGTGCGGGGCCTGGACCGCCGGAGCGGGCGTCCGGTTCAGCACCGTGCTGCGGCTGCGGGTCGCTGGCACGGCGTGGAAGCAGATGCCGCTCAGCGGCTCCGTCCAGGTCATTGCGGACGCGCCGGGAGCGGTCGGAGAGGCGACCGACGACCAGGGCTTCGCTGTGCTCTTCCCAGCGGGCCCGCCGGTGCCCGGGATCACGCTCGCCGCCGACGAGGTGACCTTCGACATCAGCGGCGGCCCCAGCACCCTCACGCTCCGGCTGGGCAACACCGGCGCGGTGGACGCCGCCGGCCGGGTCGAGGTCGTCCTGCCGGCCGGGGTGACAGTGCCGACCCCACCGATCGGCTGCGTGGCGGTCGACCCGACGCGTACCCGCTGCGACGCCGGTTTGGTGCTGGCCGGCACGACCGCCGAGGTGCAGCTGCCGGTGGAGGCGACGCCGCAGGCGCAGCGCGAAGCGCCGCTGTCCGGGGCCCTGATCGGTCAACTCGATCCACGCAGCGGTCCGACCCGTCGGGTGCAGATGAGCTTCCGGATCACCGCGGCGGCCGCACTGGCCACGCCGGTGGTCTCCCCGCCCGCACCGACCGGCTCGCAGGGCGTACTGCCCGCCGGTGCCGCGACCGGAGACGGCGGGTTGACCTCGGTGCAGCGCACCGCGGTGATCCTGATCGTGGTCTCCACGCTGCTGGTGGTGCTGGCTCTCACGCTGGCCACGACCTCGCTGCGCCGCCGGCTCGGCGACCCGCCGCCGGAGCCCGCGCCCAACCCCGCCGACTGATCGACGGACGACCCCGGCAGCGCGCGGCCGGGGTCGTCGGCGCGACCCGGTGGTGATCTGAATTACGGCGGGCGGGGCGTAACACCGCAAATGTGGGCGTTTCGCGACCACTTCGGGTCCCAGTCGGCGGACCTCCGGGGATGGTTAGGGCTCCCTTAGACGTAGGCTCTCAGGTGAGGAACGACAGCGGCCGGACCAGCCTGGGGCGGTGCGGTGAAGCGTTGCGTCAAGGAGGTTCCGTGGCCGGGCAAGCCCCGCAGTCGCGAACGAAGGTGGCACAGTGACCAAGCAGATCCGTCAACTCGACCGCGTGGTCATCCGGTTCGCCGGTGACTCGGGCGACGGCATGCAGCTGACCGGCGACCGGTTCACCTCGGAGACGGCGCAGCTCGGCAACGACATCTCCACGCTGCCAAACTTCCCCGCCGAGATCCGGGCTCCTGCCGGCACCCTGCCCGGCGTGTCGAGCTTCCAGGTGCACTTCGCCGACTACGACATCCTCACGCCGGGCGACGCGCCCAACGTGCTGGTGGCGATGAACCCGGCGGCGCTGAAGGCCAACCTGGCCGATCTGCCGCGCGGCGCGGACATCATCGTCAACACCGACGAGTTCACCAAGCGCAACCTCGCCAAGGTCGGTTACCAGACCAGCCCGCTGGACGACGACTCGCTGGCCGGTTACGTCGTGCACCCCGTGGCGCTGACCTCGATGACGGTCGGCGCGCTCGCGGCCCACCAGGTGTCCAAGAAGGACGCCGAGCGGTCGAAGAACATGTTCGCGCTCGGCCTGCTCTCCTGGATGTACTCCCGGCCCTACGAGTCGACGCTGCGCTTCCTGGAGCGCAAGTTCGCGGCCCGTCCGGAGCTCGTCGCCGCGAACGTCGCCGCTTTCAAGGCTGGCTGGAACTTCGGCGAGACCACCGAGGACTTCGCGGTTCGCTACGAGGTCAAGCCGGCCAAGATGAAGCCGGGCACGTACCGAAACATCACCGGCAACGCGGCGCTCTCGCTGGGGTTGGTCGCCGCCGGGGTCCGCTCCGGGCTGCCGGTCTTCCTCGGCGCGTACCCGATCACGCCCGCGTCGGACATCCTGCACGAGCTGAGCAAGCACAAGCGCTTCGGCGTTCTCACCGTGCAGGCCGAGGACGAGATCGCCGCCGTCGGCGCCGCACTGGGCGCCTCCTACGGCGGGTCGCTCGGCGTGACCACCACCAGCGGCCCCGGCGTGGCGCTCAAGAGCGAGACGATCTCGCTCGCGGTGGCGCTGGAGCTGCCGCTGGTGATCGTGGACGTGCAGCGCGCCGGCCCGTCGACCGGCATGCCGACCAAGACCGAGCAGGCCGACCTCAACATGGCGCTCTACGGTCGGCACGGTGAGGCGCCGGTCGCGGTGATCGCGCCCCGGTCACCGTCGGACTGCTTCTTCGCGGCGCTGGAGGCGGCCCGGATCGCGCTCACCTACCGCACCCCGGTGATCCTGCTGTCCGACAACTACGTCGCCAACGGCTCCGAGCCGTGGCTGCTACCGGACGTGGAGTCGCTGCCCGACCTACGGGTCGAGTTCGCCACCAAGCCCAACGGCGAGGACGGCACGACCTTCCTGCCGTACCTGCGCGACCCGGAGACCCTGGCCCGGCCGTGGGCGATCCCCGGCACCGCGGGGCTGGAGCACCGCATCGGCGGGCTGGAGAAGGCCGACAAGACCGGTGACATCTCGTACGACCCGGCGAACCACGACTTCATGGTGCGCACCCGGGCGGCCCGGATCGAGACGATCCCGGTGCCGGACATCGAGGTGGAGGACCCGGACGGCGACGCCCGGGTGCTGGTCCTCGGCTGGGGCTCGACGTACGGGCCGATCGGCGCGGCGTGCCGCGGGGTCCGCCAACGTGGCCTCTCCATCGCCCAGGCGCACCTGCGGCACCTGGCACCGATGCCGGCCAACCTCGGTGAGGTGCTCCGCTCGTACGACAAGGTGGTCATCCCGGAGATGAACCTGGGCCAGCTGGCCCACGTCATCCGGGCTCGCTACCTGGTCGACGCGATCAGCTACAACCAGGTCCGCGGTCTGCCGTTCACGGCCGCCGAGCTGGAGACGACGCTGGAAGAGGTGCTGAAGAATGTCTGAGCCCGTCGCCGTCAAGCTCACCGCGAAGGACTTCAAGTCCGACCAGGAGGTGCGCTGGTGCCCCGGCTGCGGCGACTACGCGATCCTGGCAGCCATCCAGCAGTTCATGCCGGAGCTGAACATCCCCCGGGAGCGCACCGTCTTCGTCTCCGGGATCGGCTGCTCGTCCCGCTTCCCGTACTACATGAACACGTACGGGATGCACTCGATCCACGGTCGGGCCCCGGCGATCGCGACCGGCCTGTCGGTGTCCCGGCCGGACCTGTCGGTCTGGGTGGTCACCGGCGACGGCGACGCGCTCTCCATCGGTGGCAACCACCTGATCCACGCGCTGCGGCGCAACGTCAACCTCAAGATCCTGCTGTTCAACAACCGGATCTACGGTCTGACCAAGGGCCAGTATTCTCCGACGTCCGAGGTCGGCAAGGTCACCAAGTCGACACCGGCCGGCTCGGCGGACGCCCCGTTCAACCCGCTCTCGCTCGCCCTCGGCGCGGAGGCCAGCTTCGTGGGCCGCACCATCGACTCGGACCGCAAGCACCTCCAGTCGGTGCTGCGGGCCGCCGCCGAGCATGAGGGTTCGGCGTTCGTGGAGATCTACCAGAACTGCAACATCTTCAACGATGGGGCGTTCGAGCAGCTCAAGGACCCGTCCACGCGGGACGACCACCTGATCCGCCTGGAGCACGGCCAGCCGATCACCTTCGGGGCCGACGGGCAGTTCTGCGTGGTGCACCCGCCGGGCGGCTTCGGCCTGGAGGTCCGGGACACCAGCTCGGTCCGCCCGGAGGAGATCGTCGTGCACGACGCGACGGTGACCGACCCGGCGTACGCCTTCGCGCTGTCCCGGCTGCCTGGTCTGGACCTGCGCAACACTCCGATCGGGGTGTTCCGCTCGGTGGACCGGCCGTCCTACGACAGCGTGGTGCAGGCGCAGCTCGCGGCCGCCAAGGCGAAGGTCACCGAGACCCCCGAGCAGCAGCTCGCCGGCCTGCTGGGCAGCGGCGACACCTGGACGATCATCTGACCCGTCCGTACCGACGAGAGCGGCCGTCCCCGACCGGGGGCGGCCGCTCTCGTCAGTACCGGCGCTGCCTCAGCGCTGGGCGGTGGCCGGCGTCCAGAGGTTGTCGATCTCCTTCTCGGCCGCCGCGAGACTCGCCTCGTGCAGCGGGATCAGCTCGGCCATCGCCGGCACCGACGGCGCCAGGGTCAGCTCGGCGCTGATGAAGCGCGGCTGCATGCCGGTCATCGACAGGCCGTGCGGGAGCCACGGCTCGGCGTGGTCCCAGCCGTAGCGAGGGGTGCCCTCGCCGTAGCCGCCGCCCCGGGTGGCCAGCACCACGAACTCACGCCCACCGAGCAGGCCCTCCTGCGTCGTCGGGTCGTACGCCAGCCCGGGAACGATCAGGTGGTCGACCCAGGACTTGACGCTGCTGGGCGCGCCGAAGTTGTAGAGCGGCAGGCCGAGCAGCACCACGTCGGCCTGCTTCACCTCGTCGACGAGCCGCTCGCTGAGCTGCCAGGACTCACGCTGGGCCGGCGTGTGCTGATCCGGAGGGGTCATTCGCGCCAGCCCACCCTCCGAGTCCAGGTGCGGCAGCGGTTCGGCACCCAGGTCCCGGTAGGCCACGGTGCCGTCCGGGTGGGCCGCACGCCATGCGTCGACCGCGCGGGAGGTGAGTCGCCGGCTGACCGACCAGTCACCGCGGATGCTCGAATCGATATGCAGCAGATGCATCATTCCTCCTTCAGGGATCGTTCGTGAGGCACCAACTATTTATAGCAGGCCGATGTTCCGCTGAGTCGGTAGACTGGGTCACATGTCCGCGCAGCCGCTCGACTCCTCCGAGCACCGCTCGGGCGCACTCCTGGACCATCTGGCCCGGCGGATGCGACTGCGGTCCGAGTCGGTGCTGGCGCCGCTGGGGCTACGCCCCCGGCATCTGGTCGCGCTCACCGTGCTGCGCGCCGGCGGCGGCACCGGGCAACAAGCGCTCGCCACCATCCTGGAGATGGACAGCACCAACATCGTCGGGCTGCTCAACGACCTGGAGGCGAAGCAGCTGATCGAGCGTCGGCGCTCGCCCGAGGATCGCCGTCGACACGTCGTCGAACTCACCGAAGATGGGGCAAAACGCCTCAGTGAGGCCGAATGCGCCCTGGCCGGCGCCGAGGACGAGGTGCTGGGCGCACTGGATCCCGCCGAGCGGGAGACGCTCTACAAACTGCTCAGCCGGGCCTCCACCGGCACGGCGGTCAGCTGCACCGAGGCGATCTGCGTCGCTGACGACGCCTGCTGACGCCGCCTCGCCACAGCGGCGACAGCGGCGACAGCGGCGACAGCGGCGACAGCGGCGACAGCGGCGACAGCGGCGACGTCATGCCAGCGGTCACACCGGCCGATCGCGGTGCGACGATCAGGCAGTGGTGGCCGACTGGGGTCGGTCGTCGCGTACGTGCACCAGCATGTCGCCGGTTTCGATCACTGCGCCGGCCCGATCGGCCAGGGTGACCACCTTGCCTCGCCGCACCAGGGCGATCACCAACGACTCCAGCTCGCGCGGCGAGCGACCCACTTCGTCCCGCTCAGCGGAACGCATCGCCAGCGCCATGCCCTGGCCGGGAGTGAGCAGGTCCTCCACCACGTCGATCAGCGGCGGCGCCGAGGTGGACAGGCCGAGCAGCCGGCCCGCCGTGGCCGAGGAGACGATCACATGGTGCGCGCCACTCTGCTTGAGCAGCGGGGCGTTCTCCGCCTCCCGCGCCGCCGCGATGATGCGGACCTGTCCGGCGGTCAGCTGCCGTACCGTCAGCGCGACCAGCACCGACGCGTCGTCACTGTCGGTCGCGATGATCACGGCCTTGGCGCTCTTGACGTGCGCCTCGTTCAGCACCGACGAACGGGTCGCCGAGCCCTCGATCGCCACCAGCCCGGCGGAGGTGGCCTGCCGCAGGGCGGCGGCGCTGCGCTCCACCACCACGATCCGCGAACGGTCCAGACCGTTCTCCATCAGGGCGGAGACAGCGCTGCGCCCTTTGGTGCCGTAGCCGCAGATGATGACGTGGTCCTTCACGGCTCTCCTCCACCGCGACAGGCGACGGCCGGTCCGGTACTGCTCGGTCAGAACTTCCAGGGTGGTGCCGACCAGGATGATCAGGAAGATCACTCGGGCCGGGGTGATGAAGAGGACGTTGACCAGCCGGGCCGACGGCGCGGCCGGGGTGATGTCCCCGTATCCGGTGGTCGAGAGCGACACGACCGCGTAGTAAAAGCAGTCGAGGAGGGTGAGGCCGTCCTCGTTGACATCGCGGTAGCCGTCCCGGCCCAGGTAGACCGCGGCGACCACGGCGAAGACCAGGCCCAGGGCGGCGGCGAGCCGAAGGCTCAGCGCGCTCAGTGGGCCCCGGCGCTGCGCGGGAAAATGGATCACCGTCGAACCTGCTCCCCCGCCGTCGCCTGCACGCCCACAACATAGCGGGTACACCGGCGACCGCACGCCCGGGTCGCGGCGGACAACCGGTGAGAGCCCTGGGCCCGCGCCGTCGGAGCGGCGCGGGCCCGGACGGGTCGGTCCGGACGGCCGAGGACGGGCATGATGAGGGTGTTCCCGACGGCGACCGCGAAAGTGAGGCCGGCATGTCGTTGCTGCGACGAGTCATCGGCGGAGTGCTCCGCCGCCACCGCCAGCGTCAGGGCCGCACGCTGCGCGAGGTGGCCGCGTCGGCCGACGTCTCCGTGCCCTACCTCTCGGAGGTCGAGCGGGGCCGGAAGGAGGCCTCGTCGGAGGTGCTGGCGGCGATCTGCCGAGCGCTCGGCATCAGCCTCGCCGACCTGCTCGGCGAGGCCCGCGACGACATGCGCCGGGTCGAGCCGCGCCTCCCGGCCGCGCCGCGCGCCGCGCTTACCCACCTGGAGCGGGTCGATGCGACTCGGCGGGAGATCGGCAACGCCACCCTGCTGGTGGGTCCACGTGTCGGCGGGTTCGTCCTGCACCGCGGGCCGGTGGCGAGCGAGCCGATCCTCAGCGTCGGCGGAAAAGCCTCCGCTGGTGGCTCGCGCCCCGGTCCGCGTACCGCCGCCCTGGCTGACTGCACACAGACCCGGCTGGGCCTGCGGCGGGTAGCCGTCGCGTAGGCCGCGTGGGTTCTGCCGTCGGCAAATCTGCCGGCGGCAGAATCACTGGGCCAGCCACCGTCGTCGCCCGCACGCTGAAGGGGCCGGTCCCCCGGGTGGTCCCCACCGCCCGCCGGCACGGCGGAAGGCGGCGGCACATGATCGGGTACGACGTGCGGATGCTGGAGGGCGGGCAGCCGTCCTTCGGTGACCAGGTGTTCGAGCGGCTGCTGCGGGAGCGGATCGTCTTCCTCGGCACCGAGGTGACGGAGGAGTCGGCCAACCAGATCTGCGCGCAGATCCTGCTGCTCGCCGCCGAGGACGACGACCGGGACATCTACCTCTACATCAACTCGCCGGGCGGTTCGGTGAGCGCGGGAATGGCGGTCTACGACACGATGCGCTACGTCCGCAACGACGTGGCGACGCTGGCGCTCGGGTTCGCCGGCTCGATGGGGCAGTTCCTGCTCTGCGCGGGTACGGCCGGCAAACGGTACGCGCTGCCGCACTCGCGGATCATGATGCACCAGCCGTCCGGCGGGATGGGCGGAACCGCCGCCGACATCACCATCCAGGCGGAGAACATGCTGCACGTGAAGCGGACGATGCAGGAGCTGATCGCCCAGCACAGTGGACGAACCCTCGACGAGATCCAGCGGGACTGGGACCGGGACCGTTGGTTCACCGCCGAGCAGGCCCGGGAGTACGGCCTCATCGACCAGGTGGTCACCCGAGCCGAACAGCTGCCGACGCTCTGATCAACGTCTGACGGCCGCGAGCGCCGCGCCGCATCGGGTGCCATGGGGGCGCACCGACTCAATCGTCGTGCGCGCGATCAAGCTCCTGCCCAGAGGGCCGACTTGGCTGATCTTCGAGGTGCCCCCGGCAGGATTCGAACCTGCGACACACGGTTTAGGAAACCGATGCTCTATCCCCTGAGCTACGGGGGCGCGAGGGCCTAGTCTAGCGACCTGGGGTTCACCTGGGATGGCAGGGAGTGCCCACGTTCACCCACCTCACCCGGACCCCTGTTTCCCCAGCCCAGGGCTCCACCTTGAGCAGCGAGCCCGGCCGGCGACTCACAGTCGGCTGCAGTGTCCCGCGTCGGCACCGATCGACCCGGGTCGGCACCGATCGACCCGGGTCGGCACCGATCGACCCGGGTTGGCACCGATCGACCCGGGTTGGCACTCGCCGGAGAGCCACCACCGGTACGCCAACGGCGAACTGCTACGAGTTGGCGGGCCGGGCGGCACGGCGACGCTCGGTGAGCCGTCGCGCCTTCACCGCGTTGCCGCAGTCGGCCATGCGACACCAGCGGCGGGAACCGTTGCGGCTCTGATCGAGGAACAGCCAGCCACAGCCGCCTTCGAGCACCGGGCAGCGGCGCACCCGGGTCAGGTCGGCCGTCAGCATGACGTCGAGGGCGGCCTCCGCGATCCGGTCGGGCACCAGCATGGCCGGTACCGTGCCGTAGACCAGTCGCACCTGCGACGAGTCGAGCACGAATCTCGCTCGGACGGCCGCGCCGGACCAGCGCTGATGGAGAGCGACCAGCGCGGCACCGGCGGCGATGGGGTCACCCACCGGCTCACCGTCCGCGGCGGTGATCGCCGCGAGCATCACGAGATACAGCCCTTCACGAATGTCCCGCACGGCGGCCAGTCCCGCGTGCGCCGCCGCGGGCTCGTCGCGCCACGCCCGGCCCACCTGGTCGGCCTCCGCGTCGCTGACCACGCCCACCCGGGCCGACCAGCGCAGCAGAGCGGAACTGTCGGACAGGAAGTCGTGCGGCGACTCGCCCCCTCGCTCCAGCGTGTTGGCCAGATTGAGCGCCGGGTGGCCGCCGACCAACGGTAACTGGCACACGTCGAGTGGCATACCGGCAAGGCTACCACCTAAATCCTCCACGAGGGTTACACCTCGCCCAGTTCGGGAGTCGGGGCGACCCGCCTGGCACGACACATCGGCGCAACGATAGCGATTGGCAGCGGGACAACGAGGAATGCCCAATCGTCTATGCTACCGTCAAAATCGAGTTAGCCGGGATCATCGACCGACGTCCAGGATCTGGGAGGTAGCCAATGGTGCATGAACGACGCGCGGTCTATGCCCTCGCCGCGTTGTCCGCCGCCACCTTCTGTTACGTCACCACCGAAGTGCTTCCGATCGGGTTGCTCACGCTGATCGCGCCAGACCTGGGACGCTCCAGGTCCGAGGCCGGTCTGCTGGTGACCGGGTACGCCGTGGTGGTCATGGTTGTGGCGCTACCGCTGACCCGGGTCACTCGACGTGTGCCCCGACGCCCGCTGCTCGCCGGCGCCCTCGGTGTGTTCGCCGCGGTTACGGCGGTGTCGGCCTTCGCCACCTCCTACGAGGTGTTGCTCGCCGCGCGGCTGGTGTCCGCCACCACAAACGGTGTCTTCTGGGCGGTGGTGTTCCCGGTGGCGATCTCGATGTTCCCCGCGAACATCCGAGGCCGCATCGTGGCTCGGCTGTCGATCGGTAACGCCCTCGGCCCGGTCCTCGGCGTGCCGCTGAGTACCTGGCTGGGCGGGCAGGCCGGGTGGCGGGCCGCCTTCGTCGCGATGGCCGTCTTCGGCTTCGTCGCCTGCGTCGCTGTCGCCCTGCTCCTGCCGAGCGTCACACCGCAACAGAGTGCGGGCGACATCGGGCCGATGCCGGACCGGCCCCGCTTCGTCGTGCTCCTCCTCGCCACCGTCCTCGCGGTCACCGGCGCCATGGGGGCGTTCACCTACATGACCGTCTTCCTCCTCGACGTCAGCGGGTTCGCCGCAGCGTCTCTCGGTCTGCTGCTCTTCGTTCAAGGCTCGTTCGGCGTCGCCGGCACCTGGGCGGTCGGCCGGGTCCTGGACCGGTTTCCGCTCGGTGCCGTGCTGGTGCTCCTCGGGCTCCTTACCGCCGCGATGCTCGGCCTCTACGGGATAGGCACGAGCAAGGCATTGACCATCCCATTGCTCGCCGTGGCGGGGATGTCGTTCAGCTCGCTGATCGCGGGGATTCAGCACCGCGTCATGCAGGTTGCCCCGTCGACAACCGACATGGCATCGGCCAGCCTCAGCGTCGCGTTCAACTTGGGCCTCGCGGCCGGCTCGTTGATCGGCGCGGGTCTGCTGGCGACGGCCGGGGTGCGCGTCATCCCGTTGTTCGGTGGCCTGCTGACGGCCGTGGCGATCGCGTTGCTCACCGGCCACGAGATGTCCCGCCGGAGAGGGAGGAACCACAAGCCTGACCACAGCAGTTTGTCGGTGCGACAGACCCGCAGCCGCGATGCCGAGAAGCCACCGGCCACCAGCGTGCCGACATAGCTGGCGCGGCGTCCCCTGAGCTACGGGGGCGCGAGCGCGAGCTGGGGTGACAAAGGGCGGCCCGGCGCGGAGAGTGGTCCTTCGCGCCGGGCCGCCGCATCGGCTGAGGTCAGCTGGTCACGCAGTCGGCCAACACGCCCGGGCCGGTGCCGGTGCCCTGGAAGCCGAAGTTGGTCGACTGTCGGCCTACGACCCGTCCGTTGTAGCTCACGTTGGTGAACCCTACGGTTCCGCTGGTGCCGCTGACCTGCGCGTTCCAAGCGCTGGTGACCGCGCCGTTGGGCAGCGCGACGGTAACGGTCCAGCCGTTGATGTCCGACTTGCCGGCGGTGACCGTCACGCTCGCTGTGAAGCCGCCAGCCCACTGGTTGACCGCAATCGACGCGTAGCAGCCGTCACCGGCCGGCGGCGAGCTGTTCGGAGGGGTGGTCGGCGGTGTGGTCGTCGGCGGGGTAGTGGTCGGGGGAGTGGTCGTCGGCGGCGGCGTCGTCGGCGGGGTGGTGGTGGGCGGGTTGGGCGCGCCGTTGGCCAGACTGAAGGCCAGGTCGGGCTGGAACGAACCGGCAGTGAAGCGGCAGCCGTCCGCCTCCCCCGGCGGCTTCACCCACAGGTACGCGTCGATGTTGCCGTCACCCGTGTTGGTCGTCGGGTACTGCCCGATGCGCCGGTCGGTGTTGTCGTCGCCGCACCAGTCCCCGCTGGCACCCCCGTTACGGCTGGTGTCGATGACCTGGCGCTTGCCCGAGATCCCCATGCCGTTGAGGGCGGAGATGACCGCCCGACCGAAGTTCGCCTCGTTGGAGGTGGAGTTGTAGTTCGACACGTTGGTGAAGAAGCCGTCGGCGTACTGCACACCTGCCGCCCGGAGCCGGTTGGCCGTCTCACCAGCGCTGTTCCAGGTGGAGTGGCCGCCGTCGAGGTACACCTTGGCGTTGGGGTTGCCCGACTTGATGGTCCGGGTGGCCGTCGAGATCGCCTGGTTGCGCGCGTTGATCTCGGCGCTGCTCAGGCAGGTCAGCAGAGCGAGCGAGTCGGTTTCCAGGATGATGATGACGGTCTGGTTGCCCAGTCCCCTGGCGAAGTTGGACACCCACGTCTGGTACTGGTTGAGGTCCGGCGCCCCACCGGCGCTGGCCCCACCGCAGTCCCGGTTGGTGATCTCGTAGACCGCCAGCACCGGGATCTGCTGCGCCGCGTTGGCGGCGCCGATGAACCCGGAGACCTCGGACTGCACTGTCGAGGGGTTGAAGTTGGCGAACCAGCGCGCCTGCGGCTGACTCGCGATCTTGTCGCGGATGACGGCGGTACGCGAGTCGCCGGGGTTGGCGGCGACCCAGCGGACGACTGCCGAGCTCGGGTCACGGTAGAGCGACCCGGACAGCGTGCCGGCGGAGGCGCTGCTGACGGCGAGGCAGACGCCGACGGCGGTGGCGCCCGCGACGGCCGCCACGCTGATGGCCGCCGATCTGCGGCGGAGCGAGGAGAGGATAGCCACGACGTGTTGCCTCCAGATCACATAGATGTATCTAAGTCCATGGGAGCGTTCCCATGGACGTTAGCGGAGGCGGGCACCGCTGCCAAGACGTGAACACGTGTCAATGGGTAGGATGTCACTGTTTGGACGACCGCATCTGGGTGTCACCACTGGCGGGGAGTCAGGAACCGTAGATGCTGATTTTCAGCTTCTCTCGAATGGCTGCCGCCTGCACCTCGTCGCGCCCGTTATAGACATCCAAGGCTTGATGCCACACCTTCCACGCGGCGGCCAGGTCACCGGCGGCCTCGTAGGTGTCGCCGAGGCGGGCCAGCGCGCTCGCCTGCAGAGTGGCTTCACCGACCTCCGCAGCCAGGTTGACCGCGCGCCGTCCGCAGGAGAGGGCTTGCGCGTGGTCGCCTCGTTGGTGGTGAACATGCGCCAGGCTGTCCCACACGTACGCCTCACCGTGGAGGTCACCCAGGCGCTGCACGAGAGCGACGGCGCGTCCGCAGTAGTCAAGAGCGCGGGTGTGGTCCCCCAGCAGACTGTGGTACCACCCGACGGCGTTGAGTGCGCTTGCCTCGCCAGATTCGGGACCCGCATGCTGATGGAGGTGCAGCATTTGTTGGGCGTGCGCCAGCGCTTCACGGTAGCTCCCCTGGCGCTCGGCCAACCAGGACAGATTGCTGTGGACCTGCGCCTGCCCGGTCCGGTCCCTGATCTCGACGTACAGGTGCAAGGCAGACCTGTGGTGCTGGCGGGCACGTTCGTAGTGCCCCAGGCGGGTGTGGGCGTTGGCGAGGCCGCGATGACAGCGGGCCTCGGCCCTACGGTCCTTCAGCCGCTGCGCGGCGACGAGACCGGTGGCCTCGACCGCAGCCCACTCGTGCCACCATCCGCATCGGTTGAGGAAGGTGGTCAGTGTCCAGCCAAGTTGCCAGGCGTGCGAGTCGAATCCGTTCGAGGCTGCCATGTCGACGGCCGTGACGAGTGCCCGCCGTTCGCGCGTGTACCAGGCGAACGCCGCGTCGCTGTCGGTGAGGATCTCGGTGGTCACGCCGGGCTGCGGCGCCGCGAGGTCTATCGAGTCACGCCGGTGCGGATAGATCAGGCGATCGGCGACATGGGCGGTGTGCAGATAGTGGTCGAGCATCCGATGCCGCGCGGCGCGCAGATCGCGCTCGGTCTCGTGACCACTGACGAGTTCGCGCGCGTATGCGCGCAGGAGATCGTGGAGCGCGTACCTGTCGGCCGAACGCCGCTCGACCATGTGCACGGCTACCAGGTCGGCCAGCAGTCGGCTGGTCTGGTCCAGCGGCAGGCCGGCCAGGCTGGCGCAGGTCGAGACGGCCATCTCCAGGCCGTGGTGCAGGCCGAGCAGGCGAAACAGGCGGGCGTGTTCGGGGCTGAGAGCGCGGTAGGAGCCGGAGAGAACTGTCCGGAGGTCGGACTGCGGATCGTCTCCGGCAAGGACGTCCAGATCCTCGCCGCTCCCGAGGCGACCGGCGAGGACTTCGATCGGGAGCTGGGCGTCGGTGGCCGCACGCGCCGCGACGATCGCCAGCGCCAAGGGTAGTCCTGCGCACCGGCGGATGATCTGGTCGACGGCTTCCGCGTCCTGCACGACCCGGGCGACGCCGAGTCGACGGGTGAGCAACTCGTGCGCTTCCACCTCGGTCAGCATGCCGAGCGAGACGGGTTGAGCCCCTTCGTTCACGACGAGTCCGGTGAGCCGGTTTCGGCTGGTGACCACGACCAGGCAGGACGGGTTGCCCGGGAGCAGCGGGCGCACCTGTGCCGCATCGCGGGCGTTGTCCAGTACGACCAGCACCCGCCGGTCGGCCAGGACGCTGCGGTAGAGGCCCACCTGGGCGTTGAGCCCGGGAGGTATCCGGTCTGGCGGAACGTGTAACGCTTCCAGGAAGTCTCGTAGGACGTCGGTGGGCTTGAGGGCCGCCGTCCCGTCCGGGCCGAACCCGTCCAGGTTCACGAAGAGCTGCCCGTCCGGGAAACGGTCGCGGACCCGATGTGCCCAACGGACGGCCAGCGCGGTCTTGCCGACACCGGCATGGCCCACGATGGACAGGACCGTCGGGTGCGGCTGGTCAGTGGGACCGGTCGCCAGAGCCGCATCCAACTCGGCCAGACTGGCGGAACGGCCGACGAACAGGGCGCCTTGAACAGGAAGTTGAGCCGGGCGAACAGGTGTCGCACCGGTGCCGGAGGCAAGGGCGACGCCCTCGGGACGCGCCGACGGGTCGAGGGCTCGGTCTTGCCGAAGAATCGCCTCATACCTCTTACGCAGCTCGTCACCCGGGTCGACGCCCAGTTCGTCGGCGAGCGTGGAAGCGACGCGCTGGTACGCCTCGATCGCCTCCGCCTGCCGCCCGGACTGGTAGAGGCCGGTCATCAACATGGCCGCGAGCCGCTCGCGCAGCGGATGTTTCGCCACCAGGTCAGTCAGTTCGGCGACCACGGCGGCCCCGCCGCCGAAGGTCAGCTCGCACTCCAGGCACTCTTCGAGAACCGCGATGCGCATCTCCTCCAACACGGCCGCCTCGCGCTCCAGCACGATGCCGTTCAGATCCGCGAGCGCAGGGCCCCGCCACATCGACACCGCCTGACGCAGCACGACCGCAGCCTTGCGCTTGTCATCAAGCGCTATGAGGCGCCGCCCCTCGGACACGGCGTCCTTGAATCGGGCGAGGTCCAGCTGACACGCGTCGACCCGAAGCCGGTAGTTGGCGCGCTCACCACCCAGCAGGTGCGCCGCACCGTAGCGGTCAAGTGTGCGACGCAGCTGCCAAATTCCGCTGTGGATCTGGTTGCGAGCTGTCGCGGGCGGGTCCCCGCTCCAGGCGATGGCGATCAGGTCTGCGGCGGACACCAGCTGGCCGTGGCGGAGAAGCAGACCGGCCAGCAGCCTTCTCTGCCGCTCGCCGCCCAGCTCAACGCGTCGGTCGCCAGCGCGAACCTCCAGCGGCCCGAGCACCATGAAGTCGATCGGCACCGCCACGATGACACCCCCGTTGTGCAGATCGGCCCGTAGGGTAGTCATCTGGTATCACAGTGTCAAGATCGGGCTTTGCTGGTCGTCGTAAATCGTCTGAAGACCGTCCGGGGACGGGCCGCCGCAGGGGCAGCGGTTCGCCCTCCGACTGGCCCGATCAGACCCGAGCGAGCCCCAGCGCCCGCACGTCGACCGCGACGTCCGGGCCGTAGGAGTCGGCAATGCGGCGCTCGAACGCGTCGGCGTCGACCGTGTATTCCTGCGGGCCCTCAACCTCCAGCACGTGCGCCGCCAGCACGCAGCCCACCTGTGCCGCGCGCTCGATGGGCAGGTCGGCGGCGAGCGCGGCGAAGAAGCCGGCCCGGAAGCCGTCGCCGACGCCGGTCGGGTCGACGATGCGGCCCACCCGCGCCGCCGGGACCAGGACGTCACCCTCCCGCCCGGTGACGCGTACCCCGTTGGCGCCCAGGGTCACTACCCGCACGCCCACGCGGCGCAGGATGTCGTCTTCGCTCAGCCCGGTCTTCGACTCCAGCAGCGCCGCCTCGTACTCGTTGGTCAACAGGTAGCGAGCGCCGTTGATCATCGCCTCGATGTCGGACGACGGCATCCGGGCCAGCTGCTGTGACGGGTCGGCGGCGAAGGGCAGGCCCAGCCGGCGGCAGGCGGCGGCGCGGGCGAGCATCGTGTCCGGGTTCTCCGCGGCGACGATGACGAGCCCGAGCCCGCCGGCCCGCGCGGCGACACCGTCGAGGCTGATCCGGTCGGGCTCGCCCATCGCGCCGGGATAGAACGACGCGATCTGGCAGAGGTCGGTGTCGGTGGTGCAGATGAACCGGGCGGTGTGTGCGATGGAGCTGACCTGCACCTCTGAGCAGTCGACCCCGTGCCGCTCCAGCCAGCTGCGGTAGTCGCCGAAGTCACCGCCGACCGCGCCGAGCAGCACCGGCCGGTGCCCGAGTTGAGCGAGCCCGAAGGCGATGTTGGCCGCGACTCCGCCGCGCCGGACGACAAGGTCGTCGACGAGGAACGAGAGCGAGACGGTGTCGAGGCTGCCGGCGATGAGTTGCTCGGCGAACCGCCCCGGAAAACGCATCAGATGGTCGGTCGCGATCGAGCCGGATACGGCGATCATGCGGACGGGCCCTCTCAGTAGCGGTAGTGGTCGGGCTTGTAGGGCCCTTCGACCGGGACGCCGAGATAGTTGGCTTGTTCCTTGGTGAGTTCGGTGAGGCGGACACCCAGCGCCGAGAGGTGGAGTCGGGCCACCTTCTCGTCCAGGTGCTTGGGGAGGGTGTGGACACCGATCGGGTACTGGTCGGTGCTGGTGAACAGCTCGATCTGCGCGATGGTCTGGTTGGCGAAGCTGTTCGACATCACGAAGCTCGGATGCCCGGTGGCGTTGCCGAGGTTCAACAGCCGACCCTCGGACAGCACGATGATCGAGTGGCCGTCCGCGAACCGCCACTCATCCACCTGCGGCTTCACGGTGATCCGCTCGACGTCCCCGCGTTTCGCGAGACCGGCCATGTCGATCTCATTGTCGAAGTGGCCGATGTTCCCCACGATCGCCTGGTGTTTCATCCGCGCCATGTGCTCGTTGGTGATCACGCTGAAGCAGCCCGTGGCGGTCACGAAGATGTCCGCGGTCTCGACAACGTCGTCGATGGTCGCGACCTGGTAGCCGTCCATCGCCGCCTGGAGGGCGCAGATCGGGTCCACCTCGGTCACGATGACCCGCGCACCCTGGCCACGCAGACTCTCGGCGCAGCCCTTGCCGACGTCGCCGTAGCCGAACACGACGGCGACCTTCCCGCCGATCAGCACATCGGTGGCCCGGTTGATCCCGTCGATCAACGAGTGCCGGCAGCCGTACTTGTTGTCGAACTTGCTCTTGGTCACCGAGTCGTTCACGTTGATCGCCGGGAACAGCAGGTTGCCCGCCTGCTGCATCTCGTACAGCCGGTGCACACCGGTCGTGGTCTCCTCGGTCACCCCCTTGATCCCGGCAGCGACCCGCGTCCAGCGGCGGTTGTCCTCCCGCAGCGACCGGGTCAACACACCGAGGATGACCTCGTACTCCTCGGAGTCGGCGCTCTCCGGCGACGGCACCGCCCCGATCGCCTCGAACTCGGCGCCCTTGTGCACCAGCAGCGTGGCGTCACCACCGTCGTCGAGGATCATGTTCGGGCCCTGCCCATCCGGCCAGAGCAGCACCTGCTGGGTGCACCACCAGTACTCGTCGAGGGACTCGCCCTTCCAGGCGTAGACCGGCACCCCCGCCGGGGCGTCCGGGGTGCCGGTCCGGCCGACCACGACCGCTGCCGCCGCGTGATCCTGGGTCGAGAAGATGTTGCAGGACGCCCACCGGACCTGCGCGCCGAGCGCCACCAGCGTCTCGATCAACACAGCCGTCTGAATGGTCATGTGCAGCGAGCCGGTGATCCGCGCACCCTTCAACGGCTGCCGCGAGGCGAACTCCCTCCGGATCGACATCAGACCCGGCATCTCATGCTCGGCCAGCTCGATCTCCTTACGCCCGAAGGCCGCCAACGACAGATCCGCCACCTTGAAATCGCTGAAGTCGCCAGTCATGCCCGCACCTTCCTCCACCCGCGTCGAGGACCGTTGGAGTCCCGTTCAACCGGGCTCATGCTCCGCACACCGGGCCGCCCGGGCCCGGGTGCGGAGCAGGCGCCGTCAGGAGTTGCGGCTGGCCGGGTCGACCCGGGCGTACGTGAGCAGGTCGGCCATCGTGAACTGGCCCGAGAAGCGGGCGGGCAGGGTCGGGCGCCAGCTGGGCTGCACCTTCAGGTAGCTCGCCGGGTCGAGCTGGGCGATGCCGATGAGCACCTCTGCCACGATTCGCCCACCGACGGCGCCCAAGGAGCCGCCACCGGCCTGGAGTTGTGCCTCCTTGAGGATGTAGTAGAAGAGCGGGGTGTTGGAGTCCAGGCCGAGGCCGTACCCGCTGAGCTCCGGGAAGTTGAAGCTGCCGAGCGCGGGCGCCCCGATGTGTGCGGCGATCCGCTGGCCCGACGGGATGCCGAAGGTGAGCTGACGGAGCAGGTCGCGGCCGAGCAGGTTGGCCGACGGCGAGCCGGACGGTGGCGGTGGCAGCGGGAAGCCGAACAGCGGCGTCGAGTTGCGCACGTCGATCCACTTGCTCCAGCGCACCTGGCCGTCGAAGAACTGGAACCAGAACTGGTGGTCGAGGTAGCGACGAGCGGCCCGCTTCCCGCCGCGCAGGTCGGCAGGGTCGGCACCGCTCAGCGACGAGTCGAAGAGCATGGCGTAGAACTCGTCGCCGCCGTTGCCGGTGCGGTTGACCAGGTAGGCCGGTCGTGGCTGGCTGTGGCCGAAGCGGAACGCCGCCGCGGTGAACTCGACCGGGATGAACGTCGCGTTCGGCTCCGGCCGGTAGAAGCGGCGGCCTCCGCTGAGCACCGTGGAGACCGCGCCCGGGCCGGCAATCAGCGGAAGGAACTCGTTGAGCACGATCCACTGGTAGTGCCAGGTGACAAGCTGCCGGGCGGCGCCGAAGACCTGTGCCGCCGGGGTGCCCTGCGCGCGTACCAGGTCGACCACCCGGTTGTGGAAGAGAATGAACGCGGCCGTTATCTGCGCGATCGGCAGGTTCTCGTCGTTGCGGGGGTCGAAGACGATCGCCCTGCCGCTGGAGTTGCGCGGCAGGTCTTCGAAGCGCCCACCGGACTCGATCTTGAGTTTGGCGGGATCGGCGGAGTTGTACAGCTCCGGGTTTGCGGTCGGCCCGCCGCCGTAGAGCGAATCGAGGTCGAGGGCCGGCGTCCGCGGGTTGGGCACAGTGGTCGGGTCGACCGGCGTGCCCAGCGGCGCCGTCGTCTCGAAGGCCAGGTCGTGGTCGACGAACTGCCCGAAGTACGTCATGCCCTGCGGGACCGAGAAGTTGTCGGGGTTGTTGATGCTGTGCTGCTGCAGGTCGGCGAGCGCCTCCGCACCGACGCTGAGCGGGTCGCGGGCGTCCATCGGGCCGCCGACGCGCGACAGGTCGATCAGCGCGTTCCGCATCTGGGTCGTCGCGGACCCGAACGCCGGCAGCGACGGGAACATCCGGCCGAACCGGTTGGAGAACGCGGCCGCCGCGGGCGTCGCGTCGAGCAGGACTCCCCCGGTGCCGGCCACGAGCGCCCCCGCGCCGACTCCGGCCAATAATCGCCGTCGGCTGACACCTCGAGAAGCGTTGTCAATTGCCATGTCGGCCACCTTCCGTCCGCGGGCGCCCGCGTGGACGCACGGGCCGTAAACCCGCGAACCGGCAGCAGTGTGAACCCTTCGGTTAGTGGCGCCCTGGAGCTTCGGTGGTGTCCGGCTGGAGGCCGGTGAGCATGGTGTCGACCAGCGAGGTGTCGTGTTTCGCCGCACGGAACAGCGGGTGGTCGAGCGTCGATCGGAGGAAGTCGCGGGTGGTGGCCACACCTGGCCCCTCGACGGCGCACTCGTCGAGGGCGCGGGCCATCCGGGCCAGGGCCTGAGGGCGGTCGGGTGCCCAGACGACCACCTTCGCGAGAAGGGAGTCGTAGTCGGCCGGCACCCGGTAACCGGCGTACCCGTGCGTGTCGACCCGGACGAACGGACCGGCGGGCAGGTCGAAGCGGGTCAGCTCACCCGGCGTCGGTACGAAGCCGCGCGCCGGGTCCTCGACGTTGAGGCGACACTCGATCGCCGTGCCGCGCGACGTCACGTCGGCCTGGGTCAGCGCGAGCCGTTCGCCGGCCGCGACGAGGATCTGTTGCCGCACCAGGTCGACGCCGGTCACCAGCTCGGAGACCGGGTGCTCGACCTGGAGCCGGCAGTTGACCTCCATGAGGTGGAAGTCGTCCCCACCGCCGACCAGGAACTCGAAGGTGCCCGCGCCCACGTAGCCGACACCGAGCGCGCCGGTGACCGCGGCGGCGGTCATCCGGTCGACCATGTGTTGCGGCAACCCGGGCGCGGGCGACTCCTCGATCAGCTTCTGGTGACGCCGCTGCACCGAGCAGTCGCGCTCGCCGAGGTGGATGCCGTTGCCGTAGCGGTCGGTAAGCACTTGCACCTCGACGTGGCGGGCCGACTCGAGGTAACGCTCGATGTAGACCCGGTTGTCGCCGAAGAGCAGCTGCGCCTCGGCCCGCGCGGAGGCGAACTCGCCCAGGAACGAGGTCGGGTCGCGGACGACCCGTACGCCCCGACCGCCACCACCGGCGACGGCCTTGATGATCAGCGGGAAGCCGATCTCCTCGGCGACCGCGCGGGCGCGGGCCGCGGACTCGACGGCGTCGGTCGTTCCGGGCAGCACCGGCAGGCCGAGGCCCGCCATGATGCCCCGCGTCCGGGCCTTGTCGCCCAGCGCGGCCATCACGGCGGGCGGCGGCCCGATGAACGTGATCCCGTCGGCCTCGCAGATCTCGGCGAAGTCCGGGTCCTCGGAGAGGAATCCGTAGCCCGGGTGGATGGCGTCGGCTCCCGTGCGGCGGGCCGCCTCGATGATGGCCGGGGCGCTCAGGTAGCTGCGCCGGCTGGGACCCGGCCCAATCTGGACGGCTTCGTCGGCCAGCCGCACCACCGCCGAGTCCCGGTCGACGGTCGAGTAGACCGCCACGGTACGCAGCCCCATCTCCCGGCAGGTCCGGGCGATCCGGACCGCGATCTCGCCCCGGTTGGCGATCAGGACCGACTCGAACACTGGGTCAGCCCTCCAACACAGCTAAGGCGATCAACCGTTCGCCGTACTCGACCGGGGTCGCGTTGGGCACCAGCACCTTCACGACCTCGCCCGCGCGGTCGGCTTCGACCGGGATCATCATCTTCATCGCTTCGAGGATCGCGACCTGCTGGCCGGGCACGACCTGGTCACCCTCACTGACGAACGGGTCAGCGCCGGGCGACGGCGCGAGGTAGAGCGTCGCGACCATCGGCGCGCACACGTAGTGCAGACCGGCGTCGGCCTCCACCGCCGGGACCGCCGGGACCGCCGCCACCCAGGGTGCGCCGTCCGGCCACTCCACCTCGACCACCAGGTCGCCGTGCTGGAGCCGGGCGCGACGGACCGGACCTGGCGTCGACCCGATCAGCCGCGCGAGACTGCGGACCGCGGCGTCCAGCGGGTCGCCGTTACCCTCCGGCATTCGTCAAACCTCCGATCTGTCGGAAGCGGGCCCGGCGATGGGCCTGCACCTCCTCGCGGTTGAGACCGGCCAACTCCGCGAACGCGTCGACAACCGCCCGATGTACGGCCGACGCGGTCGCCCCGGGATCGGCCGGCGCCCCGCCCTGTGGTTCGGGAACCACCCCGTCGACGATGCCGAGCGCCAGCAGGTCACCGGCCTGGAGCTTGAGCTGCGCGGCGGCCTCGTCGGCCCGACCGGAGTCGTTCCAGAGGATCGCCGCGCAGCCTTCCGGGCTGATCACCGAGTACGTGGCGTTGGAGAGCATCAGCACCCGGTTGCCGACGCCGAGGGCGAGGGCACCTCCACTGCCACCCTCGCCGGTCACGATCGCGACGACCGGAACCGTCAGTCCGGCCATCAGCCGGATGCTGTCGGCGATGGCGAGGGCCTGCCCGTTCTCCTCCGCCGAGATGCCGTGGTAGGCGCCGGGCGTGTCGATCAGCGTCACGATCGGCGTGCCGAGCTTTTCGGCCAGGCGCATCAGCCGGGCCGCCTTGCGATAGCCCGCCGGTGTCGCCATGCCGAAGTTGCGGCTGGCCACCTCAGCGACCGTGTGGCCCTTCTGGTGGCCGATCACCACTGTGGGCCGGCCGTCGATCAGGCCGACGCCGCCGACGATCGCCGGGCAGTCACTCGCCAGCCGGTCGCCGTGCAGCTCCACGAAACCGTCCACGAAGTGGCCGATGTAGTCGAGTGTGGATGGCCGACCGAGATCGCGGGACAGCGCCACGACCGCCCACGGGTCCGCCGACTCGGGGGGCGCGGTGGCCCGTACCGGGTGAGGATCCGGTGCGGGCCGGTCGGCCCTCGCGAAGGCCAGCAACCGGCCGATGGTCGACCGCAGGTTCGACCGGGGCACCAGGTCGTCGAGCATGCCGCGGGCGAAGAGGTACTCGGCGGTCTGGAAGCCGGCCGGCAGCGGCTGCCGCAGCGTCTGCTGGATGACCCGCGGGCCGGCGAAGCCGAGGCGCGCCCCCGGCTCGGCGAGAATGACGTCGCAGAGCGTCGCGAACGATGCCGCGACGCCACCGTAGGTCGGGTCGCTGACCAGCGAGATCGTCAACACCCCGGCCTCGTCGAGGGCTCCGAGCGCCGCGCTCGTCTTGGCCATCTGCATCAGCGACAGCACGCCCTCCTGCATCCGGGCCCCGCCGGAGGCGCTGACGATTAGCAGAGGCGTACGGGTTTCGAGCGCCAACTCGGCGGCCCGGGTGATCCGCTCGCCGACGCCCGTGCCGAGGCTGCCACCGAGGAACCGGAAGTCCATGACCGCCGCTATCAACGGCTGCCCCTCGACAGTGCCCCGGACGCAGACAACTGCCTCGTCCAGCCCGGTGCGCCGACGGGCGGCCTCGATCCGTTGCGGATAGGGCCTGGTGTCGACGAACCCGAGCGGGTCGCCGACGGCGTCGACCGGCGGCAACTCCTCGACCGAGTCGAGATCGAAGAGCTGCTCGATCCGCTGGTGTGCGGTGACCTGGTCGTGGTGATCGCACTCCGGGCAGACGCCCAGGTTGCGCTCGACCCGGCGCTGGTAGAGCAGCGCCCGGCAGCCCGGGCAGATCAGCCAGCTCTTACCGACGGGCGTGTTGACGGTGGCGGTCATGACTGCCCGCGTTCGGCCGCGGCCTTCTCCACGATCTCCCGGATGCGTGCCTGCTGCTCACGTGTGGTCCGGTTGAGGTGGGCGGTCATGCCCTCGTCGTCGGCGTGGCCGCCCGGCCGCATCTCGAAGTCCTGTACCCACCGCATTCGCACGCCGCCGTCCGGGATCTCGGTGTACTCCCAGAACAGGTTCATGTACTTGAAGGCGCCCGTTTCCAGCCGCCGTGCCCGCACCACTTTGTCGGCGCGGTCGGGCACCCGCTCGGAGACCCAGCTCCAGACCCGGCCGGCCGGGTCGGGGTGCATGGTCAGGCGGAAGACGACGGCCCCGTCGGCGGACGTCGAGAGCACTTCCGTGCTGGCGTACTCGCTGAACAGGGAGGGCCAGTTGGGGATGTCGTTGGTCAGGTCCCAGACGAGGTCGAACGGTGCGTTGATGACGATCGCGTTGTCAGTGTGTCCGGCCATGGGGTCACCGATCCGCGAGTCGTTGGTTGACGTAGTCGACGGCGAGCCGCGGCGTCTTCATGATCGACACGGCGTCGTCGGGAATGCGCACCTCGTACTCCTGCTGCACCCGCGCCGCCAGCTCCAACAGCGCGAGCGAGTCGTAGCCCAGGTCCTCGAACGGCGCGTCGAGCGTCGCCGGATCGGCCCAGTCGGTCTGCTCGACCACACCGGAACTGGTCTCCAGGATCCGACGCAGGTCGTCGAGGGTCAGCTGGCTCATGAGTTTCCTCCCGTCGGTCGTTGCCACCCGTCGCGCACGCCGCCGACCTGCGGCACCGGCGACTCGGGGTGCGGGACCTCCTCGGTGTCGACGTGGCCCAGCTCGGGACGCGGCGCGAGCGGGCTGATCTGGAACACGATCAGCGCGGTCTCGCCACCGGCGTTGACGATGCGGTGCCGCTGGCCGCGACGGACCATGAGGGCCTCGTCGGCCGTGAGCTTGACCTCCGCGCCGTCGACCCGGATCACGACCTCGCCGCGCACCAGATAACAGAACTTGTCCGAGTACGGGTTGTACTGCTCCGCCAGGAACTCGCCCGGCTCCAGACGGACCGTGCCCATGAAGCCCTCCGTCGCGTCGACGGTCTTCGGGCTGAGCAGGATCCGCACCTCGCCGCCGATCCGGTTGATGCCGGGCACGTCGGTGGCGGCGACCTTCACGATCGGTTGCCGATGCATGGTCATCCCTTCTCTGCGACGAGCACTCGGAACGGCAGGTCCGTCGGGTGGACGGTGGCCGGGCCGAAGCCCGCCGCGGCGAGGGCCCGGTTGTAGGCGGCGACGGAGTGCGACTCCCCCTCGAAGGTCCAGACCAACATCAGCACCGAGAAGAGGTACGGCGCCGGGTCCAGTGCCGGCGACTCGTCGCCAGTGGTGAAGCCGACGATGACCAGCCGTCCACCCGGCTTGACCACGGAACCGAGCCGGGTCACCAGCTCATGCACCCGCTCCTCGGAGAAGTGGTGGGTGACGTTGGTGAGCAGTACGACGTCGTAGGGGCCACCGAGATCGGTGGTGAACATGTCACCCGGCAGGAACGACGCCCGGTCGCGCACGCCGAGCCGCTCGGCGTGCTTCTCCGTCACGGCGAGCACGTTGGGCCAGTCCAGCGAGGTCACCGCCGCCTGCGGGTTGTGCTGCGCGAGCGTGTAGCCGTAGACGCCGTGCCCGCAGGCGACGTCGAGGATGTCGAGCTCGGCGCGCTCCTTCGTCCACGGCGCGAGGGCCTCGGCCATCACCTCGGCGGTCGGCTGGGCGACCTTCGTCGCGTACGCGGCGAAGTCCTCCCAGTAGGTGTACTCCGGGGTCTCAGCGTGCACGTCGAGCACGGTGCCGCCGGCCCGTACGGCCGCGCTGAGGTCGCGCAGCGCGTCCCACTCCCAGTCGCTCGACATCACCTTGACCATTCCGCCCAGGTAGTCCGGACGGCTGCTGACCAGGTGGTCGGCGGCGGCCGGGGTGAGCGAGAAGTGCTCGCCGGTCCGGTCGGTGAGACGGATCGCGGTGAGCGCGTCGAGCAGGATGCGTGCGCCCCGCGGGTGGATGCCGAGCTTCGGAGCGAGCCCGCTGGCCGTGGCCGGGCCTGCGGCGAGCGCGTCGAAGACGCCCAGCTCGACGCCGGTACGCAGCAGGCTCGTCTTCTTGTATGCCTGCATCATGTCGTTGATGTCGCGGCGGGTCAGCGTCACGTGATGCTCCCTGTCTCGGGGCTCCAGGTGTAGAAGGGCGTGGCCAACGAGTCCTGCAACTCGGTCATGCTGTCCGGCGCGTAGCGCTGCAGGTGGGCCGAGAGGCGCCGGTTGACCTCCTGGAAGTCCGCGCGGGCTCGGGCCGCGAGGAGCTTGTCGAAGACGTCGGTGTCGGCCTCGAGCAGGTGCATGTAGAGGTCCTGGTAGCGGAAGAGCGTGCGCCGCGAGATGCCGACGACGTAGGGCATGTCGCCCTTGTCGTGCTCGGCGAAGAGCTCGGCGACCGCGTCGGCGTGGCTGGGTGCCATCCGCATGACCATGAGGGCGCGGTAGGACATGTGTTCACGCTCCCCGCAGGATCGTGGCCAGGGCGGCGGTCAGGGTCTGCGCCTGGTCGTCGACCGGGCCGGCGCTGCGCCAGGCGACGATGCCGTCGGGGCGTACCAGCAGCGCCCCGCCGGGGCCGACGCCACAGCTCGCGAGCCACGAGCCGTCGTCGGCGAGGTCACCGTCGGGACCGGCGGTCAGCGCCTTGATCGGAAGCCCGGTCGTCGCGGAGACCGCCTCGGCCGCCGCGAGCCAGGCGTCGTCGCCGGGGGCCGTGGCCAGCGTCCAGCCCTCGGTCAGCACGTCGATCGTGGATACCCGAGCGCCGTCGTGGTCGACCCAGCCGTGCGGGGCACGCGATCCGGGTTGGCCGGTGAAGGTCAGCTCGCGGGGCAGCAGCTCGGTGTCGGCGGGCGCGCCGACGATCGCGTTCGAGGTGTAGCGGTAGCCCATCGTCACGATGACGAAGTCCCGGTAAGCGGCCTTGTCCTCGTCGGCGAGCTGACCCCGGGTGCGGAAGAGCATCCATGCCTGGTCGGCGGTCGCCGCGCCGACCGGACGACGCTCGGCTTCGTAGGAGTCGAGCAGGCTCTCGTCGGCTCGCCCCTGAAGCACGTCGGCGAGCTTCCACGCCAGGTTGTGCGCGTCCTGGATGCCGGCGTTGACGCCGAAGCCGCCGGCCGGCGGGTGGGCGTGACAGGCGTCGCCGGCGAGGAAGACACGCGCCGACTGGTACGCGTCGGCGACCATGTGCCGCGCGTCCCAGGGCTGGGCCGACTCGACCTCGACCTCCAGCTCGGGGTCACCGGCCGCGATCCGGGCCAGCTCGACGCAGCGTTCCGGGGTGAAGTCGGCCGGCGACTGCCCCCGCTCGGGGTAGTAGTTGACGCCGAACATCCACCGCCCCGGCTCGATGAAGAGCAGCAGACCCTGGGCCAGCTGGTTCATCAGGTAGATCAGCGTGAACCGCGGTGCGGTGTCGGGCAGGTCGACCTTGGCGCGGAAGATGATGCTGACGAAGTTCCCGGCCACACCGTTGCTGCGGTTGCCGATCTGGAGCATCTCGCGGACGGGGCTCTTCACGCCGTCGGCCGCGACGACGTAGCGCGCTCGGATGGTGCGTGTCGTGCCGTTGTCGTTGATGGTCGCGGTCACCCCGTCCTGGTCCTGGGTCAGCCCGACCAGCTCGTTCTGGAAGCGGATCTCCGCGCCCGCCTCGACGGCGGCGTCGTGGAGCAGCGGCTCGTAGTGGTCCTGGCCGCACCAGATCGGCCAGCTAGGCGTGAACTTGTCGTAGTCGACGTCGTGCGCCTCCATCACGAACGACTTGTCGAGGGCGGCCAGGGACTGGGCGCCGAGCATGACCAGTGGCGTGGCGCGGCCGGCGCGGACGAGGTCGAGTTCCGCGCCCGGCCCGACGATCTTCATGCCGGCCTCCTGCACGGCCGGCTCCAGGCCGACGGTGCGGAAGATCTCCACAGTGCGGGCGTGCAGACCGGTCGCGCGGGGAATCGTCGACAGCCGGGGCCGCCGTTCGACCAGGATCGGCCTGATCCCTTTGCGGGCCAGGAAGAGCGCGGTCGACAGGCCGACCGGGCCACCGCCGACGATCAGGACGTCGGTGCTTCCGTCAGACATGAGCGTCCTCCGTGTAGACGACTTTGTAGAGGTGGCGTTCCGGCGTGGCGATCGCGCGTACCTCGCCGAAGTGGGGGTGAACCTCGGGGTTCTGGAGCATCGCTGTGAAGTGCTCTTCGCTCTTCCACTGCGCGTAGTTGACGACCCGGGTCCCGTCGAGGCTGGCGTGGATGTTCGCCGACACGAACCCGTCGACCTTGGACATCACCGCGTCGGTCGCCTCGATCAGGATGTCGACGAGCTTCTGCTGGTTGGCCGGCTCGACGGTGAAGATGTTGACCATCGTCACGACCGGCTGGTCGATGCCGATGTGTGCCATTGCGGGCTTCCTTCCCTAGATCGGACGCGCTTCGAGCAGGGCCCAGCCGCGGGACGCGGGGGTGTTGACCAGCTCGAAGCCGGACGCGGTGAACAGCGCCTGCCATTCGCGGAGGTCGCGCTCCTTGCCGCCGAAGAGCACCAGCATGTCGATGTCGATGATCTTGGCGTGGTCCCACTGGTTGCGCGGCGGCACGATCTGGTCGATCGCGATGAGGCGGGAGTCGGCGTCCCCGATCGCCGCCCGGATCCGACGCAGCAGCCTGACGCAGGTGTCGTCCGGCCAGTTGTGGACGATCGACTTCAGGATGTACGCGTCGGCGCCCGCCGGTAGCTCGTCGGTGAAGAAGTCGCCGCCCCGCACCTCGACCCGCTCGGTGACACCGTGCTCCTTGAGCAGCGGTTCGGCGTCGGCCACGACCTCGGGCAGGTCGAAGAGGACACCGGTGCCCTCGGGGTGACGCTGGAGCATCTTGGCCAGGAAGTAGCCGTTGCTGCCGCCGATGTCGGCGATCCGGCCGAACCGCTCGGGCGCCAACTCCGCCGCGAACCGGTCGGCGAGCCGCCGGCTCCAGTGGGCCATGAAGCCTTCGAAGAACCGGTTGGCCTCCGGGTGGGCCTGGAGGTAGTCGTAGAAGCCCATGCCGAAGATCTTGTTGAAGGCCGGCTCACCGGTGCGGACGCTGTGCAGGATCTCCGCGTACGGGAGGCGGTTGAAGTCGGCGCCGCTGAACTGCACCATCGGCCGCAGCCCGCCGATCCGGGCCGACGTCAGCCCCTCACCGAGCGGGGTCAGCGCGAACGACCCGTCCTCCTGCTCGTCGAAGATGCCGACCGCGGAGGCCGCGCGCAGGATCCGCCGCAGCGCGTCCTCGTGCGACTCGGTCGCCGCCGCCAGTTGGGCGACGGGCACCGGTCCGTCGACGAGCAGGTCGGCAACACCGAGCTCGGTGACCACGTAGATCACGTGGGCGATCTGTTTGGCGCTTCCCAGCACCGCGATCTGCCGTTCACGCAGGTCAAGTGCCTGCTGCTCGTCGAAGTTCGCGACGGCGGCGAGGCTGGCGTCGGTCATCGTCCATTCCTTTCGTCGGTCACGACCATTGCCGCGTTGAACCCGCCGTAGCCCCTGGCGAGGACGAGCGCCGCGCGTACGGGTGTCTCCCGCGCGACGTCGCGCACCAGGTCGAGGTGCAGGCCCTCGGCCGGCTGGCGGATGTTGGTGGTGGGCGGGATGACACCGTGCCGGATGGACAGCAGCGCGGAGACGAGGTCGAGCGCCGCCCCGCCCGAGTAGAGCCGGCCGGTCATCGTCTTGGGCGCGGTCACCGGCACCCCACGTGGGCCGAAGACCGCGGTGATCGCCTCGGCCTCGACGCGGTCGAGCTCCGCGACACCGGCGCCGTCGGCGAAGACGACGTCGATGTTGGCCGGTGTGAGACCGGCGTCGGACACTGCCATCTCGGCCGCCCGACGCAGCCCCGGCGGGCGGCCGGTGCCGGGCCGTGGGTCGAACGTCGCGCCGTAGCCGGCGATCACCCCGTAGACGGCGGCCCCGCGCCGAGCAGCGGTGTGTTCGTCCTCCAACACGAGGATCGCCCCGCCCTCACCCGGCACGTAACCCGACGCGTTGGCGTCGAACGGCAGGAACGCCGTGGCCGGATCGCGCCCCGTACTGAGAAGACCGTTGGCGAGCTGGGCCGTCCAGCCCCACGGGCAGAGCGACGCGTCGACACCGCCGGTCATCACGAGCTGCACGCCCTTGCGCACCTGGCGCCGGGCCTGCGCTACCGCGTCGAGCCCACCCGCCTGCTCGGTGACGAGCACCCCGGTCGGCCCACGCATCCCGTGGCGGATCGAGATCTGGCCGGTGTTGACAGCGTAGAACCAGGCGAACGACTGGTAGGCGCTGACGTGCTCGGAGCCCTTGCTCCAGAGCTTCTCCAGCTCACGGTGGCCGAACTCGAAGCCGCCCGACGCGCTGGCCGTGACGACACCCATGCCGAACTCGGGCAGCGCCGACGGGTCGACCGACGCATCGGCCAGCGCCCATTGCGCCGCCGTCAACGACAGCCGGGTCATGTGGTCGGTCTGCGCCATCAGCCGGCTCGGGATGTGATCGGCCGCCGCGTATCCGGGAACCTCGCCGGCCAACTGGGCGGGGTAACCCGAGGGGTCGAAACGGCTGATCGGCCCGATGCCACCCACCCCGGCGACGGTGGCCTTCCAGAAGGCGTCGCGGCCCAACCCGTTGGGCGCGGCCACCCCGACCCCGGTGACGACAGTGGTCATGCCACACGCGCCAGGAGCATCGCGCTCTGGAAGCCGCCGAACCCGCTGCCCACGCTCAACACCACGTCGGTCTGCTGCTCACGCGCGGTGAGCGGCACGTAGTCGAGATCGCACTCCGGGTCGCGTTCGTGCAGGTTGGCTGTCGGCGGCACCGCCCCGTGCTTGATCGCCAGGGCCGACGCCGCGATCTCGATCGAGCCGATGGCGCCGAGGGAGTGGCCGATCATCGACTTGATCGAGCTGACCGGGGTGCGGTACGCGTGGTCGCCGAGGCTCCGCTTGAACGCCGCCGTCTCGTGCCTGTCGTTCTGCTTCGTACCCGAGCCGTGGGCGTTGATGTAGTCGACGGCGTCGCCGGGCAGCCGGGCGTCGGCGAGCGCGACCCGGATCGCCTCGGCCATCTCCCGCCCGTCGGGCCGCAGGCCGGTCATGTGGAACGCGTTGGAGCGCGAGGCGAACCCGACCAGCTCGGCGTAGATCTGCGCACCTCGCCGGCGGGCGTGCTCGAGCTCTTCGAGGACGAACATCGCCGAACCCTCGCCGAGAACGAACCCGTCGCGACTGTTGTCGAACGGCCGTGAGGCGTGCGTCGGGTCGTCGTTGCGGGCCGTGGTCGCCTTGATCGCGTCAAAGCAGGCCACCGTGATCGGCGAGATCGGGGCGTCGGTCGCGCCGGCGATCATCACGTCGGCCGAGCCCTCCCGGATCAGCTCCCGGGCGTGGCCGACGGAGTCGAGGCCCGACGTGCAGCCGGTGGAGACCACCGTCGCCGGACCTTCCGCCCCGACCGACCACGCCACCTCACGGGCGAACGAGCTCGGCACCAGATAGTCGTAGAGGTGCGGGGTGGCGTACCGGTGGTCGGTCAGCCATTTCCGGCCGCCGTCGCTGACCACGACGTACTCCTCTTCGAGGCTCATCGTGGCCCCGACCGCCGTGCCGACGCTGACGCCGACCCGGGTCGGGTCGACGACCTCGAAGCCGCTGTCGGCCAGCGCCTCCCGGGTGCAGACCACGGCCATCTGGGCCGCCCGGTCCATCCGGCGGACCTCCTGCGGCGACAGGCCCTCGGCGACCGGGTCGAAGTCGGCCTCTGCGGCCACCCGCGACCGGAAGGGGGTGGCGTCGAAGAACGACAGGGTACGGGTGGCCGTGCGGCCAGCGGTCAACAGTTCCCAGAACGCCTTGGTGCCCAGTCCACCGGGGGCGATGACGCCAATCCCGGTGATTACCACCCGACGGTCGGATGTGCTCGTCATGGAAGACCTCCTGGCCGCGATGTCCGTGTGAAAGCTAGGGACGGCCGGTCGAACGGCGCTGGAGCGTCGGTCGAGGGCCTGTCACGAGGCCCTGGCAAGCCCCGGGCGCAATGGCCCGCCGGCGGCCAACACCTCCCGCTGGAGCCGCTGGAGGTCAGGCGAAGGGTCCAGGCCCAACTCCTCACTGAGCACCCGGCGCAGGTGGTGGTAAGCCTGCAACGCCTCGCCACGGCGTCCCGAGCGGCTGAGCGCCACGATGAGCTGGCGGTGGAACCACTCGTTGAGCGGGTACGTGCCCACGAGATAGCGCAGCTCGCCGATCAGCTCACGGTGGCGGCCGAGCGTGATGTCGGCCTGGATGCGCAGCTCCAGCGCGCGGATCCACTGCTCCTGGAGGTGGATCGCGTGCGCCTCCAACGCCGGCCCGAACGTCACGTTGGCGCCCACCGGCCCCGTCCACATGGCCAGCGCCCGCCGCAGCACCTCGGCGCCCTCCTCGGGCCGGTCGGACTCGATGTGCGAGCGGCCCTGGTCGAGCATCGTCTCGAACACCTCGGCGTCGAGCTGGCCCGGCTCCACCCTGAGCAGGTAGCCGCGGGCGCGGCTCTCCAGCACGGTCCGGTCCGGCGTCTCTATGCCCTCTTTCGCGAAGAGCTTGCGCAGGTGGTAGATGTAGGTCTGCACGGTGGTGACGGCGCTGCGCGCCGGATCGTCACCCCACAGCTCCCGGATTATCGAGTCGACCAGAACGACACGATTGGCCCGCATCACCAGCAGCGCCAACACGGTCCGCACCTTCGGCGGCGTCGGCGTGCAGATCCGGCCCTCGTGGATCACTTCCAGCGACCCGAGGATCTCGTACCTGACCACAGTGGTCCCCCCATTCCCCATAGCACTCGTCGAGACGTTCCCAAGCTATGGATGAGCGGGGCGTGTCGGAACGACCGCAGGTAGCGACATCGCGGGTTCTTCCGAGGATCGATGTGTGTCGAAAGTTGTACGGCGGATACCCCTTTGATCGCTCGATGCTGCCTCCAGACAACCTCCACCAGGGGCGGGAAGACTCGCCGGGCCCCCACGCCCCTCGGGTTAGGAGTCACACATGTCGCGCCGCCTCTTCACCTCCGAATCGGTCACCGAAGGTCATCCCGACAAGATCGCCGATCAGATCAGCGACGGGATCCTCGACGCGTTACTGGCGCAGGACCCGCACAGCCGGGTCGCCGTCGAAAGCCTGATCACCACCGGCCAGGTCCACGTCGCGGGCGAGGTCACCACGCAGGCCTACGCCGACATCCCACGCATCGTGCGGGAAACGGTCCTGGGCATCGGGTACGACTCGTCGAAGAAGGGCTTCGACGGCGCCTCCTGCGGCGTCAGCATCTCGATCGGTGCCCAGTCGCCCGACATCGCGCAGGGCGTCGACACGGCGATCGAGCTGCGCGACGGTTCGTCCGGTGGTGGGCTCGACGCCCAGGGCGCCGGCGACCAGGGCATGATGTTCGGCTTCGCCTGCTCGGAGACACCGGAGCTGATGCCGCTGCCGATCGCGTTGGCCCATCGGCTGGCCCGTCGGCTGGCCGCCGTCCGCAAGGACGGCACGGTGCCCTACCTGCGGCCGGACGGCAAGACCCAGGTCACCGTCGAGTACGACGGCCTACGCCCGGTCCGGCTCGACACCGTCGTGGTCTCCACGCAGCACGCCGCCCACATCTCCCTCGACGAACTGCTCGCCCCCGACATCCGGGACCACGTGATCACGCCGGAGCTGGAGGCGCTCGACCTCGACACCGAGGGTTACCGACTGCTTGTCAACCCGACGGGGCGGTTCGAGATCGGTGGCCCGATGGGCGACGCCGGCCTGACCGGACGGAAGATCATCGTGGACACCTACGGCGGGTACGCCCGGCACGGTGGTGGCGCGTTCTCGGGGAAGGACCCGTCGAAGGTCGACCGCTCGGCGGCGTACGCGATGCGGTGGGTGGCGAAGAACGTGGTCGCCGCGGGCCTGGCCGAACGGTGTGAGGCGCAGGTGGCCTACGCGATCGGCAAGGCCCACCCGGTGAGCCTGTTCGTGGAGACGTTCGGAACGGAGACGGTGCCGCTCCACCGGATCGAGAAGGCGATCGGTGAGGTCTTCGACCTGCGCCCGGCGGCGATCATCCGCGACCTGGACCTCCTGCGTCCGATCTACCAGCAGACGGCCGCCTACGGCCACTTCGGCCGTGAACTCCCGGATCTGACCTGGGAACGCACGGACCGCGCCGCCGACCTCAAGGCCGCCTGTTGAGGAACGTCGCCGACCGCTAGAACGGCGGGCGGCGCGGGCGTGGCACCAACCGATCGTGTGGCAGCGTCACCAGTGACGCTGCCACCGCCTTGTTGACCGCGTCGATGCGGGAGACCGCGCCGAGCTTCGCGAAGATGCGACGCAGGTGGCTCTTCACAGTGGCCTCGGTCAGGTCGAGTCGCCGTGCGATCTGGGCATTGGTCATCGCCTCGGCCGCGAGTTGGAGGATCTCCAGCTCGACGTGGGACAGAATGGCGGACTCCGCGTTCTGCACCTGCACCAGGCTCTGACCGGAAACCGAGAGCAGCACCGAGCCCGTGCCGTCGCGCGCCTTGCGGATCGCGGCGACCAGTTCCTCACGACCCACGCTCTTGAGCAGGTAGGCGCGCACCCCGGCGGCGATCAGACGGCGCAGCAGGTCAGGGCTGTCATACATGCTGAGGATGACGACTGCACTGTCGGGCGACACCTCACGGATGCGGCGCACCGTGACCACCGGGTCGTCGCCGGGAATCTCGACGTCGAGCAACACCACGTCGGGACGCTCCGAGGCCGCCTTGGCGACCGCGGTGGCCGAGTCGCCCGCCTCGTCGACCACGTCGAGGTCGGCGTGCACCTCGAGCACCCAGCGCAGCCCCTCGCGGACGAGAGCGTGGTCGTCGACTATGAGGATGGTGGTGGCGCCGGCGGGAGGCCTGCCGTCGGACCGCGTCAACCTAACCCCCAGACCCCATCCCCCGTCGCCAGCGTGCACACGATTGGCACCGTATCGCGGACGTGTGACACCACAGCTATCGTGGCGTCCTCCCGACACGAAGAACGCCACGATCGCCGCGCGATCCTGTCAGTCTCGTGTGGACAGACGGACCAACTCGCCGATGCCGAGGCCCTTGTTGGCGATGTAGAAGCTGCCGTCGGAGGCGGTGGCGAACGACATCGGGGAGTCCAGGCCGGTGCTCGCCAGCTCCCGGTGGCTACCGTCGCGCTCCACCCGGATCAACGCACCGGTGGAGTCCCCGGAGCTGAGCCCGTTCTTCGCGATCTCCAGCACGACCAGTCGACCCCGCTTGTCGAACGCGATGTCGATGATGTTGGTGAAGCCGGTTGCGAAGATCGTCGGCTCCTGCCCGGGCACCAGCCGCCACACCCGGGCGCCGCCGTTCGGGAAGGGATGCCCGGTCAGCTGTCCGATGTAGAGGGCGCCGTCCGGCCCGTGGGTGATGGTGACCGGCACGAACTGGATCGGCGTCGTCGAGCCGGGCGGCAGGCCCCACTCCGGCGGCGCAGGAACCTGCTCCTGCGGCCAGACGTGTTCGGCCGTGACCACGCCACGGCGGTCGATCTTGAGCACGTCGTTGGCGGCCGCGTCGAGCGCGTAGACGTCACGCCCGTCGGCGACGACGGCGTACGGCTGGCTCTCCGGAATGACCCCGTCGGGGTTGTTCTGCCCCTCGTAGGCGGAGAGGTCGCCGACGACCGACCAGCGGCGCTTCCCCTCGACCCGGAGGATGGTTCCCATCGTGGCCCCGGCCGCACCGAGCAGGTCACGCGAAACCGGGTCGGTGCTGTAGCCCATTGCCACCAGCAGCTTGCCCTGCCGGTCGAAGGCCAGGTCGTGGGCGCCGTAGACGGAGAAGCCGGCGCCGGTGCTCCGCAGCGACGGCAGACCCGTCACGACTCGCTTCTGCCAGCCGTGACGGACCGCCGTGATCGCACCGGTCGAGCCGTAGCAGAGGTTGGTGCCGAACGTGCCGGGGATGCACACGTCGTCGCCGCCGAGCCCGGCCTCGGCGACGTAGACGGTGCCGGCCCGGTCGATGGCGACACCGCGAGGGTTGTCGAGGTTGCGGGCGACGACGGTCAGTCGCCCAGTGGTCGAGGTGGCCGCAGTGGCGGGCGCGGCAATGCCGGCCACCAGTACCAGCGGCACAGCCAGCGACAACGTTCGTCGCATCGCGTCGAGCATGGGTTCTCCTCAGCATGCGGGGTTCGGATGCGAACGACGCTGCCGTCGTTGCCTCGAGGCCCGGTGGAGGAAGGCTCGACAGGTTCGCCTACTCCGGCTGATTGGGGGTGCCGCGCCCCAGTTCATAGGGGGATGTCACGCCCTCGTAGGCGAGGTGCATCACCATGCCGTTGGCCGCGTGGTCGAGGTTGTGGCAGTGGTCCATCCAGAGCCCCGGATTGTCCGCCTTGAAGCCGATTTCGTAGATCTCACCGGGGATCACGTCGAGGCTGTCGATCCACCACGGTGACCCGGTCGCGCGGACCCCGTTGCGGGACAGCACCAACGCGTGATGGCCGTGCAGATGCATCGGGTGGTTCTGGTGGCTGCGGTTGACGATCCGCACCTTGACCACGTCGTCCATCCGAACCATGAGCGTCGGCGTGTTGGGGAAGCTGTGCCCGTTGATGATCGGCACCAGGTGGAGTCCCCCGTTGTAGAACGACAGCCGGTCGTCGAGGAGCTGGGTGAACGAGCGGTCGTACGACGAGCCGGCGTCGAAGGGCCGGGATCCGCCAGAACCGTACGAGAGCGGGTCGAACTGGTCCCCGTCGTCGACGATCTTCGGCGTCGAGGTGTCACCCGGTGGCGCCAGGACCAGCCCGCCGTCGCGGTTGGCGAGGTCTGTCAGGCGCACCGGGCCCGCCGGCATCGTGAACGTCACGTCGTAGCGTCCACCGGTCGCCAACCCGAACCGCGGGTCGGTCAGCGGGGTCGGGCCGTTGACGTCGACCCCGTCAATCGCCGCCACCCGCACCGGCGTGCCGTTGATCGTCAGAGCCCGCGGGCGACTGTCGGTGGACGGGTTGTTGTCGGTGTTGATCAGACGCAGTCGCACCGGCGTGCCCGGGGCGACCTCCTGGCGTTGCAGCGTGTCGCTGGTGCCGAACGAGACGATGTTGTCGTCCGGCGTACGCCACTCGTGGGCCTGCACGACGAAGTCCCGCTCGCCGGGGGGTGGGCCGTCACGCGGCTCGACGATCAGCGCGCCAAACAGACCCCGCCGGATCGCCTCGAGCGGGTTCTGGTGTGTGTGGTACCAGAACGTGCCGACCTGCTCGGCGATGAACCGGTAGGTGAAGCTGCCGCCCGGCTCCACCGCGTTCTGCGTCGCGCCGGCCACGCCGTCCTCACCGTTTGGGACGTCGAGGCCGTGCCAGTGGATGGTCACGTTCTCGTCGGGAATCTCGTTGTGCAGCGTCACCTCGACGAGGTCACCCTCGCGGACCCGCAGCTCCGGCCCGGGCGACTGTCCGTTGTACGTCAACGCCTTGATCTCGGTGCCCGACGAGAGCCGTATCGTTGCGTTCTTCGCGGTCAGCGTGAAGGCCTTGTTGGGCTTGCCGGTCTGCGGCCCACGCAGGTCGTCGACGGAGGTCCCGCCATGACCGCCGTGACCGATCGAGGGGCCGCCGCCGTAGTCGACGTTGTCGTGGGACGTCATGGTCATACGGTCGGGCAGCCTGCTGCTCTGGGCCACATAGGTGATGCCGGCGGCGACGACCAGCACCACGACGGCGGCCTGCGCGGTGGCGCGCAGGGCCCTCGCACGCCGGCCCCGGCGCGCGAAGTCGGTCGCGGTGACGACCCGCAGGCGACGCCCCTGCCAGAACCACAGCACCACCACCGACAGCAGGATCGGCGCGGCGTGGGTCGCGATGTCGTCGACGTAGGACGGCACCGGGCGGGACACGTACGCGAAGTAGACGCCAATGACCGTCGCCACGGCCGTCACCTGGACCGGCACGACGAAACGGGGATCGGCGGCGGCGGAGCGCGTCTCGACGTCCACCGGTGCGTCGTCGCGGTCGGCCAGGGCGCGCAGGCCCGGCACGGTCCAGATGGCGACGGCCAGCATCGGCAGCAGCAGGAGCGGCATCTGCACGATGACGCGGTTGTCGGCAAAGATCCAGTCGACGGCGAGCATCAGCCCGATCGCGACGCACTTGACGACCAGCACCACCAGCGCGGCGACGAGCAGACGCAGCAGCCGACGGGCGCTCTTGCGCAGCGCCTCGGGCGTTGGCCGCCAGGCCAGCCGCGTGGCGAGGATCGCCGCGGACAGCCAGATCAGGAACAGGACCCCGGCCAGGATCCCATCGGCGTTCTCTCCGACCTCAAACATGACGCCAACATACGAAGGATGCGCACCACGCGGCATCCGTTGAGGAACGGCCGGTGCGTACGGCGATCGCCGTAGCCGGCACCGCCTGCGAAACAAGTGCCGTAGTTAGCTGCCCGGCGCGACGAGCCCCGTCTGGTAGGCGAGGACAACGAGTTGCGCGCGGTCGCGGACGCGGAGCTTGACCATGGCTCGGTGGACGTGGGTACGGGCCGTGGCCGGGCTCATCGACAGCCGGCGCCCGATCTCCTCGTTCGTCAGCCCGCTGGCCACCAGGCTCATCACCTCGCGCTCGCGGTCGGTCAACACTGCCAGCCGGCCGCCGTCGACCGGCGTCGGCGCGACCTTGCTGACGAACGCGCTCACCAGCCGGCTGGTCACCCGCGGCGAGATCAACATGTCGCCGCCGGCCACCACCCGCACCGCCTGGCGCAGTTCGTCGGGCTCGATGTCCTTGAGCAGGAACCCGCTCGCGCCGGCGCGCAGTGCCTCGAAGACGTACTCGTCGAGCTCGAAGGTGGTCAGGACGATGACCCGCACGGCCGGGAACCGCTCGACGATCGCGGCCGTGGCCCGCACGCCGTCGAGCACCGGCATTCGCACGTCCATCAGCACGATGTCCGGCCGGGTCGCGGCGACCATCTCGACAGCCTGGGCGCCGTTGGATGCCTCACCGACCACCTCCAGGTCGTCGCTGTGGTCGAGCAGGCCCCGGAAGCCGGCCCGCACGAGTGTCTGGTCGTCCGCCAGCACCATCCGGATCGTCACGCTGTCTCCTCCACCTCGACCGGCAGCCGCGCGGCCACTCGGAACCCCCCGCCCTGCGGCCGGGGCCCGGCCTCGAGCGACCCACCGGCGGCCATGGCCCGTTCCCGCATGCCGGCCACCCCGTGCCCCCGCTGGCTCGCCCCGGGTCCGACCCCGTCGTCGACGATCTCCACAGTGACGGCGTCACCCGCGTAGGCGATGGTGACGTCGACGGTCGTCGCTTCGGCGTGTTTGACCGTGTTGGTGATCGACTCCTGCACGATCCGGTAGACCGAGAGCGCCACCTCCGGCGGGATCGGGCGCGGGGTGCCGGCGATCCCCGACCGCACCTTCACGCCGGCCTGTTCGGCGACCGCGAAGACTCGGGCCAGATCGGGCACCTCCCCGGCGTCGCGGAGCATGCCGATCGCCGAGCGGACCTCGTGCATGGCGTCGCGTGCCGCGCCCCGGATGCTCCGCAGCGCGGCCCGCGCCTCGGCCGGCTTGCTGTCGAAGACGTCGTCGGCGAGGCTCGCCTGCACACTGATGGCGGCGATCGTGTGACCGAGTACGTCGTGGACCTCACGGGCGATGCGGAGTCGCTCCTGAGCGACCTCGTGCTGACGCTCCTGGCGCATCACGGCGAGACGCTGCTGTGCCTCGGCCAGCCGGACCCGGCGGGTGCGGATCGTCTCGGCGAGCAGCACCACGGCCGCGAGCAGCGAGCCCTCTTCGAGGGTGGCCGAGAGGGCGGGAAAGAAACCCTCGCCGAGCAGCGTGTACCGCATGATCAGCTCAAGGACGACGAAGAACCCGGCGACGACGAGCGCCCAGGTGAACCGGCCGGCGGCCGCCACGGAGAAGAGGGCGGCGGCCAGCGGGAGGGCGGGCGGGATGCCCGGGTACTCGAGCGCGTAGTAGATCATCAGCGCGGTGACCGAGCCGACCAGCACCAGCAGCGGCCAGCCGCGCCGGAAGACCAGTAGCAGCCCGATCACCGCGCCGATCGCGTAGGCGCGTGCATCCGGCGGCCGGGCACCGGGCTCGTCGGCGACCCGGATCGCCACCGCCACCACGGCCGCGACGACGACAGCGATGAGGGCATCGATCGCGATTCGTCGGATGGCCGGGTTCATGCCCGCAACGGTACGACGCGCGCACGGTCCGTTAGCGAGGGCCCCTTCCCAACCGGAAACCGTCAGCAAGGGGCCCGTCGGCTCAGCCGCGGCGGAGCGAGAGCAGGGTCTGCCCGGTGGGGATCACCGTGCTGCCCGCCACCTGGAGCCCGGCCTTCTCGCCCAGTTCGGCGTACTCGCGCCAGGTCCTCGCCTTGCCCGCCATGAGCGAGAGGAGGCGCAGGTCCATCTGGGTGATGAACATCAGCCGGGCCGGGTCATCGGGGAAGTTGTCGTTCTCGTCCTTCACGAGGATCTGCACGATCAGCACCTTTCCGGTCGTGCCGATCGCGTCCGCCGCCCGCTGAAGGATCTTCTCGGCGGCACTGTCGTTCCAGTCATGCAGAACGTTCGACAGGATGTAGACATCGGCGCCGGCCGGGAGCGGATCGAAGATGCTCCCGCTGACAACCTCGGCGCGGTCGGCGATCCCCGCCGCCTCGAACCGGGCCCGGCCCTGCTCGACGACGCCCGGCAGGTCGACCACGGTGCCGCGCAGGTGCGGCTGGGCCTTGAGGATCTCGGTGAGCAGGGCACCGGTGCCGCCGCCGACGTCGACGACGTGGTTGACGGTGCTCCAGTCGTAGCCCTGGACGACCTGGTCGAAGTAGCTCGCGTGGGTGGCCATCAGCGCGCCGAACGACGTGGCCCGGTCGGGGTTGGTGGCCAGGTCGTCCCAGAACTCGATGCCGTAACGCACGGGGTACGCCGCGTCGCCGGTGCGGATCGAGTGGGTCAGCGAGCTGAACGTGCCCTCGATCCGGCCGGCCATCGAGTCGACGTCGAGCCAGGGACGCTGGGCGGCGGGGTGGTCGGTCTTGAGGAACTCGGCGGCTTCCGTCAGGGCGTACACCCGCGGCTCGGTCTCCTTGAAGACGCCGCGGACCGAGAGGTAGCGCAGCAGCCGGTGCAGCGCGTCGGGATTGGCCTTCGTCGCCGCGGCGAGCTCGTCGAGCGTGGTGGTGCCCGCGGCGATCAGGTCGGCAAGGCCGAGCGTCGCCGCGGCCCGCACTGCCCACGGCGTGATCGTGTCGGTCAGCGAGTAGAGATTGACCCGATTTTCCGTCATGGCGGCGAGCTTCGACGACGGCGCTCGAGACCGGCTCGAAGCCGCGTCGATCGACCGGTTCTCCAGCCGGGTTCGAGTGGGCGCGCGCAGGCTGCGCCTGTCACGGCCGCCATGCGAAGGGGACACGATGGGCGCCAGCCACCAGGAGCGCGGAGCGATCGAGGTCATTCAGGACCTCATGCAGCAGAAGTGGGTCTACGAGCTGTTCGGCGAGATCGGCGCGCGCCAGGGTGCCTCGGCCGCGCACGTCGAGCAACTGAGGGCGGTCGACGCCGCCGCGCACGTGTTCTGGCCGTTCCAGGCACCGCCGTTTCCGGTCATCGCGGCCACCGCGAGCGGATCGACGTTGACCGACATCGACGGCAACGACTACCTCGACTGCCACATGGGATACGGCGCTCAGGCGCTGCACGGGCACAACCCTGCGCCGGTCGTCGACTTCGTCCGCGAGCACCTCGGCAAGGGCACCGGCAACGGCTACACCAACGCGTTGGAGCTGGAGCTGGCGACGCTGCTGCGGGAGATTCTCCCGCACAACGAGAAGTTCGCCTTCCAACACTCGGGTACGGGCGCCACCCAGTCGGCGATCCGGCTCTGCCGTGCGCACACCGGGCGGCGGATGGTCGCCAAGTTCGAGGGCACCCTGCACGGGTCCCACGACCTGGCCGTCCACAACACCGCGCCCTGGTATCACGGGCATCCCGCGGTGCCGTTCCCGGAGATCGGCAAGGACGGCATTCCGCTGGTCTCGGCGTTCGCCGGCGTCACTCCGGCCGAGCCGCGCGACCTGCTGATCCTGCCCAACGACACAGCGCTCGCGGTCGAGTTGATCGAGCGCCACGCCGGCGAGTTGGCCTGCATCCTGGCCGAGCCGGCCGCCTCGTCGTTCCCGTTCGAGGAGACGACGATCCCGATGATCCGCGAGGTGGCGGTGGCCGCCCAGCGGCTCGGGGTGCCGTTCATCCTCGACGAGGTGCTGACGGGCTTCCGTTCGGGGCTCGGCGGCGCCGCGCAGAAGTTCGACATCCCGACCGACCTCGTCACCTACGGCAAGGTGATCAGCGGGCTCGGGCTGCCGCTGTCGGCGATCGGTGGTCGGGCCGACATCCTCGACATCTCGCAGACCAGTGGGCAGTCCTGGACCGACTTCGGCCAGAAGACCGGCCTGCAGGGCAGCCACACCGGAAATTACCTGTCGGTGGCGGCGTCGCTGGCCACGCTCCGGCTGCTTCGCGACAAGGGGCCCGCCTATTACACCGACCTGCGGGCCAAGGTCGACCGGGTCCAGGCGCGGCTGGCCGCGTTCCGGGCGGCCGAGGGGATCCCGCTGCGCATGGTGGGGTTCGGCGACTACATCGGGTGCTTCCAGTTCCTTCCGGAAGACTCCTACACCGACTACCGGGACTACTCGCGGGCGCTCAACCCGGCGACGTTCATCCTCACGCTGCTGCTGCGCAAGCGCGGCATCTACACGCTCGGCATGCCGATGTTCTTCGCTGGCGGCGCTCACAGCGACGCCGACGTCGACCGGCTGACCGACGCCGTGCTGGAGAGCACGCTGGAGCTTCGCGCCAACGACTTCCCCTTCGACCTGGCGTGGCCGGCGACGTCCGCGTGGGGCTCCGGTTCGTCCGAGTGGGGTTCGGGTTCGGGTTCCTCCGACTGGTCGTAGTCACCTCTGCGTCACCGGGCCCGGGTCAGCTCCTGACCCGGGCCCTCCTCATGTGCCGTACTGGTCATACGCAAATAGCCGTACTTGACTAATCGTACGCGAAAGCGTGTAGTCGAAGGGTGGGTCCGCTGTCGACCCCCGTCCGACTTCAGGAGGAACGCGATGACGGAGAGCTGGACCGACGAACGCAGCGCCGCCCCACCCAATCCGCGCCGATGGCTGATCCTGGCCGTCATTCTGGCCGGGGCATTCATGATTCTGCTGGCCACGACGATCGTCAATGTGGCGGTCGCGCCGATCCAGCGCGACCTCCGGTCGACGTACACGGCCATGGAGTGGGTCATCGCCGGTTACGCTCTCGGCTACGGCCTGTTGCTCATCCCCGCCGGACGGATCGGCGACCGCTTCGGCCACCGCAAGCTGTTCCTCATCGGCGTCGCGGGGTTCACGCTCGCGTCGGCGGCGTCGGCGCTCGCGGCCACACCCGGCCAGCTGATCGCGTTCCAGGTGGTCCAGGGCATGATGGCCGGCATCCTCAACCCGCCGGTGCTGGCGCTGATCCAGACCACGTTCCCGGCGAAGGAGACCGGCAAGGCGTACGGGATCTACGGCGCGATCGGCGGCATCGCGACCGCCAGCGGCCCGCTCCTCGGCGGCCTGCTGATCGCGTGGGACCTCAACGGCTGGGACTGGCGGCCGGTGTTCCTGCTCAACGTGCCGATCGGCCTGGCCACGTTCGTCGCCGCGCTGATCCTGGTGCCCGAGTCGCGAGGCCGCCGCGGTGGTCTCGACGTGATCGGCATGCTGCTCGTCTCGGCCGCGGTCCTGCTGCTGGCCGTCCCTCTGGTCGAGGGCCAGCGCCTGGGTTGGCCGGCCTGGACGTTCGTCTCGATGGCAGCGGCGCTGCCCGCGTTGGCCGTCTTCGCGGTGTGGGAGTTGCGTCGCGCCCGACGCGCCCAGGTCCCGCTGGTGAGCATGCGCCTGTTTGCGCACCGCTCGTTCTCCGCCGGCGTCGGCATCAGCCTCTGCTACTTCGCGGGCTTCATCGGCCTGCTCTTCGCGCTCTCGCTGCACCTGCAGATCGGCCTGGAGAAGTCCGCCCTGACGACGGGCCTGATCCTGCTGCCGTTCTCGTTCGGCACACTGGTCGGCGCGGCCATCTCCGACAACGTCGCCCGAGCGCTCGGTCGTGGCGTCCTGATGCTCGGCGCGGGCATCGTGATCGTCGGCATGGTGGGCATCATCGCCACGATCCACTGGTGGGGCTCCGGCCTGGAGCTACTGCCGGCCCTACTCTTCGCCGGCTTCGGCTCGGGCCTGGTGATCGCGCCGAGCGTGGAGATCGTGCTGGCCGGTGTGCCCTGGCAGGACGCGGGCGCGGCGAGCGGTGTGCTCGGCACCGCCCAGCGTCTCGGCCAGGCGATCGGCGTCGCGGTGGCCGGCGTGGTCCTCTTCGGGACGCTCGGCTCCTACTCGGGGACGGCCGCGGAGAAGGCGAGCCCGGAGCTCCAGGCATCGCTCGTGGCGGCGGGCCTGCCGCCGGCCGAGGCGAGCGCGGCGACGACCACCTTCGCCGACTGTTTCATCCGCCAGTCACGCGCGTCGGATCCGACGGCCACGCCGTCCGGCTGCGCGGACTCGGCGCCGGGTCCGGTCGGCGCGGCCTTCGACAGCGCGGCCACGTCGGCGCTGGAGACCAACTTCAACCGGGCGGTCCAGTGGACCGTCGGCGCCGTCCTGGTCGGCGTGATCCTCACGTTCCTTCTCGTCTACCTGCTGCCCCGTCGGCCCGAAGAGCCCTGGGCGGAGGCGAGCAAGCCCGATTGGAACGTGACCACCCAGCCCGAGCCCGCTCAGTGACAAGCCGCCGGCCCCGGCCCCGGAGATGCCACCGGGGCCTGGGCCGGCACCGTCACGAGGTCGTCATCGAGGTCGGTTGGTTGGCCATCAGCTTGGGCAACTGGTCGAGCAGCTCGTCGTGCCAGGCGAGCTCGGTACGGAGTCGGAGCTCGGTATGACGGAAGGTCGTCCACTCCAGACCACGGATGTGCGGCGCCGCCAACTCTCGGAGCGCGAGCCACGAGTCGAGCTGCTCGGCGAGGGCCTTCCGGCGCGCCACGATGATCGCGCGCAGCGCGTCCTCTCCGAGGTCGATCACGTTCTGCAGGGCCAGGTCGACCGGGTCGTGACGGAGCTTGGTGTCGCGCAACGCCTCGTCGCGGTGGTCGATCAGCTCCGCCGCGCCGGCCGAGGTGAGCGCGTAGATCGTGCGGGCGGGCCGGTTGCCCTCCTGCTCGGTCCGGACCGCCTCAATGACGCCCTCGACCTGCATCCGGTGCAGCGCGCCGTAGAGCGACCCCGGCTTGACGTCGCTCCACAGCTCGGTACGGTCGACCTGGGCCGCCCGGCGGATCTGGTGCCCATGCATGGGGCCCCCGCGCGCGAGCGCTCCGAGTACGAACAGGCGAGTGCTATTCACGGCATTAGTCCAACACGAGTGCCCGTTTGCGGGCAAGTTACCCAGAGCAATCCTTGAGCGGCCTGCTATCCGTGAAACGTAGGGTCGACGCAGAGCCTCGGCAGGACGATCAGCGAAGCCGCGATGGCCCTGTTGACCGCGTCGATCCGGGACACCGCACCGAGTTTGGCGAAGATGTTGCGCAGGTGGCGCTTGACCGTCGCCTCCGACAGGCAGAGTCGACCGGCGATCTGAGCGTTGCTCATCGCCTGACCGACCAACTGCAGGACCTCGCGCTCACGGTCCGACAGCGTGCTGTGCACCGGCCCCTGCACCTGGGTCAGGCTCTCCCGCGACACCGCCAGCATCACCGGCGCGTCATCGGCGCGGGCGCTGCGGATCGCCGCCACCAACTCCTGGCGCGTCGAGTTCTTCAGCAGGTAGCCGCAGATGCCAAGGGTCAACAACTCACGCAACAGCGTCGGGCCGTCGAACATGCTGAGGATGATGACCCGGCTCGCCGGCGCGACGTCACGGATCCGGCGGACCGTCGTGGTCACCCCGTCGCCGGGGATCTGCACGTCGAGCAGCACGATGTCGGGCTGGCGGATTCGGATCTCGTCGATAGCGGCGCCGCTGTCGCCGGCCTCACCGACGACCACGAGGTCGCGCTGGGCGTCGAGGATCTCCCGGAGGCCGTCGCGCACCACGACGTGGTCGTCGACCAGCACGATGCGGGTCGGCTCGATCATCGTGACGGTCACCGGCCGGCCCCCGCCCCGACGGCGAGCAGCGGCACGACGAGCTCGACCGAAGCGCCCTGGTGGCCCGCTGCGCGCACCGCGAGGCGACCGCCGACGACGGCCGCGCGCTCAGCCATCGCGCGCAGGCCGGAGCCGTCGCGCACCGTCGCGAGGTCGAAGCCCACCCCGTCGTCGGCGACGGTGGCCCGCAGCTCGTGCGGGGTGATGTCGATGACCGCATGGATCACCCGAGCGCCGGCGTGGGCCACCGCGTTGCGCAGCGCTTCGCGGACGACCAGGAACACCTCGTCGAGCACCTCGGGTGGCACCCACGACTCGTCGCCGTTGATCTCGGTGTGCAGACGTGTCTCGCCCGTCTCGACAGTCGACAGGAAGTTGGCCAGCGCCTCGTCGAGTGACCCGAGCGGCTGAGAGAGCCGAAGGTCGGCGATGAGCACACGCAGATAGCCGACCGCGTCGTGGAGCGACTCCCGGGCGATGACCACCCGGCGGTCCACGTCGTCGTGGCGTCGTTCCTGGGCGAGCTCGTGGGCCTCCAGGTTGCGGTACGCCGCGCTGAGGCTGTGGCCCAGCCGGTCGTGCAGCTCGCGCGCGATCAACGAACGCTCGGCGATCTGCGCCTGGTGGACCTCGTTCATCAGGCCGGCGGCATAGCGCGAACTCGCGTCGACCAGCCGGGTCAGTGTCGTACGGGTGAGCGCGTCGGCGACCAACGCCAGGATCGCGCCCTGGTCGGGCTGGCCGACCAACTGCTCCAGCGCATCGACCAACACGATGTCGGCCAGCGCGACGACCGCGCGAAAGCACTCGCGTGGGTGAAGCTCGACGTCCTCCTTGGACACCGCCGGCGGCGGTGCCGACAGCGGGTCGGTCGCCTCACGACGAATCTCGGCCATCGTCTCCCGGAGCAGGACATCGGCCTGCGCGGTGTAGCTGTCGATCAGGTCAGCGGCCCCTTCGAAGTCGTCAGTCGCAGCGGCAAGACGCTGACGATAGGCGGCAAGAATCGGTTGATGCCTGCGTTCGAGAACCTCGGCAGCGGTCCTCCGCAGCGCATTGTTTCCAACAACCATTGCGGATCCCCCGGTGTGTGCCCTATTGCTCCCCAGGTGCGGGCACGAACGGCTCTCCCCAGCGCCGCTGCCCGCCGTGTCGCCGACTCCCCCCGTCGTGGGCGACAAAGCACTCAGATCGGATCGGCCTTCTATGAGTTGTCACGGCCGACTACTCGCACGAGTCTACGGTCTCACCGCTCGTCGTTGGAAGAATCGAAGCTTAGCTTTTGGTAGTCACTCCAAAACTTAAGGTGAAATCCACATTTGGCCGCGACCAGTTTTCGACGGCGCGTCGAGGGACCTCCCTGACAGTTCACCCGAGACCTCGACCACCAGGAGTGGAGCGACCAATGGTGAGCAGACGCAACGTCATGAAGGCCGGTGCCACCGCGGGAGCAGCCGCGCTGGTCACGACCACCGCGGCGGCAGCGGCACGCGGTTCCACCCCGTCCGCGACGCCGGCCCACGGCACCCACACCGGCCACGGGAAGACGGCACACGTCGCGGCCGCCACCGCCCCGTTCGCTGTCCGGATGCCGATACCTCCCGTACAGCAGCCGATCGCCTCGGTAGCCAACACCGACTTCTACGTCGTTTCCACCCGTAAGGCTCAAGTGGAGATCCTGCCCGGGACGCGTACCGAAGTGTTGACCTATGACGGGCTGTTTCCCGGCCCGACGTTCCGGGTCAAGACGGGCCGGCTCGCGGTCATCGCCCACAGCAACCACCTCGACATGCCGACCGCTGTGCACGTGCATGGAGGCCACACGCCGTCGAGCAGCGACGGGTTCCCGACCGACGTGCTGGACCCGGGAAAGAGCCGGATCTACAGCTATCCCAACAAGCAGCGGGCGGCCACGCTCTGGTACCACGACCATGCCCATCACATGGAGGCCGAGCACGTGTTCCGCGGGCTCGCCGGCTTCTTCCTGATCGACGACCCGGCCCAGGCCGAACTCCGGTTGCCGTCCGGCAGCTATGACATCCCGATCATGTTGCGCGACGCGCGGTTCGCCGACGACGCGAGCCTGATCTTCGAACACGACGACTTCCAGTTCCGCAACACGATCCTCGTCAACGGCAAGCCGCAGCCCTACTTCCCGGTGGCCGCCCGCAAGTACCGGCTGCGCTTCGTCAACGCGTCTAACCTCCGCACGTTCACCCTGCGGCTCGGCAACGACGCCGAGGTCGCCCAGATCGCGAGTGACGGCGGGCTGCTGGCCAAGCCGACGCCGATCCGCTCGTGGAGCCTGACGCCCGGTGAGCGGATCGAGATCGTCGTCGACTTCGGCGCGTTCCCGGTCGGCAGCCAGGTCTTCCTCGACGACGCCGTGGCCGGGCCGGTGCTGCGCTTCGACGTCAACCGAGCCGCCGCCGACACCAGTCGGGTGCCCGACCGGCTGAGCACCATTCCCGCGCTGCCGGCGGCCACGAAGGAGCGGGCGTTCACGCTCAACTTCAACCCGTCGACCGGCCAGTTCCTCATCAACGGGCAGCAGTTCGACGCCGAACGGGTCGACACCGAGATCAAACGCAACACGACCGAGGTGTGGACGGTGACGAACGGCGACACGCTCTTCGGCATCCCGCACAACTTCCACCCCCACCTGGTCCAGTTCCGGGTGCTGGCCCGCAACGGTCAGCCGCCAGCGCCGGGCGAGGCCGGGATGAAGGACACCATCGCGGTGGGACCGGGCGAGACGGTCCGACTCCAGGCGACATTCGGGCCGTATCTTGGCCGATATGTCTACCATTGCCACATGATTGACCATTCCGCGAGTGGGATGATGGCACAGATGAAGATCGTTCCCTGACCCCTGAGAAAGGTTTCTTGTGCCCTCGGCAGAGAAGACTGTGCAGATCGGACGGACTCCTGACGTCGTCTTCGCCTTTCTCGCCCGTGGCGAGAACGACGCGCGCTGGCGTCCCAACGTGCTCGACGTCGCGCGCGTCTCCGGCGAGGGGGTCGGCGCTCGCTACAGACAGGGACTCAAGGGCCCCGGTGGGAGCCGCATCCCGGCCGATTACGAGGTGACCGGGTTCGAGCCGGGTCGACGTCTGGCGTTCCAGGCAACCGGCAGCGTGGTACGCACCCAGGGCGAATACACGCTCACCCCGGCCGACGGCGGCGGGACCCGGCTCACGCTGAAGCTGGCGTGGCAGCCGAGCGGGCTGTCGCGCTTCCTCGGCCCGGTCGTCGGCAAGACGTTCGAGGAGGAGATCGCCGCCCTCGACACCCTTCGCGATCTGCTGGAGAGCGAAGCCTGAGCGCAGGGTGCAGCCGGTGGCGCCGGCGGCAAACCGCCGCCGGTGGATGTCACCCGCGGGCCCGGAGCCAGTTGGCTCCGGGCCCTCATTCCGCCCCCGGTCAGGGGCTGGTGCAGGTGACGTTGCTGGGTGCGGTGGCACCGTTGCCCGTGGCGGTGAAACCAAAGTTGGTCGAGGCGTTCGGGCCGACCGTGCCGTTGTAGGCGGCGTTCCTGACGGTGACGCTGCCGGTGGTGCCCGTGTTGGTGCCGCTCCAGAGACTGCTGATGGCCTGACCACTGGCCAGCGTCAGGCCCACCGTCCAGCCGTTCAGAGGCGCGGTGGAGTTGTTGGCCACTGTCACCTCAGCCTGGAAGCCGCCCGGCCAGGTGTTGATCGTCCGGTAGGTCGCAGCGCAGGTGCCGGGCTCCCCGGTCGGCGGCGGGGTGGTCGGCGGCGGATCGGTGGGCGGCGGGGTCGTCGGAGGCGGGGTCGTCGGAGGCGTGGTCGACTCGAACTGGCTGAAGAACCTCCAGATCTCAGCCGAGGTCCAGGTCCGCGAGTCGTTGGGGCTGCCCGACCCGTCCACCGGACTGGGGGTGTGGTCCCCGTCGAACGCCGCCCACTGGACCGGGTAGCCGGCCCGGCAACCCGAGTAGGCGGTGGTGATGTGGGTGAGACTGCCCCGGCTCGGCTCACGCGGACTCTGCGCGGTGCAGCCGTTGTTTCGCACGAACGTGTCGCGCAGTTGCCGACCCTGGGAGATGTTCAGCACGCTGTCGTAGATGCCGTGGATGCCGAAGTAGGCGACCGGCTGGGTGCCCCCGTTGCATCCGCTGAGGTTCGCACCGGATATGACGGTGACCGCGCGGATGACCGTGGGCCGGGCACAGGCCACCGCGTAGCTCATCGCACCGCCGTAGCTCCAGCCCAGGGCGAAGCGCTGCGTGGTGTCCACGCACAGGTCGTTCTCGATCTGCCGGGAGATGTCGTCGAAGAGGGTCAGGTCCCGACCGTTGGTGTTGGCCCAGCCGGCGTTGAGGCCCTGCGGAGCAACGAAGATCGTGCTGTTGTTCGACAGCGGCTGGAGCCCGTAGTAACCGGCCGAGGTGACGTTGTTGGCCGAGCCGTTCAACCAGTGGAAGCCGAAAATCAGCCGGTAGGGGCGGTTCCGGTCGTACCCGTCCGGGATCCGCAGGTTGTACGTACGGCTCTGGCCGCTGCTCTGAATCGTGCGCGTCCCGCTGGCGAGCGTGGGGGCCTTGCCGCAGCCGGCGGTCGCCGCGAGGGTGCCGTTGGTGGCGGCCACCGCCGTCGCACCGAAGCCGCCGCTCAACGCGCCGCCGGTGGTGGCCGCGAGGAGAAGCGCCGCGGCCGCGATGGATGGGAGGAAGAACCTACGTCTCAGCATTGCTGGGGCTCCTTGCCGTTCGACGACCAACCATGGTCGCCTGGCATCGACTGGGGCCCGGACTGGTCACCGACCGGCAAGGTGGCGGGAGGGGCGGGCCCCTCGGCGCGTCTTCGCCGGCTGGCTCGGGTGACCGGGAGCGTGCCCTTCACTCCCGGGGGAAAGATAGCATGTTATCGATAACATGCCGAGCCGATCGAGCCTCTCGGGCTCACGTCGCGAGCGGTCGGGCTGCCCACTCGGCGGCCACTTCGTGCAGGTCACCGGTGCGAAAGTGCGGGGGCTCGTGCAGCAGGAAGTCACGGTGGCTGATGTTCCAGGCGTACGCCCCGGCCATGGCGAAGGCCAGCACGTCACCCACGCCGATCGGCCCCGCGGTGGCCGACCGGGACAGCACGTCCTTCGGGGTGCAGAGCTGCCCGACCACTGTGACCGGCCCGCCATCGGTGCGGGGGCCGCCGGCACCCTGTCGCGGGTGCACCGTGAACGGCTGCGCGTGCCCCTTCGCCGCGGGGGTCCGCAGGTGGTGCGTCCCACCGGCCACCACCACGAACCACTCGCCGTAGGAGCGCTTCACGTCGACGACCTCGGTGAGGTACGCCCCGCAGTAGGCGGTGACCGACCGGCCCGGCTCCACGCGCAGCCGCACGCCCGGGTGCCTGTCGAGGACGTCCTCCAGGGCGTGGCCGTAGCCCTCCCAGTCGAACCGCGCGTCCGGGTTGGTGTAGTCGACCGTCATGCCGCCGCCGACGTCGACCTCAGCCGCGTCGACCTCGGCCGCAGCCCAGCCGACAACGGCGGCGGCGACCGTCGCGGCAAGCGGTGCGTCCAACCCGCTGGCCAGGTGGGCGTGGATTCCGCGTACGTCGATGCCGGCGGGCGGCCGGCGGGCGCACGCGACCGCGTCGGCCGGGTCCATGCCGAACGGGCTGGGTCCACCGCCCATGACCAGGCTCGCGCCCGGCGCGTCGACCGGCAGGTTCACCCGCAGCAGCACCTGGGCCGTCCGGCCCGCCGCGGTGGCCAGCGCACCGAGTCGCGCCAGCTCGCTGGGTGACTCGACGTGGACGCGGTGCACCCCGGCGGCGAGAGCGGCGGCGAGGTCAGCGTCGGTCTTGCCCGGCCCGGCGTACGCGGCCGGCGCCCGTCCCGGCAGCACCTCGGCCAGCCTGCGCAGCTCGCCCCGGCTGGCGGCCTCGAACCCGTCGACGATCGGGGCGAGGGTTCGCAGCACACCGGCATCCGGGTTGGCCTTGACCGCGTAGAGCAGCTCGACCGGCCGGGGCAGCGCCGCCCGGATGGCCCGGGCCTGCCCGGCCAGCGCGTCGAGGTCGTGGACGTAGACCGGTCGGGTCATCGTGGCCCACCCATCGGGTTCGGCACCGGCACGAACGGTGCGGCCCGGTCGGCGTCACGCCGCCACCGGACCAGCAGGTTCGCCTTGGCCACCAGCGGCTCCCCGGTCAGCAGCGCGCGCAGCTCCGCTGGCTCACCGAGGTCGGCGGCCACCGCCTCGACGACGGCGCGCAACTCCTGCCACAGCCGCCGTTCGATTCCCGGCCGCGCGTCGGCGAGGGCCCCGCTGATCCCACCGAGGTGGTTGACGAACAGGCAGTAGACGATCCGACGGTGGGCGGCCCGGGGACCGTAGCGGACCTGCGCCGGGACGCCGTCCGGCCAGGCGCCCCACCGCTCGGCGTCCAGCTTCACTCCCTCCAGGTCGCGCAGCAGCATGCGTACCGGGTGGCGTTCCCGGTCGAGCACGACGACCACGTTCTGCAGGTGCGCCTCGTGCACGACGCCGTGGCTGAGCCAGCTGCGCAGCACGGCCGGCACCAGCAGACCGACGTACGCGCGCCACCAGGCCACCGGATCCGGTGTCACCAGCGGCGTTGCGGCCAGCGCCGCCGCCAGCACCGGGGTGTCGCCCTGACGCAGGTGCGGGCGCAGACCGCCGCGCAGGATCGTTCCGTACGCCTCGTCCGGGCCGGGGACGTCAACCGTGCGGTAGGCGGGCTCGGCGAGCAGCCCCACCCCGTCCGGCAGCGGCACCCGGGCCAGCAGGTCGGTCAGCGCCACCGCGCCGGTGAGCTCGTAGCGGGCGTTCTTGCGCAGGCAGTTGGTGATCCGCACGTGCAGGCTGGTCTTCACGAACAGGTCGGCCTCAGGGGCGTAGAGGGTGCGGACGCTCGCCGTGGGTCGTACCGGCACACCGGCCGCACCCAGGTCGCGCAGCCCCGGGTGGGTGGGCGGGATCAGCGACAGCTGCCAGGGGTGCACCGGCAGGACGCGGTGCCCGCGCGGGGGCCGTGGCGGGTCGAGCGCGGCCACCAGCGGATCGAACGGCCCGGCGTCGGCGATCAGATCGTCCGGTACGGCCAGCCAGTGCAGCCGGAACGCGGTGCGCAGCTCGGGCGCGTACGCCCGCCAGCTGTCCGGGTCACCGCTGCGCCACTTCGGGGTGGGGTGGTGCGGGTGGCCGAAGACCAGCGACTGCTCGGAGTCGACGTACGCGTCGATGGCGGGTTCACCGGTGGGGGTCGGGTCGTCGGCCGGTCGGTCGGCCAGCAGCCGGGCCACGGTGTCCCGGCTGGCCCGGACCTGCTCGACGAACTCGTCGTTGACCAGGCCGGTACGGGTGGTGAGCTCCGCCGCGACCAGGGCGGCCAACCCGTCCGCGTCCAGGTCTTCCCACTGTCCGCCGCCGGTCCTGCGTTGGACCGGGCCGGTGTAGCGGTGCGCGCCGAGCGGCGAGGTTCGCGCGACCTCGCAGCGCACTGTGACGTCGAGGTGCCGCAGCAGCAGCCGGACGACGCCGTCGACCACGGTCGGGGTGCCGTCCGACGCGGCCAGCTCGCGCAGCAGGCAGCCGAAGACGGCGTGGGCGGCGGCCAGGTCGGCGCGCTGACCGGTGTCGGTGGCCGGCCGGGAGCGCAACTGCGCGCTCGTCATCGTGTCTCCCGCAGGTAGTTCGGGCCGGTACGCAGGTAGTACTTGTTGATGTCGGCGCAGCCCAACCGCTGTTTGGGCAGCAGGGTGCCGGCGGTGAGCATCGCCTTGATGGGCAGCTGGGTGGCGTGCAGGACCCGTTCGGTGAAGGTCAGCGCCGCCGGTCCGTCGCTCCACCGGTCGCGGGCGGCGTCGAGCCGGGGCACCAGCGCCTCGGCGGGTGTCGGCACGGGCAGCCCCCGGGCTGCCAGGGCGATCAGGGGCGCGGCCGCGGCCAGGTGCAGGGTGATGGTGATGAACACGTCGGCCAGCTCGTGCGGGTCGCGCGCCCACATCCGGTCGTCGTGCAGGGCGAGCCCGCTCGGGCCGTCGTGTCGCCTGTCGAGCCGGGCGCCGTCGTTGTCCTTGTAGAGCAGGCCGACCGTGCCGTCCGGGTGCGCCAGCAGGTGGATGTTCTGGGGATGCGCCTCCAGTGCGATCCCGTGGCGTAGCCAGAGGAAGACGTGCCAGTCGAGCAGCAGGTCCAGGTAGGACTCCAGCAGCGCGACAGGCCGCTGCGGGCTGATCCGTTCGAGGACCGTGCCCGCCACCGGGTCGGCGGCGGCGAGGGCCGCGACCGGCACCACCTGGACGCCGGCCAGGTCGCGCGGAAATCGGCGCAGCAGGAAACCGCGCCGCTCGTCGCCGTCGACGTGCGCCCAGGTGCTCTCGTCGGTGTGCCGGATCCGACCGGCGAAGCCGGGTTCGGCTGCGGCGATCCGGTCGAGCAGTGCGGCGACGGCCGCGCCGTCGGCGAGCGAGCCCGGTTGCAGCGTGCGACGGTTGCGCGCGCCGAGACTCGCGGTCGGCAGCGGCAGTTTGAGATGCAGGTACGGGTCGTGGTCGAGCGCCACCGTCCGCATGGAGAGGGTGGGGCGCACCGGGGTCACCGGCAGGTCGACCACCGGGAGCGCGTCGCGGGCCACTGTGATCGGATGCGCTGGCAGCAGCAGCTGATCCGGTCGCGGTGCGCGCGGCCACCACGCTGGCAGCTCGCCCGCGAGTCGGACGTCGTCGGCCGGGGCGGCGTACCAGCGCAGCGTGAAACGTGGGGCGTGCTCCGGGGCGTACCGGAGCAGTTCGTCGTCGCGCAGACCGTGCCGGCACCGGTCGGTGGGGTAGACGGGGTGGCCGTGGTGGGCGGCGAGCACATCGTCCAGGAGCGCCGCCGGCAGGCCGGTCGGGGCGAGCGCGCGTTCGGCCGCCACCTCGGTGAGCACCAGTGCCCGGTTGCTGGCGGCGAGCCGCCGGGCCCGTAGGTCGGCACGGCACTCGACGCCGAAGTCCCGCCAGCCGGCCTGGGCCTCGGCGTTGTCGTGCGGGGCGAGCAGCGTCAACAGTCCGTCCAGCGTCTCCGTACGCCGCACGTCGCCGGCACGGCTCACCAGCAGCACCATCGGCGCGGCACTGCGCAGGGCCTGCTGGAACCCGTCCGCGCGGACCGGTATCCGCAGCAGGCCAGCGGGGCGTGGCACCTGCCACCAGTCGGGTCCGTCCGCTCGGCCGGCGCTGAGCAGACCGAGGTGATCCTCGCGCAGCAGAGCGTCGAGCACCCGGGCGAAGACCTCCCGCTCGCAGTCGTCGCTCACTCGACGATCGTCCACTGGAGGTCGCTGCGGAGGGCGGCCAGCGACTGCCGCACGGCGCCCTCGTCGGGGCCGATCCCGTGCAACACGGCAAGGTAGTCGCGGTTCGTGCCGGTGTGCTCGGCGGTGCGGCCCACCTCGCGCAGCGGACGGCAGCCCAGCCGGACGTCGCCGTGGACGGTGTCGAGGGGGCCCGGTGCGGCGACGAGACAACCGGACCGGTCTGCGCAGACGTACTCGACCTGGGCGTAGCGGTCGACCGTGTCGGGCAGGCCGAGGGCGGTCAGCGGCTCGCCGAGATGCAGCCGGATGACGTACTCGAACAGCGGCACACCGAGCAGCTCGGCGAGGATCAGGTCCATCCGGTCGCCGATGAGTCGGTAATTCACCTCGATCAGCCGGACCCGGCCGTCGGAGACGACGTACTCGGTGTGGCAGGCGCCGAAGCCGACCCCGAGCGCGTCGAGCCGCGCCCGCAGTTGCGTGCCGGCCTGCTCCGACGGGGGCGACCAGGCGAGGCTCTCCTCGGTGAAGGTCGGTGGCGGACCGAGGCCGGTGCGCCACCCGCCGAGGGAGGCCAACTCGGTGCCGTCGCCGAGGGTCTCGAAGGTCCGCAGCTCGCCGTCGAGGTACTCCTCGACCACCAGTGCCACGTCCGGTCGCCGACCACGGATCTCGGTCACCCGGGCGACCAGCTCGGCGTGGTCGGCCACCAGGTACGCGTCCTCACTGGCCACCCCCTCGCGGGGTTTGACCACCGCCGGGAACATCCCGGTCGGCACCTCCGGCGTGGCGCCGGGGTCGATGGTGACGGTGCGTACCAGATCGAGGCCCACAGCGGCGATCGCCCGGCGGGCCGCGGCCTTGTCCTTGCAGAGACGGGCGGCGTCCGGGTCCTTGCCGGGCAGGCCGAGCTTTCGGGCGGCGATCGCGGTGGCCTCCTGGAGATGGTCGCTGTTGGACAGTAACGCCACCGGTCGGGTCGCTGCCGCCGCCGCTACCACAGCGGCCGAATCGCGGACCTCGCACCGCGCCACCCGCACGCCGGCCGGCCATTCGCCCGGCCGGTCGGTCAGGACGGTCGCCGACAGCCCGAGCGACGCCGCCGCCGGGAGGAACCCGTCCAGGACGGCGTCGGTGGGGTTGAGCGCGGTCAGGTAGAGCCGCATACCGCCTCCGTCGACTACCACGATGTGACTATTAGGGTAGCCTAACCTTATTGCGCGGTTTTGGTGCGATCTGCCCGGTGTAGCAAGCCGGCGGCCACCAGGCCACCGATCAACACCGCAGCCGCACCCACCAACTGCCCCGTCTCCAGCGCAGAGGCGAAGGCGACAGTCACGGCCTCCCGTTCGGCACCTCCGTCGGCGGCGGCGAGAGCCGCGGGAAACGACCCGGCACCGGCCAGGGCCGCCGGCAGCAGCGCCGCGAACCGGGCGTTCAGCACGGCACCCAGCACCGCGATGCCGAGGCTGCTGCCGACCTCGGTCATGGTGCCGTCGACACCCGCGCCCGCGCCGGCCTTCGCCGCCGGGATCGCGCTCATCACCGCCTCGACGATGGCCGGATTGGCCAACGCGCAACCGACACCCATGACGAGCAACCCGACCAGCAGCACTTCGTACCCGTCGGACGGGAGGAGGGTGACCAGCGCAAGTCCAGCCGCGAGCAGCGTCATGCCAACGGCGATCGCGACCGCCAGGCCGAGCCGACGGATCACACTCGCGACGACGCCGCTGACGTTGAGCAGCACGATGGACAGCGCGAAGGGCGCCATCCGCAGACCGGCCTCCCAGGCGGGATAACCCCTGACGAATTGGAGATGCTGGGTGAGCAGGAACAGCGCGCCGGTGGCGCCGAACGTGATCAGCACGACGCCGGAGATCGCACCGACGAAGCGCCGGTCCCGGAAGAAGCGCATGTCCAGCATCGGGTGCGCGATCCGTCGCTCCCACCGCACGAAGATCCCGAGCAGGAGTACGCCGACGCTGGCAGCGCCGATCACCTCGGTCGACGCCCACCCGCGCTCCGGACCGGAGATGATCGCCCAGACGACAGCGGTCAGGCCGGCGGTGGAGAGCACGGCGCCGGGCACGTCGAGTCGGCCGCCGGCCGGTCCGCGGGACTCGGGGACCAGCGCGCGACCGACGAGCAGGCAGACCAGCACGATCGGCACGTTCATCAGGAAGATCGCGCCCCAGGGCAGATGCGCGAGGATCGTGCCGCCGATCGGTGGCCCGATGGCGAAGCCCAACGCGCTGGTGGCGGCCCAGATGCCGATCGCCCGGGATCGCTCGGCGGCGTCGAACACCTGCATCGCCACCGCGAGCGTCGCGGTGACCAGCAGCGCGCCACCGACGCCCATCCCAGCCCGCGCGGCGATCAACTGCCCGCTGGTGCTGGCCAGACCGGCGGCCAGCGAGCCGACCCCGAACAGGACCAGGCCGGCGAGCAGCATCCGGCGGCGGCCGTACCGGTCGGCGGCGCTACCGGCGGTGAGCAGCAGCCCGGACAGCACCAACGCATAAGCGTTGATCATCCACTGCACCTCGGCGGTGCTGGCACCCAACTCGGTGGTGAGCACCGGCACCGCCACGGTCAGCACCGTGTTGTCCAACACCACTACCAGTTGCGCGACGCACAGCACGGCCAGGATGAGCCATCGCTGTGGCAGTCGTGCTGATGTCGCGGTGTCGGTGGCCGGCTGGACGGTGGTCACGCCACCGCCTTGACGCCGTCCACTGCGGGCTGCTCGGCCGTCGGGTCGACGGTGGGCTGCTCGGCCGTCGGGTCGACGGTGGGCTGCTCGGCCGTCGGGTCGACGACGGGGCCGGGCCGGTGCGGGAATCGCCGCTGGTGGGAGAGGCCGAGGACGACCCCGGCGGCCACCAGCACGATGGCCGCGACCGCTACCGCCGGATAGCCGACCCGGTCGGCCGCCGCGAGACCGATGGACGCCGCCACGAACGAGCAGACCAGGCCGAACGACGACAGCACTGTGAAGTCGGTGCCGCCGGTGTCGGGCCGGGAGTAGTCCATGTTGACCGTGTAGAGCACGACGTTGGCGATGGTGTAGGCCACCATGAAGCAGCAGAGCGCGACGACCGTCCCGCCCAGCGGAGCGCTGCCGTTCATCAGCGGCAACAGCAGCAACGTCGACACCGTGAGCGCCACGCCACCGACCACGAGCACGCCACCGCGCCCGAACCGCCCGATCCCGAGCCCCGCGACCAGACCCGCCACGATGGCCGGGGCGCTGGTCACCACGCCGGTGACGACGCCGATCCGACCCAACGACCACCCGGCGTCGACCAGCGCCGGAGTGACCAGGGCGTACGCCATGCCCGCGCCGACGTAGACCAGCGGCACCACGCCGAAGGTCCACCACCGGCAGCCCGGCTGGCCGAACACCGACAGCAACGCCCGGTATGCCGCGCCGACCCGTTCCACCCGATCGGTACGGGGAGGCTCCCGGAACCGCCACACCACCAGCAGGCCGACCGCCGTCATCGCGGCCAGCAGGCCGATCGCCGGCACCCAGCCGAACTGGTCGTAGACCAGAACGCAGGCTCCACCGCCGAGCAGGTTGCCGAGGTAGCTCGCGGCGACCTGGATGCCGTTGCCGGTGCCCCGGGCCGAGTCGGCCAGCATCCGGACCGCGACGGCGTCCACGGCGATGTCCTGGGTGGCCGAGAAGAACACGTACGCGGCGCAGATCGCGATGATCGGGCCGAGCGCGTCGGCCGGGCTGGCGAACGGCAGCAGCGCCAGCAGGGCGAGCACCAGAGCGGTCTGGAGCACGAGCAACCAGGAGCGGTAGTGGCCGCGGTGCCGTGAGCCGTACCGGTCGAGGATCGGCGCCCAGAGGAACTTGACGGGCCAGATCAGGCCGACGATCTGCAACAGCGCCAGCGTGTCCAGCGAGGTGCCACCGTCGCGCAGGATGGCGGTGAGCCCGACGGTGATGAAGCCGACGCCGAGGTACTGGGTGACGTACAGCGCGGTGAGGGTGCCGAGCCGGCCCTTCATGCCGCTTTCCAGTAGCCGAGGGAGGTCAACCGGTCCTTGTCGACGCCCAGCGTCTTGCGGAGGTGTCGGGTGATGCCCCGGGTGGTGGCCGCCTCGCAGGCCACCCAGTAGTGGCCCGCGCCGGTGGTCGGCAGGGCCGCACAGACCGTGTCGACGAGGTGCTGGCCCTCGTCGCGCCGCGGCACCCAGGTGACGTCGTGGTGCGCGCGGGCCCGCAGCGCGAGCGCCTTCTCGCCCTCGTGGGCGTACTCCAGCCAGACCGTCGCCGGGATGTCGGCACCGGCGTCGAGCAGGCTGTTCACCGCGGGCAGGGAGGCCGCGTCGCCGACCAGGTAGAGGTGCTCGGGCGCAGGGTCGGGCAGCTCGAACGCGCTGCCCTGCACTGTCGCGCTGATGGTGTCGCCGACAGTGGCCGTTGTGGCCCAGCGGGCCGCACACCCGTCGTGGATGGCGAATTCGAGGGTGAATCGGCCGGTGGTCGGATCGGGGTCCACCAGCGTGTACGCGCGCTGGTGGGCCCGGCCGTCGTTGTCGAACCAGAGCCGGATCCACATCGTGGGGTGCACCCCGCACGTCTCCAGCAGGCCGCCCCCGTCCAGGAGGAGCCGCTGGTAGTGCCCGTCGATCGACTCGGTGCTCAGGACGGTCAACCGAAAGTCCCGCCCTCCCATGGCCTTGAGGACCAGGGCCTCCCAGTTCCGTTTCACGCACCCCTCCAGGTAAGGTCATCCTTGGTTAGGGGAGGTTAACCTAAGTTGCGCCCCGGATGGAACAGAGGACAGCGCCCGATGACGTACCAGGAGAAGATCGCCGGTCTCGGCGAGCTGTCGTTGGTGACCGTGGACCCGGACCGGGACGCCGCACTCCTGCACGGTTGGGTGACCCTGCCCCGCAACTCCTTCTGGGGCATGGGTTCGCACACCCTCGAAGAGGTACGTGAGATCTACGCCTTTGTGGACAGTCTGCCCACGCACCACGCGTACCTGATCATGGTCGACGGGGAGCCGGTCGGCCTCTTCCAGAGCTATCAGCCCGAGGCGGACCCGGTCGGCGAGCGCTATCCTGTCCAGCCCGGCGACGTGGGGATGCACCTGCTGCTCAGCCCCGACCGACGCCTCGCCCGCAGCCTCACCAACGCGGCCGGCCCGGCCGTCGCCCGCTTCCTGTTCCGCGACCCGACCGCGCAGCGGATCGTGGTGGAGCCGGACGTCCGCAACCACCTCGCCCTACGCCGACTGGAGATCGAGGGCTTCACCTTCGACTCCGAGATCGAGATGCCGGACAAGCGGGCCCAGCTCGCGTTCCTGACCCGCGCCCGGTTCGCGGAGAGGCACCCGACGCCGGCCTGACCACCAACGCGGCCGGCCACATCGGCCGGCCCTCTGGGCCGCATACTCAGCCGCCCGGGGCGTCGGTGGGCCCGCCGGGCCGGTTGTCCAGCGTGTTCAGCTCGGCAGCCCGCGCCTGCTGGATCCGGCCGGCGAGCACCTTCAGCTCCGGGCTACCCCCGGCGGTCTGCTCGCCCCTGCACAGCACCACGGTCTGCGCGAGGTGCGCCCGGATCAGGCCAGCCGCCCGGTACGACACCTCCGCGTCGGACGCGGCACGTAGCTCGGCGAGGCTGGCCTCGGTGACCATGCCGGGCATCTGATGCCCCTCGTGGATGTTCAGCTCCGGCACGTTGCCAGCGGCCAGGAGCCCACGCAGGTCCCGCAACTCCGCCTGATGGGATTTTCGGACCTCGCCGAGGAGGGCCCGCAGCGACGGATCCGCCGGGCGGGTGTCGAGCTGGTCGATCAGCGCGAGCGCACCCTCGTTCATCGGGATCAGCAGTTGGATGAAGGCGTCGTCGGTGCCGTTGAACACCACCGGCGCGGTCGGCACCGCAGCGGCCGACGACGCTGCTACCGACGACGCTGCTGGTGCCTGGTTGGTGCGGCCCCAGCCCTGGCTGAGCCCGACGGCCATCGCCGTGGCGACCAGTGTCGCGACGACGCCGACCAGCCGCCCGGCCCGTACGCGAAGCCCTCGGCGCTCCAGCATGATCTGCTCGTCCATCCGTTCGCCAGTGCTCAGCGGGCGGCTTGGAACGCGCGGCCGACCACTGTCGCCTCGGTCCCGTCGCTGAACAACCCGGACCGATCCTTGTCCGTGGCCGGTAGCCCGAACCAGGCGTAGCGCTGCAGGTAGGGGAGTTGGCCGAGCATGGCGGTGGCCGCCGTGAGGAAGGCCGCCTGCTGCTGCTGACCGGGAAACTGCGCGCCGCCCCCGGCGAAGCGGATCAGCGCGAACTCGGTCAGCCAGATCGGCTTGCGGTACCGCTGGTGGACGGCCTGGAGGTACTGCCGGAGTTGAGCCACCGCGGTGGCGGTCGTGAAGTCTGCACCGAACCAGTGCAGCGTGATGAAGTCCACCCGGTGGCCGCGGGCCTGGGCGCCGGTCATGAACCTGTCCAGCCAACCCTGCGGGTCCGGCCCGCCCCAGGCCACCGCCGGGCTACCCAGTTTGCTGCCCGTCGCCATCAGCTGCGGCCACAGGTCCAACGCCTGCTCGACGGTCATGTTCGCCTGCTCGGGCAGGTCCGGCTCGTTGAAGGTGAGCAGGTACGGCCCGGCGGCTTTGGCCCGAGCCAGCTCCGCGGCGGTGACGTTCTCCGCGCTGCGGATCATCGGCACGAACGTCGCACCGCGCGGCGTGCTGATCCCCGGGTGCTGGGTGCCCCAGGTGTAGTACCAGCTGGCCTTGGAGTTGGCCAACGCCTGACTCGCCCCGGCGAAGTTCCACACCCCGACGCCCTTGCGGGCGGAGCTGACCGCCGGCGCGACCGGAGCTTTCGACGAGGGGCGTGCGCTCGGCGAGTGCGCGACGCTCGGGGTGGCGACAGCGGTGGGCGCGGCAGACGGCGGCGCCGCCCACGAGGGCGCGGACGGATCGTCCGGCAGGATCACCACCGCCATGGTGATGGCCAGGACGGCGGCCGCCACACCGGCGACGAGGGACGGCACGAGGCCACGGGGCCGGTTCACCGCGAGGTCGACGACGCTCGGGCCGCCGCCCGCATCGGTGGGCACCGCGCCGGGTGGGGTCGACCCGGCGGTGGGTCCGGCCGTCGGGCCAGGCGGCGCGACGGCCTGCGCGGCGGCTGCCGGGGCGGACGCGTTCGGCAGGTGGGCGCCGAGACCCGCCGGCAGCGGCAGCAACGGCATACCGGCGAGCAGCCGATCGATCGGCAGGAGGGTGGTGCCCAGCCGTCCACAGAACGCGCAGTCGCGGACGTGTCGAGCCAGTCGCTTGCGCCACAGCGAGCTGGGCGTGCCGTCCCACTCGGCGGTCACGGCGCCCAGGTCCGGGCAGCCGGGGCGGGCGCGGAGCGCGCGTACGACGCCACGGGCGCCCTGGATCTGCTCCTTCATCCGATGGATCCGCACCGCGACGTGCCCCGGTGACAACCCGAGCGCGTCGGCGACCTCGTTGCGGGTGATCTCGCCGGTCTCCTCCAGCCACCACAGGGAGAGCAGTTCCTGGTCGTCCGGGTCGAGCCAGCGGGTCGCCTCGGCGACCTCGCGTCGCTGGTCGGTGAGGCCGAGCCGGAGGATGGTCATCCCCGCGAAGTCGGAGGCCGGGTCGGGCACGTTGTGGATCGCGTCCAGCCCGGCATCGCGGTTGAGCGCGACGCGGCGGCGCGTCTCCCAGTCACGCACCTGGCGGATCGCGATCGCCACCAGCCAGGACCGGTATGCCGCCGGGTCGTTGAGCGCGGGCAGGTACCGGATCACCCGTACCAACGTCTCCTGGACCACGTCGTCGACGTCGGCGTGCCCGCGCAGCGCACGCCCGACGATGTTGTAGACCAGCGGGAGCGAGGCCGCGACGACGTCGTCGAGAGCGCGCTGATCGCCCTGCCGGGCCGCGACGACCAACCCGACATCGGGCAGTGCTCGACCGGCTGACGACATGGGTCTCACTCCTTGGGTGCTCATCCGCGCGGCCCCCCACGCTGGGTGTGCTGACCGCCCTCAAGATCGGAGACTCGCGGCAGCGGGTGGGATTACAGAATTTCCCGGGCGGCCGGTTCGCCACAAGCGAGGCGGGTCCGTCGGCGGCGCATATGTGGCGGCGGCGCCGGGTATGGTGCGGGGTGTCGGTGTCGCCGGGCGCTCGCCCGTGCACAGGACACCAACATTCGGGCGCCAACGTGTGCGCCGAAGCGTCACCAGGTCGCACGGCCGACGTTGCCGAGGCCCCAGACGCACCTCTTTCCTAGAGACAGGATCCCTGCATGACATCGAACGACAACGGTCGACCCGCCCTGTTCCTCGCCACGTCGCACGGTGACGTGCTGGACGGACCGGCGGTGACCTTCGACAGCAGCGAGGAGGCCATGCGGCGACTGCGCCACCCGTTCGCGGTGAAGCCGGCCCAGCCGGCCGCGACCGCTGTCGACGCCTCGGACCAGCGCGGCTGATCCCCGCCCGCCCCCCTCTAGACCTCTAGCCTCATACTTTCGGCTAGAAAATAGTCGGCCTTTCGGGTAGTGTCCGGGTCATCAAGTGAACGACATGACGCGGTGGCGAGGCCCGTGATCGTGGCCTTGCGACAGCGCACTCTCGCCCGTTCGTGCGCCCCGGCGACAGCCGGTTCGGAGATCCTTTCCGGTCGATTCGATCGACGGGCACGTGCGAGAGGAATCCTCCATGTTCAGCGTCGTCGGACCAGCAACCAGCACCCTCATCGGCCATCAGAGCAGCGGCCAGAGCCCGGATGACCTCCTGGTCGCGCTGGCGGCAACGCAGGTGGACGACCCTCGCCGTCCAGCACTACGGGACCGCGCCATCGAGGCGTGGATGCCGCTCGCTCGGCACCTGGCGCGCCGCTACGGCGGACGTGGCGCACCCGACGACGACCTGGCCCAGACCGCCTTCGTCGGGCTGATCAAGGCCGTGGACAACTTCGACCACGACCGAGGTGTCGACTTCAGCGGCTACGCCATTCCCACAATCATCGGCGAGATCAAGCGATACTTCCGGGATCGCACCTGGGCGGTGCGCGTGCCTCGCCGCCTCCAGGAACTGCGCCTGTCGATCAGCGCCGCCAACAGCGTCCTGACCCAGACCCTCGGCCGGCTGCCCACGGTGGCCGACATCGCCTCCCACCTCGACCTGTCCGAGGAAACCGTGCTGGAAGGACTGGAGGGCGCCCGCGCCTACCGGGCCACCTCACTGTCCACCCCCATCGGGGCCGACGGCAACCGGGAACTCGGCGACACTCTCGGCGACGACGACCATGAGATCGACCTCGTCGAGATCCGCGTCGCCCTCGACCCCGCCCTCGCCACGCTGCCGGAACGCGAGCGCCAGATCCTGAGCCTGCGCTTCCACGGCAACCTGACCCAGGCCCAGATCGCCGACCGGATCGGCGTCTCACAGATGCACGTTTCCCGGCTGATCACCCGCTCGCTGGCCGCGCTGCGTCACCAGCTCAACCCAGACATCGCCGCCTGAGCCCGATCAGAGTTGGATGACGTGGCCCACCCGTGGCGGCGTACGACCGGCGAGAACGTCCAACCACGCGTGTTGCAGCGCCGCCGGCCCGGCACCCACCCGAACGTCCAGCCACCCGCTCACCACAGCGGCGAAGCGTTGCCAGGCCTCGGTGAACCGCTGGTCGAGGCCGTCGCGGCCCCAGTCGTGGCTGCGCTTGCGCATCTGCACCGGCGCGAAGAACACCTCCTCGGCGGCGTCGGCGTTCGGCGTCTGGTTGGTGAGCCCGACCGCGACGTCCCGGACCAGCCGGTCGCCGAGACGCCGACGCAGGGCGGCACGGGTCGTGGGCGCGCCGGACAGGTCGAGGTAGACGGTCGGGACCACGTCGAGGGTGTCGATGTCGTCGTACGACACGACCTCGTCGTAGCAGCCGAGCGACCGGGTGAACGCCAGGTTGCCAGGTGAGGTGAGACCGACCAGGCGCGGCCCGCGCCGGTGCAGCTCGAACGCGGCGGCGTACGCGGTCTTGCTCGACGCCGACGACACCAGCAACGCCTCGGCACCGTGGAAGTCGTTGTCGACAACCTGGTCGGCCAGCATGAACGAGGTGAAGAACAGCGGCCGGAACAGGATCAGCAGATCCTCCTGGTCGCGCTGGTACGCCGGGTCGCCGGTGGTCGACCGGTACGCGTTGTACGGCGACGGCAGCTCGGCCCGGTGCGGGCTCGCCTCGCGGAACCCGGCCGCGTCCACCCGGTCCGGCCGCACCACGAGGTGACCGGCGGGCGGGAGGTAGCCGTAGATTCGTTGCCCCACCTCGACACCGGCCGCCGCCGAGGCGACCACCTCGGCGAAACCCCAGAGCGGCGGCAGCCCCCACTGCGGCCCGAGCCCCTGGGCCGCCGGCGGAAAGAACTGCCAGTACCGCATCGAGTCGCCGAGCACCGCGTAGGTCACGTTGTTGGCGGTGACGCCGACGCGGTCCACGCGCAGCAACGCCTCGCCGTCGGCCAGGGCGGGGGTGGAGCCATCGACGAGCGTGGTCCGCCCGAGGTCGTCACGCGCCACGGCGAAGGTCCATGAGTCAGCCATGAGGTGACGCTAGACAGCCTCGCAATCGGAGACAAGTGCACTGTGAGTGCAAAATCCCACTGCGCGCGCTCGGGGGCCCGAGGCGCGGCTGCGCGCGGTCACTGTCGGAGCGCGGCGAGGTCGCGGAGGTGCGCGAGCGGCAGATGCGGAGGCCGCCACTCCACGAAGAGGGCCGTCGCGTCGTCGTCGAGCTGGTCGTCCTGGTAGCCGACGACCGCGCGAACCAGGCGACGCATCGTCTCCGGGCTGGGCAACCCGTCGTTCAGGGCGCGGTTGACGAAGTCGACGAGCCGGTCCAGCCCGAACTGCTCCCCCTCGGCGCTACGGGCGTCGGTGATGCCGTCGGTGTAGGCGAGGATTCGGTCGCCCGGGTGCAGGTCCTCGACGTGTACCCGCGGTCGACGGGGAGTCAGGTGGCCCAGGCCGAGGGGCAACGCGGTCGGCCCGGGGAGCTCTCGGATGGCCTTGCCGTCGCGCAGCAACATCGCACCTGGATGCCCCGCGTTGATCATGCTGAGCCGGCCGGTCTGGCGGTCCAACTCGATGAGCAACCCGGTCGCGAAGAAGTTCGGGTGCTCGGACCGAACCCACCGGTCGATGCTGATCGCGGTGTCGACCAGGTCGAGGCCACACCGACGGGCATTGCGGTACGCGCTGACCACCAGCGAGGCCAGGGTGCTCGCCTTGATGCCGTGACCGCAGGTGTCGAAGAGACCGACGCTGAGCACGTCGTCGTTCAACGCGTAGTCGAAGATGTCGCCGCCGACGTCGTAGCACGGTTCGAGGATGGCGGTGACCACCAGGTCGTCGGTGGCGAAGGTCAGCGGCGGAAGCAGGCCCCAAACGATCTCGGCCGCGACCTGCATCGGCATCCGCCGCCGCATCCGCTCGACCACGTCACCGTAGAGCCGGCGGTTGACCAGGATCTGGGCGACGTTGACCGCCACCTCCCAGGCCGGAGCGTCCATCGTCTCGTCGGCGGCGGCCGGGGAGACGATCTCCAGCACGCCCATCCGCTCACACCCGAGTAGCAGTGGCACCCACACCCGGTCCGGGTTGTCGGGCGCGCGCTGGATGTCGAGGGTGGTGAAGGCCCGGCCGGCGAGCGTCGTCTCGATCGGCAACTGGTCCCGGTCGAGACCCGCACCGAGCAGCGGCACGAGGAGGGTCTGCGTGTAGTCGGCCAGATAGATCACGATCTCGCTGGCATCGATCGTGGGCGCCGCACGGGCGACCAGTTGCGACACCTCGTCCGGGCCACCCCGGGGTGCGTTGAGCTGCAACCAACGCACCACCTCGCCGATGTCGGCCATGCTCCACCTCCCCTGTCCTACCCAATCGCAGGAGCACGTAGTGCGAGCGGTGAGGCTACCTCGCCCGCCGCGCACCCGGCGTCCACCGAGTCGCCTCCGCGCCGTAACGGCGCGTCGTGATCACGAGCCGCTGGCGACCGGCCCGAGCAGCGCCACCCTCACTGGGATGGCGCGTCGACGAGATCCGCTGGGTTGAGATCCAGGGTGGCGAGCAGCCCAGAGTGCTTGGCCGGGTCCACCTGCTCGGGCAGTTCGCGCTCGACCCAGGCGGCCCGGGCCAACTGACCCCGGTCGCGAAGTGCGGCGACGATCCGGTCCCTGGCGATCCTCATCTGGTACTCCCCTAATTAAACGTTCGGAACAATTTGCACGGAGGGTGAACCCGAGTGCGCGCGTCGGGCAACCGATCGCCGGAGGTTGGCGACGCGGCGGCCGGTCGGTCGGGACGCGGTCCGCGATCAGCCGACACGACCGGTACGTCGAGGCGATGCAGAAGATGAGCGGTAACGCCCTGGCGGGCTGGTGGCGACGGCATCTGGCGGCCACCGGGGTCCCCCGGGCGACATGTTCACCGTACGCCCTCGCGGCGGCCCGCCGCACCAGCGCCCTGGACCGGCCGGAGGTCAGGGCTCCAGCACCACCTTGCCCGCCCGGCTGCGGTTCTCGGCGAACACCAGTGCCGCGGAGACCCCGCTGAGCGGGTAGCGGGCGGCGATCTGCGGCACGATCACTCCCTGCCGCAGCAGGTCGAGGACGATGCCGAGGTCGGTACGCAGGCGACGGCGGAACGCGGCGCGGCGGGTGAGCTGGCCGGCCCAGAAGTTGTAGAAGCCGGCCCGGTGGCGTTGGGCAGCGCGTTCCAGGCGTAGAGGCGGGTCAGCAGCTTCACGAAGACCCACACGACCGACCGCCCAGTGCCCACGGCGGCGGCGTTGCCGTAGACGACCAGCTTGCCGCCGGAGCCGAGCAGGGCGTACGAGGTGCGTACGCCCGGGCCGGCGACCGGGTCGAAGACGGCGTCGACGCCACCCGGCGACAGCTCGCGGACCCGCGCGGCCATGTCCGGGTCGCGGTGGTCGAGCGGTTCGACGCCGAGTTCGCGCAGCCCGGCGTGGTGCCGTTCGGCGGCGGTGCCGATGACCCGCAGGCCAAGGCGGGGCCAGGGCGTGGATGTCGACAAGCGCGCCCTGCCGCCAGCGCGCGACGCGGTCGGCCGGGGGCTATGCGGTCGCCAGGGGGGCGATGCGGGCCGTCAGGGGGCGATGCGGGCCGTCAGGGCGCGATTCGCAGCTGCCGGATAGCGGTGTCGTCGTAGTCGCTGAAGCGGTAACGGAGGCCGGCGAACGGGCTGCCGGGAAAGTCGCCCGTGATCGTCGCGGTCACGACGGTGCCGGCGGGAGTGTCCTCGACGTCGGTGATCTCGTACGACACCAGCGGCACGGCGCGACGCCACGCGCGGATGGCCTCGATGCCCCGGTGCTCGGTCGACTCGTCCTCGACCACGGCGTCCTCGGCGAAGAGGGCGAAGTAGTCCTCGGAGTCGGGCCGGCCGGCGAGCTCGAAGTAGCGGCGGATGATGGCCGGTGCGGCCTGGGTGACGGTCACGGCTGGAGCCCCTTCCGGACGTCGCTGGGCAGCAGGAGGCGCACGCCACCAGGACGTCGTACAGTTACTTTTGAAATAGCACCTACTAACTTCGACACTAGCACCTACTCGGGAGAGGGCACAGTTGTGGCCGGGAAGATCCGCTTGGAGGACCGCGAATGCCCGCTGTCCAGCGCGCTGGGCCATGTGGGCGAGTGGTGGACGCTGTTGATCCTGCACGACGCGTTCGACGGCTACACCCGGTTCGACCAGTTCCAGGCCAACCTGGGCGTCTCGTCCAGCATCCTGACCAGCCGACTCAAGACCCTCACCGGTCAGGGGTTGCTCGAACGTCGCCGTTACCAGACCAGGCCCGACCGCTACGAGTACGTCCTCACCGACCTCGGCCGCAGCCTGCGTCCCGTCGTCGTCGCCCTCGCCGCCTGGGGTAACTCACGCCTCGATCCGAGCGAGCGCAGCATGATCCTCGTCGACCGGACCACCGGACTGGAGGCCGACCCGGTGATCGTGGACCGCAACAGCGGGCGCCCGCTCGACGACGCCGACTTCGTGTTCGCCGCCGGCCCGGCCGCCAGCGAGACCATGCGCAAACGCTACGAGCACATCCCCACCCAGGCGACCCCGCAACGGCCCTGACCTGGTCACTCCAGCGGATGGAGGCGGGCCGGGTCGCCGGGTCGGAGGCTGTCCGGCACGTCGTCGGCACTGCTGGCGGCGATCGAGCCGAGCAACGCCAAGGAGCGGGCGGACTCCGTACCGGGCTCGGCGTGGTAGATCACCAGCAGCTGCCCGTCGGCGCCCGCCACCGCGAGCTTGTCGCAGTACAGGTCCAGGTCGCCCACCTCGGGGTAGTGCAGCCGGCTGACCACGCCCTCCCGTCGACGCACCTCGTGGCGCGCCCACAGTTGCCGAAAGCAGTCGCTCTTGAGTGACAACTCCCCCACCAGTGCCGTCAACCGTGGGTCGTCGGTGGCACCGCCCGAGTCGGCACGCATCTGCCCCACCACGCTCTGCATCGCCTGCCGCCAGTCGCGGAACAGCTCCCGCTCGGCCGGGTCCAGGAACACCGCGCGGAGTCGGTTGGCGCCCGGGGCGAGATTCGGCGACAGGGTCCTCGCCATCGGGTTCGACGCCAAAATGTCGAGGTAGCGATTCTGCACGAAGGCCGGCATGGAGAGCTGCCGCAGCAGGTGCAGGATGCTGGCCGGGACCCGCTCGGCGGCCGGCCGGGCCGCCCGGCGCGACCGCGCGCGGCTCAACCCGATCATGTACGCGGTCGCCTCCGGGTCCAGCCGCAGCACCCCGGCGAGGGCATCGAGAACCTGCACCGAAGGGTGCCGCTCGCGCCCCTGCTCCAATCGGAGGTAGTAGTCGGCGCTGATACCGGCCAGCATCGCCACCTCCTCACGCCGCAGCCCCGGCACCCGGCGCAGGCCAACGCCCGGGCCGAGCCCGACGTCCTCGGGCCGGGTCTGCTCCCGGCGGGCGCGCAGGAATTCGCCGAGCGGGTTCGTTGCGTCCATGCCACCGACGGTAGATCGCCGGGCGGCCCGGTGACTGGCTGTGTCACTACCAGGAACAGCTCGCCCTGCCGCCCCGGCGAATGTCGGCGGACAGTCGTCGAAGGGCCGGTTCCAAGCGGCCCAGATGTCACGACGACAACGAGCAGAGGATGAGATGAGCGAGAACCTTCCCGGCGGCGCCTTCACCCCCGCCGACGGCCTCACCCTGAGCCGAATGGGCTACGGGGCGATGCAGTTGGCCGGCCCGGGTGTCTTCGGCCCGCCCCGCGACCGCGAGCAGGCGCTCGCCGTACTCCGCGAGGCCGTCGACCTGGGCGTCCGGCACATCGACACCAGCGACTTCTACGGGCCCGTCGTGGTCAACGAACTGATCCGCGAGGCGCTCCACCCGTACCCCCAGGGTTTGCACCTGGTCACCAAGGTCGGCGCGCGCCGCGGCGCCGACCGCTCCTGGATCCCGGCTCAGGAGCCGGACGACCTCAAGGCCCAGGTCCGGGAGAACCTGGAACACCTCGGCCTGGACGTGCTCGACGTGGTCAACCTGCGGGTAGGCGTCGCGGAGGGCACCAGCGGCGAGCCGCTCGGTGCACAGTTCGCCGCCCTGGCGGAGCTGCGCCAGGAGGGTCTGATCCGGCACCTCGGGCTCAGCAACGTCACACTCGACCAGCTCACCGAGGCCCAGGCCATTGCACCGGTGGTCACCGTGCAGAACCTCTACAACGTCGCCAACCGGCAGGACGACGCCCTGGTCGACCGGTGCGCGGAGGAGAACATCGCGTTCGCGGCGTTCTTCCCGCTCGGCGGGTTCACGCCGTTGCAGTCCGACACGCTCGACGGCGTGGCCGCCCGACTGGGTGCCTCACCGCAGCAGGTCGCCCTCGCCTGGCTGCTCCAGCGCTCCCCCACCACCGTGCTGATCCCCGGCACCTCCAGCGTGGCGCACCTGCGGGAGAACACGGCGGCGGCCGACCTGAAACTGCCGACCGACGCCATCGAGGAACTGGACGCGCTGGCTTCGTAGCTAGTGCTGGTGCGGCCGGTTGCGGATCAGGGTGAGCGCCAGCACGGCGGTGACGAGGAAGACGACGCCGTTGACCCGCAACCCGGCCTGGACACCGGAGGTCAGTGCCTCCGCGATCGCCGCCCGGACCGGGTCGGGCAGCGGTTGGCCGCCGTTGGCGCCGGAGGCCACCGCCGCCTGCACGGCGGTACGGGTGGGTTCGCCGATCTGGTGCGCGGCGAGCCGGCCCGGCAGGTCGGCGACCATCGTGGTGGTGAGGAGCGTGCCGAGCACTGACGAGCCGAGCACCGAGCCGACCTGGCGGGCGGCGTTGACCGCCCCGGAGGCCATCCCGGCCTGGGCGGGCACGACGCTGGCCAACGCGGCGGCCGTCGCCGGGGCCACCACCAAACCGCTGGCCGCGCCGAACAGCGCGAACAGCGCCCAGCGGTGACCGAACGACGTGGTCGGCCCCTGGTTCGCCAGCGCGAAGCTGGCCATCGCACCGAGGACCAGGCCGAGGGTCAGCGGCGCCTTGAATCCGGTACGACGAATCGCGCGCCCGGCACCGAAGGCGACCAGTACGTACGCGCCGAAGAGCACCAGCATGCGCCAGCCGGTGTCCAGCGGGCTGAGCGCCTGGGCACGTTCGTGGAAGAGGACCAGCAGGATCGCCACGCCGGTGAAACCGAACAGCGACACCGCGCCGACGACCATGACGGCGCTGAACGACGCGGACCGGAACAGCCGCACGTCGAGCATTGGCGCGCTGGCCCGCAGCTCGACCAGCACGAACGCGACAAGTGCGACGACCGCGACGACCCAGGCCGTCGACACCACCGGGTTGGTGTAGCCGACCTTGCCACCCTGGATCAGCGCGTAGACGGCCGCCGCGATGGCGACGGTGCCCAGTAGCAGGCCGGGCACGTCGAGTCGGGCGGCGCTCGGCCGGGACTCGGCCACCCCGACGGTGGCGACGACGAGGGTGACCAGACCCAGCGCGATCGTCGACAGGTAGACGCTGTGCCACTGGTGGTGCCGCAGCAGGGTGCCGGCGATGAGCGGGCCGATCGCGAGGCCGATGCCGGAGGCCGCCGACCACGCTGTGATGACCTCGGTCCGGCGGTGCGGATCGGTGAAGGTCGCGCCGAGGATCGCCAGGCTGTTCGGCAGGATCAGGGCCCCGCCGAGGCCGGCGACCAACTGCCCGACGATCACCCAGCCGACCGTCGGAGCGCTGGCCACGACGGCTGCGCCGACGATCATCGCGATGACCCCGGCGGCGAACATGCGCTTGCGCCCGTAACGGGTGCCCAGGGTGGCCGCAGAGAGCACGACGCTGGCCACCATCAGGGTGTAGGCGCTGGGGATCCAGACCAGAGTGGTGGGGTCGACCCGCAGGTCCTGCTGGATCGTGGTCAACGCGGAGACCGTCGCGGTGATCTGCAGGAACGTGATCATCGCGCCCAGGCACATGGCGATCAGGGTCACCGGGCGGGAGCCGCGCAAGGACGAGCGGCCGGCGGCGGCCGGTCCGGGTGCTGCTGCCTCGGGTGGGGTCGGTGTTGCGGCGCTGGTGGTCACTGAAGATCCTTCAGGCTGGTGGTCTGACTTGCGTATGCTGAAGTCAGCTCGACCCAGTGAAGCACCTGGCTAGCCTTCACGCAAGTCAGGTACGCTGGACGGCATGGAGGACCTACGAGACGACCGCGATTCCTGGACGAGCGAAAACTGCTCGGTGGCCCGGGCGATGGACATCGTGGGCAGCAGGTCGACGGTCCTGATCATGCGCGAGGCCCTGCTCGGCACGCGCCGCTTCGACGACTTCGTCCGCCGGGTAGGCGTCGGCGAGCCCGCCATGGCCGCCCGCCTCAAGGAGATGGTCGCCGCCGGGCTGCTCGAACGAATCCCCTACCGGGAGCCCGGGCAGCGCACCCGCCACGAGTACCAACTCACCCGCAAGGGCCGCGAACTCCTGCCCGTCATCACCGCACTACGCAACTGGGGCGACACCTGGGCCGCCACCGACACCGGCCCCTCCGTCGTCGCCACCCACCACGACTGCGGCGAGCCCATCCGCGCGGTGCTCCGCTGCGCCGCCGGCCACGAAATCGCGGACGGCGACATCGACATCACCGCCGGCCCGGGCCTCATCCGCCGCGACTGACACCCCGGATCACGACCACGCTTCGGGGCGACACCGCCAGCAGCCCCTCCGGCCGCAGCGCGGCATTCCAGCTCACCGTCGACCGCGCCTAGTCAATCGATCATGACGACTGAAGATGTCGTACACGTGTTCTAGTCTCGGGTCGTGGTCGAGGAGTTGACGCAGGCAGACGACGCGATCGCCGCCTGCGTCGACGCCGCCGCCTGGGCCCTTTCGGAGCACGACCTGATCGCCGCGCTCGACGCCGCGCACCGCCTCGAGCAACGCCTCGCCGCCGTGAAGCTGACCCTGGTCCGCGAGATCGACGGCCGCGGCACAGCCCGCGCGCAAGGCGCCGACGGCACGCAGCGCTGCTCGGCGACGCCGGGAGGCGCCGGTCGTATGCCCGCAAACCCCGACGTGACTGCTTGCCTGGCCCATGTCTGCGAGGACGCGCCACTGCCCGGTTCAGGGTGTCGCCAGCCGCCAGGCGCGGACCAGTGCTGGCACGTTGGGGTACCGGGCGGCCGGCGGCTGCCTCGTCGCTCGTTCCAGGACCCGGCGCTGGTCGCCGTTTCGCCGCCAAGCCTGTGGTGAGTTCCGCCGGTCGTCCGGAGGACCCCGCCGGCTCGCTGGCGAGTCGAGTAGGTGGTGCAGGGTGCGGCCGAGATTGCACGGTGGCCCGCTCGTCGATGACGGCACCGCGGGCGAACTCCTCCGGGGCCATGTAGCGGCGTGAACCTGGCAGCCGATCTGTCGCAAGCACGAACGGACTGCGTCGGTACTCGTCGAGATCGATCAGCCGCATCCGGCTGGCGGCAAAGTCGTACAGGAAGCAGCCGTCGTAGAGGTCGACCGCGACCAGGCCGGCGGCGCGGACAGCCAGGTGGGCGTCGAGGATCGCGTCGAGCGCCACCTCGACCTGCGGGACCGGCAGGCGCTGGAATCTGGTCAGCGCGCCGCGGTCCGCGCCGTGCACAGTGGCGTGGTTCAAGACGGTGCCGTCGTACCAGGGGTAGACGAGGGTTGGACCAGCCGCGCTGTGGATCGTCCAGGTCGGACGGACGATGGCCGGATGGCGGACTGCCGCGTGCACCGCGCAGGCCCGGTCGAGGGATGCTCGGCCCTCGACGGTGGTAGCGGTCTTGACGAGCCAGCGGTGGCCCGCCTCTCCGACCGCATAGGACAGGCAGCCGGAGCCCTGGGCGTCGATGACCACGAAGGCCGACTCGACCGATGGCACGGGCAACCGACCAAATGGCATGGATCCCCCAAGTCGGCGCTCCTAAATGACGCGCAAAGTACCCGTTGTGTTACGAGCTTGTTTCCAAGATGACAGCCGGGTTACGGGTGCTTCTCGATGATCCGTACCGATCCTAGGTTTCGGCCACCGTCATCAGTCGTGGCGGCCGGCACCGAACGTGGAGGCAACGACGTGCCACAACCGAACACACATCGGACCGGACGGGCCAGGTACGGGGTCAGCATGCTGGCCGCCGTGGCGCTGACCGCGGCCGGCCTGACCAGCCTGCCCGCCAGCGCCACCGCCGCGCCGGCCGGTAGTGGGCCAACCGCCCGCTACCTCGTCCAGCTCGCCGAGGAGCCGCTGGCCACCTACACCGGCGGCGTTCCCGGGATCGCGGCGACCAAGCCGGCCGACGGGGCCAAGCTGAACCGCACGTCCGGGAACGCCAACGCGTACCGGGATCACCTGCGCCAGCAGCGCAAGTCGGTGCTGGACCACGTCGGCGTGTCAGCCGACCGCACCCGCGTGACCATGGAGACCGCGTTCAACGGCTTCGCCGCCGACCTGACCGGGCCGCAGGCCGCCCGGCTGCGCGCCACCAAGGGTGTCCGAGCGGTGTACGAGAGCCAGAAGGTGCACGCCGCCACCTCACACACCCCCGACTACCTGGGCCTGACCGGCAAGGGCGGGGTGTGGGACAAGGAGTTCGGCGGAGACTCCCACGCGGGTGAGGGCGTGATCATCGGGGTCATCGACAGCGGTTACTGGCCGGAGAGCGCGAGCTTCGCGCCGCTGCCCAGTCCGCGCCCCGACCAGGCCATCATCGACGCCAAGTGGAAGGGCACCTGCGACGTCGGCGTCGAGGCGCCGGTCACCTGCAACAACAAGGTGATCGGGGCGCGCTGGTACAACGACAGCGGGATCGCCGACGCGTTCCCGGACGACTACTCCTCGCCGCGCGACCGCAACGGCCACGGCACCCACACGGCCAGCACCGCGGCCGGCATCCACGGCGTGCGGGCCACGTCGGGCACCCAGGATCTGGGCATGATCTCCGGCATGGCGCCGGCCGCGCGGTTGGCGATCTACAAGGCGCTGTACGACAACGGTGCGGGCGGCGCGACCGGTACCGACATCGACATCGTGCACGCCATCGACGACGCGGTCGCGGACGGCGTCGACGTGATCAACTACTCGATCGGTGACGACACCGAGCGGTTCGGGGCGGTCGACGCGACGTTCTTCAACGCTGCCGCCGCCGGGGTGTTCGTCGCCGCCGCCGCCGGCAACTCCGGCCCGTTCGCCAACACCGTCGACAACTCGACGCCCTGGCTGACCACTGTGGCCGCGAGCACTACCGACCGGCAGAACACCCGGAAGCTCAGCCTCGGCAACGGCACCACCATCGCCGGCGTGGGCATGGGCGAGACCGGTGTCGGGCCGGCCCGACTGGTCTTCGCGAAGGACAGCGCGATCGACCCGGACGGCGCGTATGGCGCCGGCCTCTGCGCCGACGACACGTTGAATCCGGCCAAGGTCAAGGGCGCTATCGTGCTGTGCCTGCGGGGCGAGATCCCGCGTACCGACAAGAGCATCGAGGTGGCGCGGGCCGGCGGCGTCGGCATGGTGCTGTACAACGACGAGCTGAACTCCCTGAACGCCGACGTGCAGGCTGTGCCGACCGTGCACATCAACGAGGTCGACCTGGCCACGGTCACCGCGTACGTCGCCACTGGCAACGCCACGGCGACCATCTCGCCGAGCAAGCTGGAGACGGTCGAGGCGCCGACGGTCGCCGCGTTCTCCTCGGCGGGCCCGTCGAACCTGAACGCCGGTGAGCTGCTCAAGCCGGACATCAGCGCGCCCGGCCAGGACATCGTCGCCGCGTTCTCCCCGTCCATCGGCGGCAACGACTTCGCACTGGAGTCGGGCACCTCAATGGCGGCGCCGCACATCGCCGGTATCGCCGCCCTGCTGCTGGCCAAGCACCCCGGCTGGTCGCCGGCGGCGGTCCGCTCGGCGCTGATGACCAGCGCGGTGGACAAGACCGACAAGGGCAACCCGATCAAGATCGGCACGTACGACGCGACTCCGCTGAACTACGGCGCCGGCCAGGTCGAGCCGGGCAGCGCCTTCGACCCGGGCCTGGTCTACGACTCCAACCAGCAGGACTGGATCCAGTACCTGTGCGGGGTTTCCGCCGACCGTGGCGGCGACTACGGGCTCGGCGACCTGGACGGCTGCGCCACGATCGGCGCGATCGAGACGGCACAGCTCAACTACCCGTCCATCTCGCTGGGCCGGATGGTGGGCAAGCAGAGCGTGACCCGCACGGTCACCAACGTCAGCGACAAGACCAGCACCTACTCCTCGTCGGTGCAGGCCCCGCCGGGCTACCAGGTCAAAGTCACCCCGAAGAAGCTGCAGATCCGTCCGGGCAGGAGCGCCCGCTTCACCGTTGAGATCACCAACACCGGTGGTGCGTTCGACACCTGGGCCGACGGCTCGTTGACCTGGCGCGACCAGCACAAGCACGCGGTACGCAGCCCGCTGGTCGTGCGCAACTCCGGGTTGGTCGCCCCCGACACCATCACCGGCAAGGGCACCTTCGGCAGCGTGCGGATCGCCGCCGAGGTCGGCTACCAGGGTCAGCTGATCTCCCAGCTCTCCGGCCTCACCTCGGGCACCAGCAACGTGGTCACCCTCAAGGGCGACGGGCCGAGCTGGGACTGGAGCACGTCGAACAACCTGCCGGTGCCACTGCCGGCGTCGATCAGCAGGACCACCCTGCACGTGCCGGCCGGGACCCGCAGCCCGCTCGTCCAGGTGACGTCGGAGCGGCCCACCTGCTCCCACATCGACTGGGACGACGAAGAGGGGGTGATGGAGTGCACCGAGTTCAGCCTCAACGTCTATGACAAGTTCGGCAAGTTCGTCACCGCCACGGCCAGCGGCCGGGACGGCGCCAAGGTGACTCTGCCGGAGGGTGCCGGTGACTACATCGTGGTCGTCGAGCAGGAGTTCACCGAGAACATCAAGGACGGCGCGAACGCGTACACAGTGACCAGCTACCTGCCGGGCGCGGCGGGTACCTCCACCGGCCGGTTCACCATCGACCCGAAGCAGCGCAGCGTGCGGCCGGGCGCGACGGCGAACCTGACGGTGCGCTGGTTCGGTCTCGCCCCCGGCCAGCGCTACCTCGGGGTGCTGGAGTTCCGCAACGGTGACGGCTCGCTGAAGACCGTGCCGGTCACCGTCCAGTCCTGACCGTGGCGACGGGCCGGCAGGCCGGCATGTGACCCAGGTCACCGCCGGTCCGCCGGCCCGCCGTCGCGCCGGGCAGAGGTGATCTGCTCGGCCCACGGTGATCGACGGCGGCGAGGACAAGACACGGGGCGGCGGGAGCCCAACTCCCGTCCGCCCCGAACGTCTGCGCGGGCCCGTCGAGTTCGTCGGCCGGGCGACGGAGCTGGCCCAGTTACGCCAGCTCGTCGCAACCCCGCCCTGCCTGATCCTGCTGGAGGGTGAGCCCGGGATCGGCAAGAGCCGACTCGTCGCCGAACTGCTCGCCGAACTCCCCGGGCAGCACCTCATCGGCGAGTGCGACGACGTGCCCGAGCCCTTCCCACTCGGCGTGCTGCTGGACGCGATCCGGGGCGGAGCCGACCGACTCGGTCCGCTCAACCCGGTGGCGGGCGCCCTCGCGCCACTGCTGCCCGAACTGGCCGACGTACTGCCGGACGCGCCGCCCCCGTTGACCGACCCGGCGGCCGAGCGACATCGCCTGCTCCGCGCCGTCGCGGCGGTGCTCGCCGCGCTGAGTCCGGCCACGCTGCTGCTGGAGGATCTGCACTGGGCGGACCCGGCGACCTGCGAACTCCTCGCCTACCTGAGCACCCACCCGGTGGAAGGGCTGGCCGTGGTGCTGACCGCGCGTACGGCGACGCCGGGGAGCAGTACGCCGATCCACGACGCCCTGGCGCGGACTCCCCCGTGGAGCGTCACGCGCGTTGCGCTCAGCCCGCTGGACGCCGACGACGTACGCCGGCTGGCGGCCCGCACCCTGCGCCTCGATGATCCGCCGCAGCAGCTGACCGCCACCCTGCTCGACCGCACCGCCGGCATCCCGTTCGTGGTCGAGGAGGTGCTGCGGACGCTCGCCGAGCGGGGCGGCGACCCGTTGGCCGACGACAGTGTCCCGTTCGTCCTGCGTGACGTGCTGCTCTGGCGGCTGCGCCCGCTCGATGAGGCCATCCGGGAGGTGCTCGGCGCGGCGGCCGTACTGGGGATGACACCCGATCAGCGCATCCTCGCCTCGGTGCTCAGCCTGGACCGGGTGGCGATCGGCGCGGCGTTGACCGCCGCGCACCGGGCGGGCCTGCTGCACGACGCCGGGGACGGCCTGCGGTTCCGGCACGACCTGGCCCGACAGGTGGTGTACGACCTGGTGCCCCGGGAGAGCCGGGAGTGGCTGCACCTGCGGGTGGCACGGGTGTTGGAGCAGGAGCTGCCGAGGCCGGTGGCCCAACTGGCGCACCACTACCGTCGGGCCGGCAGCGGGGCCGACTTCGTCCGTAACGCCGAGGCGGCCGCCGACCTGGCCACCGAGCGCGGCGACGACGCGACCGCCGCCAGTTTCCTGCTCCAGACGATGGACATCGCCGAGCTGCCCCGGCCGGTACGGGTTCGGCTCGCCGCCAAGTTGGGCCGGTCGGCCATCGACGGACTCAGCCAGGCCGAGGCGATCCCGGTGCTGGAACGGCTGCTCGCCGACCGACGGTTGCCGCCGGGCGCCCGAGGTGAGCTGGGTCTGGTGCTCGGGCGGATGCTGCGCCAGCAGGGCGAGGCGCTGCGCGGGTACACCGAGATCGAGCGTGCCGTGCCGTACCTGCGCGCGCCGCGCCGCAAGGCCCCGGCGCTCGCGGTGCTGGCGGCCCCAGACACCGTCGTCGGCCGGCACGTCGACGACCACCTCGCCCGCTGCGCGGAGGCGGAGACCGCCGCCGCGGCCAGCGGGGATCCGGCGGCGCACCTCGCGGTCCGCATCGCCCGAGCCTCGCTGCTGCTGGAGCTGGGCGACCCCGCGGCCTGGGCGATCATCTCCGAGCTGCGCGCGTCCGCCGAACTGGCCGACCGGCCCCGCGAACACGCGCGAGCCTGCCTGAACTGGGCGCAGGGCGCGCTGCACGCCGGTCACCCGGAGCAGGCCGAAGCGTTGCTGGCGGCCGGTCGGGCCCTGGTCGACGAGACCGGGTACGAGCGGCTGACGTCCCTGGTGGAGGCGACCGAACTGTCGCTGGACCGGGCCGCCGGCCGACTGGACGGGCTCGCCGAGCGGCTCGGCCGGCTGGTCGCCAACGCCGAGCGGATGCCGGTCACCCTGCTGGACGCGCGGGTCGAACTGGCGACCGTGCTGGCCCGTACCGCCGGCACCGCAGGCGCCAGGCACGACCAGGTGGAATCGGCCGAACGGGCGCTGCGGGAGGTGGTGGCCGACGCCCGGCGGGTCGGTGCGATCTGGCCACTGGTGCAGGCGCTCTCGGCGCTGGCCCGGCTCACAGTGGCCGGGCGTCCGGACGAGGCCGTCCGGCACGCGGCGGAGGCGCTGTCGCTGGTACGCGGAAAGGGCATCCTGGCATGGGCCGCCGAGGCCGTGTTGGTGCTGGCCGAGGCGGCATCCGCAGCCGGTGATCCGGGTCGGGCCGCAGGAGCGGTGGCCGAGCTGGAGGCCGGGCTCGCGGGCCGGGACGCGCCGCTGGCCCAGGCCACCCTGCGCCGATGCCGGGAGCTCGTCGCGGCCTGAGCCAGGCTCGCTGGCGGGGTGGCGGGCCGTCAGGTCGACGGCCCGCCACAGTGGATCAGAGGGTGACCTGGTGCACCCGGTCATCGACGCCGCGTACCGCCAGCCAGGCGCTGCCGTTGGCACCGGCGGCGGCTCCGGGCGCACCCCGGAACGCGTCGGTCGCGAACTCACCGCGCCGGAACCAGCCACCCCAGGCGCCGTCGGCCAGGTTGCGCTGCCAGAGCCTGTTGTCGGCGGCCAGCGCGAACAGGTAGACCCGGCCGGAGGTGGCGAGCAGGGTCGGGCTGCCGCTGGTGGTGCCGCCCAGGTTGGTCCAAGCCGACCAGGTGGTGCCGGTCCGGCTGCTCCACCACACCTCGTCGGTGCGGCTACGGACCGCCACGTGCAGCACGCCGGCGTCGTCGACGACAGCGCTCGGCCGACCGTAGAACGGCCGGTTCTCAGGAGCCCCGACGCCGGTCCAGCCGGCGTTCGGCGTACGCGACCAGAGCTTGCCGTCGGCACCGCGGGCGACAAGCGTCCACTGCGTCGGGTTGGTCCAGGCCACCGTCGGCGCGTCGGTCAGCGTGCCACCGAGGCTGCGCCACGGTCCCCACCTGCCGGCGACGTAGCTGCGCTGCCAGGCGGCGTTGTCGGTGCCGCGGACGAAGACGTCGAGCCGCCCGTCGGCGGAGCCGTACGCCGCCGGCTGGCCGAGGATCCGGCCGCCGACCGGGCCGCCGAGCGAGGTCCAGTGCGTGCCCCACGTCGTACCGGTGCGGGTGTTGACGGCCAGCGCACCGGAAGCGTCGCGGACGAACGCGGTGGCGTGCGTGTCGTCCACCCGGACCAGGGTCGGGCTGGCGCTGGCGGTGCCACCGAGGTCGGCGCCGGCGACCTGGTCGGTGCCGGTCAGGCCGAGCATGGCCACCCCGTGCGCCGGCACCTGGACGGTGTACGAGCCGGTGAACGGTTGCACGCCCGGGGTGCCCGGCTGTGCGTCCACGGTGGAGCGGGACCACAGGTCACGGATCCTGACCGACCCGCCGAGGGCGACGTCGGCGAAGTTCACGGTGATCTGTTGGGCGGTGTCGTGCCGGTTGAGCAGCGCGACCGCCCGCTTGCCGGAGCCGGCGAGCACCTTGCTCCAGACCTGCGCGTCGGTGCCGGTGTCGGCGACCTTGACGCCCTGCCGGACCAGCGGGTCCTGGTCCACAGCGATGATCTCCGGGTTGGTCAGCGCCGAGATCATCTCCTTCGGCAGGCCACGCGGGTCGGAGCCGATCACCAGCGGCGCGGCCATGATGGCCCACATGCCGAGCTGCGTCTTGGACTCCTCCAGGCTCAACTCGTACCCGCCGTCGGGCAGCGGGCGCATCGGCAGCAGGTAGTCCGGGTCGTTGTAGTGCCCCGGCCCGGTGGCCGCCGGGTGGTACGCGTTGACGTCCATGTTGCGCAGCACCCACGGGTACGCCCACTGCGGGGACGGGTCGGTGAGCCCCACGTCCGTGTAGGTCCGCCAGGAGTCGGCGATGGTGGGCGCGTACGTGTAGCTCCAGGTGGAGAGCTGCTCCGGGGTGTACGGACCGCCACCCCAGTCGGAGCTGACCGGGTTGCAGATGTTGAGCAGCATCGGCCGCGGCGACTGGCGTACCGCCTCGGCCAGCTCACGGAAGGTGGCCTCCGGGTCGAGGCCGGCGGCCCGGCCGCACAGCCAGTCGGCCTTGAGCGCGTCGAAGCCCCAGCCGGCGAACTGGGCGATGTCCGCCCGGTAGTGGCCGTTGCTGCCGAGCCCACACTGCCCCGGCAGGTACGGGCCGGCGTCGGTGTAGATGCCGGCCTTCATCCCTCTGCTGTGGATGTACGCGGCCAGCGCGGCCATTCCGCCGGGGAAGCGGGCCGGGTCGGCGACGAGCTGACCGGCCTCGTTGCGCGGGGTGGGTGCGGCCCAGTTGCCGTCGATCCAGACGTAGGTGTAGCCGGCGTCCCGCAGGCCACTGTGGACCATGTAGTCGGTGACGGACCTGACCTCGGCCTCGGTGGGGTCGCCACCGAGGCCGAAGTAGGTGTTCCAGCCCTGGTAGGGCGTCGGGGCGAGCCCGCTGTTGAAGAAGGTCGGCGCGCCCTGGTCCTCGGCGCCGGTGGCCGCCGGGGCGTGGCCGGGACGGCCGGGGCCGTGGCCTACCTTCGGCGGGTCGCCGTGAGATGGGGCGGCCAGCGGTGGGTCGGCATGGGGTGGGCCGGCCATCGCCGGCATCGGGCTGGCCAGGCCCAGGCCGAGCACGGCCAGGGCAGCGGTCAGCTGTCGGTTCAGGCGCATGGAGGTACTCCTGTCCCTCGGGGGTGGGGGTGGTGGTGCTCCGATCTCAGTCGCGGGTCAGCACGATGAGGTCGGCGTCGTGGGTCGCGCTCCACTGCACGGGCAGACCGACCGCGGCGAGGTGGCTGCCGGAGTAGTGCCGATCGCCGTGCGAGTAGCGGGCCGCCGGGTCGAGGCCGCGCAGGGGCAACCGGACCGGGCGGGACGGAAGCAGCCCGGCGCCGTCGAGCCGGCCGGTGTGCCAGGCCAGGACGACCACCTGGTTCTCGTCCGGCGCGGTGTACTGCACCGCGCAGCGGGCCTGGTCGGGGCCACCGATCAGGTGCACCTCGCCGCGCGTGACGACGTCCCGGATCTCCTTGTAGCGGGCGACCCAGCCGGCCGCCTCGGCCCGTTCGGCGGGGGTCCACGCCCGGATGTCAGCGCCGATGCCGAGCACACCGGCCATCGCCAGGACGAACCGGAACGCCAGTGATCGGGGGCGGCTGTCGAACAGGCCGGGCGCGTCGGTGACCCAGGAGCTGAGCAGGTGTGGGGCGTTGGCGTGCAGGAAGCCGTACTGGATGGCCAGCCGGTCGAGTGGACCGGTGTTGTCGCTGGGCCAGAAGACGTCGGCGCGGGCGGCCATCGCCAGGTCGGTCCGCGCGCCCCCGCCGGCACACGCCTCGATCAGCACACCGGGATGGTCCCGGCGCAACCGCTCGTAGATCCGGTGCAGGTTGGCGACGTGCGCGCCGTCCAGGTCGACCGGGCCCACCCCACCGGAGCGGCCCGGTTCGGTACGCGGCCGGTTGAAGTCCCACTTCAGGTAGTCGATGTCGTACCGACGCAGCAGGCCGTCGACTGTGGAGTGGACGAACTCGGCGACCTCCGGACGCCCCAGGTCGAGCAGGTACTGGTTACGGACCGGGGTGAGCGGTCGACCGTCGACGGAGTAGACCCAGTCCGGGTGCTCGGCGTACAGGGAGGACTTCGGGTTGACGCACTCCGGCTCGACCCAGAGCCCGAAGTTCAGCCCGAGCGCGCGGACGTCGGCGATGAACGTGTCGAACCCGGCCGGGAACTTCGCCGGGTCGGGCGTCCAGTCGCCAAGCCCGGCGGTGTCGTCGTCGCGGCCCACGAACCAGCCGTCGTCCACGACGAACGTCTCCACGCCCAGCTCGGCGGCGATCCGGGCGAGCGCGAGCTGGCTCTGCGCCTCGACCGCGAAGTAGGTCGCCTCCCAGGAGTTGTAGAGCACAGGGCGGGGGGTGAGCCGGTCGGCGGCCAGCAACCGCTGGTGGGTGTGCCAGACCCGGGCCAGCCCGTCCAGGCCGTCCGGGCTGTACGCCCCGGTGACCACCGGCAGGGACAACCGTTCGCCGGCGGCCAGCTCCAGCGGGCCGTCGACCAGTTGACGGCCGACGCGGACCCGGGTCAGGCCGCCGGTGTCCCGCTCGGCGCTGATCTCCCACGACCCGGTCCAGGCCAGCGCCATCCCCCACGCCGGGCCGGCCGGCTCCGCGCTGTCGCGCACGGCCAGCCAGGGCACGTGCAGATGCCCGGGTACGCCCTGGGAGCTGCCGATGCTGAACGCGCCGTGGCCCAGCTCGACGTGAGCGAGCTGGAACTCCTGCGACCACTGCCCCCACTGGTGGCTGAGCAGCGCGCCGTGCGGCGTCGGTACGCAGAACCCGCCCGATCCGGCCCGGATGACCCGCAGCGCGTCGGTGCCGTCGTTGGTCAGCTCGACCCACCGCTGCACCACGTCGGTGCCGGCGGGCACCCGGTAGTGCACTGTGGCGCGCAGCCCGGTCACCGGGTCGGCGAACTCGACGGCCAACTCCCGCTGGTCGGCGTCGACCCGCGCGTCGGTGTGCACGAAGCCCACCCGGCGCTGCCCGTTCGAGGTCTCGATCACCAGATCGGCGGCGGTGAACGGCCGGTCGGCGTCGGTGGCGTACTCGATGGGGGCGGCGTCGCCGGCGGTGAGGAACGGGACCGGGCCGTCGTACGCGACCGGCGAGGGCCCGTCGGAGACGCCGTGCGGCCCCCACGCGACGAGTTCCAGCCAGCGGCCGTGCGCGGGCACGGTCACTGTGTACTCGGTCCGCGTGCCGCGCAGCGTCCAGCGCTGTCCGGTCGCGGCGGTCACTTGACCGCTCCGAGCGCCAGGCCGGAGACGAAGTGCCGCTGGAAGCGCAGGAACACCGCGACGGTGGGGACGGCCGCGATGACCGTACCGGCGGCGATGACGTTCCAGGACGAGACGAACTGCCCCTGGAGGGCGAGCAGCGCCGGGGTGACCGGCATGTTGTCGTCGGTCCGCAGCACGGTGATCGCCCAGAGCAGGTCGTTGAAGATCCAGGTGAAGGAGAGCGCCCCGAGCGCGGCCAGCGCGGGTCGGGTCAGCGGCAGCATCACCCTGGTGAAGATCTGCGCGGTGCCGGCGCCGTCGATGGTGGCCGCCTCCTGGATCTCGCCCGGCAGGTCCCGCATGAAGCCGTGCAGGACGAACGTGTAGAAGCCGAGCCCGAAGCCGACCTGCACCGCGATCAGCGCCCAGAGCGTGTCGTACAGGCCGGTCAGCTCACTGAACTTGGCCACCGGGATGAGCAGGATCTGCGGTGGGAGCAGGTTGCCGGCGAGCATCAGCAGCAGGATCGTCCGCCGCCCGGGGATCCGGAAGCGACTCAGGGCGAAGGCGGCCATCGCGGCCAGCGCCAGGCTCAGCGCCACCGACGGGACGGTGACCAGCATGCTGTTGATCAACGCACGCAGCTCGCCGCCGTCGGTCCACGCCTGCCGGTAGGTGTCCAGTGTGAACGACCGGGGCAGGCTGCCCACGCCGTGCGCGGCGATGTCGTCGAACGACCGGGTGGACATCACCACCACCCAGAGCACCGGGCCCAGCCAGAGCAGCGAGAGCAGGATCATGCCGGTGTGGAAGGCCCCGGTACGGAGCTTGTTCATGACGCTTCCTCCCGGAACGCGCGGACCAGGTAGCCGAGGATGACGGCCAGCGCGAGCACGAAGATCACGACAGCGATCGCCGAGGCGTAGCCCAGCCGCAGGCTCTGGAACGCGGCCGAGTACATGTAGGTGCTGAGCAGCTCCGACGAGTGGTACGGCCCGCCCCTGGTCAGCGACCAGACGATGTCGAACGAGCGCAGCGAGTCGATCACGATGACCGAAAGCACCACGGCGTTGACCCCCTTCATCTGGGGGATGGTGACGTGCCACAGCCGCTGCCAGGAGTTGGCGCCGTCCATCCGGGCCGCCTCGTGCAACGCCGGGTCGATCGCCTTCAACCCGGCCAGGAACAGCACCATCACGTACCCGATCTGCCGCCACAGCGCGGGCAGGATCACCGCGTACAGGGCGGTCTGCGGGTCGGCGAGCCAGGGCCGGATCAGCTGTTCCAGGCCGACCGCCCGCAGCAGCGTGTCCGCGATGCCATCGGGCTGGTAGAAGACCCGCCAGACCAGCGCGGTCACCACCAGCGAGAACACCACCGGGGTGAACAGCGCGGCCCGGTAGAAGCCGACACCGCGCCGCTCCTTCTGCAGGACCAGCGCCATCCCGAAGCCACCCAGCACGGAGAGGCCGCCGAAGAGCACCAGCCAGATCACCGTGTTGAGCAACGCACCCCGGAAGGTGGCGTCGCCGGCCAGCTCGACGTAGTTGTCGGTGCCGACGAAGGTCGGCGGTGTCATCCCGTCCCAGCGGGTGAGGGAGAACCAGAAACCCTGGATCGCCGGCCAGAAGACCCAGACGCTCTCGACCGCGAACGGCACCAGGACGAACGCCACCAGCAGCGGCGACAGTCGAGCCGACCGTCGCCGCCGAGTGGGGGTGACCGAAGTCGTGGAGATCGTTGCTGTCACGTCAGCCCTTGAAGACCTTCTCGGCGCCGGCCTGCCACTCCCGCAGGATCGCGTCGATCTGGTCCGGCTTGTCGATGAACTTGGTCAGCGCGGTGTCCGCGGTCGGCTGGAGCGCGTCGCTGGAGTCGCGGTTGAAGAACTGGGTCAGCTCCTTGGCCTCGTTCAGCATCGCCTTGCCCTTGACCACCAGCGGCGAGTCGGACGCCTTGGCCCTGGGGTTGGCCGGCAGCACGATGCCGGAGCTGGCCTTGACGTACGCCTCCTGGGCCTCGACCCCGGCCAGGTAGCTGAGCAGGGCCCTGGTGCCGGTCGGGTTGGCGGTCTTCGCGCTGGCGAAGAAGCCGTCGGTCGGCGCCTCCTCGGCCAGCGGCACCGCCGGGTCGATGATCGGGAACCGGAAGAAGTCCAGGTCACCGAGCGCGTCCTTGGGAGCGGCGTCGGCGAAGAAGGTGCCGATCAGGAACATGCCGGTCTTACCGGCCAGCAGCGCGGTGGTCGCCTCCTGGAACGGGTACGCCTTGCCCTTGGGGTCGAAGTAGGGCAGGGCCTCGCGCCAGCGGGTGAAGACCGCCTTGACCTTCGGGTCGTCGAAGCGCTGCTTGCCGGCGAGCAACTCGCGGTGGAACGGCGCGCCGTTGATCCGGATGTTCAGGTAGTCGAACCAGGCCGAGGCCACCCACGGGGTGTCGCCGAGGCCGATGCCGATCGGCGGGACGCCCTTGCTCTTCAGCGTCTCGCAGAGCGCCAGGAACTCGGTCCAGGTCTTCGGCTCCTGCACGCCCCACTTGGCGAAGTTGGACTTGCGGTAGAAGAAGCCCCACCAGTAGTTGTTCATCGGCACGAAGATCTGCTTGCCGCTGGCGTCGGTGGAGAGGGTACGCAGCGACTGCGGGTAGTCGTCCAGTGACTTCCACACCTCGGAGACGTCCAGCAGCAGGTCCTTGCTGGCGTAGTCGTTGGCGACCGAACCCGCGTACCAGGTGTAGAGGTCCGGCGGGTTGGCCGAGGTCAGGTAGGTCGGCAGCTGGGTCCGGAAGGTCTCCGAGGCGATCGTGTTGAGGCTCGCCGTGCCCTTGCCCTGCTTGTTGAAGGTCTCGATCAGCTTCTCCATCGCCGCCTTGGCCTGCGGCGAGGAGAGGTTGGACTGGATGGTGACCGCGCCCGAGCCGTTGCTCGTCGTCGGCCCGCTGGCGGAGCTGGCGCACGCGCTGAGGAACGAGCTGGCGCCGAGCGCGCCCAGGCCGGCGAGCCCGAGGTGGCCAAGGAATCGCCGGCGACCGGGGTCGAAGTCGCTCACGGAGGTGTCCCTTCCTTTACGACACGTAGCGTCACCGCGCGATGTGTCGTCCATGTGAATGCTGTGACGAGAAGGTTGCATCGGCCGTCGCCGGCTGTCAAGATATCTTCGTAATTAATGATTAGATGAGATCAAGGCGAGGGTCAGGTGGATCAGCCTATGCGTCGACTTGAAGGCAAGAACGCGCTGGTCACCGGTGCGATGGGTGGGATCGGCGCGGCCATCGCCCGGCGGCTTGCCGCCGAGGGAGCGGCGGTCGCGCTGCTCGACGTGGCCGACCCGGCCCCACTGGCCGAGGAGTTGACCGCGCGCGGAGACCCCGCACTGTCCGTAGTGGGCGATGTCAGCGACGAGGCCGACTGGACGAGCGCCGTGAGCGCCGTACGGGACCGCCTCGGCCCGGTCGACATCCTGGTCAGCACCGCGTACGCCGTGCGGGTCGCCCCGGCGCACGAGACCAGCCGGCAGTCCTGGGACCACCAGCTCGGCGTGAGCCTCACCGGCTCCTTCCTCGGCGTCCGCGCCTGCCTGGACGACCTGCGGGCACGCTCGGGCGCGGTGGTGCTGATCTCCTCGGTGCACGCGCTGGTCGGGTTGCCAGGCCGGCCCGCGTACGCCGCGGCCAAGGGTGGCCTGGTCGCGCTCGGCCGCCAACTCGCCGTGGAGTACGGCCCGCAGGTCCGGGTCAACACAGTGCTGCCCGGGCCGATCCTCACCGCCGCCTGGGCCGACGTGTCCGAAGAGGACCGCCAGCACAGCATCGCGGAGACCGTCGCGAAACGCTTCGGCACACCGGACGAGGTGGCCGCCACTGTCGCCTTCCTCGCCTCGCCGGACGCCGCCTACGTCACCGGCGCGAGCCTCGTGGTGGACGGTGGCTGGACAGCGGTGAAAGCCTCGGCCTGAGAGATCGATACCGACCAGCGAAAAGGCCAGGAGCATTGGCACAGTACGCACGCCGCGGCGTCCACGGGCAGACCGTCGAAGCGATCGCCCGTCGCATCCTCACCGGCGAGATCGCCGCAGGCGCGACCCTCAACATCGTCGCGTTGCAGGAGGAGTTCGACGTCAGCCTCACGGCGCTCCGCGAGGCGCTGAAGGTCCTCTCCGCCAAGGGCATCGTCGACGCCCGGCAGAAGCGCGGCACCTTCGTCCGACCCCGGGCGGACTGGAACCTGCTCGACGGCGACGTGATCCGCTGGCAGTTCGCCGAGGGCCCCGACGAGCGCCTGCTCGAAAAGCTGCACGAGGTACGCGCCATCATCGAGCCCGCCGCCGCCCGGCTGGCCGCCACCCGCGCGACCGAGGACGACCTGGCCGCCCTCGACCGGGCACTGGCCGAGATGGCCCAGGCCAACGGTGATCCCGCCGCCGCCATCGCCGCGGACCTCGCCTTCCACCGCGCGCTGCTCGCCGCCACCCACAACGAGCTGTTGGAGCGGATGGAGGTGGTGATGGAGACCGGGCTCGCCGAACGGGACCGGCTCGTGCACGGCGGTGACGCGCACGACGACCCGGTGCCCAGCCACCGTGCGGTGGTCGACGCGCTGCGCGACCGGGACGAGACGGCGGCCGAGACCGCGATGCGTCAGTTGCTGGACAAGGCCGTCCGCGACGTCGAGAAGGCACGGGGACGAAGGGGCAGTCAGTGAAGATCGAGCGGATCGAGACCTTCCTGGTCGCGCCACGGTGGTTGTTCTGCCGGGTGGAGACCGACGACGGGCTGGTCGGGTGGGGTGAGCCGGTGGTGGAGGGCCGCGCCGAGGTGGTGCGCAGCGCGGTCGAGGTGCTCTCCGAACATCTGATCGGTGCGGACCCCCTGCGCATCGAGCAGCACTGGCAGGTGCTCACCAAGGGCGGCTTCTACCGGGGCGGCCCGATCCTCTCCAGCGCGGTCGCCGGCCTCGACCAGGCGCTCTGGGACATCGCCGGCCAGGCGTACGGCGCGCCGGTGCACGCGCTGCTCGGCGGGCCCGTCCGCGACCGGGTGCGGATCTACTCGTGGATCGGCGGGGACGAGCCCGACGAGGTGGCCGACGCCGCCGCCGCACAGGTCGCCGCCGGCCTCACCGGGGTCAAGATGAACGCCAGCGGGCGGCTCTCGCCGATCCCCACCTCGGCCGAGGTGGACGCGGTCATCGGCCGGGTGGCCGCCGCCCGCGAGGTGCTCGGCCCCGACCGGGACATCGCTGTGGACTTCCACGGTCGCGCCGGAATGGCCGCCGTCCGCCGGATCCTGCCCGAGCTGGCCGCCCTGCGCCCGTTCTTCGTGGAGGAGCCGGTCCTGCCCGACCAGGCCCACCACCTGCGCGACATCGTCGCCGGCACGCCGATCCCGGTGGCCACCGGCGAACGGCTCTACGGTCGGTCCGAGTTCCTCGGCCCGTTGCAGGCCGGAGTCGCCGTGGTCCAACCGGACCTGTCGCACGCCGGTGGGATCTCCGAGGTCCGCCGGATCGCGGCGCTGGCCGAGACGTACGGCGCGCTGCTCGCCCCGCACTGCCCGCTCGGCCCGATCTCCCTGGCGGCCAGCCTCCAGGTGGCCTTCGCGACGCCGAACTTCCTGATCCAGGAGCAGAGCATCGGCATCCACTACAACGCCGGCTCGGAGTTGCTGGACTACCTGGTCGACCCGGAGCCGTTCCGGTTCGTGGACGGGCACATCGCCCGCCTCGACCGGCCCGGTCTGGGTATCACTGTCGACGAGGTGGCGGTCCGCAAGGCCGCCCAGACCCCACACGCCTGGCGCAACCCGGTCTGGCAGCACGCCGACGGGTCCTTCGCCGAGTGGTGACCGGCGCGCGGCCGGTGGCCCTGCGGGTGGCGTACGACGCGGCGCACGGCGGCCGGTGGACGAGTCTGCACGGCGGTGGCCGGGAGTGGCTGTGGCGTGGCCCGGAACCCGGCCGGCAGGAGGTACGCCCCGACGACGCGTTCGTCGACGCCGGTGGGCTGGAGGAGTGCCTGCCCACAGTGCGCGGCGAGCCCGACCACGGCGAGGTGTGGTCGCGGCCGTGGCGCGACGGCGGCCCCGGCACCGCTGTCATCGAGCGGCCGACGTTCACCCTCACCCGTCGGATCACCGACTCCGGCGGCGTGGTGGTGGCCGACTACCGGTTGGCCGCCGACCCCGGGTACCGGTTCGTCTGGGCCGCGCACGCCCTGCTCGACCTCTCCCCCGGCGCCCGCCTCGACGCGCCCGCCGGCACCCCGACCCGCCTGCACCCGGAAGCCGCCGCACTCCTGCCACCGGGCCGCTGGCCCAGCGGCGACCCGTGGTTGACCGGGCCGTGGCCGGCCCCGGCCGGGCTGACACTGGACATGTTCGGGCCGGACGACGGGACCGCCCTCGGCGCGGTGCTGCTCGACTGCGCCCGGGTCCAGGTGATCGACGGAGCCGACCGGCTGACTCTGGAGCTGGAGTGCGCCGGCCAGCCCCGCAGCACCGCGCTCTGGCGCAACCTGGGCGGCTGGCCGGCGAACGGCCCCTACCGCAGCGTCGGCATCGAACCGATGCTCGGCGCGGCCTTCGACCTGACCGACACCGGCCCCTCCGACGCGGCGGTCGTTCCGCCCACCGGCGAGGTCACCTGGCGACTCACCATCTCCGCCCACCGCAACCACTGAGGACACCGTGATGAACCTGCTCGACGAGCTGCGTACCCACCGGCTGTTGGCCATCGTGCGCGGCCCGGACCCGGCCGCCGCGCTGGCCGCCGTGCTCACAGTGGCCGAGAGCGGCGTCGCCCTGGTCGAGGTCTCGATGACCAGCGCCGACGCGCTCGGCGTCATCCGCCGCGCCCGGGCCGCCCTCGGGCCCGACTTCGCCCTGGGCGCCGGCACCGTGCTCAGCGCCGAGGACGCCCGCGCCGCGGCCGACGCGGGCGCCGGTTTCCTGGTCACCCCGGCGATCGCGGCGAGCCTCGCCGAGGGTGGCCGGCTCGGGCTGCCGGTGCTCGCCGGCGCCCTCACCCCCACCGAGGTGGTGCGGGCCAACGACGGCGGGGCCAGCGCGATCAAGCTCTTCCCGGCCTCGCTCGGCGGGCCCGACTACCTCGGCGCGCTGCGCGACCCGTTCCCCGCTACCGCGTTCGTGCCCGTCGGTGGGGTCGACGCGGACGGTGCACGGCGCTACCTGGACCGGGGCGCGACAGCGGTCGGGGTCGGTTCCCCGCTGCTCGGCGACGCCGTCCGAGGCGGCGACACGGCGGCGCTGCGCGAACGCGCCGCCGCCTTCCTCGCGGCGGTCCGGCCATGACCGACCTGCTCACGCTCGGCGAGACGATGGCGGCGTTCCGCACCACCGGCCCACTGCGACTGGGCGGTACCGCCGGGATCTCCGTCGCCGGGTCCGAGTCGAACGTGGCGATCGGCGTGGCCCGGCTCGGCCACCGGGCGGCCTGGGTCGGTGTCACCGGCGCCGACGAGCCCGGCGAGCTGGTCCGCCGTACGCTGCGCGCCGAGGGTGTCGACCTGACCTGGTCCCGGGTCGACGAGACCGCCCCCACCGGCCTGATCCTCTTCGAGAATCGGGTCGCCGACATCAACCGGGTCACCTACCACCGCTCCTTCTCGGCCGGCTCCCGGCTGGGCCCCGCCGACGTGACCAGGGCCTTCGACGCGCCCGGGCCACCACCCCGGCTGCTGCACGTCACCGGCATCACCTGCGCGCTCGGCGTCGAGCCGTACCAGGCGGTGGTGGAGGCCGTGCGGCGCGCCCGCGCGGCCGGCAGCACGATCTGCCTGGACGTCAACCACCGCAACCGGCTCTGGTCCGTCGCCGAGGCCGCCGCCGCGCTGCGCCCGCTGCTGCCCTCGATCGACCTGGTGGTCGCCTCCGACGACGAGTTGGCCGTGCTGACCGACGCCGTCGACCCGGCCGCGGCGCTACTCTCGGCCGGCGTCGCCGAGGTCGTGGTCAAGCACGGCGCCGGTGGAGCGACCAGCCACAGCATCACCGGCACGATCCACCGTCCAGCCCGGACGGTGCCGGTGGTGGACACCGTCGGCGCGGGCGACGCCTTCGTCGCCGGGCTGCTCTCCGGCTGGCTCGACGGCGTCGACGCGTCGGGGCGACTGGACCGGGCCGTCACCACCGGCGCGTTCGCGGTCGCCACCCGGGGCGACTGGGAGGGCCTGCCCGACCGGGCCGAGCTGGCGCTGCTCGACCACGGCCCCGGCGGTACGGTCCGCTGACGATCCTTTTGGAGGAGCACCATGGAGCTGACCGAGCCGACCGTCTGGAGCACCGACCGGCTGGAGTTGGGTGAGGGCCTACGCTGGGTCGACGACCGGCTGGTCCTCGTCGACCTGCTGGCCGGGCGACTGTTGGAGACCGACGGCGACGCCCCGACTCCGCTACGGGAGCTACGCCGCCTCGACGTGCCGCTCGGCGCGGTCGCCCCGGTGGCCGACCGACCCGGCGAATGGCTGGCCGCCGCCGGGACCGGCGTCACGGTGCTGCCCGCCACCGGCGACCCCCGCCCGGTCGCCGAGCTGGTCGCCGACGCGTCCGAGCCGACCCGGATGAACGACGCCGTCGCCGACCCGCACGGCCGCTTCTGGGCCGGCAGCATGACGTACGCGATGGTGCCCGGCGGGGGCACCCTGTTCCGCCTCACCCCGGGTGCCGACCCGGTCCCCGCGGTGACCGGGCTGACCATCCCGAACGGGCCGGCGTTCGACGCGACCGGCACCACCATGTACCTGGCCGACACCCCGCGCGGTGAGATCGACCGGTTCACCGTCGACCCCGCCACCGGTGACCTGCGCGGGCGGGAGCCGTTCCTGCGGTTGTCCCCCGCCGACGGCGGCCCGGACGGCATGACGCTCGACGCGGCCGACCACCTCTGGATCGCGCTGTGGGGCGGCTCGGCGGTACGCCGCTACCGGCCCGACGGCACCCTCGACCGGGAGATCCGGCTGCCGGCCGAGCAGCCGGCCGGCATCTGCCTGGGCGGCCCCGACCTGCGGCGACTCTTCATCGGCACCGCCCGGGTGGGGCTTGACTCGGCGGGCCCGCAGGACGGCGCGCTGCTCGCGGTGGACGTCCCGGTGCCCGGCCTGCCCGCCGCGCGGGCCGGCGCGCCAGCGAGCTGATCGGAGGCATATCGGACGCCAGGGCGGGAACAACCGCACCGAAGCGCCGTAACAGCCGACCGGTAGGGAGCGAGCCGATGAGCACCGTGGGGCGGACGTCATGAACGGGCCGGTCGGCGACGAGCCGATGGGCGAGCTGGAGCTGGTGCACACCTTCACCGGCCCGATGCCGACCGGGGTGAGCGTCTCGCACCGGGGCCGGATCTTCGTCAACTTCCCGAAGTGGGGCGACGAGGTGCCGGCCACCGTCGTCGAGCTGCGCGACGGCCGGGAGGTGCCCTACCCCGACCAGGCCTGGAACGACCCGTCCGGTGACGACGACGCGGGCGCGTTCGTCTCGGTGCAGAGCATCGTGGTGGACCCGGCCGACCGGCTCTGGGTGCTGGACACCGGCAGCCCGATGTTCCAGCCCACCAAGCCGGGCGGCCCCAAGCTGGTCCGGATCGACCTGGACACCGACACGGTCGCCCAGGTGATCACCTTCCCGGCGGACGTGGCGCTGCCGACGACGTACCTCAACGACGTCCGCTTCGACCTGCGGCGGGGCGAGGCGGGGGTCGCGTACATCACCGACTCGGCCGACTCCGGGCCGAACGGGATCATCGTGGTGGACCTGGCCAGCGGGGCCTCCTGGCGGCGGCTGCACGACCACCCGTCCACCAAGGCGGAGCCGCTGACGTCGTTCCGGCCGGTGGTCGAGGGCCGACCGTTCCTCGAACGGCCGGCCGACGGCCCGCCGAAGCCGGTGAGTATGGGCTCCGACGGCATCGCCATCTCCGCCGACGGCACCCGGCTCTACTACTGCCCGCTGGCGTCCCGTCGCCTGCACAGCGTGTCCACCGAGGCGCTGGCCGACCCGGGCGTCACCCAGGAGGCGGTCGCCGCCACAGTGGTCGACGAGGGCGACCGGGGCACCGCCTCGGACGGGTTGGAGAGCGACGACGCCGGGCGGCTCTACCTCACCTCGTACGAGCACAACGCGGTGCTGCGTCGACTGCCCGACGGCGAGTACGAGACGCTGGTCCACGACCCGCGACTGCTCTGGCCGGACACCATGTCGGTGGCCACCGACGGATACCTCTACGTCACCGCCAACCAACTGCACCGGCAGCCGCAGTACCAGCGCGGCAAGGACCTGCGGCGCAAGCCGTACGCGCTGTTCCGCACCCGCATCGACGCCGGCCCGGTGCTGCTGCGCCGCTGACCCCCAACCCGGCGCTCCCACCGTGATCAGACGGGCAGGGTGCGGTCCAGGAGGTCGAACAGGGCGGCCCAGTGACGCTCGGTGGCCTGCTCGTCGTACGCCGGGGTGTCGGCCATGGTGTAGCCGTGGTGCGCCCCGGCGTACACCTCGGAGCGGTAGCGCACCCCGGCGGCGTCGAGCGCCTTCTCCAGCGTGGCGATCTGCTCGGGCGTCATCGACTGGTCGGCGTCGGCGTGCCCGAAGTACAGCTCGCCGGTGACCGAGCCGACGCCCAGGTGGGGGCTGTCCGGCGCGTCGGTGACGATCCGCCCGCCGTGGAAGCTCGCCACCGCGGCGATGCGGTCCGGGTGCGTCTCGATGGCCCGCAGCGCGTTCGTGCCGCCCATGCAGTAGCCGGTGATCGCGACCGGGCCCGGCCGCACGTCGTCGCGGGCGGCCAGGAAGTCGAGGAACGCGGCGGTGTCCCGGTTGATCACGTCGGGAGTCAACGCGCCGACCAGCGGCATGATCTTCTCGAAGAGGGCGGCGCGCTGGTCGGCCTCGCCGAGGCGGGACAGGTCGAACAGGGGTGCCCGGCCGGCCCGGTAGAACAGGTGGGGCGTCAGCACCAGGTAGCCGCGTTCGGCGATCCGCTCGGCCATCTCGACCAGACGGGGGCGCGGCCCGAAGGCGTCCATGAAGAGCAGCACCGCCGGGAACGGGCCCTCGCCGTCCGGTCGGGTCAGGCTCGCGTCCGCCACTCCGTCACTGGTCGGGATGTCCACCGTCGTCGTCAGCACCGTGCCTCCTCGTACGCCGATCTTGGTCCGATCGGCACGTTACCCGCCGTACCGGCACCCCGCCGGGCTGCCGCGTGAGCGCGGCGTCAAGAAGCCGATCGGGCCAGATCCGACGCTGATCAGGCGCGGACGAATCGGACCGCGTCGGCGACCACGTAACCGTTGGTGTCCTCGGTACGGATCAGCACGCTGCCGTCGGTGCCCGCCGTGAACTGGTAGGTGCCCAGCGCCACCCACTGCCCGCCGGCCTGCCGCTGGTCCACCGTCTTGGTGATCAGCCCACCGGCGTGCGTGATGTCCACCGGCACGTTTGTCGCCCGGTTGGAGTGCGCGGTCCAGCGCAGCTGCACCGTCCACGATCCGGCGGTGGGCAGCGTCGGGCGGAACCGCAGCCGGTTGACTCCCTTGCCGACGTTGCCGTCGTGCTCGTAGTCCGGCCCGTAGTAGCCGCCGCTGCTGGTGCTGCGCAGCCACGTCCCGGCCCGGGTGATCCCGCTGGTCGACGCGTTGTCCAGGATCACCTCGCTGGTGGAGCCCCACTCCAGCACCGCGCCGTCCTGGCGTAGCCGGGTCTGGAGGGTGGGCACGGAGACGGCCTGCACGGCGAGGTTCCCGGCGAGCGCCAGGGACGCCGCGGTGGCTGCGGCCTGCCCGAGGATCATGAACACGGGTTCCATCCGGATCGAGCCGTACGCGATGTGGCTCGCCGAGAGGCAGACCGGCACCAGCAGGTTGGCGCACTGCGCCTGGTGCGGCACGATCGCGCGGTAGCTCACCGGGTACGGCGCCGGCACGCCGATCTGCACGTCCCCCTCGTTGCGCACCTTGCCGTCGACGACCACCCGCTGACAGTTGTGCGAGTCCATCGTGTAGCTGGCCAGGCCCACCGAGTCGGTGGCGCGTACCCGGCCCCGACAGTCGGCCTCGGTCATCACGTACGCGGAGATCATCCGGCGTGCCTCACGGATGTAGAGCATCGGCGGCCAGCCGCCCGTGCCGGTGAACTCGTCCACCGGCAGCCCCCAGCGGGCCGTCGAGTCGCGGACCGACGCCGGCAGTCGGGGGTCGTTGGCCAGGAACCACATCAGCCCCTGCTGGTAGGTGCGGTGCTCGGCGATGATGCTCTCCCGCGTCGCCCAGCTCGCCGTCGGGTATGCGTAGTTGAAGCCGATGTTGTCGGTCGACACGGCGCCGTTGTTGTTGGAGTCGGTCTTCCCGCCGCCTACCGAGTGGGTGGTGAAGTACGGCCCGGTGTAGCCGGCCTGGATGTGCCGCAGAAGCAGCTCGTAGCGGATCGGGTCGTAACCGGACGGCTTGCCGAACGGGATCCGGTTGGCCGCCTGGGTCAGGCACATCCGGAAGCAGTACGCCTGGATCTTGTCGTCGCCGCTGCCCTGCGGGGCGAGCGGGGTGGCGGAGATGCCCGGCAGCAGGCCGCTGGCGGGCGAGCCGGCCGTCACGTACGGGTCGACGGGGTAGGCGAACTGGTGGGTGTTGCGCGACTGCACCCCGTTGATCGTCTCGCCGTAGGTGTCGTTGGACTCCCGCCCGACGGTGAACCCCACCCCGGCCATGGCCAGCAGATCGCCCTCGTAGGTGGCGTCGACGAACACCCCGCCCCGGTAGACCGACCCGTCCTCGGTGCGCAGCTCGGTGATCCGGTTGCCGGTTCGGCCGAGGCCGGCCAGCCGGGCGTCGACGACCACCGGGACGCCCGCCTCGGCCAGCATGTCGGCGAAGACGGCGGTGGCGACGTGCGGTTCGAAGGTCATCCGCAGCGGCGACGTCGGGGTGAGGCTTCCGCCGTGGTACTTCACGTACATCCTGCGGTAGAACTCGGCGGCGAGCCCGCCGATGGACGCCTGGACGCCGGTGTCGGTGGCGCCCAGCCCGGCGGTGCTCAACCCGCCGACGTGGCCGGTGGGCTCCACCACCACGGCGGTGCGGCCGAGTCGGCGCATGGTGATCGCGGCGGCCAGCCCGCCGGAGGTGGCGCCGTAGACGACCAGGTCGGCGGTGGTGACGGCGGCTCGGGCGGGGGCGGCCCGGAACGGGTCGGTGAGACCGGCCAGGACGAGGCCGGCACCGCCGGCGACCAGCAGCCGACGACGGGACAGGGGCACGGACACGGCGAGCTCCCGAGGGGTAACCGGTGAAGGGGACGGTTACAGAAGCACGCCGCTGCCGCTGCTGACAGAAATTCTTCAATCTCTGCCGGCGGGTGTCAACGGTTCACGGCCGGTAGCGGTAACCCATTCCCGGCTCGGTGATGAGGTGCTTGATCAGCGCGAGCTTGTCCTCCGGCGTCGCCTCGGCCAGGAAGTCGTCCACCCCGGCCTCGTCGGCGATCGCCTTCGCGGTACGCGGGTTGTCGCCGGTGATCGTCACGGTTCGGATGCCCATCCCGCGCATCTCGTCGAACCGCTCCCGCATGCCGGACTTGACCACGTCCTTGAGGTGGATGACGCCCAACGCGCGGGCGGGCGCACCGTCGACGTGCTCGGCGACGACCAGCGGGGTGCCGCCGGTGCCGCTGATCGCGTCCACGATCTTGCCGACCTGCTCGGTCGGGTGGCCGCCGTTCTCCCGTACCCACTTCATCACCGCGGGTGCAGAGCAAAGGGGAAGGCACGGGCGAGAGACCATGCGCGACCCGGATGGGTGGCTCATGGCGCGGTAATGCGGCGGTGCGAGACCCTTCAGGCCGGGCGGCGGGCCACCAGCACATCCCGCATGATCGACTGGTCCACCCGGTGCCGCAGCGCGCGGTAGGGCTCGGCGTCGACCACGGTCAGGCCGGCGTCGGCCAACGCCGCCGCCGCGTCGTCCCGACTGGCGACGTGGGTGTTCCAGGAGATCCCGAGCGCACCCCCGGGGCGCAACAACCGGGCCCAGACCGGCGCGGCGTCCGCGAGCAATGCCAGCGGGTCGCGGGTCAAACCCTGCCCAGCGGTACGACTGCCGTGCTGCACGCCGTACGGCGCGTCGGCGACGACCAGGTCCACGGTTTCCGGGCGGAAGAACTCCGCCGACCGGGCGGTGTCGGCGTTGACCACGTCCAGCAACTGCGTCTGGCCGGCCTTGTGCTCCTCGCGGGTCGGCGCCAACTCGATCCGCACCCGCCGGCCGACCACCTTGCGTTCCCGCCGCACCGGCCCCGACTCCAGCACCCGGTGCTTGACCCGCTTCTGCTTCAGCCAGGTGGTGATGAACGCCCGGTACGCCTCGACGTCCTTCTGGTCGCGCTCGATCCCGGCGGCGTCGAAGCCGTACATCAGCGCCTGGTTGAGTGTGGTGCCCCGACCACAGAGCGGGTCGAGCACCCGGAACCGGCGGCTGGTCATCTCGGCGGCCCAGTCCGAGGCGAGCAGGGTGACGTTGAGCAGCAGCTTGGTGAACTGCTCATTGGTCTTGCCCGGGTACTTCTGGATGGTGAGCAGATCGTCGTCGTAGCGGTCCAGACGGCTCCACTCGATTGGCCGCAGCAGCTCACCGACGATCTCGAACAACGCGTACCCGGCGGAGAGGTTGCCCAGGACGGCAAGGTCACGCTCGGTCAGCCCGTCGCCGGTGAACGTGATGTAGGACGCCCCTCCGACAACCTCGGTGTCCAGCTCGCCGATCCGACCGTCCAGCGCCGAGCGGCCGAAGATCTCCAGCTCGGCTCGGGTGAGGTCGACGGCGGCGCGGGCGTACACCCGGTTGGTGGCGGGCAGGATCAGCAGGCCGTAACGCGTCATGATCCGGCGAGTATTCCACAACCAGTCACGGTCGCCGGGAACCGGAGCGGCTGCCGGAGCGACTACCGATACATGGGGTGTGAGCAGTGGCGGGAGGTCCTGTCCGCGCAGCTGGACGGGGAGGAGACCGCCGCCGAACTGACGGCGGTGCAGGGGCACCTGGACGGGTGTGCCGAGTGCCGGGCCTGGTTCACGGCGGCGGCGGCGGTGACCCGTCGGGTTCGTACCCGACTGGTGGTTGAGGTGCCCGACCGGACGGCGGCCATTCTTGCCGCCGCCAGCGCGGCCCCGGCCCGCCGGTCGCGGTGGCGGCGTTCGGACGGACGTGGCCCGCTGGTCGCCGGCCTGCGGAAGGTGGCCGGAAGGGGCCAGCTCGCCGCCGGGTTGCGCGCGGCGTTCGGACGTGGCCCGCTCGTCGCCGGCCTGCGGTCGGCGCTCGGATTGCTCGGCGCGGTGCAACTGGTGCTCGGCCTGGCCCAGGTGGGCCGGGGCGCGACCGCCGACCACCTGCACCCCACCGGCCAGCACCTGTGGCACGAGTCGGCGGCGTGGAACGTGGCCGTGGGCGCGGGCTTCCTTTTCGTGGCGCTGCGCCGCAGCCCGCCCGCCGGGCTGCTGCCGATGCTCAGCGCGTTCGTCGGCACGTTGCTGCTGCTGTCGGTCAACGACCTTGCCACCGGTTCGGTGGGCGGGGAACGGCTGGTCAGCCACGCCTTCCTGGTGGTCGGCTACCTGATCACCGTGTTGCTGTCCCGGCCCGGGCTGCGGCCCGGTGGCCCGGCACCTCAGCGGCAGCCCGCACCGTCCCGCTGGCGGTTCGGGGCCGACGAGGTGGACCGGCCGCTGCGGTTGGTACGCCCCGAGTCCTATCCGGCACAGGCCGCCGACCGGTACGCCGCCCCGGCAGCGCAGGGCGGGCATGCCACGCGCACCGATCAGGCCGGCGGACGCCGCGCCGCCTGATCGCCGGCGGCCTCGACCAGTCGGCGGACGCTCAGGTCGTGGGCCTGGTCGGGCCCTCGCTGTGGTGCGTTCCGCCGACGCCACCGGGTAGCAGCCGGGGGTCCGGTGTCTCGTCGGTGTGGCACCGGGGATCATGGGCCGCGTAGAGCACTGACAACTGTCGGTGCAGCTGGCGCCGGTCGTCCTCACCGAGGGGAGCGAGGAAGTCGTCCTCGGTTCGGCGCATCGCCGTGAGGGCTTTCGACAAGATGGCGCGGCCGTCGGTGGTGACGCTGATGAGCTGTTTACGGCGGTCGCTGGGGCTGCGCTCGCGCCGGACGTATCCGTTGCGCTCAAGTTCGTCGATGACCGCGACCATCGTGGTGCGGTCGAGTCCCGTCTGCTCACACAGGTCGCGCTGGGACAACTCCCCGTCTTGGACGAAGGCCAGCACCCGCAGATCCCGGCCGCGCAGGCGGAAGGGCAGGAGCGCCTCTTCCATCCGGGCGCTGGCGAGGTTGGCCAACTTCAGCAGCAGGTACCCCGTGGCAGAGGAGATGGTTTCGGATGAGCGCATAAGCCACAGCCTAGTCTTCCGCTGAGCTGATTATCAGCTACGCTGACGATCAGCGAGCCGACCTCATTAGGAGAGTCGAATGAAGATGCGCGTCATCCTCACCATCGTCGGCGTGATCACCGCGACGCCCGCACTCGCCCTGTTATGGCCGCAACTGCTGACCAGCAGCTATGGATTGGCCGACCCTGACCGCATGACCACTGCACTGCTCCAGCACCGGGGGGTGCTGCAGGCGGCCCTTGGCACGGCCATCATCTGGGGAGCCTTCCACCTGCCGGCCAGAGTGCCAGCGGCGGCGACCGCCATCATCACCAAGTTGGTGTTTCTCGCCCTGACCGTCGTCGACGCCGGCATGCGGGCCGACATGAACCTCATCTCGCTGGTGTTCGACCCGATCGCCATCGTCATCCTGACCATCGCCATCGTCCTCCACCTCCGCGAATCGTCCCCCGCCGCCGCACCAGCCTGAAGCCCGGCGCTGGTGCGGCCCGGGCGAAGCGTGGGTTCCGTCAACGGCGACGCGACCGCGCAGGCCAGAGCACGGCAGGGCGGCTCAAGCGGGAGGCGCTGACCGGGCCGGGCCAGCCCCGGCGATGACCTGCGGAATCACCTGTTCGACGATGGTCAACAGGGTCGTGGTGAGCAGCAGGTGCACCTGGGGGCGGGTCAGCGCGCCGCGCTGGAGCCATTCGCGGGCGGTCGACGTGGCCAGTCCGCCGTACGCCCGGACCATCCCGCGCAACTCCTCGCGGTGCTCCGCCTCGCCGGCCAGCCCGACGGCGACCAGCATGCGGTCCGCGGCGACCTCCTCGGCCTCGGCGAGCACCCGCTCCACGTCGGCGTCGCCACCCATCCCCCGGGCAGTGACCGCCGCCAGCCACGAGGTGCTGTGCCGGGACACCACGTCGAGGAACCAGGTGACACTGGCATCGACCCGGGTCCGTAGATCACCCTTCGGCAGCCGCTCCAAGGCGACCTCGGGGATGGTCACCATGACCCGGACAACCTCCAGGTAGAGGTCCTTCTTCGCACCAAAGTAGTGGTTGACCAGCCCTCGAGCGACGCCTGCCTCGCGGGCGATGTCGGTGGTCGACACGTCCGGGTACGGGCGCTCGCCGAACAGCCGGACCGCGCAGGCCAGGATCTGCCCACGCCGGGCGTCCGGCTCCAGACGGCGGCGGCGCGGAGCCGTCTCGACACTCATCTGCCCGACCCTATCGACCGCTCAAGGGTCAGCCACCACCCTCGCCTTGATCACTTGATGCCCAGCAGTTTCAACACCCCCGCCCCCGCCCCCACGCCCCCTCCAGCCCGCAGCCCGCAGCCCGCAGCACGCAGCCCGCAGCACGCCAGCCCGCAGCACGCCGATCTTGCAGTTTCGGTTGTCGACATGGGCGCGATGTCCCTTGTGTCGGGACAGCAAGCGCAAGATCGCGGAGCAGGACCAGCCGACCTCGCCGGCAACGAACGCCGAGCACCGCCCGCCGCGCCCCACCGACGGCGACGAGGCCGAGTAGCACTCGACGATCACTTGACGCTCAACAGTCGCCAGGGCGGCTCCTCAGCCACTGACCATCAACTGATCATCGAGGGCTGGCCTCGCAACCGCCCCGACTGCTTGATCAAGTGATGAACAGTAGGTCTGACAACGTTCTTGACCTACTTCCCATCACTCGATCTTGGTTGCAGTGTCGTGCTGTCGTACCCCCATGAGGCCTTGCGGGCCGTGCGCGCTGCCGGCCGCCCACGACTTATTGACATGCTGCCAACAGCGCGCGAGGGTGATGCACATGCCGACCCCCCCGCCCGACGGCTCCCCCTCACCCTGGCGCGAGCCGGAGCATGACGACCTGGCCGAACTGGCCCGCACCTTCTTCACCAAGGAGGTGTTGCCGCACGCCGACCGCCTTCAGGAGCAGGGCCACCCGGACCGCGAGCACTACCGGCGCGCCGGTGAGCTGGGGCTGCTCGGCCTCTCGGTCCCGGAGGAGTACGGCGGTGGGGGCGGCGGGTTCACCCACGAGGCGGTGCTGCTGCACGAGCAGGCGTACGCCGGGGAGAGCAGTCTCGGCCTGGCCGTCCACAGTGGCATCGTCACGGGCTACCTGGTGGCGTACGGCAGCGAGGAGCAGAAGCGGCGCTGGCTGCCCGGCCTGTGCAGCGGTGAGCTGGTCGGCGCGATCGCGATGACCGAGCCGGACGGTGGCTCGGATCTCCAGGCGATGCGGACCCGGGCGGTCCGTGACGGTGACGACTACCTGGTGACCGGCGCGAAGACGTTCATCACCAACGGTGGCCTGGCCGATCTGGTCATCGTGGCGGTGAAGACGGACCCCGAGCAGCGGGCGGCCGGCGTCTCACTGCTGGTCTGCGAGGCGGGCGGCGACCGGGAGGGCTTCCGCCGAGGCCGACTGCTGTCCAAAATCGGGCTGCACGCCAACGACACCGCTGAGTTGTTCTTCGACGAGTTCCGGGTGCCGGCGGCGAACCTGCTGGGCGGCGCCGAAGGGCTGGGCTTCATCCAGCTCATGCAGCAACTCCCGCAGGAACGGCTGGTCATCGGGGTCGGCGCCGTGGCCGCCATGGAACGGGCGGTCGCGCTGACCGTCGCGTACGCCAAGGAGCGCACCGCCTTCGGCAAGACCCTGATGGGTCACCAGAACACCCGGATGGTGCTCGCGGAGTGCGCCACCCGCGCCCGGGTCAGCCGGGTCTTCCTGGATGACTGCATCGTCCGACACGCGCGTGGCGACCTGGACGTCTCCACGGCGGCGATGGCGAAGTCGTGGCTCACCGACGGGCAGTGCGAGGTCATCGACCGGTGCCTGCAACTGTTCGGCGGCTACGGCTACACGACTGAGTACCCGATTGCCCGGATGTACGCCGATGCCCGCGTCCAGAAGATCTACGGCGGCACCAACGAGATCATGAAGGAGTTGATCGCCCGTGCCCTCTGAGGCGTACGTCTATGACGCGGTCCGCACCCCGCGCGGACGCGGCCGGGACACCGGCGCACTGCACGGGGTCAAGCCCATCTCCCTGGTGGTCGGCCTGATCGACGCGTTGCGTGAGCGCAACCCCGGCCTGGACGTCGGCCGGCTGGAGGATCTGCTGCTCGGCATCGTGACCCCGGTCGGCGAGCAGGGCGGCGACCTGGCCCGGGCGGCCGCGCTGTTGGCCGGGCTGCCCGACCAGGTGGGCGGGGTGCAGCTCAACCGGTTCTGCGCCTCCGGGTTGGAGGCGGTCAACTCCGCCGCCGCGCGGATCCGCTCCGGCTGGGAGCATCTGCTGCTGGCCGGCGGGGTGGAGTCGATGTCCCGGGTGCCGATGGGCTCCGACGGCGCGGCCTGGGCCACCGATCCGCAGACCGCGCTGGCCACGTCGTTCGTGCCGCAGGGTGTCAGCGCCGACCTGATCGCCACCCTGGAGGGCTTCACCCGCGACGACGTGGACGGCTACGCGCTGCGGTCACAGGAGCGAGCCGCCAAGGCGTGGGCCAGCGGGTACTTCGCCCGCTCCGTGGTGCCGGTCCGCGACGGCAACGGACTGGACATCCTCACCGTTGACGAGCACCCTCGCCCGGAGACCACCCGGGAGGCGCTGGCGAAGCTCACGCCGTCCTTCGCCACGATGGGCGAGGCGGCCGGCTTCGACGCGGTCGCGTTGCAGAAGTTCCACTGGCTGGAGGCCATCGAGCACGTCCACCACGCGGGCAACTCGTCCGGCATCGTGGACGGCGCGGCGCTGGTGCTGATCGGTTCGGCGCAGGTTGGTCGGGATCTCGGCCTCACCCCGCGCGCCCGGATCGTCGGCGCGGCGGTCACCGGCGCCGACCCGACGCTGATGTTGACCGGCCCGATCCCCGCCACCCACAAGGCGCTCGCCGCCGCCGGGCTGACAGTCGACGACATCGACCTGTTCGAGATCAACGAGGCGTTCGCCGCGGTGGTGCTCAAGTACGTCCGTGACCTGGGCCTCGACCCGGACCGGGTGAACGTCAACGGCGGCGCGATCGCGCTCGGCCATCCGCTCGGCGCGACCGGAGCGATGCTGCTCGGTACGGCGTTGGACGAGTTGGAGCGCCGCGACCTGCGCCGGGCCGTGGTGACCCTCTGCATCGGCGGCGGCATGGGCGTCGCCACCGTTCTCGAACGCTGCTGACCCGGAGGACGACCATGACCAACACCATCCGGTACGACCGCGGCGCCGACGGCATCGTCACGCTCACCCTGGACGACCCCACCCAGTCCGCCAACACGATGAACCGGGCGTACGCCGCCTCGATGAGCGCCGTGATGGACCGGCTGGAGGCCGAGAACGATCTCGTCGGCGTCATCGTTACCAGCGCGAAGTCGACCTTCTTCGCCGGCGGCGACCTGCCCGAGATGATCCGGGCCACCCGCGCCGACGCGCCCGACCTGGCAGACCTGCTCGGCACCATCAAGCGGGACCTGCGCCGCCTGGAGACGCTGGGCCGACCGGTGGTCGCCGCTGTCAACGGCTCCGCCCTCGGCGGTGGCCTGGAGATCGCGCTCGCCTGCCACCACCGGATCGCGCTGGACGCGCCCGGCAGCCGGCTCGGGCTGCCCGAGGTGACCCTGGGGCTGCTGCCCGGGGCGGGCGGCGTCACCCGGACCGTGCGGATGCTCGGCCTGGCCGGCGCGCTGACCACGGTGCTGCTCACCGGCCGGCGGATGCGCCCGGCCGAGGCGCTGGCCACCGGCATCGTCGACGAGGTGGTCGCCACTCCGACGGAGCTGCTGGAACACGCCCGCGCGTGGATCGCAGCGAACCCGCACCCGGCACAGCCGTGGGACCGACCGGACTATCGGATGCCCGGCGGAACCCCGGCCAGCCGCTCGCTGGCCGCGCAACTGCCCGCCTTCCCGGCGACGCTGCGCAAGCAGCTCAAGGGTGCCCGGCTGCCCGCGCCCGAGGCGATCCTCGCCGCCGCCGTCGAGGGCGCACAGGTCGACCTGGAGACCGCCCTGACCGTGGAGACCCGGTACCTGATCGGCCTGCTCACCGGGCAGGTCGCCAAGAACATGATCGGTGCGTTCTTCTTCGACCTGAAGGCCGTCAACGGCGGTGCGGCCCGACCAGCCGACGTGGACGCCGCACCGGTACGCCGGGTGGCGGTGCTCGGGGCCGGCATGATGGGCGCGGGCATCGCGTACGCCTGCGCCAGCGCCGGGCTGGACGTCGTGGTCAAGGACGTCACACCGGAGGCCGCCGGCCGGGCCCGGGAGCACGCCGAGCGGTTGCTGGCCCGTGCGGTACGCAAGGGTCGCACGACCGAGGCGGACGCCCGCGCCGTACTGGACCGGATCACCACCACCGACCAGGTGGACGCGCTGGCCGGCTGCGACGCGGTCATCGAGGCGGTCTTCGAGGACCCGGCGCTGAAACAGCAGGTCTTCGCCGAGGTGCTGCCCGTACTGGCACCCGACGCGCTGCTCGCCTCCAACACCTCCACCCTGCCGATCACCGGCCTGGCCGCCGGCGTGGACCGGCCGGCGGACTTCATCGGCATGCACTTCTTCTCTCCGGTGGACCGGATGCCGTTGCTGGAGATCGTGGTGGGCGAGCGGACCGGCGACGTGGCGCTGGCCCGGGCGTTCGACCTGGGCCGGCTGATCGGCAAGACCCCGATCGTGGTCAACGACGGCCGGGGTTTCTTCACCAGCCGCGTGATCGGCAGGTTCATCGACGAGGCGGTCGGCATGGTCGCCGAGGGTGTCCCCGCCGCATCGGTGGAGCAGGCCGCCCTTCAAGCCGGCTACCCGACCGGTCCGCTGGCGCTGGCCGACGAGGTCGGTCTCACGCTGATCCAGCGGATTCGCCGCCAGTTCGAGGCGGCCAGCGACGAGTTCCGCCCGCTGCCGGCGCACCGTCTGGTGGACGAGCTGGTCGACGCGTACGACCGGCCGGGGCGCGCCGGAGGACGAGGTTTCTACTCCTATGACGACGGCACCCGGGGCCGGCTGTGGTCCGGCCTCGCCGACCTGACCACCGACGCGGGTCGGGCGGTGCCGTTCACCGACCTCCAGGAGCGGATGCTCTTCGCCGAGGCGCTGGATGCGCTGCGCTGCATCGACGAGGGGGTGCTGCGCACCGAGACCGACGCCAACATCGGCTCGATCTTCGGCATCGGCTTCCCGGCGTGGACGGGCGGGGTGATCCGCTACGTCCGGCAGTACGCGGGCGGCCCGGCCGGCTTCGCGGCCCGTGCCACCGAGTTGGCCGGCCGCTACGGCGACCGGTTCACGCCCCCCGCCGACCTGGCCGACCGGCTCGCCGCCCTTCGGGTCGAACCGGCTGACGTCGCGTGATGGCGGCACGCGGCGGGCCGCTGGCCGGGGTGCGGGTGGTCGAGCTGGCCAGCCTCGCCCCGGCGCCGTTCGGCTGCATGGTGCTCGCCGACCTCGGCGCGGACGTGGTGCGGGTGGACCGGCCGGGCGCACCGGGCGCGGGCCGACTGGCCGCACCGACCAGCGGGCCGTTGCAACGCGGACGGCGGGTTACCGCACTGGACCTGAAGTCACCGGCCGGGGTGGCGGACCTGCTGCGTCTTGCCGAGCGGGCGGACGTGCTGGTCGAGGCGTACCGGCCCGGGGTGGCCGAGCGGCTCGGCTTCGGGCCGGAGGTGTGCCACGCCCGCAACCCCCGACTGGTGTACGCGCGGATGACCGGCTGGGGTCAGGACGGCCCGCTGGCAGCCCGAGCCGGACACGACATCGACTACATCGCGGTGGCCGGGGCGTTGGAGCCGCTGGGACGGGCCGGCGAGCGCCCGTACGCGCCGATGAACCTGCTCGGCGACTTCGGCGGCGGCGGGATGCTGCTCGCCGTCGGGGTGCTGGCCGCGCTGCTGGAGCGGGAGCGCTCCGGCTTCGGCCAGGTGGTCGACGCGGCGATGGTGGACGGCTCGGCGCTGCTCACCTCGTTCCTGCACGGGCTGCTCGGCACCGGCCTGTGGGCGGCCCCGCGCGGGCGCAACATCTTCGACGGCGGGGCGCCGTTCTACGACACGTACGCCACCGCCGACGGTGGATTCATGGCGGTCGGCGCGATGGAACCGGCCTTCTACGCCGTACTGCTCACCGGCCTCGGCCTCGCCGACGACCCGGACCTGCCCGCCCAGTACGACCCGAGTGGCTGGGACGAGCTGCGCCGCCGGTTCACCGAACGATTCGCCGAGCACACCCGGGACGAGTGGACGGCGGTCTTCGCCGACCTGGACGCCTGCGTCGCGCCGGTGCTCGCCCCCGGCGAGGCGCACGCGCACCCGCACAACGCGGCCCGGGGCACGTTTGTCGAGGTGGGCGGCGAGATCCAGCCGGCCCCCGCACCCCGCTTCGACCGCACCCCGACCGACCGGCCCACCCCAGCACCAGATCCGGAGCAAAATGTCCTACCGGTCGAGGAGATCCTCACCAACTGGCAGTGATCTCGGCGATCAGCGGTCGCGGCGCTCCACAGGGGACGCGCTTCGGGGCAGCCTCGCAGATGGCGCGTTGATACCGTCGTCCTGATCGTGGACCGCAGACCCAAAGGGGACGAGCATGGCGAGCGGGATCGACCCGGCCGGCCTCAGCCGCTCACTCGAAGAGGCGATGGGCCTGCTGAGCCAAGTTCCGGGTTCTCCCACGGCGCAGCCGGACGGCACCGACGAGCAGGATGACCGGGCCACACCAGCCGTCGACCAGATGACGGGGCGGGGCACTGGCGGGAACGGTCTCGTCGAGGCGGAAGTCTCCGCCTTCGGCGCCCTGCAGACCCTGGTGATCGACCCGAGTCTGTCCCGGGGCGGCACCGGCGCCATCGCTGAGTACGTCCTGGAGGCGGTCCAGGCAGCACAGGCCGACGAGCGCGCCCGCAGAGCTGAGCTGACGGCAGCCGCTCACGTCGACACCGTGGCCCTCAGCCAGCAGCTCGCGCGTGTCTCGGAAGACGCGTTCCGGGGTCTCCAGCAGATGATTGGCGACCTGGACGTCGCCACACGCCGGATGGGCCAGCGCTGAGTCATGTCCGACGGGATTCAGGTTGACCTCGAGGCTCTCCACGGCGCGGCCGCATCGCTCGCGACAACCGGCCAGCAACTCGGCGAGGAGATCGCCGGCCTCGAGTCGACGGTGAACGGAGCGGGTAATCCGTGGGGCGCCGACGAGGCCGGCTCGCTGTTTGGTGCCGCGTACGTGGAAGTCCTAACGCATGCGCTCGACGTTTACCGGTCGATGGCCGACCAGTTGTTGGAGGCCGCCGGGAACCTCGACGCCGGTGCCGACGCCCACGAGGCGACCGACATCGCAAATGCCGAACTCTTCACGAGGATGGAGCTGCCCAATGGGTATGCAGCTCCCTCCTGAACTCGCCGAAGCCCTGGGCTGGGTCGGATTCACCTGGCCGGCTGCCGACGAGGAACTGCTCTTCCAAGCGTCCCAACTGTGGTTCGCGTTCGCCGGCCGGCTGCGCACGGCGGTCGGGGAGGCTGAGGCGGGCGCAGCGAAGGTCGGGATGACGAACAGCGGGGACGACGTTCGCGCGTTCGAGCAGGCGTGGCAGGACGAGGAGGGTGCACCGCGCCGGATGGAGGACGGCGCTCAGGCAGCCGAACTGATTGGCATGGCGTTGCTGGCGATGGCCATCATCACCCTGACCCAGAAGGTCCTCGTCATCGTCCAGCTGACGATTCTGGTGGTGCAGGTAGCGATTGCGTTGGCGGCAGCGGCACCCAGCCTCGGCTCCTCGCTGGCCTCGATCCCCGTCTCGATCGGCTTGGCCCGGATGGCGATCCAGCGAATCATCAAGGAGATCATCGAGCGGGTCGTCAAGGAGATCATTCCGCGGTTGTTGAAGCGTGCGAAGACACTGCTACGACGTTTTAACCGCAAGGGCGCGAAGCCCGGTGGCCCCGGACGACCCGCCGTACCCGGCCCGCATAGCGTCCCGCGCTACCACAACACGAAGCCGATGCTCGACAAGTACCGCAACGAGCACCTGCCCGGAGGGCACTTCCCGACGGCGGTGCGCCGGCTCAGTCCAGAGGAACTCGAACAACACCGAGTCTTCTTCGACAGCAACGGCATGTTGCGCAGCGCCAGAAGCGGCGAGCCGTTCGACACGTCGAGCGCTCAGACCGTGTTCAGCGGCAACGGTCAGGCGATCTTCGTAATGGACCGGAACGGCAACCTCTATGCGTCCAACTACCAGAAGGTCGGCGACTTCCACCACTCCACGCTGGGCAACGGGCAGCCGGTCGCCGCGGCGGGCGAGTTGGTTGTAAAGGACGGTAGGGTCCAGTACGCGACGGCACGCAGCGGTCATTACCAGCCCGATGTGAGCCACATGGCCAATCTCGACGCCGAGTTCAAGCGCAACGGCGTCGGCGGGGTTCCGATCCTTGCCTGGGACGGCAGCCAGATCTTCTAGGGGAGTCGACGAGCATGGGTACGGACAGTTGGAAGGGCCACGTCAACGGAATCCTGTACGGGATCCAGTTCGACCGGGTGCTCGACGACTCGGTAGTGACCCGGGTCGTCGACGGGGTGATTGCCGGGCTCTACCCGGGAGACCGGGCTGAGACGCGGGACGCGCTGGACCAGGCGCTGCGCTATTCGGGCCCGCTGAACGACCAGGCTGAGACGCACCACAGTGAGGACGACATCCGATCGTTCTTCCGCCGACTCTCCGCAGCACTGGCCACCCCGCCTTCGAGCTGATCAAGAGGTTTGCGTCAAGGAATTGCCTTCCGACGACGCAAACTTCTTGATCAACGGGGGTGGGGGCGGGTGAGGGCGGCGGCGGGTTTGGTACCAGGTGGCGAAGAGGGCCGCCGCCAGGAGCAGCTCTGCCAGGTCGCCGCCGTAGTACATGAGTTGGGCGGCCGAGCGGAACGCTTCCGGGTCCCGGTCGGTGAGGCCGGGCGGAAGGTTTTCGGCCTGGGCGTACAGGTACTTGGCCAGCACGGCGTGGCCGGCCGCCGCGGCCAGTAGCGCGCCGACCCGGACCGCCAGTGCCGGGCGACGCGGCGCCGGGTCCGGCCCGGCCAACGACCAGGCGAAGAGGTACCCGGCGGCCAGGTAGTGCAGGTGCACGGCGTGGTGCAGGACGGGGTGACGTTCGGCCGCCGCGTACAGCGGGGTGAGCAGCACCAGCGCCAACCCGCCGGTGGTCAGCAGCGCGGCGGTGAACGGGTGGGCGAGCAGGTGCAGCGGGCGGGCGCGCAGCAGCCGTCCCACCAGCCGGCGCATCGGCGGAGGCGCGACGTGTAGCAACAGCGTCACCGGGGCGCCGAGCACCAGCCCGAGCGGGGCCAGCATGCCGAGCAGCAGGTGCTGCGCCATGTGCCCGCTCGGGTTGTCGGGGATTTGGGCGAGCGGCCCGACGGCGACCGCCAGCAGGGCGCAGCCGACCAGCCAGGCCGCGGTACGCCGGTGGTCCCAACCCCGTGGGTCTCGGACGGCGACCAGCACGTAGGCGACCGCCAACAACGCGACCGGGAACAGCGGGAACCAGCTCGGCCCGGCCGCACCGTGCCCAGCGTGCGCCAGCGGCCCGGCCACCGTCATCGGGGGCCGGAGTCGGGCCGCCGGGACCGGGCCCACCACACCACCCCGGCACCGGCCAACAGCAGCACCGCGCCGGACGCGATCCACAGCACGTCGTACGGCAGCAGGTGTACGCCGTAGCGGATCTGGTGCAGCCGGAGCACCTTGTGGTCGACCACCCCGTCGAAGACCTGGAACCCTCCGGCACCGAGCAGGAAGCCACCCCACGCCAGCCGGTTCGACAGGGCACGTCGTCGACGCAGGTCGGCGAACCAGAAGAACCCGCCGACCAGGATGATCAGCTCGGCGGCGTGCAGCAGCCCGTCGGAGAGCAGCGCCACCGATGGCGTGGACCGGTCGTAGAAGTGGTGCCACGCGAGCAACTGGTGGAAGACGATCTCGTCCACCGCAGCCATGATTGCGATGCCGATCAGGACGCCGACGAGCGTGGAGGAGCGTACGTCGGTGGAACGGGGCCTCGGCAGGCTCGAATCGACCACCACACACCTCGCAGTCAGCTGTATCGGGTCGGAAATACCCCGAACCGCATGAAACATGCCGGGCCAGAGCGGCGGGAAGGCCCAACGGGCCGATGGCACATCCCCGTTTCGTGACTCCCGGGCCACGGGCGGCATGATCATGGAGCCTGGAGGGGCAGCGACAGCCAGATCTCGAGAAGGAGGTGCCCGTGCCGGACGCGGACGAACTCGTCGCCAACGCGCTCGCGGCGGTGCGCGGCACTGACGTACGGCAGGCCGAACGGCAGCTGGACCACCTGATGGTCGGCACCGGCGCCGCGGACGGCGCCACGGCAGTGGACGCCGCTCTGCTGCGTCGCCTGGTGCGCGGCCTCGGCCGGCTCTGGCCGCGCGGTTGGCAGCCGGTCGACGTGGACCGGATCACCAGTCGACGGCTCGACGCCCGCGCTGCCCGGCTGGTCCGTGCCGCGATGGCCGCCCAGCGGCGCGATCAGGCCGAGCCGGTCCCGGCCTGGTGGGACGAGCAGCTACGCGAGCTGGCGGCCACCGAGACTGGTGCCGACCGGAGCGTGCTCACCGGCTGGGCCAGCCGGGAGGGTCTGGACCGGGCCGACGCGCTCCGCGCGGCCGTGGACACTCTCGCGCTGGTGGAGAGCCTGCCGCCGATCGCGGTGCTGCGCCCACCGCCGGGCACGAGCGGCGCGGCACTGCCCCGCACGGGCGGCTCGGCTCGCAGTGGGTCGCCGATGCTGGATCGGGTACGAGCGCTGCTGGCGAAGGCCGAGTCGACCACCTTCCCGGCGGAGGCGGAGGCGCTGACGGGGAAGGCCCAGGAGCTGATCGCCCGGCACAGCATCGACGAGGCACTGCTGGCGGCCGGGTCGGAGCGCGGGGACCTGCCCGGCGGCGTCCGCCTGAGCACCGACGCCCCGTACGCCGGCGCGAAGGCGCTGCTGGTGCAGGAGGTGGCGGCGGCGAACCGGTGCGAGGCGGTCTGGTCCGACGATCTGGGCTTCGCCACAGTGCTGGGCTGGCCGGCCGATCTGGTGGCGGTGGAGTTGCTCTACACGTCGCTGCTGGTCCAGGCCACGGCGGCGATGCTGCGCGGGCGTGCCGAGCGCCGGCCGGGGTCGGGGCGACGGACGAAGGTCTGGGACGAGTCCTTCCTCAACGCGTTCGCGCTGCGGATCGGCGAGCGGCTGCGGGCGGCAACCGAGGCGGCCACCGACGCGGCGGACCAGGCGGCGGCCGAGACGGCCGGGGCGGAACGGCTGTTGCCGGTGCTCGCGGCGCGGGGTGAGGCGGTCCGGGAGCGGTTGGACACGCTTTTCCCCGGCGTCACCCGGCACCGGCTCAGCGTGCGCGACGCGGAAGGCTGGTCGTCCGGCACCTCGGCCGCCGACCGGGCTTCGCTGGACGTCGGCGGCGCCCGGAAGCCCCGACAGGTGCCCGGCCGACCCGATCCGCGCTGAACGCTGTTCCGCTGACCGGGCCTCGATCTCGGCCCGTCCGGCGTGGGAACGCCCCCGGCGGACGTTTCTGCGATGTTCTTCGGTACGCGGTAGGGATCGGGGGAACGGCTCCGACCCTCCGGTGAGTCGCGCCCCGATCGGGGTGCGACCAGAGCCTGAGGAGCATCGCCGTGAAGTACATGCTGCTGATCTGGAACCGGCCCGGCTTCACCGAGGAGCTGAGCGAGCAGGATCGCACCGCCCTCTTCGGTGAGGTCGACGAGATCATGAAGGAGCTGACCGAGACCGGCGAGCTGATCGGCGGCCAGGCGTTGGCCAATCCGTCGCAGACGTTGACGGTCCGGCTCGTGGACGGCAGTCCCGAGGTTCTCGACGGCCCGTTCATGGAGAGCAAGGAGCAGTTCGCCGGCTACCTGGCCGTCGACTGCGACAGCCCGCAGCGGGCCGCCGAGATCGCCGCCCGCTGGCCGGACGTCCGGTACGGCGGCGCGATGGAGGTCCGCCCGATCATGGACGAGGCCGGGACGGAGATGTGACCGAGGACCGGACGGTCGAGGATCTGCTGCGCACCTTCGCGCCGCAGGTCCTCGGCCTGCTGGTCCGTCGGCACGGACAGTTCGACAGGTGCGAGGACGCGGTTCAGGAGGCGCTGCTCGCCGCCGCGACGCAGTGGCCCGGGCAGGGCGTACCGGACAATCCGCGCGCCTGGTTGCTCACAGTGGCCACCCGCCGCCTCACCGACGAGTGGCGCAGCGAGAGCGCGCGCCGGGACCGCGAGGTGGCGGTGGCGCGACGCGAGCCGGCGTACGCCGGGGTGGCGCCCGCGGCGGACGCGGAGCCCGCCGTTCCGGCCGACGACGACACCCTCACGCTGCTGTTCCTCTGCTGCCACCCGGCGCTGCCCGGATCGGCGCAGGTGGCGCTCACCCTGCGGGCGGTCGGCGGTCTCAGCACCGCCCAGATCGCCCGGGCGCACCTGGTGCCCGAGGCGACGATGAGTCAACGGATCCGGCGGGCCAAGCAGCGGATCGAGGCTGCCGGGGCACGGTTCACCATGCCCGGGCCGGCCGAGCGGGGCGAGCGGCTTACAACGGTGCTGCGGGTGCTCTACCTGATCTTCAACGAGGGCTACACCGCGTCCAGTGGCCCGGACCTGCGCCGGGCCGAGCTGACCGGCGAGGCGATCCGGCTGGCCCGCATCCTGCGCGGGCTGCTGCCCGACGACGGCGAGGTTGCCGGGCTGCTGGCGCTGATGCTGCTGACCGACGCGCACCGGGCGGCCCGGGTGGGGCCGGACGGGGAGTTGGTGCCGCTGGCCGAGCAGGACCGCTCCCGGTGGGACGCCGCCGCCATCGCGGAGGGCGTCGCCCTGATCACCGAGGCGCTGACCTGGTCGCCGCCCGGCCCGTACCAGCTCCAGGCGGCGATCGCCGCGGTGCACGCCGAGGCGTCGACGGCGGCGGAGACGGACTGGCGGCAGATCGTCGCGCTCTACCGACTGCTGGCCCGGATCGCGCCGAACCCGATGGTCACCCTCAACCAGGCGGTTGCGGTTGCCATGGTCGACGGGCCCCGGGCCGGGCTCGCCCTGCTCACGCCGTTGGACGACGACGAACGCACGGCGGGACACCACCGGCTGGCCGCCGTCCGGGGTCACCTGTTGGAGCTGGCCGGGGAGGTCGGTGCGGCGCGGGAGGCGTACCTGATGGCGGCACGGGGCACCACGAGCCGGCCCGAGCAGCGCTACCTGGAGGGACGGGCGGCCCGGATGACCGGGCAGGGGTGAGCGACGTCGCCTTGCCATTTTGGCAACAATCTTTGCGCATTACTCGGGTCGCGATCACAGTCGTGGGCGACGCGCGAAGGAGCAGGCACAGATGACAGAGCAGCACGAGTTCGACAAGGACTACTGGGAGCGGCACTGGCACCAGACGCACCACGACCGCCCCGGCGCGATGAGCACGAGTCCCGCCCACCCGTACCTGGCCCGGGAGACCGGCGGCCTGGTGCCGGGCGCGGCGTTGGACGCCGGGTGCGGCGCCGGCGCGGAGGCGATCTGGCTCGGCGCCCACGGCTGGCAGGTCACCGCCGTCGACATCGCACCCGTCGCCCTCGCCCGGGCCGCCGAACGCGCGACGGCGAGCGGGGTCTCCGAGCGCGTGCGGTGGGTGGAGGCGGACCTGACGGCCTGGGCCCCGGAGACGCGGTTCGACCTGGTCACGACGCACTACGCGCACCCCGCGATGCCGCAGTTGGCCTTCTACGACCGCATCGCCGGGTGGGTGGCCCCCGGCGGCACCCTCCTGATCGTCGGGCACCTGCACACCTCGAAAGCCACCGAGCAGGGGCACGGCCACGGCCACGGCCACCACCCGCCCGACGAGGCATCGGTCACCCTCGCGGACATCACCTCGGGCCTGGACAGCGCCACCTGGGAGATCATCACCGCCGAGGAGCAGCGCCGCACGGTGCCGGGCCGGGAGGCCCCGCTGCATGACGTGGTCGTTCGCGCCACCCGCCGCCGCTGAGCACACCGCTGCCGGCCGCCGGGCGTCCCGACGGCCGGCAGCGGCGGTCACACCTCGGGTTCGACGGCCGGGCAGCTGGCACCCCGGGCGGGCACCACCTGATCGATCAGGTACGAGTCGACGGCTCGTTGCACGCACGGGCTGCTGCTGTAGCTGCCGTGCCCCCACCCCTGGTAGGTGAGCACCGCGCCGCGCCGGCCCAACTGTCGCGCCACGTTGCGCGCCCAGTCGTAGCCCGTGGCCGGGTCGTGCACTGTGGCGGCGAGTAGCAGCGGCACGTCGGTGTGGACCCGCAGCCGATGCTGCGGGTTGGCGACCGGTGTCGGGGTGTCCAGGCAGGTGACCAGGGCGAACAGCGCCGGCGGGTAGCGCAGGTCCGGCGCGAGCCGGGCCGCCCGGCGCAGATGTCCGGCGTACTCCCGGTAGTCGCGGACCGGCAGGCTCCAGTCCTGACAGAAGACCGCGAAGGGGTACGGAGCCACGGCGTCGCCGGTCGATGGGCCGGCGCTTCGCATGGCGGTGGGGGCATCCATCTTGCCCAGCCACTCGGCCAGCCCCGGCCACCGCCAGGTGTCGTAGAACTCCTTGTGGGTGAGCCGGCTCAATTCGAATGGGGTCAGCACCACCCCGGGCCGCTTCGGGTCGGTCAGCAGGCCGCGCTCGGCCCGCGCGTGCAGCCCGGCCCAGATCGCCCGGAAGTCCCGACCGTGCAGGGCACAGGCCCTGGACCGGTCACACCAGGCAACGAACTCGTCGAACGCGCCCTCTGCTGTGGCGGCCTGGCTGTCGAGGAAGGCGCGGGTGCCGACGCTGTGGTCCAGCGTGGCCTCCAGCACCATGGCCCGGACCCGGTCGGGGTACAGCTCGGCGTACCGCTGCCCGAGCAGGGTGCCGTACGAGCTGCCGTGGAAGGTCAACTGCCGCTCGCCGAGCGCGGCGCGGACCGCGTCCAGGTCGCGGGCTGCGCTGGTGGTGTCGACGTGGTCGTACAGCGCCCCGGTGCGGGCCCGGCAGTCGGCGCGCAGCAGCGCGTTGTCGGCCAGCGTGGCGTCGAACTGCGCCTGATCGGCGATCAGTTGCGGTTGCCGGGCGAGCAGGTCCCGGGCACAGACCACGGGGTGGCTGTCGCCGGTGCCGCGGGGGTCGAAGCTGACGATGTCGAACCGGGCACGCAGGTCGGCGCTGAACCGGGAGCTGCCGTCCACCACCCGGTCGACCCCGCTGTCGCCCGGCCCGCCGGGGCCGAAGACCAGCGCGCCTTCCCGGGTGGCCGGCTTGGCGACCCGGCGGGCCAGCGACAGGTCGAAGCGCTCACCCCCGGGTCGGTTCCAGTCCACCGGCAGCGACAGGGTGCCGCACTCGGCGCTGCTGTCCTCGGCGCAGGGCTGCCAGTCGATCGTCGGGGCGGGCTGTGGTCGGGCGGCGGCCGGGTTCGCCGGGGTCAGGCCGGCGGCTGTCAGGGTCAGGGCGACGGCCCAGCCGACTGCGGATTTGCGTACGCGCAGCATGAGGTGCTGTCCTCTCCTCGAAGGAGCGTTGCCGGTGAAACTCGCCCACTGGGCGAGGTGATGCTGCTTCCACCCGGGCCGTCGAGTAGCCGCTCGACGGCCCGGGGCCTCTCTCGTCCGCCGGGTCAGTCGACCTCGCGCAGGACGCGTTCGAGCGTGGTCATCCGGGTTTCCATCCCGCCCAGCCGACCGTCCATCGCCGCGAGCAGTCGGGCGTTCTCCGCCTGGGCCTGCGCGGCCGTCTCGGCGAGCCGGCGGTAGTCGTCCGCCCGCGCCGCCTCGTACCGGGCCCGCCGGGTCTTGGCGAGCTGCACGACGGTCACAGTGACCACGCTGATCAGGAAGGCGAAGATGCCGATCGCGCCGACCACCTCGGTCCAGTCGTGCTCGCTCATCGCTGTGCTCCCGGCTGCTCGCCCGAGTCGGGCACTGTCAGCGTCTCGACCGCCGCCGCGATGACCGCGGGGGTGAGTGTGAGCACGAACGGCTCCACCTCGTAGTAGTTCATGGCCTTCCCGTCCTCCGACAACTCCAGGCGGGCGGTGACCAGCCCGGCCGCCGCCAGCTTCCGTAGGTGGACCTGCAACAGCGCTCGACTGATGCCCAGTTGCCGGGCCAGCCCGCTGACGTACGCACGCTCACGGGCCAGCGCGGCGACGACCCGCAGCCGGTGCGGGTTGGCCAGGGTGGCCAGCACCCGGACCAGGTCGTCGCCGGTCGGCGGTGGAGCGGTGCTCATAACCAGCCCTTGCACATGCCAACGAAAGTTAGCAGGTACTGCCGTGCGGCGGTACGGGACGGAAGCGGAATCAGGGGGATCTCAGGGTCGACGTGAAGGGTCGGACACACAGCACGCCGGGCCGGTGATGGTCACCGGCCCGGCGTGCGGGTTACGTCGTACGTCAGCTCTTGAAGGCGTCCTTGATCTTCTCGCCCGCCTGCTTGAGCTTGGCGGTGGACTGGTCAGTGCGACCCTCCGCCTCCAGCTGCTCGTTGTCGGTGGCCCGACCGGCGCCTTCCTTCAGCTTGCCGGTCGCGTCCTCGGTGGCGTTGTTGATCTTGTCGTCGATACCCATTGCCAACCTCCATTGCAAGCATTGCAAGCGTCGCTACGACCACAGACGTACCCCCGTCGTCACCGGCCCAACCATTACCGTCGTCACAGATCGGCAGCGGCCGGACGGAAGCGACGCAGCCGCAGGCTGTTGGCCACCACGAAGACCGAGGACAGCGCCATCGTTGCGCCCGCGATCATGGGGTTGAGCAGCCCGGCGGCGGCCAACGGCAGGGCCGCGACGTTGTAGCCGAACGCCCAGAACAGGTTGCCCCGGATGATGCCGAGGGTGCGCCGGGACAACCGGATGGCGTCCACCGCGGCGTCCAGGTCGCCCCGGACGAGAGTGAGGTCGGCCGCCTCGATCGCCACGTCGGCGCCGGTGCCCATGGCCAGCCCCAGGTCGGCCTGGGCCAGCGCCGGGGCGTCGTTGACGCCGTCACCGACCATCGCCACCGACCGCCCCTCGCCCTGGAGCCGCTTGATCACGTCGACCTTCCCGGCCGGCAGCACCTCGGCGATCACCTCGTCGACGCCCACCTCGGCGGCGACCGCGCGAGCCACTGTGGTGTTGTCCCCGGTCAGCAGGACCGGAGTCAGCCCCAGCCCACGCAGCCGCGCCACCGCCGCCCGGCTGGTCGGCCGGACCACGTCGGCGACCGTGAGCACGCCCCGGGCCCGTCCGTCCCAGCCGGCGACGATCGCCGTACGCCCGGCGGCCTCCGCGTCGCGCACTGCCCACTCGACCTCCGGCGGTACGTCGATCTCGCGCTCGCGCAGCAGCCGGACCCGGCCGACCAGCACGGCCCGCCCGTCGACAGTGCCGGTCACCCCCAGCCCCTCGAGGTTGCCGAAGGCGGTCACCGGGGGCAGCACGCCCTCATCGGTGGCAGCGGCCGCTATCGCGCGGGCGATCGGGTGCTCGGAGGCGGCCTCCACCGCCCCGGCGAGCCGGAGCAGCTCGGCCCGTTCCACACCGCTCGCCGGCACCACGTCCACCACTGTCATCCGGCCGGTCGTCACGGTGCCGGTCTTGTCGAGGACCACCGTGTCCACCCGGCGGGTCGACTCCAGCACCTCCGGGCCCTTGATGAGCACGCCGAGCTGGGCGCCCCGACCGGTGCCGACCAGCAGCGCGGTCGGGGTGGCCAGGCCGAGCGCGCACGGACAGGCGATGATCAGCACGGCCACGGCAGCGGTGAACGCGGCGGTCGGGCCGGCCCCGGTGCCGAGCCACCAGCCGAGCGTGCCGACGGCGAGGGTGATGACGATCGGCACGAAGACCCCGGAGATCCGGTCCGCCAGCCGCTGCACTGCCGCCTTGCCGCTCTGTGCCTGCTCCACCAGGTCGGCCATCCGGGAGAGCTGCGTGTCCGCGCCGACCCGGGTGGCGGTGACGATCAACCGCCCATCCGCGTTGATCGTGGCGCCGACCACGCCGTCACCCGGGGCGACCTCGACCGGCACCGACTCACCGGTGAGCATGCTGGCGTCGACAGCGGAGGTGCCCTCGTCGACCACTCCGTCGGTGGCGATCTTCTCCCCGGGGCGGACCACGAAGCGGTCACCGACGGCGAGCCGGTCCACGGGGATCAGGGTCTCCACGCCGTCACGCAGCACCGTCACGTCCTTGGCGCCGAGGTCGAGCAGGGCGCGCAGGGCGGCGCCGGCCGTCCGCTTGGACCGGGCCTCGAAGTAGCGACCGGCCAGGATGAACACGGTGACCCCGGCGGCCGCCTCCAGGTAGATGTTGCCGGCGCCGTCGGTCCGGGTGATGTCGAAGCGGAACGGGTGCGTCATCCCGGGTATCCCCGCGTCACCGAGGAAGAGCGCCCAGAGCGACCAGCCGAACGCGGCCAGGGTGCCGAGCGACACCAGGGTGTCCATGGTGGCCGCGCCGTGCCGCAGGTTGGTCCAGGCGGCCCGGTGGAACGGCAGCCCACCCCAGACCACCACCGGGGCGGCCAGGGTCAGCGACAACCATTGCCAGTAGTCGAACTGCCAGGCCGGGACCATTGCCAGCAGGACCACCGGCACGCTCAGTGCCACCGACACCCAGAGCCGGGTACGCGGTCCCCGCAACGGGTCCACCGGGGGCTCCGCGCTGGGCGGGGCCGGCAGCGCGGCCGTGTAACCGGTCTTCTGCACGGTCCCGATCAGGTCGTCCGGCGTGACGCCGTCGGCGTACCGGACGGTCGCCTTCTCGGTGGCGTAGTTGACGGTGGCGCTCACCCCATCCATCCGGTTGAGCTTCTTCTCGATCCGGGCCGCGCACGCGGCGCAGGTCATACCGCCGATCGCCAGTTCGATCCGGTTCGGCGCCTCAGGTAGCGGTCTGCTGGTGGTGGTCATCGTCTGGTCCCGTCAGTTGTGTCCGTGCCCGGGGGTGCCGTGGTCGGTCCCGCCGGTCGGTGCGGGTCCGCTCGGAGTGGGGACGTCTCCGGTCGGGGCAGCGCTGGCGACCACTGTGAACTCGGCGGTGTGCACCCGCCCGCCGTGTCGGAAGTCGAGGTAGAGCCGGTAGCTGCCGGCCGAGGGCACCTCGGCGAGGAAGGTGACGGCCGGACCGGGCCGGGTGCGCCCATCGTCGGGCGTTCCGTCCGGGTGCACGTGCAGGTACGCCAGATCACCCCGACGTAGTGCCACCAGGTGCCCGTACGCGCCCAGGTAGGGCTCCAGGTCGGTGACCGGCTGCCCGTCCCGGCTGACGGTCAGGGTCAGCGACGACGTGCGGCCGGGCTGCGGCGCACCGGTCAGTGTGACCGTGTAGCCGTCGACTGTGGTGCTGGTCGTCGGGTCGGGCAACGGCCGTTCGGTCAACTCGCCGGGGACTGTCACGTCCACGCCGAGGGTCAGCGGCTCACCCCCGGTCGGGGTGAAGTCGGCGAACGCCCGCCACTGCCCGGGGCCGGCGAGCGGGGTGTCGACCCGCCAGGTGCCGTCCGGAGCCAGCTCGGGGTGGACGTGACGGAAGCCGGAGAGGTCCCGACGGGCGACGATCAGGTGCATCTGCTTGTCGTGCGCCACGTCGTACCGGGTGACCGGGCGGCCGTCCGGGCCTGCGATCCGGAAGGCGAACTCGCCGGCCGGGGCGTCGACCGGTTGAAGGGTGTAGCCCCGGTCGGAGACGAGCAGGCCGCCGGGGAGCCGGTCCGTCGCCTCGTCGGGCTCGCCCGTCGCATGGGCGGCGTCGCCGTCCTGCCGGCCCTCGACCACCGGGGCGCTGTCGACCACCCGGCCGACCCCGTACGTCGCGCCGAAGACCGCCGCGAGGCCCACGGCGAACCCGGCCAGTCTCGTCACGGTGCGCATGCCCGTCCTCCGATCACGCGTCGACGAGGTCGTAGCCGGCCTCGTCGACGGCAGCCCGGACAACTGCCGGGTCGAGGGGCTGATCGCTGCTGACGGTGACCCGGCCGGCCGCGAGGTCAACCTGGACGTCGCGCACCCCTGCGATGGCGCCGACCTCGGCACTCACCGCGCTGACGCAGTGCCCGCAGGTCATGCCCTGGACCTGGTACGTCGTGTTGACCATTGGATCGTCTCCTTCGTGGTACCGGTACCCGGTGGGGGTATCTCAACAGAACCGACCGTACCATACCCCCAGGGGGTACGCTATCCTGGTGGACATGACCGCACCCACCCCGATCCGCGGATACACCGCCAGCAAGGACCAGTTGCTCACGCGGCTCCGCCGCGTCGAGGGGCAGGTCAGGGGCATCGAGAAAATGGTCGACGACGACCGCTACTGCATCGACGTGCTCACCCAGATCTCCGCCATCCAGGCCGCCCTCGACAAGGTGGCCCTCGGGCTGCTCGACGGGCACGCCCGGCACTGCATGCACGAGGGCGCCGCCGAGGGTCGGGCCGACGAGATGGCCACCGAGATGATGGCGGCGGTCGGTCGACTGATGAAGCGCGGCTGACGCTCCTCAGCCCGGAGCGGGGTCGAGACGGACCCGACGCAGCAACTGCGCGTTGAGCGCCACCACGATGGTGGACGCCGACATCAGCACCGCGGCCAGCGCCGGGCTCAACGCCACGCCGGCCCAGGCCAGAACCCCGGCGGCCAGCGGCAGCGCCACCACGTTGTAGCCGGCCGCCCAGGCCAGGGCCGGCGCGTCGTTCACCCCGTCGCCGACCATCGCCACCACCAACCCCCGCCGCTGAAGCTCGGCCACCCGATCGTCCTTCTCCGCCGGCAGCACCTCGGCGAAGACCTCGTCGTGCCCGGCGTGCTTGTCGTGTGGCACGGGTTCGGCGTGTGGCGGGTGGTCGGGGTCGGGCGGTGACGGAGCGGGCATGGCTCCAACATGCCGCCTCGAGAGCCGCCACGCGAGCCGTTCGGCCGTCCGACACTCCGCCACGACCTGCAACCCCCGGACGGGCTGGCTAGCATCTCCCACGATGGCCCTCCGAATGCCGCTGCACAGTCGGGCACTGGCGCCGCCACGTCGTGGCGTCGCCCCCGGCCGACCGGGCCGAGCATGACCGTCCGTGATCAAGCGGTCGTCAGGCAGCGATCCGCCCCGCCGTCCGCCGCGTTTCCACCGCAACGGTGAACCGCCCGGCCCGCTGACCCGTATCCCGCACCGGATCGTTGGGAGTCTCGCTTTGGGTTCCGACCACACTCACAGTGCTCCGTCCGCCCCACCACGGGTGCGACGGATCCTCGTCGTGACGGTGGTACCCCTCTTCGTCGCCACAGTGCTGGCCGCGGTGCTGCTCTGGCCGCGCGGCGGGTCACCGCAGACCGATGGTGGTGCGGACGTGCCGCGCTACCCCGGCACTGTCACCCGGGTGGTGAGCGAGCCGTGCCCGCCGGTGCCGTCGGTCCCCGAGGGCACACCGAGGGTCGGCGACGGGCGGTGCGGCACTGTCGACGTCCGGGTGGACGACGGGCCGACCGCCGGCCAGCAGGTAAGGACACCGGTGCCCGACGGGCCCGGCGCACCCCGGGTCGAGGTCGGCGACGAGGTCATCCTGGTCGAGCTGGCCGACCCGACCGATCCAACCACCAGCAACTGGAACATCGCCGAGCACCAACGCGGCACGCCGATGGTGTGGCTGGCAGTGGTCTTCGCTGCCGCCATCGTCGCGTTCGGTCGGTGGCGAGGCCTGGCCGCGCTCGCCGGACTGGCCGCCAGCTTCGCCATCCTGCTCACCTTCGTGCTGCCGGGCATCAGCGCCGGCAGGTCACCGCTGCTGGTGGCGGTGGTCGGCGCGGCCCTGATCATGTTCGTGGTGCTCTATCTGACCCACGGGGTCACCGCACAGACCTCGGTCGCGGTGCTCGGCACCCTGGGCAGCCTGGTGCTGACCGGCGTGCTCGCCACCATCGCCACGGCCGCGACCCACCTCACCGGCTTCGGCAGCGAAGACGCCACCACCCTGTCGATGTTCCAGGGCGACGTGGACCTGCACGGTCTGCTGCTCGCCGGGATCATCATCGGATCGCTCGGGGTGCTCGACGACGTGACGGTCACCCAGGCGGCCACCGTCACCGAACTGGCCAACGCGAACCCCGGGCTGACCCGGTTGCAGCTGTACCGGGCGGCCACCCGGGTCGGCCGCGCGCACATCGCCTCCACTGTCAACACCATCGTGCTGGCGTACGCGGGCGCGTCACTGCCCCTGCTGCTCCTGCTCACCGCCGACTCGCGGCCGATCGGGCAGATCCTCACCAGTGAGTTCCTCGCGCAGGAGATCGTTCGCAGCGCGGTCGCCACCCTCGGTCTGATCGCCGCCGTGCCGCTGACCACCGGGTTGGCCGCTGTGGTGACCGCCGCCGGGCGTACCGCTGCCACGGCGTCCACCGACGCTGCCGCGCCCCGGCCCGAGCCGGACCGCAGCGAGGCACTGGCCGCACTCAGCTCACCGCGAACCGCCGGCTCCGACGAGCCGTACCGGACGCGGACCGCACCCCCATCCGAGGCCACCGACCGGTGGCCGGAGTCGAACAGGAGCACGGATACGGCATGGTGACACTCCTCAGCGTGACCAGATCGGGCATCCACCCTGAGAACCGCGTCACTGGTCACTCAACGCTATGGCGAAATGACGCTTTTGGTCGGCATCCAGGCGTAGCTCACCCGGTCGACTCTCGGGTAACCTCGCTGCCGGTTACCGATGAAGGCGCGAAGCGGCGCCTGCGGTGCCACCGCCCAATCGCCAACCGGCGAGCCGGGGACCCAGGTGCCTGGGGTGAATCCGCGTCAGCGGTAGGGGCCACTTCCGCCCCGAACCCGTCAGCTAACCCGGTCGGCGGTCGACGGAAGGGAACATTGTGACGGCACCCCTACGCCGCTGGATGACACCCGTGGTGGCCGTGATCGCCGCACTGACAGTGCTCGCCGGGCCGCTCCCAGCGCACGCCGCCCCGACGAACCCCACACCCTCCGGGCACGAGGAGGACGGCGAGCCCAAGCTGCTCAACGACGTCATCGAGCAGGCCAACCGCGACTACTCCGCCGCAAAGTCCAAGCTGGACAAATCCAAGAAGCGGCAGAGCGAGTTGGCCGCGGAGGTCGACCGGGCCAAGGCCGACCTGGACGCGTTGGCCCCGCAGGTCGGGCAGATCGCCGCCCAGGCGTACCGGACCGGCCGGATCGGTGCGGTCGCGATGCTGCTGGAGAGCGAAGCGCCCGACTCGTTCGTCCGGCGCGCCGGGATGCTCGACGAGATGAACATGGTCAACGAGAAGAAGCTCTCCGAGGTCAACGAGGTGAAGGCCCGCGCCGAGCAGGCCAAGCTGGCCCTCGACACCGAGGTCCGCGAGCAGCAGAAGCAGACCGCCCTGATGGCGAAGCGCAAGAGCGAGGCCGACAAGGCGCTCTCCCTCGTCGGTGGCAAGGGTTTCACCGGCGGTCTGGTGGATGCCACCTCCAAGGTCGCGAAGATCGGCCCGGGTCGCACGGCCGACGGTGACTGGAAGCCCCAGTCGTGCAGCGAGAACGACCCCACCACGTCCGGCTGCATCACGCCGCGCACGCTGCACGCGTACAAGGAGGTCAAGGCGGCCGGCTTCAACCGGTTCGTCGGCTGCTACCGCCCCGGTGGGCCGTGGGAGCACCCGAAGGGCCGCGCCTGCGACTGGTCGCTACAGAAGAGCGGGTTCTCCCCGTGGCACAACAACGACACCCGGACGTACGGCAACAACGTCGCCGCGTTCCTCATCCGTAACGCCGACCGGCTCGGCATCTACTACGTGATCTGGAACCGGCAGATCTGGTTCCCGGCCACTGGCTGGAGTTCGTACAGCGGGCCGTCGAACCACACCGACCACGTCCACATGTCGCTGCTCTGACCCGCACACCCCCCGTCGAGGGCCGTTCCGCGTGACGCGGAGCGGCCCTCGTCGCGTCAGACGGTGGCAGGCGTGGCCGGGTCGATCGACTCGGGCGATCCGGCCGGGGTCTCCAACGTCGCGAGGCCGGCCGGTACGGCGGCCACCGGGCGCACCGCTCCGGCGGCCAGCCGGTAGGACACCCCCACCACCGCGCACCGTCCCCGCGCCACCTCGCCGGCGAGCACGGGCGACTGCCCGAGCAACGTCTCGACGGTCTGGGCGATGTGGATGTCGACGATGCCGTCGATGTCGTCCACGCCCTCGGCCTCGGCCCGGCGCAGGCTGGGCAGCACGGCGTCGACCACCGCGCCCAGATGGCCACTCGGAGCGGTACCGGTCGCGGCGGACTCCCGGGCGGCCTGCACCGCACCGCACGAGTCGTGGCCGAGCACCACCACCAGCGGGACGCCGAGGACGGTAACCGCGTACTCGACGCTGCCGAGCACCTCGGGGCCGGCGGTGTGCCCGGCGGTGCGAACCACGAACAGGTCGCCCAGCCCCCGGTCGAAGATGATCTCGGCGGCCAGCCGCGAGTCGGAGCAGCCGACTATCACCGCGAACGGGTGTTGCCCGTCGGCCACGGCGGCCCGGCGCCCGGCATCCTGGTTGGGATGGCGCGGGGCGCCATCGACGAAGCGCCGGTTGCCGGCGACCAGCTCGGCGTACGCCCGGGTCGGCTCGCTGAGCGTGGTGGCCCGGTCGGTGGTCCGCTGCGGACCCGGCTGACCGCCGGCACTTCCGGTATGACTCATCCCGCACCTCGTCTCGACGCATCTGACCTGGTCAAACCGGCTTTCCGCCGGCCGGGCGGCGGGCGCTGGCTCGTGCTCCACCGTCACACGCACCGTAAGATGCGTCAAGGTATGCGTGATTTAGATTTCATACGTTGACTCGGGCCACCCCCTGGGCAACCTTCCCGGGGCACGGCGGACCAGACTCTCGCGAGGGCAGGCGGACATCCGGAAAGGCGGTCACACGATGGCGAGCACGGTGACGGACGACACCGGCGGCGGGCGGAACTGGACATTCCTCACCAATCACGGGCACGTCCTGCTGGCCATCGCCCGCGACCCGACCGCCCGGCTACGCGACGTCGCCGCCGAGGTCGGGGTGACCGAACGGGCCGCGCAGGCGATCGTCGCCGACCTGGAGGCGGGCGGTTACCTGCACCGCACCCGGGTCGGACGACGCAACGAATACACCCTCAACCCGGCCGGCCGGTTCCGGCACCCCGCCGAGGCCGACCGGCAGGTCGGCGACCTGCTCGCGCTGTTCGCCGACGCTTCCACAGCGAAGGCAGCGCCCCAGGCCTGACCCTGACCACCGGGGGCCGCTGACCGACGGTCGCGGCGGTAACCTTTGCGGGTGCGCGAATGCCCGCCGTTGAGCGCGACCCCGTCCCGTCGTGCCCTTCGCGGCGTCCTGAGTGGAACGCTGGCGGTCCTGCTCGGCGCCGGCCTGGTGGCACCCTCCCCCGCGACCGCCGCGCCGCCCCTCTGCGGTCCCACCGGCACCGACAGCCTGACCCAGATGCCGTGGGCGCTCCGCCGGCTGGAGCCGTCCTCGGCGTGGCCGCTGTCCCGGGGCGCCGGGATCACGGTGGCCGTGATCGATTCCGGAGTCTCCGCCGCCCACCCGCTCCTCAAGGGGCAGGTGCTCGAGGGTCGCGACTTCAACGGCCTGCCGGCCCGCCAGGGCCAGTGCGACGAGGCCGGGCACGGCACGCTGATCGCCGGCATCATCGCGGGCCGGGAGGGCACTGTCGTCCCCTTCAGCGGCATCGCCCCGGCCGCCCGCATCCTGCCGATCCGGGTTCTGCCGCAGCTCGGCGCGGTCAACAACCCGCAACTCCCCGCGCAGATCGCCGCAGCCATCGACTGGGCGGTCGCGCAGGGCGCCGATGTGATCAACCTGTCCCTGACCACGATTCCCCGCCCCGAACTGACGGAGGCCGTCGAGCGCGCGCTGGCCAAAGGGGTGGTGCTGGTCGCCGCCGCGGGCAACCGATCGGAAGATTCGCAGAACCTGCCGGGTTACCCGGCCGCGTACCCCGGGGTGATCGCGGTCGGCGGGGTGGACGAGCAGGGCGGCCACGTCGGCACCTCGATCAGCGGCGACTACGTCGACATCGCCGCGCCCGGGATGAACATCGTCGGGCCGGCGCCCGGAAACAGCGGCTACCGCACCGTGCCGGAGGGCGGCACCAGCTACGCCGCCGCGTACGTGTCGGGAGTGGCCGCGCTGGTCCGGGCCGCCTACCCCAGTCTCGACCCGCAGCAGGTCGCGGATCGGCTGAAACGCACCGCGGACAACCCACCCGAGGGCCAGAACGCCGACATCGGGCACGGGATGGTCAACCCGTACCGGGCGGTGTCGAGCCTGCTCGGCACCCGGGCGAACCCGCCGGCCGGCGCGCTCCCGGCGCCCGCCGTACGGGACGACCCGCTGAGCTGGCAGCGCCCCATCGCGATCTGGGCGGCGGTCATCGGCGGGTTACTCGCCGGGCTGCTGCTGGTCGCGCGACCGATCATGGCCCTTGGCCGCCGACGCGACTGGCGCCCCGGCCGACGCACCGACGCACCAACTGCCGGCTGAGCGGCGCACCGCAGCCCGACGCCTACGCCCGCCAACGCCAGACACAGAGCGGCTCCGGGCCGGGCGAACCGGACCGGAGCCGCTCGTGCGAATGCCTCAGCTCCACACCTTGGAGTTGCTCATCTCCGTGGTGAGGTAGTTTTCGCGGGCGATGCCCACGGCACCGCCGATCTCGTTCAGGATCCGGTTGATGTCCCGGACCGCCGCGTCCCACTTCGCCTGGTGCTGCTCGTAGGCAACCCGGTCCTCGCCGTCCCAGTGCAGCTTGGTCAGCATCGACCGCAGCGTGTCAAGCTTTTCCTCGAGGGTCTTCGAGATGGCCTGCATCTGCTGGTTGCTGCTCTCGAGGACCGCATAGTCAACTTTGATCGTCACGTTTTCCTCCTCTGCCGGCTACGGATCACGGGTTGAGAGCAGAGTGGAACTTGTCCAGCATCTGCTGCTGCTCTTCGTCGTTGACCTGGTGCGTCGTACCCGACTTGTCGAGCAGGTCAGCGATGCTGTCCATCGCCGTCAGCAGTTTGACGGTGTCCTCGTTCCAGCGCGTCATCAGCGACTGGAAGCCCGTGGACGCCTGACCCTTCCACGCGATGGCCAGGTCGTCGACCACGTTCCACAGCTTCTTCAGCTCGCCGTCGACCTCGCTGCGCGTGGACCGCACGTCACTCGCGGCGGTATGCAGAGTCGCAGCTTCGACCTCGAACGCCATGCTTCACACCCTTCCGTCTGTTGTGGTGGCGGCTTTGCCGCATCCTCCCCCGCGGCAAGGCAGCAACACCCCACCGACGGACACTCCTGTGAAGACCGTAGCGGAACGTGTCCAGCCCTCGCAGCCCTGACCGGTCACGTTCGATGGATGGTGGTGAATCGGGCCGGAACGGCCCACCACCCCCTACCGACGACCGACCGCGCTCAGGCCGGCTCGGACCAGGCGGTCTGAATCAGCTGCTGGCCATCCCGACGGCGAACCAGGGTGCCCCGACCGGGCGGCTGCGGGCTCGGCCGCAACGTGCCGAAGACCGCGCCCTCCTCCCGGTTGCCGGACATCAGCAGGCCCGGCGAGTCCAACTCGCGAAGCCGTTGCAGCACCGGCTCGTAGAGCGCCCTTGAAACACCACCGACGCGGCGCGTGACGATCAGGTGCAGACCGATGTCGCGGGCCTGCGGCAGCAGCTCCTGGAGGGCGCTCAGCGGGTTGCTGCCGCCCGAGGCCACCAGGTCGTAGTCGTCCACCAGGATGTAGAGATCCGGACCCTTCCACCAGCTCCGATCACGCAACTGGGCGGTGGTCACGTCCGGGCCGGGCAGTCGGTTGGAGAGCGCACTGCGGATCGATCCGAGCCCCTGGGCGAACGCCTGGTTCGACGGAGCGTAGTCGAGCAGGTGGTCACCCTCCACCGCCCCCAGCAGGCCACGCCGGTAGTCGGCGATCACCAGCCGGGCCTGCGCCGGCGTGTACCGCTCGGTGATCCCCCGGGCGATCAGCCGCAGCAGGTTGGTCTTGCCGCACTCCGCGTCGCCGAAGACCGTCAGGTGCGGCTCGTTGGCCAGGTCCAGGTAGACCGGCGCGAGTGCCGACTCGTTGACGCCGATCGGAAGACCGGGTGCCGAGCGGTCGATGATCCGGGCCAGCTCCGCCACCGGCAGCCGGCGCGGCAGCAATCGCACCTTCGGCGCCGGGCGACCCGGCCAGTTCGCCGCCACGTGCCCGGCCAGGGACAGCGACGCCTCGCTCAGATCGTCGATGTCGCGACGGCCGTCGATCCGTGAGATGGCGGTGAGGAAGTGCAGCTTGTCGCGGGTCAGGCCACGACCGGGCGACTTCTCCGGCACGTTGTTCGCCGCCCGACGGTCGATCTCGGACTCCGACGCGTCGCCGAGGCGCAGCTCCAACTTGGTGCCGAGCAGATCCCGCATGTTGATCCGGATCTCCGCCCACCGTACGGCGGTGAGCACCACGTGCACACCGAAGCCGAGGCCCCGGTTGGCCAACGTGGTGATGGTCTGCTCCAGCTCCTCGTACTCCTGGCGCAGGGTGTTCCACCCGTCCACCACCAGGAACACGTCGCCGAACGGGTCGTCGGCGAACTCGCCGGCGGCACGGCGACGGCGGTAGCTCGCCACCGAGTCGATGCCGTGCTGGGCGAAACGAGCCTCCCTCTCGTCCAGCACGGCGACCACCTCGGCCACCGTCCGGCGGACGGCCTCGACGTCGCGCCGACCGGCCACCCCGGCCATGTGCGGCAACCGCTCCATGCTGCGCAGCGCGCCCCCGCCGAAGTCCAGGCAGAAGAACTGCACCTCCCGTGGCGTGTGCGTGAGCGCCAACGAGGCCAGCAGCGTACGCAGCATCGTGCTCTTGCCGCTCAGCGACCGACCGACGATGACCACGTTGCCGCCGGCCCCGGCCAGCTCGACCATCATCGGGTCCCGGCGCTGCTCGTAGGGGCGGTCCACCACGCCGACCGGCACTGTCAGTCGCCCACGCCCGGGCCAGGAGGCGGTGCACAGCCCGTAGGTCGGGTCGACCGCCAGCGGGCCGAGCAGCTCACCCAGACCCGGCGGGTCGGCCAGCGGCGGCAGCCACACCTGATGGGCCGGGCGGCCCCGACCCTTGAGCTGGTCGATCAGCACGTCGAGCATCGCCACGGCCTTGCCGTCGGCCGGCTGCTCCGGCTCCGGGGCGGTGGCCACCGGCACCTGCGGAACCTGCACCGGAACGAAGTCGAGACCGTACGGCACGATCCGCCGCTGCACCAGCGCCTGCGAGGCGGAGGCCTGCTGCCCCGGCGCCCGGTACGCCCCCGACACGTACGCGGCCCGGAACCGCAGCATGGTGCTGGTGTCCGTCTTCAGGTAGCCGTGGCCCGGCGCGTTAGGCAGCTCGTACGCGTCCGGTACGCCGAGCACGATCCGGCTCTCCACAGCGGAGAATGTCCGCAGACCGATCCGGTACGACAGGTGCGTGTCGAGGCCCCGCAGCTTGCCCTCTTCGAGGCGCTGGCTGGCCAGCAGCAGGTGCACGCCGAGGGACCGACCCAACCGGCCGATCATCACGAACAGGTCGATGAAGTCCGGTTTGGCGGCGAGCAGTTCGCTGAACTCGTCACAGATGATCAACAGGCTGGGCATCGGCGCCAGCGGCTCACCGGCCGAGCGCGCCTTCTCGTACTCGAAGCGAGAGACGTAGTTGCCGGCCGCCCGCAGCAGCTCCTGCCGGCGCACCATCTCGCCGGCGAGCGCGTCGCGCATCCGGTCGACCAACGGCAGCTCGTCGGCCAGGTTGGTGATCACCGCGCTGGTGTGCGGCAGCGCCTCCAGCGAGGCGAAGGTCGCGCCGCCCTTGAAGTCGACCAGGACGAAGTTCAGTTCCTCCGACGAGTGGGTCACCGCCAACGCGGCCACCACCGTACGCAGCAGCTCGCTCTTGCCGGAGCCGGTCGCACCGATCACCAGACCGTGCGGGCCCATGCCCTCGTGCGCCGACTCCTTGAAGTCGAGCTCGACCACGTTGCCGTCCGGGCCGACGCCGAGCGGGATGCGCAGTCGGTCGCGGTGCCCGCGCGGGCGCCAGGTGTTCTGCACGTCCACCGCCGCGGCGTCACCGACGCCGAGCAGGTCCGGCAGCTCCGTGCTGCGGGCCAGCGGCTCGTCGCCGCCGGCCTGCTGCTGGGAGAGCCGGAAGGGGGCGATCTGTCGGGCCAGCCCCTCGGCGGCCTCGGCGCTGAGCCGGTCGGGCCGACCCAGCGTCGACGACGAACTGCCCCGGACCAGGTCGAGGGAGCTTCCATCATTCACGTCGAGGCAGAGCAGCCAGCGGCCGGCGTCGCGCGGCACCGTCCCGGAGAGGTCGATCACTGTGGCGCCGAGCAGCCCCGGGCCCACCAGCTGGCAGGTCGGTGAGATCTCCCCGCCATCGATCACCACGACCAGGTGCGGGGCGGTGGTCAGCGGCTTGGCCTCCGGCGCGAACCGAGGCCGCCCGCCCAGCTCGGCGGCGAGCGAGGCCTCGGCCTCGGCCAGGCTGGCGAAGACCAGCCGGCGCGCGCCGGCCGCGTCCGTACGACCGCTGTGGTGGGCGTGTGGCAGCCACTTCACCCAGCCCCAGGACGACTGCCGGTCTGGTGCGGCGACCACCGCGATCACCAGATCGTCCGGTGCGTGGAAGGTGGCCAGCTGCCCCAGCGCCGCCCGGGCCAGGTCGAGCACCGGCTCGCGGTCGCCGCGCAGCACCACCCGGCTGAACGCGCGCACCGACAGCGCCGTCGGTAGGTCGGGGACTGTGGAGTGTGCCCGGACGAACCGGCGAAGCGCGATGGCGCTCATCGGCTCCAGGTCCTCCACCGGCTTCGTCTCCGGTGGGACGATCTCCACGGCGAGTCGCTGCGGGCCGAGGGCGATCCGGGTCTCGCCGAAGTCGTCCTCGGTGATCCGCCGCTCCCAGAGTCGCCGGGAGGCGGCGATCGACCAGAGCGCGTCGGGCTCCGGGTGCCGCCAGGCCATCGCGGCCCGCTGCTGCTCGGCGGCGCGCCGGGTGCGCTTGCGCATCTGCGCCAGGTAGCGCATGTAGTCGCGGCGATCGGCGTTCAGCTCGGCCTTGTCCTTGCCACCGCTGTTGGCCAGCGAGCCGATCGCCATGCCGAGCATCGAGACACCGAACAGACCACCGGCGACGTAGGTCATCATGCCGCCGCCCCTACCGGCGTAGAGGAACGCCATGGCGCCGACCCCGCAGAACATCGGCAGGATCATGAGCAGCTGCCCCATCCCGCGGGGCGTCGGCTCGGGCAGCTCGGGAGGCGACTCCAGCAGCACCTCGCCGCGCGGTAAGGCCGGCCCCGGCTGACGCGGGAGCCGGCGGAACACCACCGTGCTCACGGCTGTCTCCTCCCCAGAAGCGGCCCTGATGACGTGCGGCCCGCGGAACACCGCCCGCGGGTGGGCATCGTACGTGCCGTCATCGTAGGTAATCTGCCGTGTGCGCGGTGGACCCGGACCGCAGCATTCCAGCCAGCCGATCACAGACGCACACCTGGAGGCCACTGTGGCGACGAAGACGGCGACCGGTGGTCTCAGCCGGATCACCATCGTGGCTCCGCGTACCCGGATGGACCTGGCGCTGCCGTCGGACGTGCCGTTGGCCGACCTGCTCCCCACCCTGCTGCGCTACGCCGGTGAGGACATGGCCGACGAGGGTGCGCGGCACGGCGGCTGGGCACTGTCCCGGTTGGGCGGTGCTCCCCTCGACGGTGGTCGTACCGCAGCGCAGCTCAGCGTCCGGGACGGTGAGGTGCTCTACTTCAACCCCCGGTCCGATGCCGCGCCGGAGATCGTCTTCGACGACGTGGTGGACGCGGTCGCCACCGCCACCAACCAGCGCCCCGGCGCCTGGCAGGTCGGCGCGACCCGCTCCTTCGCTGTGGTCTTCGCGGCGGCGGCGCTCGGCGCCGGCGCGCTTGCCGCCCTCTTCGCCGGTCCGCCGCACCTGCCCGGCGCGCTGGCCGCGCTGCTGGTCGCGGTGGCGCTGCTGGTGGGCGCGGCGGTGCTGTCCAGGGCCGCCGGTGACAGCGGCATCGGCGCGGTGCTGGCCCTGGTCGGCCTGGTGCACGCGGCCACCGGTGGTCTGCTGCTGCTCGCCGGCGATCGATCGCTGACCGACCTGGCCAGTCCGCATGTCCTGCTCGCGGCGACCGCCGCGGTGGTGGCCGGCGCGGTGGCCGTGCTGGCGGTCGGCGACCGGTACCCCCTCTTCTTCGCCGCGATCGGGGTCGCGGCCGCGACCGGCCTGGGCGCGGTGCTCTGCCTGCTCCTCGGCCTCGACGCGGCGGCCTCCGCCGCGGTGGTCGCGGCGGTCGCGTTCGGCGTGGTGCCGGCGCTGCCGATGATGGCCTACCGGCTGGCCCGGCTGCCGGTGCCGTCGATTCCGACCGGCCCGGAGGACCTGAAGACCGACAGCGAGTCGGTGGACGGCCGGCAGGTGCTCCAGCAGAGTGAGCGCGCCGACCAGTTCCTGACCGGTCTGCTGTGGACGGTGTCGCTGCTGGTGCTGGGCGCACAACTCGTGCTGGCACTGGACGGCCGCCTGCCCGCGGTCCTGCTGTGCCTGGTGCTGGCCCTGCTGGCGCTGCTGCGGGCCCGCCCCCTGCTGGGCCGGGCCCAGCGCACCCCGGTGCTGCTGGCCGGCACCGTGGGTCTGGGCCTGGCCGCCGCGACCACCTTCGCCGGTGGGTCGCTGGCGGTCCGGCTCGGCCTGATCCTGGGCGGTCTGGTGCTCGCCGCGGTGATCAGCCTGATCTACGGTCTGACCGTCGCCGGCAAGCGCATCTCGCCGGTCTGGGGCCGTCTGCTCGACATCGCCGAGATCCTGCTCATCATCTCGTTGGTGCCGCTCGCCTTCTGGGTCTGCGGCCTCTACGGCTGGATCGTCAACCTCCGACCCTGACCGTGCGCCGTCGCCGCACCGGTCAGCGCGACCGCGGACCGGTGGCGACGCCCAGCGCCGAGGCGACCGGAGCGGTGGCGTAGACGCCCGGAGCATGCTGACCGTCCATCGGCCGGGTCGACGCACCCACCCGGCCGGCGACATCACGAACCACCTTGACCAGGGCCTCGACGTGGTTGTCCATCGCCGCCACCCGCAGCAGCGGTGCCGCCACCCGACCGTCGGACGAGACGGTCACGGCCACCGTGTGCGACGGCGCCGAGGTCGCTGTGATCGCGTCCACGAGCGGACCGAGCGGCGCGTCGAAGCGGCCCCGCAGAGCCATGCAGCGGTGCGTCCAGCCGCCGCCGCGCAACCCATGCCAACTCTCCGCCGGCGCCTCGGGCACCAGGTCCAGACCGGCGGCCGAGACGATGGCCGCACGTAGCTCCTCCCGGCCCAGCGGGCGATGAGCCAGCCCCGCCGACGTCAGCGCCTTGCCGAGCCGGCCGATCCCGGCCGCCACCGTCCGGTGTACGCCGGTCAGCCCGCCGCCGCGGCTCACCGCCTCGACCCGAGCGTCCCGGACGGTGAGCCGCAGCGCCACCCACACGGTCCGGTGGGCCGCCGGCGGCGCACCGGGTGCCGGGTACCAGACCAGCGTGTGCGCGACGACCTGGGCCCGGGAGACCGGGGCGCTGAAGTCCGCGAGCACCCGCAGCGCGCGGTCCACGGCGGCGGCGTCGACAGAGCTGACCGCCGCACCGGTCGCGGACTGCAGGGCGACGGCGGCGAACCAGCCCTGGTCGTCACGCCCGATGCCGAGCCGGGTGCCTCGGTCGGTCAACTCGATGACGCTCAGCTCAGGGGCGAGCGCTGCCAACCTCGGGTCGGTCGCCGTGCCGCTGGCCAGCGCGGCCGACGCCAGCTCACCGCGTCGCCGCAACCGTCGGCGCAGCAGCAGGTCCTCGAACCACCAGCGGCCACCCCGACGGGCGAAGACCGCCAGGACGACCAGCAGCGCCGCGGTGCCCGCCGCGGCGAGCACCCAGCTGGGTCCGGCCGTGGCGGCCCAAACGCCGACCACGCACAACTCCAGTACGACGAGCTGCCCGACCAGCACGGGGCCGACCCGCCCACGGCCGGGCCGCTCGGCCGGGGGCACCGGCCGGGTCGGAACGTCGACAGGGTCCGTGACCGCTCGGGCGGGTGGCGCCTGAACCTGCGTCATCGCTGACTGTCCCTCCTGCACGGTACGACTCTGCGCCGGGTCTCCTCCGGTGCCGGCCACGAGCGGTGGTCCCAAGAAACCACCGTCGGCCCCTTATCGTAGGGAAGCCCGCGACGGCACCCCGACCCTGATCGTCGCGGATCCACCCTGCCGGAGGTAAGTCATGCGGACCCGCCGCGATCAGGTGCAGGCGTACCGCTTCGTCACCCGCCGCATCGTCTCCGCCTTGCTGTCGGGCGATCCGGAGACCACCAACCTGCCGATGCGACGGCTCGGCATGGCCGTCTTCGGCAGTGTCCTCACCGCGGCCATCGTGCTCGGCGGGGTGGGTGCCTACGGCCAGTTGACCGGTGGCGCGGCGCCGCTGGACGACCAGACCCTGGTCATCGAACGGGAGACCGGCGCGACGTACGTGTTCATCGAGGGCAAGTTGCACCCGACGCTCAACTACACCTCGGCGCGCCTCATCGTGAACGACGCGAGTGCCCAGGTGCGGACGATGTCCCAGGCGTCGCTGCGGGACCGGCCCCGCGGCGTCACCGTCGGCATCGTCGGGGCACCGGACGCCCTGCCGGACCGCAAGTCGCTGACCGGGCTGCCGTGGTCGGTCTGCGATGTGCCCGACCCGGTCGACCGACAGCGGTCCAGCACCCGGCTGGTGATCGACCGGGCGCTGCCCGGCGGCACGCCGCTGGGTGACCGGGCGGTGCTGGTCTCGATGAACGACCAGCGGTACCTGGTCACCAACAACACCCGACTCCAGCTACTCGACCCGTCCCGCACGATCACGGCGCTGCGGATGGCCGGCACCGAGCGACTCCAGGTCGGGCAGCAACTGCTCAACGCCGTGCCGGCCGGGCCACCGCTGCGCCGACCGTCGCTGCCCGGTGAGGGCGAGCCCAGCAGTCGCAAGGTGGCCGGGCAGTCGCACGACGTCGGTTCCGTGTTCAAGGCCGCCGGGCGGCACTACGTGCTGACCCGGGACGCTCTCGTCTCGATCAGTGAGATCACCGCTCTGCTGCTCGTCAGCAACGGCGGTCGGATCACCGACATCACCCCGAACCAGGCCAGCGAGGCGTTCGAGGAGCGGCGGATCGAGGAGGAGGGGGTGCCCCCGACGATGCCCGCCCTCTACCCGGCCCAGCCCGGTCAGACCACGCTGTGCGCGACGTACCGCAAGGACAGCTCGGGCGGCCCGCCGACCACCACCCTGGAGGTCTTCGACCGGGTGCCGAACGAATTGACCGACAGCGATCCTGGCCTGGTGCCGGTGCGTCAGACCAGGCGCGACGCCGTACGCACCGCCGAGGCGGTGCTGCTGCCCGGCGGCAAGGGTGTCATCGCGCAGGCTTCGCCCGGCGCCGGGACCAGCGGGTCCGGCGCCGCCGGGTCGACGATCTACCTGATCAGCCCGCAGGGCATCCGGTATCCGCTCGGCTCGGCGGCGACACTGGACGTGCTCGGCTACGGCGGGATCACCCCGCTGGCGGTGCCCGGCTCCCTGCTCGCGCTGATCCCGACCGGGCCGACTCTGGACCGCGAGGACGCCTTCGCCGTCTTCGCTCCCGACGGGCCGGCACCGTCCGCACCACCGTCGGCCGCGCCGAGGTCGGGCTCACCATCCGCCGCGCCACCCTCGGGCACGCCGTCCGCGGCGCCACCGTCGGGGTCTTCGTCCGCCGCGCCACCGTCGGGGTCTACACCGTCGAATCCGGCCAGTGGCCCCCCGTCGAGCGGCGGGACCGGCGGGGGGTCCACGGAATCGACCGGCGCCGACGGCTGAGCAGCTTCGGCGGGTCGCCCGGAGTCGCACTGGTGGACTAACCTGGATGTCGCTGACGGTTGTCAACCAGAACGACGGGGATGTTGCCATGGCCGGGCGTACGGAAGTCGACCTGTTGTCCCTTGAGGACTTCCACGAGCACCTGGCGTCGCGGTTGAGCCAGGCCGAGTCGGTGCTGCGCAAGCTCAACACCGAGATGCAGTGCCGTCCTCCGGCGCTGGGCTCGTTCTTCGACGCCACCGACAAGGCGCGTCGCTACAGCGAGGTGCACCAGTCCTATGTCGACCAGGCCGAACGGATCCGGCAGGCGGTGCTGGCTGCGCAGCAGGCGACCAGCACGATCCTGAGCAACTACCGCACCGCCGAGGCGCGTAACGCGGCCAACGCCGACGACGTCACGGCAGCGCTGACCCCTGTCGACCGGGCGTTGCAGCCGAAGGAGGACGGGCGTGTCTGAATACACCCAGCGCTACCAGGGCAGCAGCCACCAGCAGCTGTACGACGGCCTGATGGCGGGCAAGCCGGAGCAGATCGAGGGCGTGGCCACCCAGTGGGCCGAGCTCAAGGGCATCCTCGACGGCCTCGGCCGGGAGTTGAGCGGCGACCTCGACAAGCTCGCCAACACGTGGACGGGTTCGGCGGGTCTGGAGTTCCATCGGCGACTCAGCCTGATCGTCGCCCACACCGACGCGTTGGGCGAAGGGATGGCCGGCATCAAGCAGGGGTTGACCATGATGGCCGACCATCTGCGCGCCGCCCACAAGCAGGCCGAGAGCCCGGAGGAGACCGACGACAACGACAAGGCGATCGGCGGTGCGATCAAGGGTGGTGCGGCCTTCGGTCTGACCGGTCTGATCGTCGGGGGCATCGCGGGTCACCAGCAGGACAAGGCCGAGCAGGAGAAGGCCCACCAGCGGATGGTCAACCTGGTGGCCGGCCTGGCCAACAGTTACGAAATCTCCGCCTACGACCGGGTGGTCGAGCCGCCTCCGCCCGACCCGGATACTCCGAGCACCGCCCGCAAGGATCCGACGACGCCACAGAGTGTCTCGGCCATCGCCAGGGTGTCCGGCGGCCCCAACACCGGCGCTGGCACCGCGCACACCGGCGACGCGAGCATCTCGTCGCCCGACCGGGTTGCCCAACTGCCGGGCGACGGTTCGACTCCGGGTGAGGTCGGCTCGGGCACCGGTGGCAGCCCGGCTGTCGGCGCCGCTCCGATCGGCGCTGGCAGCGACCTCGCCGACCGCGGCACCTCCCTCGCCGGAGCGGACCCACTGGTCGGCGGCGCGCTGCTCGGCGGCGGTGCCGCCGGGCTGGTCGGGCTGTCCGGGCCGGCGAGCGCGCCCACTGCGGCGAGCACCGGTCCCGGCCTGCTCTACGGGGCACAGGGCGGGTCACCGGCCGGCGGGGTGTTGCGCAGCGGCGCGCTCGCGGGTTCGGGCAACGCGGCCCCCGCCTCAGCTCGGCCGACCGGTGGTGGTGCCGCCCCGGCGGAGAGCCGCGCCGCCAACGGGGTCGGGCGCAGCATCGACGGCCAGCGCGGTGGGAGCGGCGGCCGTGCGGCCGTGGCCGGTGGCAACGCGCGGCCCGGGTCCGGCGGCCGTCCCGGTGTGCTCGGCGGGCACGGTCGAGCGCAGGACGACGACTCCGACGACCGGCTGACCTGGTTGACCGAGGACGAGATGGTGTGGCAGGGCGACGACAAGGCCGCACCCCCGGTGCTCGGCACCGGCGACTGACCGCGGTCCGCTGCCAGCACGCCCACCCCACCGGCGGTCCCGCCTTGACGATGCACAGTGCCCCCGATCGGACCGACGCGGTCGGGGGCACTGCCGTTCCCGGGCCCCGACCGACGGCGTCCACAGTGCGCATGGTGGTGGCGGTCACTCCCGCCCGGTCCTTCGCCGTGCTGCGGTAGGCCAGGACGGGCGATAGGTTGGTTGGGTGTCGTCCGCAGCGTCTGTCCGCCCAGCCAGGTGGGTTGTGCTGCGGTCACTGCGGGAACTGACCCGTCTGGCGGTCACCGCGCTGGTGCTCGCGGTCGGCCTCGGTGCCGCTCTCGCCGCGACCCCACCGCCCGCCCCCACGCAGCTGCGGCCCAGTGCCGTGAGCAGCCGGGTGGCAAGTGTCCGCCCCGACGCCGGCCCGGCCGACCAGCGGGCCGCCCAGCCCGCTGAAGCCCCGCCGGCCGGCACGCTCGATACCGCCACGGCGACCGGTCCGGTCTCGGCGGGCCCCGTGCACGTCCCGGCCATCGATCCCGGCCGTGGCACTCCCGCGCGACGCGGCCCGCCCGCCCGCTGAGCCAGGCCCGGCGACCCCCCGGGGCCCGATCCCGGCTGATCCTCCCGCGCGGCACCTGACGTTCGCCGTCGACGGGACGACCCCCGGCCACGGGCCGACCGGTGCTACCGGGCCCTTCTGCCGCCCGTCGATACCCGCCTTCGACCGCGAGGTGCTGATCTCATGCAAACCGTCCTCTCCGCCGTCCTGCCGGACCTATCCCGGGCCGCCGTCATCTGGCTGAGCCTGCTCGGGGTGGTAGCCGTCGCCGTCTCCGCTCTCCTGCTGCGGCCCGGCCGGTTCCGCTTCGACCCGGGCTCGCGGATCCGCCGCGCCGCCATGCCGAGCCAACTCGAGCAGGCGCAGGAGGAGCGGGAGCAGAGCCGCTACGCGCAGGAGGTCGCCGTGGCCGCGGAGCGGGCGACCACCACAGTGCGGCGTCGCCGGGCGGAGTGGGTGGCCGCGCAGGAGGCGGTCGAGGCGGCCTGGCTGGCGTACGAGGCGGCCGAGGCTGGCGTACGGCGGCTCGACGCGGCGGCCGCGATGCCGCTGCCGCACACCACACGGACCCCCGCCGAGTACGCGGACCGCGAGCGCTACCTGCACCGGGCGGCGCTGGATGCGTACTGGCGGCGGGAGCTGTCGGTGGAGCAGCTCAGCGATGTCTTCGCGCACCGCGACGGCTGGGACCCGCGACTGCACCCGGTCGAGCAGGAGTTGGTGCTCCAGCGGGCGATCCGGGACAACCTGGCTGCCCGGCACGCCGCAGCCCGCGAGCGGGAGCAGGCCGCGTGGCGGGCGGCGGAGTTGGCGGTGGCCGCGGCTCGCAGTCTGCGCGAGGAGGCGCACGCCGCGACCGGACGACGGGTCGCCGAGTCGGCGTCGGTGCTGCCGCTGAGCGAGGTCGCCCGACCGGTGGGCGCGCAGCCCCGGGAGAACCTCGAGCAGACCCGGGAGAACAAGGTGACCGCACGCGGCCGTGCGACGGTGCCCGCGTTCTGAGCCGCGCGGGCTCGGGTGGGTTAGCGTGACGGCATGTCCCGACAGGCGTGGGTCCTCGTGGTGATCGCCAGCATCCTGGCGCTCGCCACACTGGTCGGTGCCGTGGTGCTGGCCGTGCGGGTGGTGCGTACCCGGCGGCTGCTGACCGGGCTGGGCGCGGGCGGCAAGGTCGCCTTCTACGGGGCGCTGATCTACACGATCTTCCCGGTCGATGTGCTGCCGGACCCGATCTACCTGGATGACATGGGGGTCCTGGCCGCCGCGCTGCTCTACCTGACCCGGCTGGTGCACCAACGTCGCGCGGCGGGTCGCCAGCTGCCCGGTCAGCCGGATGCCCCGCCGGATCGGAACCAGGTGCGCCGCCGCGTGCCATGATCGGGGTCGGTTCGGTGGACAGGGGACGGGGCATGACGGGCGATCATCGGTTGGACGTGCACGATGAGCGGGTTGTCGCCTTCTGCGCCGAACGGCACCTGGCGACGCTGACCACCCTGCGGGCGGACGGCACCCCGCACGTCGTACCGGTCGGGGTGACTCTCGACCCGGCGGCCGGCCTGGCCCGGGTCATCACCTCCGGCGCCTCCCGGAAAGCCCGTCAGGTGGCGGCTGCCGGCGCGGCGGGCGCGGCGGTGGCCGTGTGCCACGTGGATGGCCGCCGCTGGTTGACCATCGAGGGCCGCGCGGTGCTGCGGTCGGATCCGGCCGCCGTGGCGGAGGCGGAGCGGCGGTACGCCGAGCGGTATCGGACACCGCGTCCGAATCCGGAACGGGTGGTCATCGAGATCAGCGTGACCAGGCTGTTGGGCAGCCTCTGAGCTGACCGTGTGTCCCCGATGACCGGTTCGGGTCAGGCAGGGATGCCGCGCGGGTGACGGTGCCCGCAGCCGACGGAATTCTCCGTGGAGCAGAGCGGTTACGCCCTCGGTACGCCAGGGCCGAGACCACAGATGGTCGGCCCCCGTGTTGCGCCGAGCGCCATTCCCGGTGCTGCCGCCCTCCGCTGGCCGGAGGCGCCAACCCCCGAACGGAGACTCGACCATGAACCCGATCGTCCAGAAGAGCGGTCTGTCCGTCGTCGGCCTGCTGGTGGCCGGCGGCTGCGCCCTCGGCCCGGCGGTGGCCGCGCAGGCCGCCCCGGCTCAGGCCGCTCCGGCCTCGTCGAGCCAGAACGACCGGCACGCCGAGCGGATCCTCGGCGTCGACTACCAGGCCCAGCCGAACTTCTACTACTGCGGCCCGGCCGCGACCCGGATCGCGTTGTCCGCGCAGGGCAAGGCGCTGTCCCAGGACGAGGTGGCCCGGCTGCTCGGCACCACCGAGGCGGGTACCCCCTCGGCTCTGGACACCACCCGGGTGCTGAACGAGCTGACCGGTGGCAAGTACCGGACCACCGAGATCCGTGATTCGGTGGCCCGCCCCGACCAGGTCGAGCAGCTGCGCCGTGACGTGCTGGCCGCGGTCGACGCCGGCCGCCCGGTGGTGGCCAACATCAAGGGCACGACCGTGGACACCGACGGCAACCCGCACTCGTACGAGGGTGGCCACTACCTGACCCTCGTCGGCTACCGCGACGGTGGTGACACGATCCGGGTCGCCGACCCGGCCGACCCGGCGTTGGGCGAGTACTGGATGAGCCTGCCGAAGGTCGCCAACTGGATCGCCGAGCGCGGCTACTCCTCCTGATCAGAACGGTTCACCGGGCCGGCCTCTCCCCTGCGGGGAGGCCGGCCCGACCGTCGTCACGGGCCCGGGCGGCGAGGTGGGCGCGTCGACGAGCTCGGGCGGCCCGCGTCGGTCGGGCCCGGTGCAGTTGTCGGCGGACCGGCGGGTGGATCTCCGCCTCGCCTGCTCCGGCCGCCCGGCGCACGATCCGGTTGGCGTCTTCGGGTTCGGAGCCGGCGGCCCGGAGCAGGTCGCTGGCCGCGGTGCGCAGTCCGGTGACGAGGGATTCGCCGAACGGCTTGACGCCGGCCGCGGAGGCCCGCCCGGCCAACTCGGCGCACTCCTCGACCAACCGGCGGGTGCGCCTGGGGTCGTCACCGACCCTGCACTCCACCCGCATCTCCGCCACCGCCTGACCCAACCGGCCCATCGCATCCGGCAGCCCCGGCGGAATCGGCTCGTCGTACTGCAACGCGGTGGTCGACCAACGCGCCATGGCCCGGCTGTCCAGCAGCAGCCGTTCCAGGTGACCCGCGCTGCGGGCGTAACGGTGGTACTGCTGCCGACGGTGCCAGCGCACCGGGGCGATCGTCACCACCTCCTCTGCGCCGCTGAGCGCATCGTGCAACCGGCCAAGGTCGTCCTCGGTGCCGCGGAGCCGCTCCAGGACGCCCATGGTTCCGGCGCCGTCGCGCTCGCGCAGCGCCCGCGCCAGCTCGGCGAGTTGCTCGCAGAGGATCGTGAAGATCGGTGCCGCGGCGCGGTCCAGCACCCGCATCGGGTTGATCGGCAACAACAGCGCGACCACCACCAGGCCGACCGCCCCACCGACGAGCGCGTCGAAGATCCGGGGCACCTCCAGGCCACGCTCCATCGGGGCCAGCGTGGCGATCAGCACGGCGGTACCGCCGGCCTGACCGACCAGCGGACCACCCTTCCCAGCAACCAGCAACGCGGCGGCGATTGCCAGCGCCACCACCACGCCGGTCTGCCACGGGCCCGAGCCGAGCAGGAATCGCAGCGTGTCCCCGATGATGATGCCCAGGGCCACGCCGCCCAACAGTTCAAAGGTCCGGCGGGCCCGCTGCCCGATGGCGGTGGCGATCGTACCGACGGCGGCGGCGGGAGCGAAGACGTGCGATCCCTGGCCGAGCAGGTTCTTGGCGAGCAGGGCGGCGATCGCAGCGGCCAACCCGGCCTGGATGGAGATCACCAGGGTGACCTCCCACTGCCGGGCCCTGATCCGACCGGCCTGCCCGCCACGGTGCCGCACCCGCCGGACCGTCCGCTCGGCGGTCTCGTCGAACCGCGACTGATCGCGGTCGGCGGGTGGGCGGTCCTCGGCCATGGCGGCGGTTACCCCGGCGACGGCCGGGCAATCGCGGTGGCTCGGCAGCACCGCCACCGCGGGCACCATCGGCCTCATGGAACACATCGTCAACCGTGGGTTTGTGCAGCCCCGTGGGGGTACCAGAGCCACACACCTCCCACCGATCCGCAACCGGTAAGGGGCCGTAAGATGACCAATCCACCGAACGATGACGACCACGATGCCGTCGACATCCTGGTCTCCGATCATCGTGAGATCGAGGCAGTTCTCGTCGAGTTGGCGGCCCGGCAGGGCACCCCCGAGCACCGCCGGCGCCTCGCCGACGTGGTGATCGCCGAACTCGTCCGCCACTCGGTGGCCGAGGAGGCGTACGTGTATCCGATCGCCCGAAAGGTGCTGCCCGACGGCGACGAGATCGCCGACCGGGAGATCGCGGAGCACGCCGACGCCGAGCGGACCATGAAGGAGTTGGAGTCCGCCGACCCGTCCGACCCCCGCTTCGACGAGCTGCTCGCCCAACTGACCAGCACCGTCCGACACCACGTGGCGGAAGAGGAGAAGGAGCTCTTTCCCCGGCTGCGCGCCGCGACGGCCCGGGAGGAGTTGGTCGAGATTGCCGCCCGGGTGACGGCGATCAAGAAGATCGGGCCGACCCGGCCACATCCGGGGAGCCCGGTGCACCCACCGGCGAACAAGCTGCTCGCCCCCGGCATTGGTCTCGTCGACCGGTTGCGCGATGCGTTGAGCGGCCGGCCCACCTCGATGGACGAGCTACGCGACAAGCGCTGACCCGCCCATCATCCGGGCCCGGCACTCCCGGGTCGCCGACGGCTCGGCGGCCCGGGAGAAGCGCGGCGGGTCAGCGGACCTGGTCGCCCTCACCAGTGCGCGCCTGAGCCTGGTCCACGCCCTTGTCGATCTGATCGTCGTACTTGCCGCCGGTGCGCTTGTCGGCCATGTCGCCGGCCTTCTCCGCACCCTGGTCGACCTGCTTGTCATGCTTGTCCGCGAAGTCCTTGGCCTTGTCCATGAAGTCGCCCACGGAATTCCTCCTCAGTCCGGTCCGTCCCCTTCGCGTTCCCTCGGCCCGACCGGGCAAACGTTGTCGTTCCGGATGCGATTCGCGAACACCCACCCGCGTCACTGCGGCCGGCGTACGATCCGCGCGGGTGATGGCCAGCGAATCGGGTGTCGGGGGACGACCGACCGGGTACCGACCTCGTCGACATCGAGGAGGACCGACATGGCCGCAGAGGAACCCGGACCGACAGGCAGCCCTGGGCCGCGCCAGACCTGGGCGGCGCTGCCGTGGCTGGTCCGGACGGCGGTGTTGTGGAGCGCCTGCCTGGTGGTGATCGCCGCGGGGCTCTACCTGCTCGGTCGGATCGCCGTCCTGTTGGCGCCGCTGGCCATCGCGCTGGCCGCCACCATCTTCCTCACCGCGCTGCTCGATCCGGTCCTGCTGCTGCTGCGCCGGTTGCGCCTGCCGGCGGCGCTGGCCGCGCTCTGCACCGTACTGCTGCTGCTCGGCATCCTGGTCGGCGTCGGCGCCCTGGTGTGGAACCTGACCGCCAGCCAGTTCGATCAGCTCAGCCAGGAGTTGACGCAGGGCGTCGAACGCAGCCGGGACTTCGTGACGTCCACCCTGCCGGTCAGCGAGGCACAGCTGGACCGGCTGGTCGACCAGGCCCGGGAGGGGCTCAGTGGCAGCTCTCCGGACCCGGTGGCCGGTGCCCGGACCGCCACCGAGGTGTTCGGCTCCGCGCTGCTGGCTCTGGTGCTGCTCTTCTTCCTGCTCAAGGACGGCCGGTCCATGTGGCACTGGGTGCTGTCCCGGGTGTCCGGCCCGAACCAACCAGTGCTGGCCGAGGCCGGCCGCAACGGTTGGCAGACGTTGGGCGCGTACAGCCGGGGCACAATGTTCATCGCCGCGATCGACGCGCTGGGCATCGGGCTGGCTCTCGTGGTGCTGCGGGTGCCACTCGCCCTGCCGCTGGCGTTGATCACGTTCCTCGGCGGGTTCGTGCCGATCATCGGGGCGACGGTGGCCGGCGCGGTGGCGGTGCTGGTGGCGCTGGCCGCGAACGGTCCCACCACCGCGCTGCTCACCCTCGCGGCGGTGATCGCCGTTCAGCAGATCGAGGGCAACCTACTGGAGCCGCTGGTCATGAAGCGCCAGGTCCGACTGCATCCGGCGGTGATCCTGGTGGCGGTCACCGCGGGCACGCTGATCGCGGGCATCGCCGGTGCCTTCGTCAGCGTCCCGATCACCGCCGTCCTCTGGCGTGTCATCGACACCGTCCAACAGCGCCGCTCGGCCTCGGCTCTCCTGCCCTCAGACTGATCACCGACCGAGGTACGTGGTGAACCAGGTGCCAGCCTGATCGGCGACCTCCTCCAGGGTGCCGGGCTCCTCGAAGAGATGGGTTGCGCCGGGGATCACGCGCAGCTCGCCGACCTCTCCCAACTCGGCCAGCGCCCGCTCGTTGAGCGTGATCACCTCTTCGTCCAGCCCGCCGACCAGGAGCAACGTCGGGGTACGCACCTGGGCCAGCGCGTCTTCGGCCAGGTCCGGCCGACCACCCCGGCTGACCACTGCGGCCACCCGATCGGCGCGGGACGACGCCGCGACCAGGGCAGCGGCAGCACCCGTGCTGGCACCGAACAGACCGATCGGCACATCGCCGGCAGGACGCTCGACGGCCAGCCAGTCGACGATCCCGGCCAGCCGGCTGGCCAGCAGCCCGATGTCGAAGCGCAGTTCGGCTGTTCGCGCATCCACCTCGTCCTCGGCCGGGGTGAGCAGGTCCGCCAGCACCGTGCCGAGCCCACGGCCGTTCAGGGTCCGGGCCACCGCCACGTTGCGCGGGCTGTGCCGGGAACTGCCGCTGCCGTGCGCGAACAGCACCACGCCGACCGGCTGGGCGGGCAGCGTCAGGTCGGCGGGGAGTTGGGCGTCCCCGATCGGAATGGTCACGCTGCGCTGCTCGTCCATGCCCCACCTCCGCTTACTCGCCGGTGGTCCGGTTACCCCGCCCGCCGCCGGGCACGCACGCCGCGACGGCGTCACCCCGGGCCGTGGGCCCGCCGCCGGGCCGCGTTTGCCCGCGGAGGCGCCGGGTACGCGACGAGCGACCGCAGACCGTGTCGGCGCAGCCGCGCCCCGACGGATCGCGAGGATCGCCATGGCCAAGCAGCAGATATCCCGGCAGCAGCAGCTGACCGAGCGAACCCAGCGTGAACAGGACGCCGAGCGCAACCAGGACGTCGGGGACCAGGATTTCGGAGACCAGGCCGCTTCGGCCCGGCTGCCCGACGACCCGAAGGCGGCGGCGCCCCGGGACGCGATCGGGCGCCCGTCAACCGGCGAGCCGGTCTGACGAACTGGGACCGGCGAGCCGGTCTGACGAACTGGGACCGGCGAGCCGGTCTGATCCACCCTGGACCGGCGAGCCGGTCTGACCGACAGGCGCGGGCGGGCGGGGCGGGAATCTTCCCGCCCCGCCCGTCACTGTTCGCGTTCGGGCAACCGCAGCAGCGGAGACCGGCCGGGTGGTTGCTCGGGCGGTGGGCCGGACGGCTCGGCCGGCGGCACCGGCACCGTCACTGGCTCGTCGCAGGTCACCCGCAGCATCTGGTCGTGGTGGCGCAGCTCCACCACGTCGTCAGGGCCGCCGTGGCGCAGCGAGTACGTCGTCTGGTGCGGCCGGACATCCACCCGCAGCGCCAGCCCGCGCCACTGGAGCGAGAACTCCAACCGGCTGAGTCGGCTGGAGAGCCGGGGGGCGAAGGACAGCCCGCCGTCGTGGTCCCGTAGGCCGCCGAACCCGCTGACCAGGGCGAGCCACGAGCCGGCCAGCGACGCCATGTGTACCCCGTCGCGGGTGTTCTCGTTGAGGTCGTGCAGGTCCATCAGCGCGGCCTCGCGCAGGTAGGTGTGCGCGAGTTCGGGGTGGCCCACCTCGGCGGCGAGCACCGACTGGGTGCACGCCGACAACGACGAGTCGCGTACGGTGCGGCGCTCGTAGTAGAGGAAGTTGCGCACCTTTTCCTCGGGGGTGAAGGCGTCCCCCCGCCAGTGCATGGCGAGGACCAGGTCGGCCTGCTTCACCACCTGCTTGCGGTACAGCTCGAAGTACGGGTAGTGCAGCAGCAACGGGTACTTCTCCGCCGGTGTGTGCGTGAAGTCCCATTCCTGGAGTCGGGTGAAGCCCTCGACCTGCTTGTGGACCTCGAGCTCCTCGTCGTACGGGATGTGCATGGAGGTGGCGGCGTCCCGCCAGCTCGCGGCCTCCTCGTCGGTGACGCCGAGGTGGAACGCCTCGTCCCGGTGGCGCATGACGACGTCGGCGGCGGCGAGCAGGTTCCGCTGCGCCATCAGGTTGGTGTAGACGTTGTCGTTCTTCACGGCTGTGTACTCGTCCGGGCCGGTGACACCATCGATGTGGAACTTCCCGTGCCGGTCGTGGTGGCCGATGGAGCGCCACAGCCGGGCGGTCTCCACCAGCAGCTCCAGCCCGATCTCCCGTTCCGACTGGGTGTCCCCGGTGACCATCACGTAGCGGCGCACGGCGTCGGCGATGTCGGCGGCGATGTGGAACGCTGCCGTACCGGCCGGCCAGTATCCGGATGATTCCGGGCCCTCGATGGTCCGCCAGGGAAAGGCTGCGCCCCGGAGGTTGAGCGTCTCGGCACGTTCCCGCGCCGAATCCAGCGTGCTGTGTCGCCACTGCAACGCGCTGCGCACCGCGCTCGGCTGGGTGTACGTGAGCACCGGCAGGACGAACATCTCGGTGTCCCAGAAGGCGTGACCGTCGTAACCGGGGCCGGTCAGCCCCTTCGCCGAGATCGGCCGCTGCTCGGCCCGCGCGCCGGCCTGCAACACGTGGAAGAGCCCGAACCGGACCGCCTGCTGCACCTCCGGGTCGCCCTCGACCAGCACGTCGGAGGCGTCCCAGAACGCGTCGAGGTAGTTGCGCTGCTCCCGGTGCAGCCCGTCCCATCCGTCGAGCCGGGCACCGGCCAGTGCCGCGCCGACCTGGTCGCGAAGCGCCGGCAGAGACCGGCGACTCGACCAGCTGTACGTCAGATACTTGATCACCCGCAGCTTCTCGCCGGGCTGGAGCACGCAGGCGATGGTGGTACGCACCCAGTCCTGATATCCCTCGGACTCGATGGTGGTGTGGTCCGGGCCGTGCACCTCGTGCTCCATGGCGGCGGCGACCCGCAGACCGGAGACCTTGGTGCGGTGGATCAGCTGGCCGCCGTCGGGGGTGGTCAGCTCCTCCTCGGCCTGGAGCGGCGACTCCAGCACCGCCGCGACCCTGGGGTCCTTGCTCTGCGCGGGCAGCGACTCGTTCGCCACCAACTCGGACTGCACGATCAGCCGCAGCGGGCCGTCGACGGCCTCCACCTCGTAGCTGATGGCGGCCACGGACCGCTGGGTGAACGAGACGAGACGGGTGCTGCGGACCTTGACCTCCCGCCCGGCGGGCGAGCGCCAGTGCAGCTCCCGGTGCAGCGTGCCGGCCCGCAGGTCGAGGATCCGCTCGTGGGCGATCAGCTCGCCGTAACGCACGTCGAGCGGTTCGTCGTCGACCAGCAGCCGGATCAGTTTGCCGTTGGTGACGTTGACGATGGTCTGCCCGGACTCGGGGAAGCCGTAGCCCGCCTCCGCGTACGGCAACGGACGCAGTTCGTAGAACGAGTTGAGGTAGGTGCCGGGCAGGCCGTGCGGTTCGCCTTCGTCGAGGTTGCCCCGCAGGCCGACGTGCCCGTTCGAGAGCGCGAAGACCGACTCCGACTGGGCCAGCACGTCCATGTCCAGCCGGGTTTCCCGGACGTGCCACGGCTCTACCGGATAGGCGCGCTCCCGAATCATCCGGAGCCTCGTTCGGCGGCGAGCGGGTCGGTAGCGGTGCGGTTAGGCGCCGGTGGGTCCGCGCGGTCGAGAAGGTCGGCGAGGTCCGTCACCACGATGTCGGCGCCGTGGGCGAGCAACTCGTCGGCCTGCCCGACCCGGTCGACGCCGACCACGTAGCCGAAGCCACCGGCGCGGCCGGCGGCCACCCCGGAGAGCGCGTCCTCGAAGACGGCGGCCTGCGTCGGGTCGACGCCGAGCACCCTGGCCCCGGCGAGGAACGTGTCGGGGTGTGGTTTGCCGCGCAGCCCCTGCGCACGGGCGACCAGCCCGTCCACCCGGGCCTCCAGAAGCGGCTCGAATCCCGCGACGGCGACCACCTCACCCCCGTTCGCGCTGGCGGTGACCACGGCTCGGCGGAGCCCGGCGGCGGTCGCCGCCTTCAGATACCGCACCGAGCCCGGGTAGACCTCGACGCCCTCGGTGCGCAGACGGTGCAGCAGCAGGACGTTCTTGCGGTTGCCCAGGCCGTTGACGGTCTCCGCCTCCGGCGGGTCGTCCGGGCTGCCCTCGGGCAGCACGATCCCGCGGGAGGCGAGGAACGACCGGACGCCGTCGGCCCGGGGGCGGCCGTCGACATAGCGGTTGTAGTCCGGGCCCGGATCGAACGGTTGGAACGGTTCGCCGGAGACCGTGGCCCGCTGGCGGAGATACTCGTCGAACGTCTGCGTCCAGGCAGCGTTGTGTACGCGGGCGGTCTGCGTCAGCACACCGTCCAGATCGAAGAGACAGGCGGTCACGTGAGCAGGTAGGCCCAGCACGGTACGAATCTATCCACCCTGCTGGGCCGGCAAACCCGTTTCGGCCACCCTGGGGTGTTTCAGTTCGGTCGCAGCGTCCAGATCACTGTCATCTCCGAGGTCGGCTTGCCGTCCTCGGTGGCGATCTGGACCGCGACGGGGAATTCCGGGCGCCGACCGGCGGCCAGCTCCTCGGTCACCTCGGCCGCCGGCCGGCCGAGTCGCGCGGTGGCCAGCACCGGACCCATGGCGAGTTTCCGGTAGGCGATCTCGGCCCGGACGGCCAACGGCACGGCCCAGTCGAGCAACTGCCCGAAGGCGGCCAGCACGACCGCGCCGGAGGCCGTCTCGCCGAGGGTGAACAGGGCGCCGGCGTGCGGGCCCCCGATGTGGTTGTGGGTGGCCGGCGAGTCGGGCAGCCGGACGACTGCCCGCACGCCGCCCTCCGCCTCGGGTGCCACCTCGACGAACTCGATACCGAGCGTACGAGCGAACGGCACCGCTTCCAGCATGCCGGCCACCACCTGGCGGGAGTCGATAGTCATGGCCTGACGTTACTAACCGGTAACCATGCCGGCAACCAGCGACTTTGCCGTCCGGGCGTGGTCAGAGGTTGCCGATGATGCGCAGAATCTCCGCATAGAAGTTGCCGTCGATGCTGCGGAAGAGAGAGAAATCCTGCCCCGGGTCGCCGAAGAACGGCCGCAACGTCCAGGCCAGCTGGGTGCCGACAAAACCGAAGAGCAGGATCCAGATGTAGAGCAGGGTCATGCTGGCCGGACGCTGCGTCGGCTCCCCGCGTCGGACCGCACGGCCGTCCCACGGGCGTTGCGCCACGTGGCCGGGCGGCAGCATGCCGGGCGGGAACGAGGCACCGGCCGGCTGCCCGGCCCACTGCGTCGGAACCTGGGCCGGGGCCGTCGCGGTGGTCACGGCACCGTTCGCAGTCGACTCGGCCACGGCGGCCCCGGCCGGTACGGCGATCGGCTCGGCGCTCTGACCGGCGACCGGCGCGGCAGTCGGCGTCGGCCCGGCGGGCACCGCGGCCGGCACGGCCTGGATCGGCGCCGGGGCGCTGGCCTGCCCGTCGACAGTGGCGTTGGCGACCTCGGGCGCGAGCAGGCCGTGGTCGTTGAGCACCTGCATCCCGCTGGTCAGGAAGCGCAACCCGACCAGCGCCGACAGGGTCAGGATCGACACGTTGAGCAGCTTGAAGAACCCGTAGTCGTTGGCGGTGATCAGGAAGAAGAGGCTGATCGGCGCGAACGCCACCGCGAGCATCGAGGTGACCGTGATCGCCACCATCACCAGCGCCAACGACTGCCGCACCGAGAGCCGGGCGCCGAAGACCAGGTTGAACAGGTAGAGCGTGGGCAGGCAGATGACCAGGGTGACCAGGAACAGCAGCGGCAGCTTCAGCGCCGAGGTCAGCGCCATCAGCGGGCTGTGGAAGAAGCCCAGCACCGCCCCGTAGCAGGCCAACGCGATGGCGGAACTGGTCAGCATCCGCCCGGTCAGGGCGTTGAGGTCACGCTCGGCCACGATCTGCTGCCAGATGCTCTCGCGATCCCGCAGGATGCGTTCGATGACGAGCGGGCTGGGACGGTCACCCGACACGGGTGCACCCCTCTCGGTGGTCTTTCACTGTGGACTGGTGGGCAGACGGTAGGGCACCGGGTGGCGGGCCCGCCACCCCGTCCGGGCAGTCGTCAGCGCCAACCCACGTCGATCCGGTCGCCGCGCTCGTCGAAGAAGTGCAGCGCGTCCATCCGTACCGAGACGGCGAGCGGGTGACCGGCGCTGACCGCCGGGTACGGCGCCAGCCGTACCGCCAGCTCCGCCGGGCGGCGGTGGTGCCGGCCCGGATCGGGGAGCACGCTGGTCTGGACGCCACTGGCCGGGGCCTCCTGCGCCTCCACCGGCTTGCCGGTGAGCCGCTGCATCACCGAGCCGAAGCGGCGCAGGCCGCGCTGGCCGACCGGCGGCGGTTCGAGCGGGGCACCCATCTCGTCCACCACGATCGCGGTCGCGCCGATGTCGAGGAACGCCAACGACTCGTGTCCGTGGTGCTCCAGGTAGCGGATCCGCCCGCGCAGCACGTCGCCGGGGCTGTCCGGAGCGACCGGGGTGAGCGCCTCGGCCCGCATGCCGACCACGATCCGCTCACCGTGGTAGTGCGCCACCGCCCGACTGCGGATGTCGTTCCAGGGCAGGTAGAGCGACTGGTCGCCGAGGTTGAGCGTGACGTACCGGTCGAGATGGACGTAGACCGACGCCTCCAGCAGGTTCATCCGTGGGCTGCCCAGGAACGCCGCCACGTAGAGCGTCGCCGGCCGGCCGTACACCTGGGTCGGTGTGCCCACGTCCTGGAGCACACCGCGGCGCATGATGGCCACCCGGTCGGCCATGGTGAGCGCCTCGGCCTGGTCGTGCGTGACGTAGACAGTGGTGACGCCCAGCTCGCGGGTCAGGCCGGAGATCTCCGCGCGCAACTCGGCCCGCAGGCCGCTGTCCAGGTTGGACAGCGGCTCGTCCATCAGGAACAGGCCGGGCCGGCGGACGATCGCGCGCCCCATCGCCACCCGCTGCCGCTGCCCGCCGGAGAGCTGACCCGGCTTGCGGGCCAGCACGTCACCGATGCCCAGCGCGCTCGCCACGTCGCTGACCCGCTCGCCCCGCGGCTCGGGCTCGACACCGGCCAGCCGCAGCGGAAACGCGATGTTGTCGCCAACGGTCATGTGCGGGTAGAGGGCGAAGTCCTGGAAGACCATGGCGATCCTGCGGTCCCGTGGGGGCAGGTCGTTCGCCACCTCCCCGTCGAGCATGACCGCTCCGGTGGTCGGCTCCTCCAACCCGGCGATCATCCGCAGCACTGTCGACTTGCCGCACCCGGACGGCCCAAGCAGCACCATGAACTCGCCATCGTTCACATCGAGGTTGATGCTGTCGACGGCCAGCGTGCCATCCCGGAAAACCTTGGTCACATCCTTGAGCGTGACGGTGCTCACCGTCTTCCCCCCCAGCGCGCGTCGGCCGAACCCCCACAAGACTGTGACCAGGATCATGGATTTATGACATCGGGTAAACGTCTCATGTTCGATCGATGACACTGCTATTACACGACAGAAGCCGGGATCAGCAGCGTGTGGACCGCTCGCCCGGCTCCCCGAGGAACACCTGCCGCACCACCCGCTCCGCCGCCCGCCCGTCGTCCAAAGTGCAGAACCGGGCCCGGAAATGCTCACGGGCCTTGGTCGCCGCGTCCGAGCGCACCCCGTCGGTACGGAACAGGTCGAGCAGGTCGGCGAAAGTGGAGGCTACCGCGCCCGGCGGTTCGGCGGTGACGTCGAAGTAGACCCCTCGGGCCAGCCGGTACGCCTCCCAGTCCGGGGTGTAGAGCACGATCGGCCGGTCCAACACCGCATAGTCGAACATCGCCGACGAGTAGTCGGTGACCAGCACATCCGCCACCAGGTAGAGATCCTCCACCCGTTGATGGCCGCTGACGTCACGAACCCGCTCCCAGTCCCTCGGCTGGCCGGGGCGTCGATCACGGTCGTGAAAGTAGTGGCTGCGCATCAGCAACCGGCCCGAGTCACCCAGCACCTGGACGAACCGGTCCGGGTCGAACGGCGGCCGGTAGCCGGGCAGGTGCTCGCGGTGCGTCGGGGCGTACAGGACGACCTGCTCGTCGGGGTCGAGGCCCAACTCCGCGCGGAGTCGGCGCACCTCGTCCGGGCTGGCGGTGATCAGGCGGTCGTTGCGCGGGTACCCGACCTCCAGCGTGGTGTACGTGGCCGGGTACGCCCGGTCCCACATCTGGGTGGAGAAGCTGTTGGCGCTGACGCTGTAGTCCCAGCGGTCCACCCGGCGCAGCAGCCCGGCGAAGTCCATCCGGCCCGCGCCGATCGGGTAGCGCTGCTGATCCAGCCCCATCACCTTGACCGGCGTGCCGTGGTGGGTCTGCAGGTGCACCTGTTCCGGTCGCTTGCGGACGAAGTCCGGAAAGTTGACGTTGTTGACCAGCCACCGGGCGCGGGCGAGCACCCGGTAGTACGCCGGCGTGCCAGCCACCACGTACTCCACTCCGGCCGGCACGGTGTCCACCCGGTCCCGGCGCACCACCCACACTCCGCGTACCCCCGGCGCCATCCGGCGGGCAACCTCGTAGATGGCCGCCGGGTTGCAGGAGTAACCCCGGTACCAGTACGCCGCGTACACCGCGAGCGTCGGGTCGACCGGCCGCCGCAACTCGGCCCGGTAGTACTCGCGCAGCAGCCCGTCCCGGGTCAACCGGGCACCGCGCCGGGCGACCGGGCCGACAGTGCGCCGCGCGGTGCGAGCCCGCCGGCGGGCGGCGTCGCGGGCCCGGCCGGCGGCCCGCAACGCACTGAAGGTGCGCCACCGGCCGGACGCGACCAGCTTGTGCTTGATCCCCTCCACCCCGTCCGGCACCGGATAGCCGCCGGCCGGCAGCCAGCGCTCGTAATCCGCGGTGATCTGCGCGAAGAACGCCTCCCGCAGCTCCGGCGCGATCCGCTGACCGTTGCCGAGCACGGTCAGGTAGTGCCAGATCATCCGTTCGAAGACCGCCGGCCGCAGGGCCTCCGTCGCCGACCCCCACGAATCCATCAGGTGGAAGACCCGGTGCCACTGCGGGAAGACCTCGAAGTGCCGGTCACCCCGGGTCCGGGTGATCGCGCCGGCGCGGCGTTGGCGGTAGTTGACGCAGACCCGGTCGAGTACGCCGATCCGGTGCGCGGCCATCAGCACCGGGTAGCTGAACGAGACGTCCTCGTACCAGCCGGGCGCGAAGCGCAGCCCCAGGTCGGCGAGGAACTCCCGACGGACCAGCCGATTCCACGCGGTGTGCAGCAGGTGCATCGCCTGCGGCCGGTCCCGCAGGCGGAAGGTGCCCGGGCCCGGCGACTCCGGAAACACCTCGGCCATCGCGCTGCGGGTGGCGGTGTCGTTCCAGTGGGTGCGGACGTGGTCGACCAGCAGGACGTCCGGGCGGCTGACCCGCAACCGTTCGGCCACCTCGGTCAGGCACTCCGGAGCCAGCCAGTCGTCGCCGTCGAGGAACCACACGTACTCGCCGACGGCCCGGTCCAGCCCGATGTTCCGGGCCGGACCGAGGCCGACGTTCTCCGCCAGCCGGACCGAGTGGACCCGCTGGTCGCGGGCCGCGTACTCGTCGATGATGTCGCCGCTGGCGTCCGGCGAGCAGTCGTCGACGGCGATCACCTCGATGTCGGTCTCCGACTGACCGAGGATGGAGTCCAGGCATTCCCGCAGGTAGCCCTGCACCCGGAAGGCCGGCACCACGAAGCTGATCAGAGTCATCCGGCAGCCCTCCGTCAGCGCGGCGCGGCACCTCCAGCGCCCGCCGGCGCCACCGACGCCCGCGCGCTACGGGCCGGTCGCACGAACCAGGCCAGGACGACGCTCACCACGAAAACCACGAGAAGGTACGCACCGAGTGTAGCCAGTCCGATACCCGCAATACCGGCGATCGCCGCGAGGGCCAGCAGCACCGAGCGCCCCTCCCAGCCCAGCGTCGCCGCGTGCAGGGGCGGTGCCGCCTGTCGCTTCTCCAGCCGGGCGGTCAGGTCGTAGTGGTGCACGGTGAGCACGAAGACGTACCCGAAGATCAGCCAGCCGGGCGCCGCACCGACCACCCCGACCGCGATGGCGAACAGGTACTCGGCGGCCCGCAGCGCCGCGGGCACCAGCCAGTCCAGCGGGCCGTTGTGCGCCGCCCCGGCACCCAGGCCGCCGACCAGCAGCACCAGCAGCGCCACCGGCACCGCCCAGCGCAGCCCCTCCGGCGCGTCGCTCAGCAACGCCCCGACCAGCAGCACCGCCGGGCCGAGCGCGGCGATCACCGCCAGGGTCAGCGGCCCCATCGGGCGGACCACCGGCAACCAGCGGGCCAGCGGTCCGTCGTCGCGGTGCAGGGTGGCGTCGACCGTGTCCAGCACCGGCACCCACATCCAGCGGGCCCGCAGCGTCCGCAGCGCTCCGGTGTACGCGAACGCCAGCACCCCCCAGACCAGCACGGCGATCAGGCTGACCAGCGGGTTGAACAGCGCCACGGTCAGCGCGATCAGCGCCCACCGCTCACCGATCGGGAAGACCACTGTCCGCTTCAGCCAGTACGACACCGACCCGGTGTCCGCCTGTACCCGGGTCGACGCCGCGTTGAGCCGGTCACCGATCCCACCGCTGGCGTTCGTCGCCGTACGCGGGCGACGGGCCGCCTCGTCGTGCAGCACCCCGTACCAGGTGTCGGTCATGTGCCGGACGGTCTGCAACGTCATCGCGGCGATCGCGAGCGCCCACCCGTTGCCCAGCCCGGCGTGGCTCACCCCGAAGCCCAGCCCGGCGTAGACCAGGTACTCCTTGGCCCGGTCCGCCATCGTGTCCAGCCAGCCACCCCAGGCGCTGAAGTGCCGGGTGTAGCGGGCCAGTTGGCCGTCGACGCAGTCCAGCACGAAGCCCAGGTAGAGCAGCACCGCGCCAGCGACCAGCGCGGGCCGCCCACCGACTCCGAACAGCACCGCCGCGCCCAACGCGAAGAGCACCGAGATCGCCGTCACCCCGGTCGGGGTGAGCCGTAGCCGGGCCGAGAGCCGGACCACGTACGGCGACCAGGTGCTGACGAAGTAGGTGGAGAAGAAGTCGTCCTTCTCCTTCACCGACAGCCGCAGCTCGGCCCGGTCCTCGTCGACAGCTGTCACCGCCGCCTCGGCAGCGGTCAGGCCGGCCGGGTCCTCGACCCGGCGGGCGACGAGCAGGCGTACCCGCTGGGCGAAGATCAGGGTGCCGAGCGCCGCGAGACCCGCGAAGAGCCGGTCCACGGCGGACCCGGGGCCACCGGCCGCGACCGACCCTCCGGACCTGGCCCCGCCGGTCGCCGGCAGCGGCGCCACGTCGCCGGCCGGGCCGATCGGGGCGGCGACGGGGAGCATCCCGGACGCGGCGGCCCGGGCGGCGGCCGCGAGAGTCGGCAGGTCGTCCACGCCGACCCGCAGCGCGCCGCCGAACACGCCGGTGGCGGCCCCGTCGAGGGCGCCCAGGGCGCCGGCGTCGACCACCTGGCCGCGCTCCTCCCGCACGGCGGTCCGACCAGGCACCGGCGGGTCGCCGAGGACCAGCGCCACAGTGGGACCCACCGGGCTGGTGGCCAGGTGCCGCAGTACGGCGGTGTGCGCGACCAGGTCCGTGCCGGTGATCAGCACCGGGGCGGTCGCGGTGGTGACCAGGTCGGACAGCTCGTCGAGGTTGGCGGCGAAGCGCACCTCGTCCGCCCCGGCCAGGCGCAACTGGGCGGCCAGCCGGTCGGCCAGCGGCTCACCGGTCGCCGTGGTCAGCCCCGCCGCGGGCGTCCCGGCGGCGAGCACGATCGCGAGCGTCACCGCGGGACCGCGGCGTGGTACGCGTCGAGCGCCTCGGCGATGGTGCCGTCGAGCGTCAACCGGCCCGCGTCGAGGTACAACCCCCGACGGCAGAACCGGGTCAGGTCCTTTTCGTTGTGTGACACCAACACCAGCGTGCGCCCCTCCCCGAGCAGACGATCAATCGTCGCGTAACACTTCTTGCGGAACTCCGCGTCCCCGACCGCGGTCACCTCGTCCATCAGCAGGATCGGGTGCGGCAGGTGCGAGATGATCGCGAAGCCGAGCCGCACCTTCATTCCCGACGAGTAGTGCCGTACCGACGTGTCGATGGCCCGTTCCACCTGCTCACCGGCGAACTCGACGATCTCGTCGAAGTGCCGCTTCAGGTAGCTCGTCGACAGTCCGTGCAGCCCACCGACCAGGTGCAGGTTCTCCCGCCCGGTCAGGTCGTTGGAAAAACCGGCGGACAACTCCAGCAACGGCGCCACCGCGCCGTGCACCCGGATGCTGCCCTCGTCCGGTATGAGCACCCCGGCGATCAGCCGCAGCAGGGTGCTCTTGCCGGTGCCGTTGCGCCCGATCACTCCGACGGTCTCGCCGGGCTGCACTGTGAACGACACGTCCCGCAGCGGCCAGAACTGCCCCGGCAGCGCGCCGCGGGCGCCCCGGTGGATGAACAACTCGCGCAGCCGCAGCTGGCGCCGACGATTGCGGACGAACCGAATGCCCAGGCCATCGGCCTCGATGATCGGCGCGGCCACCTCAGAGCTCCTTGAGCACGGCGGGCTCCAACCGGCGGAACGACCACCAACCGGCGGCCAGCACCAGCAGGCTTCCGACGATCGTGGTGGCGAGCAGTCGGGCGTCGGGGAACTCGTCCGGATACCAGATCGCGTGGTGCAGCTGGAAGATCCCGACCAGCGGGTTCAGCTCGTACACCACCTTCAACCAGCCGGGCAGCCCGGACTCCCGGACCAGGCTGAGCGGATAGATGATCGGCGTGGCGTAGAAGAGCACCCGGATGATCAGCCGCATCAGCCGTTCCACGTCGCGCATCAGCACGTTCCACGCGGACAGCAGCAGGGCGAGCCCGGTCAACAGAACGGCCTGGACGGCCACCGCCAGCGGCAGGGAGAGCAGCGACCAACCGCTGTGGATCCGACCGTGCACCGCGTAGATCACCGCGATGGCGATCAGGATCGGCAGGCCGGCCGCGTACTCGGCGAACCGGCCGGTGACCCGGCCGATCGGAAAGACCTGACGCGGCACGTTCATCGTGGTGATCAGCCGGGACTGGCCGGTCAGCGCGTTCGTCGCCTCGCTCAGCGCCGAACTGGTCCACATCCAGGCGAAGATGCCGGTGATCAGGAACAGCGGGTACGACCCGGCCGCCTCACCGAGGTGCCGACCGGTGTCCCGGGAGTAGAGCACCCCGAAGACGAACCAGTAGATGGCGCCCATGCCGAGCGGCTCGATCAACGACCAGAAGTAGCCCAGCACCGACTGCTGGTACTTGACCGCGAGATCCCGCCTGACCAGGATGCGCAGCGAGTTGCGGTGCGACCACAACGCCGCGACGCCAGAGGTCACCGCAGCCTCCCGCCTCCTGAAACGGACGACAGGTTAGCAGTCGGTGAACGATTGCCCCGAATCGACCGGACTCAGCACTCGATCACGTTGACGGCCAAACCGCCGCGCGCCGTCTCCTTGTACTTGACCTTCATGTCGGCGCCCGTCTCCCGCATGGTCTTGATGACCTTGTCCAGCGACACCTTGTGCACCCCGTCGCCGCGCAGCGCCAGCCGGGCGGCCGTGATCGCCTTGATGCTAGCCACCGCGTTCCGCTCGATGCAGGGGATCTGCACGAGGCCACCCACCGGGTCACAGGTCAACCCGAGGTTGTGCTCCATCCCGATCTCGGCCGCGTTCTCCACCTGCTCCGGGGTGCCACCGAGCGCCTCGGCCAGCCCCGCCGCCGCCATCGAGCACGCCGAACCGACCTCACCCTGGCAGCCCACCTCGGCGCCCGAGATCGAGGCGTTCTCCTTGAACAACACACCGATCGCGCCCGCCGTCAGCAGGAACCGCACCACGCCCTCGTCGTCGGCGTCCGGCACGAACCGGGTGTAGTAGTGCAGCACCGCCGGAATGATCCCGGCCGCGCCGTTGGTCGGCGCGGTGACCACCCGGCCGCCCGCGGCGTTCTCCTCGTTGACCGCGAGCGCGAACAGCGTCACCCAGTCCATCGCGTGCAGCGGGTCGGCCGTCCCGGCCTCCGCCTCCAGGCCGCGCCGCAGCTCCGCCGCGCGCCGCCGAACCTTCAACCCCCCAGGGAGTACGCCGTCCCGCTCGCAGCCGCGCTGCACGCACTCCTGCATCACCCGCCAGATCTCCAGCAGACCGGCCCGGATGTCCGCCTCGCTGCGCCAGGAACGCTCGTTGGCGAGCATCACCTCGCTGATCGACAGCCCGGTGCGGGTGGTGACGTCGAGCAGCTGCGCCCCGGTCAGGAAGGGGTACCGCACCACTGTGCTGTCCGGCTTGATCCGGTCCGCCCCGGCCGCCGCCTCGTCCACCACGAACCCGCCGCCGACGGAGTAGTAGCTGCGGCTGCGCAGCTCGGCGCCGGCCCCGTCGTACGCCACGAAGGTCATCCCGTTCGGGTGGTACGGCAACGACCGGCGGCGGTGCAGCGTCAGGTCCCGATCCGGGTCAAAGTCGATCTCGTGCGCGTCGAGGATGTTGAGCCGCCGTTCGGCCCGGATCCGCTCGACCCGAGGACCGACGGTGTCCGTGTCGACCGTCTCCGGCGACTCGCCGGCCAACCCGAGCAGCACCGCCGGACCGCTGCCGTGGCCGTGCCCGGTGGCACCCAGCGAGCCGAACAGCTCGGCCTGTACCCGCGCCGTGTCGCTGAGCAGCCCGTCGGCCTTCAGCCCGCCGACGAACGTCCGCGCGGCCCGCATCGGCCCCACAGTGTGTGAGCTGGACGGCCCGATACCGACGCTGAAGAGGTCGAAAACACTGATCATGGCTGCGCTTCCTCGCCGTCGTCCCGGCGTACGGGACCCGGCCGGGTCGTGACCGCCGGTCTGGCGGCCCCGATGGTGACCGTCCGGGGTATGGGGTGCCGGCCCTCCGGGGTGTGGAAGGCCGATCAGCCAGCCTACCCGCCCAGCTCACCGCCCACCCGGTCCGGGACGTGAACGCCCGACCACCGTCTCCGGCCCGGCGGCGGCGCGCGGTGGGCGGTGGTCGGGGCGGGGAGGCGTCAGCGGGGGGCTGCCCGGGTAAAGCACCTACGGGTCCACGGGTTGTCGCTCCTCCTCGGGACCGAGGGCGAGGTGGCCATCCCTTTCTACCGTGGATTGCAGACGCGGCGCACCGCCGCAGAGTGGGAGTACGACGATGAGTCGCAAACTGGTCCGGCCCCGCGAGGGGCGCATGATCGCTGGTGTCTGCGCCGGCCTCGGACGGCGGTTCGGCATGTCGGCCGGAATGGTCCGGCTGCTGTTCCTGCTGTCGCTGCTGCTGCCCGGCACGCAGGTGATCGTCTACCTGATCCTGTGGGTGCTGATGCCGAACGAGGACCGCTACCTGGCCTCCACCGGACACTGATCTCGCCCCGCGCACCCGACGTAAGCAGATCTTGGACAGTTTCCGTCACGCGCTGACTGTGCTGTCCCGAGACATGTGTCAAGGGGAAGTCCCGATAGTTGTGTCATGAGTTGTTGATCAAGTTGTGTGGATGAGGCTGATGTAGGACCGGTCGGGGGTGAGGTGGAAGTGGCCGAGGGGTTGGCCGTCGCGGTGGTAGACGGTGATCCGGTTTTGGTCGCGGATGGCAGTGACGGTGGTGCCGGCGTGGGTGGTGCCGACGCTGGTGCGGTGTCCGGCGACGGAGATGGCGCCGGTGTTGCCGACGAGGCAGCGGTGCAGGGTGGCGTCGGTTTGTATGGGCAGGCTGGTCGGCCCGCCGAGGCTGGGTGCGTTTGTCCATGCCTGGGCGGGGGTGGCGCGTTGGGGCAGGGCGCTGTGGCGTCGTTCGGTGTTGTAGTA
>NZ_JBITET010000003.1:0-64563 GCF_044455385.1 Micromonospora sp. NPDC051227
TGGCGGTAGACGCCTAGCAGGTTCTGTAACTCGGTGAGGGTGCCGGGGGCGGGTTGGGTGCTCAGCCATTTCTTGAGGGTTTGGTGGTGGCGTTCGACCTTGCCGCAGGTCTGCGGATGGTAGGGGCTGGAGTTGATCGGCCGGACGTTGTGGTCCAGGAGGTACTGGACGAACGTGGAGATCGATCCAGGTCGGGTCAGCCTGCTGGTGAACGCGGTGCCGTTGTCGGACAACACGATCGCCGGGGCGCCGTACTCGGTGAACGCCTGTCTGAGCGTGGTGATCGCGCCTTCGGCGGTCTCCGCGATCGTCGCGTGAGAGCCGACGAGGGTGCGGGTGCAGTCGTCCAGGACGTCGAAGACCGCAGCGAGGTTGCCGTCGGCGAGCCGGACGTTCGTGGCGTCGATCTGGTAGCAATCCCGGGGCCGGGCGTAGGCGAACCGCCGAAACGAGCTGCGCGGCCGTTTCGCCGGGTTCCGTTCGAGCAGGTCATGCCGGGCCAGGACCCGGTTGATCGTCGACCTCGAGGGCACCCGCCACCCCGGAGCGGTAGCGTCGTGCACCTCGACCAGGGCGTCGTGGATGAAGTCGGCACCGTTGTCCAGACCGAGTTCGGCGCGCAGCTTGCAGATCCAGGCGTCCAAATCCGGCGGCGTCACCCGCGGACTGCTCTGCGGCCGCCGGGACCGCTCACGCCACTCTCCCTCGTCCCGGATCCGTGCCTGATGCCGATACACGGTACGGACCGACACACCATGCTCACGCGCGAACTCGGCCGCGTTGATCCGCACCCCAGCAACCAACTGGGCATCGAGCAGATTCAAGACATGCCGCCGAGAAGCCATGCCAGGCACCGTGTACCAGCACACCCAAGATCCCTACCAAGTGACACATGTATCGGGACTTCATCACTGACAGATGTCATGGGACTGAATAGTCACGCGCTGACGGAAACTGTCCAAGATTGCTCGTACCGCGGCCACACCGACATCTCAAACCCGGCAGGTAGGTGGCCAGAGAGCGGCTTGGGGCCGCAGGCCCACCCGCAGAGGCAGAGACGGAAACGCCCGCTCCGACGAGTCGGGGCGGGCGCTTCGACGTACGGGGGGCAGGTCAGGGAGCTATGTAGGTGACCGTTATCTGCTGGTAGCCGAGGGAGCGGAGCAGCCCCTCCAGCATCTTGCGGGTGTTCTCCTCGGCTCGGGCCGAGAGCCCGCTGTCGCGGGCGGCGGCGGTGATCCGGTCCTCGGCGAGCTGGTAGACCTGCTGCTGCCGGTTGGGGTCGTTGCCGACCAGGTCACCGAGTCGGTTGAGCAGACCGCGCTGCTCGGCGAAGACGTAGCTCTTCTCCATGTCGAGGTTGGTCTCACCGAGCTGCGGCGCGGGCAGCTTGATCTCGACGGACTTGCCGTCGGCCGACTGGACGACGGCACCCTCACCGATCTTGGTGAAGTCGACGTACGCCTCGACGCTGCCGGCCCCGACGAACAGGGTGCGCTCGTTGAGCAGGAAGTCTGGAACGTTGCGTCGGTCGTTCTGCGTGTCGACCACGACCTGGAAGTTGCCTTCCGCGGCCACGTAGCGGCTGAGGTCCTGGATCGACTTCAGCAGCGGTGGCTGACTGCGGTCGGTCTGCTCCTTGGCGAACGGGTTGCGGAACTCCGGCAGGATGCCGGTCGCCTGAATGCCGAGCAGGACGACCACGGCCAGCGCGGCGGCGCCGAGCAGCAGGAGCAGACCTCGGGCCGCCCCACCGCCACCGCCGGGGCCGTCGCCACCGCTCGTCGGGCCACCGGGACCACCGGGGCCTCCAGGCCCGCCGGGACCAGCAGGCCCGCCGGGACCGGCCGGCTCGCCGGGGCCACCCGGCGTATCCGTGGTCCAATCGGGTGTCGCGGTCGACCGCGCCTTGAGATCGTCACCGGTCGGGTAACCGGGGAACTCTCTCGTGGGCTCGTTGCTGCCAGCGTCGCGGGCCATCACGCTCACCGTCCTCGTCAGACACGTCGTCTGTCAATGACGGTACGGCCCCGATACGACAGTCGCGCGGCGAGCGCCAGGAAGCGACAAACGAGCAGGTCAGGCGAACGCGGAGAGCCCGGTGAGCCGCTGCCCGATGACCAGTTGGTGGATCTCGGAGGTGCCCTCGTAGGTCAGCACGCTCTCCAGGTTGTTGGCGTGCCGCATCACCGGGTACTCACCGGAGACGCCGTTGGCGCCGAGGATGGTTCGGCACTGCCGGGCGACGGCCAGGGCCTCCCGCACGTTGTTCAGCTTGCCCACGCTGACCTGCTCGGGCCGCAGCCGCCGGGCGTCGGCGAGCCGGCCCAGGTGCAGCGCAAGCAGTTGCCCCTTCACCAACTCGACGGCCATGTCGGCGAGCTTCGCCTGGGTGAGCTGAAAGCCGGCCAGTGGGCGACCGAACTGGATGCGGGTGCTCGCGTACGCCAGTGTGGTTTCCAGACAGTCGCGGGCCGCGCCGACCGCGCCCCAGACGATGCCGTAGCGGGCCTCGGTGAGGCAGCTCAGCGGCGCCTTCAGCCCGACCGCCTCGGGCAGTTGGGCGTCGGCCGGGAGCCGGACGTCGTCGAGCACGATCTCGCCGGTCACGGACGCGCGCAGCGACATCTTGCGGCGGATCTCCCGGGCCGTGACGCCGGGAGTGTCCATGGGTACGGCGAAACCCCGCACGCCCTCGTCGGTGCGCGCCCAGATCACCGCGACGTCCGCGATCGGGGCGTTGGTGATCCACATCTTCCCGCCGGTGAGCACCCAGTCGTCACCGTCGCGGCGGGCCCGGGTGGCCATCGAGGCGGGATCGGAGCCGTGATCCGGCTCGGTCAGGCCGAAGCAGCCGATCACCTCACCGGTGGCCATCGACGGCAGCCACCGTTGCTTCTGCTCCTCACTGCCGTAGCGCCAGATGGCGTACATGGCGAGCGATCCCTGCACGGAGACCAGGGAGCGGAGGCCCGAGTCGCCGGCTTCCAACTCCTGGCAGGCCAGCCCGTAGGCGACCGCGGAGGCGCCGGCGCAGCCGTAGCCGGTCAGGTGCATGCCGAGCAGGCCGAGCCTGCCGAACTCGCGGGCCAGCTCCCGGGCGGGCACCTTGCCGTCCTCGTACCAGTCGGCGACGTGGGGTCGCACCCGGTCGTCGACGAGCTGGCGGACGACGTCACGGATCTGCCGCTCCTCCTCGCTGAGCGACGGGTCCAGGTCGAGCAGGTCCAGCGCAGCGGTCACGGACGCCACCCTAACGGAGGTTCAGCGCGGGAAAGAAGGGCTCGTCACTCGATGGGCTCGGAGAGCACCAGCACCCGGGCGTGGATCTGGTTGCGCTGCTGGAGGGCGGCGCGCAGCGCCCGGTGCAGCCCGTCCTCCAGGTAGAGCCCGCCGTTCCACTGCACGACGTGCGGAAAGAGGTCACCGTAGAAGGTGGAATCCTCGGCGAGGAGCTTGTCCAGCGCCAACTCGCGCTTGGTGGTGATCATCTGATCCAGGCGCAGTGGCCTCGGCGGGATCTCCGCCCACTGCTTGAGCGTCAGATTGTGCTCCGGATAGGGACGCCCGTCCCGGACCGCTCTGAAGATCACGACGGCACGCTCCCCTCCCCGTGGCCGGGCCGACCGACGGCGCTGAGCCGGGCCGCGGCGGGCACCGCGCGGCGCGGCACCGATGACCGTGCCAGCCTAGCCGCCCAGCGCACGCTACGTTCTGCTCCCTGATGTCAGTTTCGCTATCGCTCGTCCGATCCTCAACCGGACGAACGGGACGTCCGCGTCAGTTCCACCGGCCGCGCCGCACGACCTCGTCCATCGGACGACGTCCACGGCGCAACGATGGTGACCGATGGTCGGCTGCACGGTAACCGATTGTGACGGCACCGATGGGTTGGTACTCCGCCGGCACGCCGAACGCGTCCCGGTAGGCGGGGAGCCGCTGCGGCGGAATGCCGAAGAAGCACGCCCCCAGCCCCTCGTCCACAGCGGTGAGCAGCATCAGCAACGCCGCGAATCCGGCGTCCACGTGCCAGTACGGCACCGGCCAGCGGTCCGTGGACTGATCCGTCCAGCCCTTGTCCGGCTCCGCGTACCGCCGCAGGTAGGCCGACTCGTTGGCGTGCGGCACCACGATCAGGGGTGCCCGGCGCATGCCCGCGAGCCAGCGTTCCCGCCCGCCGCCATCGGGGGTGGTGGCGGCCCAGAACCGGTCCCGATCGGCCAGCTCCTCCAACACCAGGAAGCCCCAGCCCTGGGCGAAGCCGGCCGACGGCGCGCGGACCGCGTGGCCGAGCAGCCGGTCCACCACGTCGGGCGGGACCGGGCGGTCCGGGTCGTAGTTGCGCACCATCCGCCGTCGGCGGACGACCTCGGCGAACTCCATCAGGCGCCGGGGCGGATGCCCCAGGCACCTCGCCAGGTGGTGCCGGGCTTGAGGGTGAGCAGGTCCTTCCCCGACCGGAACGCGTCCGGTGGGCAGGTCATCGGCTCGATCGCCACCGAGCGGCGGTGCCGTTCGCCGGTGAGGGCGTCCCCGGTGAACACCTGCCACCAGCCGAACTCGGCGTCCGCCCAGATGCTCACAGCGGTCGCACCGTCCGGCGCGGAGAGGCTCACCGACGAGCCGCCGTCAGCGTCCCGGATCACCTCACCGAAGCAGGCGTCCAGCACGGCCGCGCCGATCCGACGCGGGCTGGTCCAGTCGTACTCGGTGCCGGCCACCGGGGTCACCCCCACCGGCAGCAGCCGACCGTCCACCACCACCCGGCTCCGGGTGGGCAACCGCAGCACCAGGTCGTCCACAGCGACGCCCGGCAGTTGCAGGTACGGGTGCACCGAGAAGCCGAACGGGGCCAACTCCCCGCCGATGTTGGTCACCTCGTGCTCGGCACGCAGCCCGTCCGCGTCGACGCTCCACCGGCTGCGCAGCCGCAGCGGCCACGGGTAGCCGGGCTGCGGCGGCAGGTCGTAGCCGACCGTCACGGCGTCCGCCGCCTGCTCCAGCAACTGCCACGGCACCCAGTTGACCAACCCGTGGATGGCCACGTGCCGCTCCGGCTCGGTCAGCGAAAGCTGGTGCGTCCGCCCGTCGAACGAGTAGCGACCATCGCGGATCCGGTTCGGCCACGGTGCCAGCACCTGCCCGGTGCAACCGGGGCAGACCTCGTCGGTCTGGTACCCGTCGAGCAGGTCGACACCGTCGTGCCGGTACGTCCGGAGCCCACCGCCGACCTCCACGATGACGGCCTCGTGGCCGGCGGCGGAGATGGTCCACTGGGCGCCGGAGAACGGGCGCGGATCGGGGCTTTCCATGCCGGCGACCCTAACCGGTCAGGGTCCGGTTGTCGCTCGACGCCGTCCCCGCCCGGTAGCGCAGCAGCGCCGGGAACGCGACAGCGAGCACCACCACGAGCACCGCGGACGCGAGCCCACCGGCCACCCAGGCCACCCCGCCGCCGAACCCGGCGGCCATGGTGCCGGCGCGCAGATCACCCAGGCGTGGGCCACCCGCCACCACTACCGTGTTCACGCCCTGGAGTCGGCCGCGCATCCGGTCCGGTGCGTAGACCAGCAGCATCGACTGACGCAGCACCGCGCTGATCAGGTCGGCGGCGCCGGCCACGGCGACCAGCACGACCATCAGCCAGAGCTGGTGGGCCAACCCGGCCGCGGCGATCGCCAGGCCCCAGCCGACCACCGCGAGCACCAGGCCGAGCCCCTGGCGGCGGAGCCGGCCGATCCAGCCGGAGGTCAACCCACCGATCATCGAGCCGATCGCGATGGCGCTGTAGAGCAGACCGACCGCGCCACCGCCGCCGAAGCGTTCGTGCGCGATCTCCGGAAAGAGGGCCCGTGGCATGGCGAGGATCATCGCGATCAGGTCCACACCGAAGGACAGCAGCAGGACCGGGGTGGTGGCCAGGTAGCGGAATCCGTCGACGACGCTGGCCAGACCGGCACGCCGGGCCTGGCCGTCGGCGGTGGGCTCGGGCGGGAGCGAGGGCAGCCGCAGCGCGGCCCAGAGCATCGCGGTGAACAGCACCGCGTCCAGCCCGTAGGCGATCGGCAGGACCACAGTGGTGTCCGGCGAGGCCGAGAGGATCAGACCGGCGGCGAGCGGGCCGGCGACCGAGGCGGCGGTGAAGGTCGTGTAGTTCAGAGTGGTGGCGGACGCCACCAGGCCTTCCGGCACCAGCCGGGGCAGCATGGCGCTGCGGGCCGGCGAGCTGATCGCGAACGCCACCGACTGCAACGCCATCAACGCCAGCAGCAGCACCGGGCTGCCCACGTCCAGCACCGCCTGGAGCAGCAGCCCGAGAGTGGATGCCCAGAGCAACAATGAGCCGCCGAGCAGCACCGCACGCCGGTCACGGGCGTCGGCTATCGCGCCGCCCCAGAGCCCGAAGATCAGCAACGGTACGAAGGCAGCCACGCCCAGCAGGCCCACCCAGAACGAGTCCCGGGTCAGGGCGTACATCTCCACCGGCACCGCGACGGCGGTGAACTGGAAGCCGAACATCGCCACCGTGTTGCCGAGCCAGAGCCGGCGGTACGCCGGAACCCGCAGCGGGCGCACGTCGATCGCCCAGCGGCGCGCTTCGCGCGGCCGGGTCTCCCGCACACCCGTCACGGCGCCAACCGCTCGACGATCCAGCCACCCTCGTCGAGGCGACGGAAGCGGAGCCGGTCGTGCAACCGGCCGGCCCGACCCTGCCAGAACTCCACCGACTCGGGTTGGACCCGCAGCCCGCCCCACTGCGACGGGGTCGGGATCTCGGCCTGGTCGGCGAACCGCTCGGCCGCCTCCTGGTACCGCTGCTCCAGCGCCGCCCGACCCGACACCACCTGCGACTGGGGGCTGGCCCAGGCACCCAGTTGGGAGCCACGCGGCCGGCTGGCGAAGTACGCCTCGCTCGTGGCGCGGTCGACGTGCGCCACCCGCCCGGCGACCACCACCTGACGCTGCATGGGAAACCACGGAAAGACCAGGCTGGCGTACGGGTTGGCGCTCGCCTCGACGCCCTTGCGCGACAGGTGGTTGGTGAAGAAGACGAAGCCCTCCGGGTCGTACCCCTTCAGCAGCACCGTCCGTCCGCTCGGCCGGCCGGCCGGGTCGGCGGTGCCCACCACCATGGCGTTCGGTTCCGGTAGCCCGAAGGCCACCGCGTCGGCGAACCAGCTGTCGAACTGGGTGTGCCAGTCGGCGGCCAGGTCAGCCTCGGTCAGGCCCAGGTCCGCGGCGTACTCGTTACGCATCGCGGCCGGGGCGGGTGTGTCGCCCGTCACGTCCCCACTCCTTCTCGGGGGCCCCACCAGCACCCTCCCGCGCTGACCAGCCCACCCTGCCCAGTCTCACCGAGCCGGACGGAGAATGCGCGTCCGGGGATGTCGCGTGCAGCACAGTCGCAGCGGGTCGCGTATCCCTTACTCAGCAGGCAGTATGTTGCGAACACATCCCTGAGGGTCGCCTAAGGCGCTCGGCCGATCGGGCCGGATGAGCGATCGGGCGCACCGACCAGATCCAGGAGAGCGACATGGCCGATTTCAAACCCGGGCTGGAGGGCGTCGTCGCCTTCGAGACCGAGATCGCCGAACCTGACCGTGAGGGCGGTGCGCTGCGCTATCGCGGAGTCGACATCGAGGATCTGATCGGCCAGGTGTCGTTCGGCAACGTGTGGGCACTGCTGGTCGACGGCCGGTTCGGGCCCGGCCTGCCGCCGGCGGAGCCGTTCCCGGTGCCGGTGCACTCCGGTGACATCCGCGTCGACGTGCAGTCCGCGGTCGCCATGCTGGCCCCGTACTGGGGTCTCAACCAACTGCTGGACATCTCCGACGAGCAGGCCCGTGAGGATCTCGCCCGCGTCTCGGTGACCGCGCTCTCCTTCGTCGCGCAGTCCGCCCGCGGCCTCGGCCTGCCGGCGGTGCCGCAGAAGGAGATCGACAAGGCGCAGACCATCGTCGAGCGGTTCATGAAGCGCTGGCGCGGCGAGCCCGACCCGCGGCACGTCAAGGCCGTCGACGCGTACTTCATCTCCGCCGCAGAGCACGGCCTGAACGCGTCCACCTTCACCGCTCGCATCGTCGCCTCCACCGGGGCGGACGCGGCTGCCTGCATCTCGTCGGGCATCGGCGCCCTCTCCGGCCCGCTGCACGGCGGCGCCCCGTCCCGGGTGCTCAGCATGCTGGAGGCGGTGGAGCGCAGCGGCGACGCCGAGGGCTACGTCAAGGGCGTGCTCGACCGCGGCGAGCGGTTGATGGGCTTCGGCCACCGTGTCTACCGCGCCGAGGACCCGCGCGCCCGAGTGCTCCGGCGCACGGCCAAGGAGCTGGGCGCACCGCGCTTCGAGATCGCCGAGGCGCTGGAGAAGGCCGCCCTCGCCGAGCTTCAGGCCCGCCGCCCGGACCGGGTGCTGGCCACCAACGTCGAGTTCTGGTCGGCCGTCGTGCTGGACTTCGCCGAGGTGCCGGCGCACATGTTCACCTCGATGTTCACCTGCGCACGGATGGGTGGCTGGAGCGCGCACATCCTGGAGCAGAAGCGCCTGCAGCGGCTGGTCCGTCCGTCCGCCCGCTACATCGGCCCGGAGACCCGCAAGCCGTCCGACGTCGAGGGCTGGGCGGCCATCCCGCACGGCGTCTGAGCTGGTAGACAAGGGCCCCTCCTCGGCGCCGGACGTCGATGGGGGGCCCTTCTCGTCGGTTACCGGAGCCGACTGTGGCGAAGGACTCAGACCGACCGCCGGGACCCAGCCCATCGCCGTCCGGCCCGGGTGCGAGGATGAGGGCCGGCAGTGTCGCCGGGCCCGCCCTCGCCCTTGCGGAAGGATCTTCAAGACCGTGGCTGACGCACCGATCATCCGGATTCCCGATGAGATCAAGCCCGCCGATGGACGCTTCGGCTGCGGCCCGTCCAAGGTTCGCCCGGCGGCGGTTTCCGCTCTCGCCGAGGTCGCGACCAGCTATCTCGGCACCTCCCACCGGCAGAAGACGGTCCGTGACCAGGTGGCCAGGCTGCGCTCCGGCATCGCCGAGTTCTTTTCGCTGCCCGAGGGCTACGAGGTGGTGATCGGCAACGGTGGCACCACAGCGTTCTGGGAGGTCGCCACCTTCGGCCTGGTTCGCGACCGGGCCCAGTTCGCCAGCTTCGGCGAGTTCGGCGCCAAGTTCGCCAAGTCGGTCAAGGACGCCCCGTTCCTGGGTGAGCCGACCGTCCGCAAGGCCGACGCGGGCAGCGCGCCGACCCTGGTCGCCGAGTCCGGCGTGGACGCGTACGCGACGCCGCAGAACGAGACCTCGACCGGTGTGGCCGTCCCGATCAGCCGGGTGGCCGGTGCCGACGAGGGCGCACTGCTGCTGGTCGACGCGACCTCCGGCGCGGGTGGCCTGGAGGTCAACGTCGGTGAGACCGACGTCTACTACTTCGCCCCGCAGAAGTGCTTCGGCTCCGACGGCGGTCTCTGGCTGGCCCTGATGTCCCCGGCCGCACTGGACCGGGCCGCCGAGATCAAGGCGTCCGGGCGCTACATCCCCGCCTTCCTCGACCTGGTCACCGCGATCGACAACTCGCGGCTGGAGCAGACCTACAACACCCCGGCGCTGGCCACCATCTTCCTGGCCGCCGAGCAGACCGACTGGATGAACGCGCAGGGCGGCCTGTCCTGGGCGGCGAAGCGCACCGCCGAGAGCGCCGCCGCGGTCTACGGCTGGGCCGAGCGGTCCAGCGTGGCCACCCCGTTCGTCACCGACCCGGCGCTGCGCTCCAACGTGGTCGCCACCATCGACTTCGTTGACGGGGTGGACGCCACGGCGATCGCCAAGGCGCTGCGCGCCAACGGCATCGTGGACACCGAGCCCTACCGCAAGCTCGGTCGCAACCAGTTGCGGATGGCGCTGTTCCCGGCCGTCGAGCCGGCCGATGTCGAGGCGCTCACCGCGTCCATCGACTACGTGGTCGAGCGACTCTGACGTTCGGTCACGGTCGGTGTCCGTTGGGGCCTCCACGGACACCGACCGTGATCATCGCCGCAGCTCAGTCACGACATGCGGGGTGTCGCTTCCCCCACCCCGAGGCAGATGCGCGTACGGTGGTCCGAGACGCCTGGGTGGCCGACTCGTGGCGTACGGCCAGCGAAGCGGGACGGAGGCAACGTTATGCGCCCAGTACGCTTCGTCGCCCTCTCCGAGGACGGTCAGGCCCTGGTGCTCGCCGACGAGGTTGGGCGACTCCTCGCCCTGCCGATCGACGAACGCATCGCCGGCGTGATGCACCCCGAGCCGGGTGCCCCGCCGCTCGCGGTGGCACCGAGCACCGTCGACCTGACTCCCTCACTGTCCCCCCGGGACATCCAGGCCCGCATCCGCTCCGGTGAATCCGCCGAGGACGTCGCCCGGATCGCCGGAGTGCCGGTCGACCGCGTGCTGCGCTACGCCGGCCCGGTGCTTCAGGAACGGGCGATGCTCGCCCAGCACGCTCGGCGCACCCGGCTCAAGGGCGCGGAGAAGCCCACTCCGCTCGCCGAGGTGGTCAACGGCCGGCTGAGCCAGCACGGCATCGACACCGAGAAGATTTCCTGGGATGCATACCGGCGCGACGACGGCACCTGGCGGATCATCGCCACCTGGCCGTCCGGCAAGGCCACCGCGCAGGCCATCTGGGACATGGACAAGGCCCGGCAGGTGGTTACGCCGCACGACGACATGGCGCAGTACCTGTGCGCCGAGCGGCCCACGCCGATCCTCGGCCAGGAGCCGGCGCCGGAGCGGGGCGGGCACGCCCTGCCCGGTCCGTCGCGCGGTGAGCCGAGCCGTGGTGGGCACGGGTTGCCGGCGGCGTCCGAGCACCCGCGCCCTGGCCGGGATCCGATCCGAGCCGGCCGGGACGCGCTGCTCGCCTCACTGGACCGCCCGCTCGGTGGCTCGTCGGGTCGCGGCCTGGAGCCGCGTACCCCGGCTGCCCTGGCCGGGTCGGACGCGCCCCGGCAGCGGCCGGTCGGTGGGGGTGCCGCCGCGCTGCTCGGCGGTGGCCAGGGCTCGGCCTTCGACGACGATTCGGACGCGCCCAAGGAGGTGCCGGCCGTGCCGTCGCTGGCGGTGCTGCGGCCCCGCCGGACGGGCGCCGCGGCGGCCGCCGGCGGCGAGTCCACCGATGCCAACGGCAAGCCGCGCAAGCGGCTGCCGAGCTGGGACGACGTGCTCTTCGGCAGCGGCCCGGCCGCCCGCGAGTCTTCCTGACGCTTCGCGTTGACGGGTGACAGTGCGCCACCCGTCAACGCGAGCGTTCGGACCTCACCGAATGTCTCCGGCGCCGTTGCGATGAGGGGCGGCGACCCCGCGTACGGCCTCGGCGACGGCGCGGAAGTCCTTCTTGAGGATGGCACCGTGGTTGCTGGCGACCTTCGCGCTGATGGTGATGTGCGGGTTTCGGGCGGTCACCGCGTCGAGGCCGGCGCGGATCTGCTCCTGTTCGTCCCCGCGACTGCCCAGGGACGTTCCCGAGGCGACCACGTACCGCACCGGGACGGTGATGGCGTCCAGCACCGGGCCCAGTTCGCGCTCGCGGGAGAGTTCGCCGAGTTCGATGTTGCTGTCCGCCATCTGGTCGGCATTCATCCGTGGGGTCAGGCCGGTGGGGCGCAGCAGCGGCATGAACAGGTTCATCCGTCGGAACATCTTGCGGATCCGTTGCGCCATGGCCTCGTCGAGCCAGTCGTGCGGGAACGCGCCGTCGACCAGGACCGCGCCCAGGGCACGCTCCGGGTTCCGGTTGGCCCAGTGCGCCCCGACCACCGCCCCGTAGGACCAGCCCACCAGCACCGCCTGGTGCACCCCCCGGGCGGCGAGCACGGCGTCGACGTCCCGGACGGCCGCCTCGAAGGAGTAGTCGGCTGAGCGCTCCGACTTCCTGCCACGAGCCCGCTCGTCGTAGGTGATGTGCCGGAATTCGGTGCCCAGCTCGGCGATGACCCGCCGCCAGTAGCCCTGAGTGGCGAACTGGCCGTTGAGGTAGACCACTGGGATGCCGGGGCCGCCGGTGTCGGTGACGGCCAGGGCCGTGTCGTCGACCTGCACCATGCCGGTCCACGCGGAGCTGGCCGAGGACATGCTGTTGTTAGTCATCTCGATCCGTCCTTTTCAGAGGCTGCGGGCGTTGATGTCGCCGTGCAGGGTGCTGGCGTGGATGTCGAGCTCGACGGTGCCGTCGTTCTTGAGGGCGTTGCTGACACGGCCGTTGCCGGTGCCGGCGTCCAGGGCGGCCGAGACGCCGGCCGCCGCCGCGACCGAGATGTCGCCGGACTGGGTACGGAGGACGACAGTGCCGCGCATGGCCTCGGCGACAGTGATGTCACCCCGGGCGGTGCTGATCTCGGCGGAGCCGTTGAGCCGGCCGACCTCGACGTCGCCGTCGATCGCGGTGAGGCGAACGCTCGCGGCCTCGTCAATCTTGATTTCCCGGTACGCCCCGTCGAAGGCGACGTCGCCGAGGCGGCCGACGGCCCGAAGCTCGGCGCTGGCGGCCCTGCCCTCGACGTGGGAGTCGGCGGGCACCCGGACGGTGACCTCCAGGGAGCCGGAGGGGCCGAAGAGCTTGTTGATGGGACGTGCGGTCGTGATTCGCAGGACGCCGTCGGCGTAGGCGACGGTGGTCTGCTCGGCGGCCCTCGTGTCGCTGCTCTTGGCGGGGTCGGCCGGGAGGATCTCGACGGTGGTGTCGGCGCGGTCCGCGGCGATGAGTTGGATGCGTCCGGCGGGGATGTCCAGGACGGCGGAGATGGGGGCGGGTGTGGCGAACGTCTGCATCGTGCTCTCCCAGGTCGGTGCGTGTTTCCGATGTGGGAAACGCTACGTTGCTTTCCAGTTTTTGCAACTACCGTGTTGCAGTTAAATTGCGTTCTAGCTGTTCAGAGTCGTGCAATCGTTGCAACGACTCTGAACATAATGCAACGCCGTTCCCGTCGTCGTTGCATTGACGTGTGGGTTAACGCTATGGTGACGGGGTCGGGGCCGCCGCCCTACGGGACCACGAGGGAGATCGCGATGCCGGGAGGCAGGCTCACCCAGCAGGAACGCCAGCAGATCGCACTGGGGCTGGCCGACAGCCTCCCCTACGCCGAGATCGCCCGACGCCTCGACCGTCCGACCTCGACGGTCACGCGCGAGGTGATGCGCAACGGCGGCCCCACCGGCTACCGCGCCGATCTGGCCCACCACGCGACCGAGCGCCGCGCCCACCGGCGCAAGCCCGCCTCTCCCCGTGGCGCAGAGGCGGCTTCCCGACCAGACGGACGCGACGCCCAGGCCATTGCCGACTATGAGGACGCGTTCACCACCGTCCTCATGGCCTCCGGTCTGAACAAGATGGGGGCCCGGGTGTTGACCAACCTGTTCCTCACCGACTCGGGCAGCCTCACCGCGTCTGAGCTGGCCCGGCGCCTCCAGGTCAGCCCGGCGTCGATCTCCAAGGCGATCACCTTCCTGGAGAGCCAGAGCCTCGTCCGCCGCGAACGCGACGAACGCCGCCGCGACCGCTACGTCGTCGACAACGAGCTCTTCTACCAGGCGACGATCGCCAGTGCTCGGGCCAACGACCATCTCGTCGTGACCGCACGCCGGGGTGTCGCTCTCCTCGGCGCGCACACCCCCGCCGCCGCCCGACTGGAGAACATCGCCCGCTTCCTCGACTTCATCAGCGAGTGCATCACCCGCGCCGCCGAGCAGGCCCGCGAGGTTCTCCGCAGCAGGCCTCCCACCGCGACCAGCCACGTGCCGCCGGGTCACAGCGACCAGGCGGCAATCCGCTCGTAGCGCGGTCGGCCGCCGCCGAGGTAGCTGCGCACCAGCAGCAGCTCCGACGCAGGCCACGATGGCCCTTCGTACCCGTCCAGGCTGGCCCGGTCGGCCTCGATGTCGGCAGGGTCCATCCGGTCGCCGGGCCGGGCGACGGTCAGGTGGGGCCGAAACGGCTTCTCGTCGCACGGCAGCCGGCCGTGGCTCAGCCGGGACCGAATCAGCCCGGCCAGCAGGTGCAACGCCTCTATCTCCCCGCGCAGGTCCACCCACAGCAGCGTGGATCGGCCCCGGCCGAACCGGCCACCGCCGCCGAGACTCAACCGGGGTGCGGCGCCCCGGCCGTCCCGGAACCCCTCGGCGGCCAAGCCGAGCGCACTCTCCACCTCGACCAGCCGGTCAGACTCGACAGCGCCGAGGAATGCCAGTGTGAGGTGCAGGTCAGCCGGGTCGGCGAGCCGGACGTTGACGCCAGCGGCGGTCGCCGCCGCGACGCGCAGACGGGCGACCTGTACGCCGAGGTGATTGACCGCCTCGACGGACGGGCGGACCGCGACGAAGAGTCGCACAGCGTGCGGCCGCTCAGCGGTGCCGCTGCCGAAGCCCAGCCCGGGCCGCCGGAAGGGCCAGCCCGGCGGCTTGCAGCACGCCCTCCACCCGGACCCGCTCGATCTCCTGATCGACGCCCTCCAGCTCGGCGAGGTGTTCGGCGATGCCGAGGGCGCGACAGGCGAGACGAAGCCGGTCGTCGTACGCCTGGAGCAGCGCGCTGTGCCAGACCATCGATCGACCGCCGCCGCCGATCCGCTGACCGCCGAGGCGGCGTAGGTCGGCGGCGAGCTGCTCCAGCGGCCGGCGGTCTACGCTGTCGAACTCGCTGAGGTCGATGTCCCGGGTCAGCGCGTCGGCCTCGATGGCACGGTCGAGACGGGCGATCGTGCGCTTCTCCCGTCGGCGGTCACGCCACTCGGACCAGCCGCAGACCACCCGGTCGACAATCTCGTCGTAGCAGAAGATCAGGGCGAATGCCGTCGGCAGCGTGGCCACGGCGAGGAACGCCAGGGCCAGCATCAGCGCGCGTCCGACTCCCACATATCGACGCTAAGCCCCACCGTGCCACCCCGCCACCGGTTTCGCCGCATCCGCGCGATTCGCGCAACCGGACGCGGCCCGGCCGCCTTGAACCTCAGCAGTCGGTGGAGGTGACGTAGAAACGGGGCATCGGCAGCACCCGGAAACGCAGCCGGGCACCGGAGTGCCGGAGCTGCCAGGTGAGCGCGATCACCGCGGCGGCCAGCGAGATGAGCCCGCCCATCCAGATGCTGGCACCGGCACCGTAGTGCTCGGCGACCCAGCCGATCAGCGGCGCGCCGACCGGGTTGGTGCCCAGGAACACCAGCACCCACAGGGCCATCACCCGTCCCCGGAAGGCCGCGTCGACGCCCATCTGGATCCGCTGGTTGGCGGCCTGGGCGAAGAAGACCATGCAGAAGCCGGTCGGCACCAGCAGCGCCACGACCAGCCAGTACGCCGTGGAGAGGCCGACCAGGGTGCCGAAGCTGGCGCAGGCGATCGCCGCGCCGAGCACTAGCCACACCGACGGGCGGCTACGCCGACCGGTGCCACTGAGCGCGCCGCCGAGCGCGCCGACGGCCAGTGCCGTGCTGAACAGGCCGAAGGAGGCGGCGCCGGTGTGGAAGACCGTCTTCGCCAACGCGGCCAGGGTGAGCTGGAAGTTGAACAGCGACATGCCGATCACCGACATGATCGCCATCGGCAGCAGCAGGTCGGGTCGGCGCCACACGTACCGCAGCCCGTCGACGACCCGGGCGGACGCCCGCTCGTCACGGGGCAGCAGGGCGTCGCGATGCAGGTCGGTCGTACGCATCCGGACGACGTTGACCAGGGGCGCGACCGAGCTGAGGGCGGTGAAGAGGAAGACCGGGCCCACGTCGAACGCGGCGATGGCCAGGCCGGCGACGGCCGGGCCGACGATCCGGGCGGAATTGAACACCGCGGCGTTCAGCGACAGCGCGTTGGGCAGCAGCGGCGTGCCGACCAGTTCGGAGACGAACGCCTGCCGGACCGGGGTCTCCACCGCGTTGGCCGTGCCGAGCAGCGCGGCGAAGGCGAAGACGTGCCAGAGCTGCACCAGGTCGGTGAGAACCAGCACCGCCATGCCGAGTGCCAGCAGGCTCCAGAAGGCGTTGGCGGCGAAGAGCAGCACCCGCTTGTCGTACCGGTCGGCGAGCCGGCCGGAGAGCAGGGTGAGCAGGAGCACCGGGGTGAACTGGCAGGCGGTGACCACGCCGAGCGCGGTCGCCGAGTTGTTGGAGAGCTCGAGGACGAGCCAGTCCTGGGCGATGAACATCATCCAGACGCCGATCAACTTGATCAGCTGCCCGGATGCGAAGAGGCGGTAGTTGCGGACCTGTAGGGACTGGAACATCGTGCTCAACTTCGCCTGCACTCTTGGTGCGCCTCCTCCGGACGTACGCGTCATCGACACGTGACGGCACGGACCCGGTGGCGCGGGTACGGCTCAGGCGCGAGCGAGCTGCTGAAGAATCTCGGCGGCCCTCTGCAGGGTCTCCCGTTCGTCCTCGTCGAGTGCGGCCAGCCGGTGGGCCAGCCACTCGTCGCGGGCCCGCTCGAACTGGTCGAGCACGGCCTGCCCTCCCTCGGTCGCCGCGAGGATGACCTGCCGCCCGTCGGTCGGATGGGGTGTCCGCCGCACGAGGCCGCGGTCCTCCAACTTCCCGACGATCTTGGTCATCGTCGGCGGCTGCACCCGCTCCACGTCGGCCAGTTCCCGGGGTGTCATCGCGCCTGCCAGCCGCAGGCTGGTGAGCGCGGAGACCTGGGTGACCGTGAGGTCGCCGACCGGTCGGGCCTGTCGGACCCGCCGGTTGAGTCGGGTGATCGCATCACGCAGCTGGGGAGCCAGCTGCGCCGGTGGCACGCGTTCCGCCGTCACCGTCCGCTCCGTCACAGTAGTTAGCTTAACTAATGAGCATGGCTAACGACATCCGTTATGACCAGGCTCACGAGGGGATTCAGATGGTACGGGCGGGGAATCGGTGATCGATTCCCCGCCCGTACGTGCCTCAGAGCACCAGGGACTCGATCGGCCCACGCAGGAAGTACAGCACGAACAGCGCTGCCACCCCGTACAGCAACGGGTGGATCTCCCGCGCCTTGCCCCGCGCCAACTTGACCACCACGAAGGTGATCAGACCAGCGCCGATCCCGTTGGAGATCGAGTAGGTGAACGGCATCAGCACGATGGTGAGGAACGCCGGAATGGCGATCTCGTAGTCGGACCAGTCGATCGTCCGCACCGCGGTCATCATCAGGAACCCGACCACCACCAGGGCCGTCGACGCCGCCTCGAACGGCACGATCACGACCAGCGGCGCCAGGAACATCGCGAGCAGGAAGAGCGCGCCGGTGACCAGGTTGGCCACGCCGGTCCGGGCACCCTCCGCGACACCGGCGGCGCTCTCGATGTACGACGTGTTGCTGGAGGTGCTGGCCGCACCACCGGCCGCCGCCGCGATCGAGTCGACCAGCAGGATCTCCTTGGCCTTCGGCGGGGTGCCCTGCTCGTCGAGCATGCCTCCCTCCTGGCCGACCGCGACCATCGTGCCCATGGTGTCGAAGAAGTCCGTGATCAACAGCGTGAAGACGAACATCAGCACGACCAGCCAACCGGCCCGGCCCCACGAGTCCAGCACGTTGAACTTGCCGAGCAGCGACAGGTCCGGCAGGTCGACCACCGACTTCGGCAGCTCCGGCACGTTCAGCGACCAGCCCTTCGGGTTGGGCTGACCGTTGACGAACGACGGGCCGATGTTGCCGATCGCCTCCACGATCACCGCCAGCACCGTCGAGGCGAGGATGCCGATCAGGATCGCGCCCTTCACCTGACGGACCACCAGCACCAGCGTGATCAGCAGGCCCACCACGAAGACCAGCATCGGCCAGCTCACCAGCTTGCCGCCGATGCCCAGGCCGACCGGAACGGTGGTGTTGGCATCATCCGGGATGCGCCGGACGAAGCCGGCGTCCACCAGGCCGATGATGGTCAGGAACAGACCGATGCCGACGCCGATCGCGCTCTTCATCTGGGTCGGCACCGAGCGGAACACCGCGGTCCGCAGACCGGTCAGCACCAGCACCGCGATGATCAGACCCTCGATCACCACCAGACCCATCGCGTCGGCCCAGGTCATCTCGGGGGCGATCTCGTACGCCACCAGGGCGTTGACACCCAGACCGGCGGCGAGCGCCAGCGGGAACCGGCCGACCACACCCATCAGGATGGTCATCAGGCCGGCAACCAGCGCGGTCGCGGCAGCCAGCGCGGGGATCGGAAGGGTCTTGCCGTCACCGTCGACGGCACCGCCAAGGATCAGCGGGTTGAGCACCACGATGTACGCCATCGTGAAGAAGGTCGCCAGGCCACCGCGTACCTCACGGCTCAACGTCGAGCCACGGGCGGAGATCTCGAAGAAACGGTCGAAACCGTTACGCGGATGAGCGGGGTTGGGAGGTGTGCCGTTCTCGGGCGGCGCTACGGCCATCAGGTCCTCGCAGGTGATCTTCCAGTTGTCGCGCGCATCGTCCCAGATCGTCGGTGGGCAGGGGAAGTAGATCCCGTACGCTTGCCGAATGCCGAACGAGCAGCCACCGCGGCCCGCACCACTGGATCCGCCGATGGTGCCGTTCGCCCTCGCCGGGTTGATCGCGTGGGCGGTGGCCGGGCTCGTCCTGCTGATCTTCTTCCGGGGCTGGCTGACCGACCACGATCACCAGAACTGGCTCTGGACCTGCCTCGCCGGTTTCCTGTGGGGTTTCCCGGGCCTCGCCGTGATGATGCGGCACGACGCCAACCGACGCCGCCGCCGGGCGAGGTGAGCTGGCCGCGCCGGAGCACTCCGGTGCGGACGATCAGGAGTGCCCGTACGGCTCCGCCGGCTCAGCCGCCTCCACCGAGCCCGGAGCCCGGCTGACCGACATGGCCTCCACCGCGCTGTCGTCGTACACCGTGGGCAGCTCGTCGACAGCGGTCTCGGCCGCCTCGATCAACGTTTCGGAGTGGGCGCCGCAACCGTGATCGGCGCTCACCACCCGGCCGTCGTCGGGAGCGTAGAAGTTGCCGCACGCTCCGAAGGCCTGCCGCATCGCACCGGCCAGCGGCAGGTAGAAGCCGCAGGTGCCGCAGCGGGCGGCGGACGGTGCGGCGGTCGAAATGGCCGCGGCGGGGCCGTGGTCACCTTCGTACCAGCGCTGTGCCGTGTCGATGCGGCCCTCCCGGGAGAGCACCCGGGCGCGCCCGAGGCCCAGCTCCCACGCCGTCTCCTCGACCGCCGGGTCGTCGGAGAGCAGGTAACCGGGGACCAGTCGATCGTCGTCGGGCGAGGTCGGGAGCAGGTCGCCCGGGCCCAGGTCGCCCGGCTTGAGCCGCTCCTGCCAGGGCAGCCAGCCGGGCGCGAGCAGCGCGTCCGGGCCGGGCAGCAACACCGTCTCGCAGATGGTCACCGTCTTGCTGCGCGGCACCCGGGTGACGGTGACCGCCCACCGCCAGCCGTTGTAGCCGGCGAGGCGACATTCGAAGTAGTGGGTGACCAGCCGATCACCCTCGGCCACGACCTGCAGGTGGTCGCCGACATCGTCGGCGTCCACCTCGGTGATGCCGGCGCGGGCCACCTCGACGGCGGCGGCGCAGACCTGGTCGAGACGGGCGGCACGGGTGGAGGCGGGCCTGGTCACCCGACCATTGTTCCCCATGCGCCTCGCAGGGGTGACAGGGACTCCCGGGGAACCTTTCCCAGCGGTGGTGCGGCGTACCCGGATCAGATGGGCGAGGATGGTGCACATGCCGTCGTACTCCCGCTCCGGGCGTTCCGTCCTCGGGCGGACCGTCGGCACCGGCATTCGCGCCGTCCGTCTGCTGTTTCGCGGTTCGCTGGGCAGCGGCCGCTGGGTGACCCGCCGGGCCGGGCGGGCCCGAGCCCGGGGTGCCGGCGGCGAGGTCGGCATGGTTCGCCTGTTCGACCTGCACGCGCTCTCCTGTGCCGGCGACACCCTGATCGCCATCGGTCTGGCCGGCACGATCTTCTTCAACGTGCCGCTCGGTGAGGCCCGCAGCAAGGTCGCGCTCTACCTGCTGGTGACCATGGTGCCGTTCGCGATGCTCGCCCCGGTGGTGGGCCCGCTGCTGGATCACTTCCGGCACGGCCGGCGGTACGCCCTGGCCGCGACGATGCTCGGCCGCGCCTTCCTGGCCTGGTTGATCTCCGACTACATCCACGGCTTCGGGCTCTACCCGGCCGCGTTCGGGGTGCTCGCGCTCTCCCGGGCGTACGGCGTGGCCCGCTCCGCGGCGGTGCCCCGGTTACTGCCGGAGGGGCTCGGCCTGTCCCAGGTGGGTGCCCGGGCCAGCGTCTACGGCACGGTCGCGGGTGCGCTGGTGGCCCCGATCGGGTTGGCCGCGTTCTGGTTCGGGCCGCAGTGGCCGCTCCGGGTCGCGTCGTTGATCTTCCTGGTCGGCATGGTGATCTCGTTGCGGCTGCCGCCGAAGGCCGACTCGGAGCCACCGGAGCGCGTCCCCCGGCCACTGCGCGCGCTGGGCCGCCGCCGCGGCGACCGGCCGCTGGGCCGGGGCCGACCGTCCGGCCGGCTGGTGATCGCCACCCTGATCGGCGCGGCGACGCTACGCGCGCTCTACGGCTTCCTGCTGCTCTTCCTCGCCTTCGCGATCAAGAAGGGCGACCTGACCACTGTGGTGTTCGGCCGGGAGCTGGGCGCCGAGTGGGCGTTGGGCGTGGTCGGCGGCGCGCTCGCGGTCGGCACCTTCCTGGCCACCGCCATCGGGACCCGACTGCGCATCCACCGGCCCACCGCCATCCAGTCCAGCAGCATGATCATCGTGGCCGGGGTGGCGGTGCTCGCCGTCATCCAGTTCTCGCTGCTGATGGTCGCCCTGCTCTGCCTGGTCGCCGCGCTGGCCAGCGGGATAGCGAAGCTGGCGGTGGACGCCTCGATCCAGGAGCGCATCCCGGAACGGTTGCGGGCCAGCTCCTTCGCCCACTCCGAGACGGTGCTGATGCTCGCCTTCGTCGCCGGCGGCGGGCTCGGGCTGGTGCCGTTCGATGGTCGGATGGGCATCGCCGTGGCCGCCGGGGTCGGCGTACTGGCCGCGACCCGGGGTGTGCTGGCCGCCGCCCGGCTGCGCGGCGAGAAGCTGGCCGGCCGACCGCTCGGTGACGACGAGCTGACCGAGGACGAGCCGGCGGACGAGCCCGGGGACCCCACACCAACCTCACCGGCGCCGGCCCGGACCAGCTCACCGCAGTACGACGACCCGAGCCCCGCCCCGCCGGGCTACCACATCTACCGCCCGTCGTCGGCTGTTGGCGGCCCGGGTGGCGGGGTCGACGACGAAACCCGCCGCGAGTCCCCCGGCTCACTCTCGTGACCGGTCTGCTGGTGGTGACGGCGGTTCCAGCCGAGGCGGACGCGGTCCGCGCCGGGCTGACCGACCCCACAGTGACCGTCACCCCGATCGGTGTGGGTCCGGCCGTCGCCGGTGCCGCCACCGCCCGGCTGCTGGCGCTGGCCGAGGCCGCTGGCCGCCCGTACCGTGCGGTCGTCAGCGCCGGCGTGGCCGGCGGCTTCACCGGGCGAGCCGAGGTCGGCGACACGGTCCTCGGCACCGCCAGCATCGCCGCGGACCTGGGCGCCGAGTCGCCCGACGGCTTCATACCGGTCGACGAGCTGGGCATGCCGCCCGCGCTGCTGGGTGCGGGCAGCAGGGTACCGGCGGACCCGGGTCTGCTGGCGGCACTGCGAGCCGCCCTCCCGACGGCCACGGCCGGTCCGGTGCTCACGGTCAGCACCGTCACCGGCGCCACGGCCAGCACCGACGAGCTGCGCCGGAGGCATCCGGAAGCGGTCGCCGAAGCCATGGAGGGGTACGGCGTGGCGGTCGCCGCAGCGCAGGCCGGGGTGCCCTTCGCCGAACTGCGCACCATCTCCAACCCGATCGGCCCCCGCGACCGGGACGCCTGGCGGCTGCGCGAGGCCCTGGCGGCCCTGACCGCAGCAGCCCCGGCACTACGCTGACCCGGGCGACGTTCAGGAGCTATCAACACCCTGCGCCAGGCTGTGGACAAGGCTGTGGACAACCTCTTCGACCGGTGGATTACCTGCTCCCGCGATCCCTTTGGAGCTGAATCGTTTGCGGCATCAGCTCCAGGGAGACTCGGGCGGGTGCTCGGCCTTGCTGTGCCAGTCATCCCGGTCGCGAATCACACTCGCCGGGTGGGCACGCGCCCCGGGGGGAGGGCGGGGCTACCGTGAGGGTGTGGCGCTCTCCCTGGCGATCTCGCCCTGCCCCAACGACACGTTCGTCTTCCACGCGCTGGTGCACGGGCGGGTGCCCGGCGCCCCGCCGGTCGAGGTGACGTACGCCGACGTGGACGTCACCAACACGGCGGCCGAGCGCGGCGCGTTCGACCTGGTGAAGGTGAGCTTCGCGGCGCTGCCCTGGCTGCTCGACGACTACCACCTGCTGCCCTGCGGCGGCGCCCTCGGTCGCGGTTGCGGTCCGCTGGTGCTCACCCGGGGCCACCGTGACGGCGGGCCGGACCGCACCGACCTGACCGGTGCCACGGTGGCGGTGCCGGGCGACCGGACCACCGCGTACCTGCTGTTCCGGCTCTGGTCGGCTGGGCGACCGCCGGCCCGGATCGAGGTGGTTCCGTTCCACGAGATCATGCCGGGCGTGGCGGCTGGGCGCTACGACGCTGGGCTGGTCATCCACGAGGCTCGGTTCACCTACCACCGGCACGGCCTGAGCGCCCTTGTCGACCTCGGCGAATGGTGGGAGGCCGACACCGGCCTGCCCATCCCCCTCGGCGCGATCCTGGCCCGACGCGGGGCGGTCGACCCGGAGGCCGCGGCCGGCTGGGTCCGCGAGTCGGTCCGGCAGGCCTGGGCGGACCCGGCGGCCAGCCGGGAGTACGTGCTGGCGCACGCCCAGGAAATGGAGCTCGACGTGGTCGACCGGCACATCGGCCTCTACGTCAACGAGTTCACCGCGGACCTGGGCGAGGCCGGTTTCGCTGCGGTGGCGGCACTGCTCGACCGGGCCGCCACCGCCGGCCTGGTGCCTCAGACCTCCAGCTCGCGGGCCACCGCGTGGACCAGCTGAGCGATCTTCTGCGCGGCCTTCTTGTCCGGGTACCGACCCCGGCGCAGGTCCGGCTGGACCTTCGCCTCCAGCACCTTGATCATGTCTTCGACCAGGCCGTGCAGTTCCTCGGCCGGCCGACGGCGCAGCTCCGACATCGACGGCGGCGCGTCCAGCAGCTTGACCCCCATGGCCTGCGCGCCCCGGCGGCTGTCCACCACGCTGAAGTCGACCCGCTGGCCACCCTTGAGGTCGGTGACACCCGCCGGCAGCGCCCCCTTGGGCAGGAACACGTCGCCGCCCTCGTCACTCGTGACGAAGCCGTATCCCTTGGCCGTGTCGTACCACTTCACTCGACCCGTAGGCACCTGAAAACCCCTGCTTCACTTGAGCCGCTACTGCTCCAAGGCTAGCTGGATCATCCCGTCGAGCGCCGCTGGGAATTCGGTGAGCTCGTCCAGCACCACTTCCGCGCCGGCCGCGCGCAGCTCGTCGGAGGAGCAAGGGCCGGTCGCCACACCGATGCCGGGCACCCCGGCCGCTGCCGCCGCCACCATGTCCGCGACATGGTCACCGACGTAGTGGGTCGCGCCGTGCTCCCGCAGAGCTGTCGCCTTCTGCTCGGCGAACAGGTCGCCGGCCAACTCGTCGACAGTGAGACCGAGGTGGTCCAGGTGCAACCGGGCCAGCCGGCCGATCTTGGACGTGACGACCAGCACCCGGCCACCCCGCGCACGGATCGCGTCGATGGCCTCCCGCGCGCCGGGCAGCAGAAGCGTCGGGGTGATCGCGTACGCCGGGTAGAGCTCGCGATACACCCGCACGGCCGACTCGACCTGCTCCGGCGGGAACCAGTGCGCGATCTCGGTACGCAGCGGCGGCCCGAGCCGGGACACCGCCAGTTCGGCGTCGACCGGCACACCGGTCCTCGCGGTCAGCGCCCGGTACGCCGCGGCGATGCCGGGACGGGAGTCCACCAGGGTCATGTCGAGGTCGAATCCGACGGTCAGTGCGGGCATGTCGAGAAACGTACCGGCTACTCCCGGTCGACCGGACGTCCGAGGGGCGCGGAAGCCCGATGCCGGGCTAGCGTGGAAAGACGATGACCACCTCACTCGCCGACCACCTGCGGTCGCTGCCCGACGAGTCACTGGCCGCGCTCCTCCAGCTGCGGCCGGACCTCGTCGTGCCCGTGCCGGCCGACGTCTCCGCCCTGGCCATCCGTGCCCAGTCCCGGGTCTCCGTGGCCCGCGCGCTGGACGGTCTGGACCAGTTCACCCTCCAGATCCTCGACGCCGCCCGCCTCACCCGGAATCCGGACGATGCCACCACGGCCACCGACACCGTGCTCGCGATGGCGACCGCCGGGCCGCAACCGCCGGCTCCGACGGCCGTCCGGGCCGCCGTGGGCCGACTGCGTGCGCTCTTCCTGCTGTACGGCCCGGAGCACGCGCTCCAGGTGCTGCCCGCCGTCGACAAGGTCTCCCCGTACCCCGCTGGGCTCGGCCGACCGGCCGCGGAGCTGGACCCGCGCACGGCCGCGCTCTGCGCGGACCCGGCGAAGCTCCGACGGACGCTGCTCGCCGCCCCGCCCTCGGCCCGGGCGATCCTGGACCGGTTGGCGGCCGGCCCGCCGGTGGGCAGCGTGCCGCCCGGGGCGTTGCAGGCGCCGCCGCTCGGCGCGGAGGACCCGGTCCTCTCCGACCCGACCAACGGGGGCGCCCCGACCGGCTCCCCGGTGCGGTGGCTCGTCGACAACCGGTTGTTGGTCCCGGTGACGACCGGCTCGTCCACGGCCAGCGGAACGGTGGAGCTGCCCCGCGAGGTCGGCCTCCTGCTGCGCCGCGACAGCGGCCCCCTCGGGCCGCTGCGCACCAGCCCACCGCCGGTGGCCGCCGCGCCTCGCGAGCCGAAGGCGGTCGACTCGGCCGGCGCCGGGCAGACCATGGAGGTGGTCCGACACACCGAAGGGCTGCTGGAGCAGCTCGCCGACGAGCCCGCCCCGGTGCTGCGTTCGGGTGGCATCGGGGTACGGGACCTGCGCCGGTTGGCGCGTACCGCCGGGCTGGACGAACCGACCACCGCGCTGCTGCTGGAGGTGGCGTACGCGGCGGGACTCCTCGGTGAGCTGGAGATGCCCGGTGCGACCACCGGTCGGTACGGGGCGGATCAGCAGGTGCTGCCGACCGGCGGGTACGAGGTGTGGCGGGCCGCCTCGCTGGCCCAACGGTGGGAGCAGCTCGCCCGAGCGTGGCTGACCATGACCCGGCAGGTCGGGCTGGTGGGCCGCCGTGACGACCGGGACCGGCCGATCACCGCGCTCTCCTCCGAGGCCGAGCGGGCCAGCGTGCCGGCCACCCGACGGGCGGTGCTCGGCGTACTCGCCGACCTGGAACCGGCGACGGCACCCACCCCGGAGGAGGTGCAGGAGCTGCTGGACTGGCGGGCACCGCGTCGCAGCCGGGGCCGGGACGCCGCCCACCGGGAGGTGCTGGCCGAGGCCGCACAGCTGGGCGTGACGGGGCTGGGGGCGCTCACCTCGTACGGTCGGCTGCTGCTGGGGGACCTGACGTCGACCGACGAGCGGGGTGATGACCCGCTGGGGGTGCACGCCGACGTCGAGAGCGGCGACCCGTCCAGTGCCGCGCGGGCGCTGGACGCCCTGCTGCCCGCACCGGTCGACCATTTCCTGGTGCAGGCCGACCTGACAGTGGTGGTGCCTGGCCCACCCGAGCCGGCGCTCGCCGTCGAGTTGGAGGCGATGACCGAGCTGGAGTCGGCCGGCGGGGCCAGCGTGCACCGGGTCACCACGGCGAGTGTGCGGCGCGCCCTGGATTCCGGCTACACGGCCGACGATCTGCACGACGTGTTCCGGCGTCGGTCACGTACCCCGGTGCCGCAGGGGCTCACCTACCTGATCGACGACGTGGCCCGTAAGCACGGCGGGCTGCGGGTCGGCCTGGCCGGGGCGTACCTGCGCAGCGACGACGAGACGCTGATCAGCGAGGTGTTGGCCGACCGGCGGCTGGAGTCGTTGGCGCTGCGCCGGCTCGCGCCGACGGTGCTGTGTACGCAGTACCAGGTTGGTCGGCTGCTGGGCGCTCTGCGCGACGCGGGGTACGCCCCGGTGCAGGAGGACGGCACCGGCAGCACGGTGCTGGCCCGGCCGCGAATCCGGCGGGCCCCGCCCCGGGTGTCGGTGACCACCCGGACGATCGACCCGCTGGGCGCCCCGAAGCTGCCCATGCCCCGGCTGCTCGGCGTGGTGGAGCACATCCGGCGAGGCGACGCGGCGGCGCGGGCGGCCCGACGGGCACCGGCGGTGGTGCGCGGCGGTGCGCCCGGGCTGGGCGGCGGCCCGGTGCCGGCGCACACACACAGCGAGGCCCTGGCGGTGCTCCAGCAGGCGGTCCGGGACAAGGCGCTGGTCTGGGTGGGTTACGTCGACGCGCACGGGGCGACGGCGTCACGCCTGCTCAAGCCGGTCTCGATCGGAGCCGGCTACCTGCGGGCCGAGGACGAACGGACCGAGATGCTGCACACGTTCGCGTTGCACCGGATCACCGCGGCGGTGGTGGCGGACTGACCGGCGGCGCCACAGCGCGGGCGTCGTCGGTCAGCGGCGGCTGCGGCGTACGGTGCCGACCACCGAGATGATCAGCAGCAGCGCGAAGCCTGCGCCGGCGGATTCCCCGACCGAGTCCACGAAGCCCTGCTGGAGCACCAGCCAGCCGAAGAGGAACCACCCGAGGAGGAGCGTCGCCGCGACGGCGTACGCGATCACCGTTGCTCGGGACACCTCGTCGGGTGGTGCGTGCTCATGCTCCGCGATCACGTCACGGTCGACCGTCATGCCCAGCCTCCCCGCCGGTCCGGCACTGGACTCCAAGGGTGACACTCGTTAGTCCGGTCGGACAGGGGATTACCGCCGCGATTCGCTTCGTGTCAGTCAGGTGCCGGGGCGCCGGCCGATCAGCACCACCCGAATGCCGACCTTGCCGAGCTCCCACATCCGGACGGCGTCGGCGTGCAGCAGGTTGACGCACCCGTGCGAGCCGATCGACTTGTCGTGCAGGTAGGTGGTGGTCTCGTGGAAGCCCATCCCCTGGGTGAAGTGCTGCCAGTACGGCAGCCACACCTCGTACGGGTCGGACCACTCCTTCGGGTTGCGGTAGTTGACGGCGTACGTGCCGGCCGGGGTGCGGTAGCCGGACATGCCGGTGCGGGTCACCGTCGGCGCCATGATCACCTTGCCGCCGCGGAGCGCCCAGACGGTCTGCCGGGTCAGGTCCACGCAGAACGTGGTGCCCGTGCCGGCCTTGCAGCGGGCTGTGTCGGTGGTGGCGAGGCGCTGGGCCACGTCGAAGGTGGTCGGGCCGGCGCGACCCTCGACGGGGCGAATGCCGTACCTCTTCTGGAACTTCTTGATCGCCGCGCAGTCGGCGGCGGACTGCCGGCCGTCCACGGTCACCGGCCCGAACCCGCCCAGCCGGGCCAGGTGGGTCTCCACCGCCCGCTGGTGCTGACCCTGGGGGCAGCCGGCGACGGTCGGCGTACCGGTGCCGGGGGTCGTGGCGGGTGCCGGGCGGGTCGGCTTCGGCGTGGGTTTCCGGGAGGGTTTCGCTGTGGGCGCGGCCGGGGTGGGCCGGCCGTGCTGGTCGGGCCCGGGTGTGTCGCCCGCCCCCGTTGCCTGTTCCGCGGCACCGGCCGGGGCGGCTCCCCCGCCACCACTCCCGCCGGACTGCGGATCGAACGCGCACGCTCCCGCGCCGACCAGCACGACCACCACGAGGGCAACCAGCCGGGAAGTGATCCGGACATGCTTCATTGGCCCTCCCCAGACAGTCGTCCCTTTACTAGACGTTCGTGAGTGCCATCACGGTTGCGCCCGGTGAGCATCTTTCTTCCGTCGTCCCGCATCGTGCAACACTGGATGGTCGGCCAGCAGCGGGTATGCGACCCGTTTCGGCCGGTCGGTCAACCGAGGAGAGGACGCTGGCGTGAGCGGTGGACCACTGATCGTGCAGTCGGACAAGACCCTGCTGCTGGAGATCGACCACCCCGACGCGCAGGCCTGCCGGATGGCGATCGCGCCGTTCGCGGAGCTGGAACGCTCGCCGGAGCACGTGCACACCTACCGGCTGACGCCGCTGGGTCTGTGGAACGCCCGCGCGGCGGGTCACGACGCCGAGGGCGTCGTGGATTCGCTGCTCAAGTACTCCCGCTACCCGGTGCCGCACGCGTTGCTGGTGGACGTGGCCGAGACGATGGACCGGTACGGCCGGCTTCAACTCGCCAACGACCCGGCGTACGGGCTGGTGCTGCGCGCACTGGACCGGCTGGTGCTGATCGAGGTGGCCAAGAGCAAGAAGCTCGCCGGGATGCTCGGCGACAAGATCGACGACGACACCATCCGGGTGCACCCGTCCGAGCGTGGCCGGCTCAAGCAGGCGCTGCTCAAGCTGGGTTGGCCGGCGGAGGACCTGGCCGGTTACGTCGACGGTGAGGCGCACCCGATCGAGCTGGCCGAGGCCGGCAAGGACGGGCGCAAGCCGTGGACGCTGCGCTCGTACCAGCGGGAGGCCGTGGAGGCGTTCTGGGCCGGCGGGTCGGGGGTGGTGGTGCTGCCCTGCGGCGCCGGCAAGACCCTGGTCGGCGCGGCGGCGATGGCCGAGGCGAAGGCGACCACACTGATCCTGGTCACCAACACTGTCGCCGGCCGGCAGTGGAAGCGGGAGCTGATTGCCCGCACCTCACTGACCGAGGAGGAGATCGGCGAGTACTCCGGCGAGCGCAAGGAGATCCGCCCGGTCACCATCGCCACGTACCAGGTGCTCACCTCGCGGCGTGGCGGCGCGTTCACCCACCTGGACCTCTTCGGGGCCCGCGACTGGGGCCTGGTCGTCTACGACGAGGTGCACCTGCTGCCCGCACCGATCTTCCGGTTCACCGCGGACCTCCAGGCCCGTCGCCGGCTGGGCCTCACTGCGACTCTGGTACGCGAGGACGGCCGCGAGGGTGACGTGTTCAGCCTGATCGGGCCGAAGCGGTACGACGCGCCGTGGAAGGACATCGAGTCGCAGGGCTGGATCGCACCGGCCGAGTGCACCGAGGTCCGGGTGACCCTTACCGACGCGGAGCGGATGTCGTACGCGACGGCGGAGGCGGAGGAGCGCTACCGGATGGCGGCGACCGCCCGCACCAAGCTGCCGGTGGTCAAGGCGCTGGTCGACCGGCACCCGGACGACCAGGTGCTGGTGATCGGCGCGTACATCGACCAGCTGCACCAGCTCGGCGAGTACCTCGACGCGCCGATCATCCAGGGCTCGACCACCAACAAGGAGCGGGAGCGGCTGTTCGACGCGTTCCGGTCCGGTTCGCTGCGCACCTTGGTGATCTCGAAGGTCGGCAACTTCTCCATCGACCTGCCCGAGGCGGCGGTGGCGATCCAGGTGTCCGGGACGTTCGGCTCGCGCCAGGAGGAGGCACAGCGGCTCGGTCGGGTGCTCCGGCCGAAGGCCGACGGCCGGCAGGCGCACTTCTACACTGTGGTGTCCCGGGACACGATCGACACCGAGTACGCGGCACACCGGCAGCGCTTCCTCGCCGAGCAGGGCTACGCGTACACCATCGTCGACGCCGACGACGTCCTCGGCCCGAAGCTCCCGACCGTCGACTGACCCGCGCGCGACGTTGATCGACTCGGTCTGCAGGAAGTCGCGGTGTCCAGGGCGCTGTGATGCCCCGGTTTCCTGGAACCCGAGTCGATCAATGCGTTGGGTGCGGGTGCGGGGCGGGGATGTGGTGTCTCTCGCGCTCGCTATTTGGGGCCGGACGGGCAGGTCTACTGGGCGCGACGACTCCAAGGCTGAGTGATCCAGGCAACGGAGAAGACCCGACCCGGATCATGGCGCAAGGCCGACGATCCGGATCAGCGCCGGGTGGACTTGGACTCCGCGACGAAGACCCCGCGCCCCGGACGCCCGACGAGCACGCCCTCTTTCCTCAGCTTCGCCATCGCGCGGCTGATCGTGGACTGGGAGACGTCGTACTCGTCTGCCAGCGCGCGCCCTGCCGATCACCGCGCCCGACCTGCTGCGCGCCCGGATCTTCGCGCGTACCGCAGCTCGGGTGTTGGTCCGGCTCAGCGCCCGGGTCGAGCCGGGCGGGGTGACCGTCTCGGCGGAGGACCGGCAGGGCGTACGACATTGGGTCTTCTGTGATCGGCCACTGCCCGGCGGCGCGCGGTGCACCCTGCCGGTCGACCACCTCGCGCCCTGCGCCCGACGCACACCAAGGCCCAGCGGTCGGTGAACCCAGCATGCCCGACTCTGACGGCGACGCTCAGCGGGAGAAGCGGTCCACCAGCACCGCGAGGCGGCGGTCGTGCTCGGCGCGGCGGAGCCGGCCGCTGCGCATCAGCGTGACCAGCCCGTGCAGGCCGGCCCAGAACGTCTCGGTGACCGTCTCCAGGTCGTCGCCGGCGACCGGGCGCACCGTCTCGGACAGTTCGGCGAAGCCTCGGGCCAGGTCCGTCGGGACGTCCTGAGTGGCGAACGGCAGGTCCACGGCGAGGGTGAACATCGCGTCGTAGATCGCGGGCCGCTGCTGGGCGAACGTGACATACGCGGCAGCCACGTCGGCGACCGCCTGCCGGGGGTCGGCTGCGGAGGCGCGGGCCGAGACCAGTGCGCTTGCCAGCTCGGCGAAGCCCTCGACGGCGACGGCCGCCATGATGGCGTCCTTGCCCCTGAAGTGGCTGTAGAGGACGGGCTGGCTGTACTCGATCTCGGCGGCGAGCCGTCGGGTGGTCACCGCGTCCCAGCCTTCGGCCAACGCCAGGTCCCGTGCCGCCGTGATGATCGCCTGCTCCCGTTCAGCCCGCTCACGCTCCCGGCGCGCCTGTGTCGACATGACAGCAACCCTAGCATCGCTAGCGTTCCTGTCGCTGCTCTGCTAGCGTCGCTCTCATATCTAGCAGGGCTAGGAATCGGAGCAGAATCATGCTGGCACCCCTCGCCTACGGGCTCGCCGTCGTACTCAGCCTCTTCGTCGCCTTCATCGGCGCGCGGTTCCTGCTGGTCCCGCAGGCCGCCGCCGCCGGGTACGGCGTGCCGGCCAGAGCGGACGGTGACCCCGCCTACCTGACGGTCAAGGGCCTGCGCGACTTCAGCTACGGGCTGATCGGTCTCGCCCTGATCGCCTTCACCACCGCCGATGCCGTCGCGTGGTTCATGCTGATCGTCGCGCTCAACCCACTGGGCGACACAGTCGTCGTGCTGCGAAACGGCGGGACGAGGGCTGTGGCATTCGGCATCCACTTCGCCACCGCAGTCGTCGTCCTCCTGGACGCCGCCCTGCTGTTCGCCCTGTAACCGGACCCGGCCCCAAACCTGACCCCGCCCATGTTGATCAAGCGATTTGCGTCATCGATCGACCGCGTGGGACGGGCCCCGTCGGAGCCTGTCCATTTGATGTCGCGAAGCGCATGATGTGGGGGTGACTGCGCGGCGGGTAGCAATCCTGGTGACGTGTCTGGTGGTGGGGGCGCTCGGAGCGACCTTCGCGTTCAGCCAGTGGGATCAGGCAGATCGAATCGCTACCGTGGCGTCCGCCCTAGCCGCGGTAGCGGCGCTAGGTGTGGCGGTGTGGGCGGCGTTGCCGGGCAAGAGCCCAGGCCACCGCGCCGGCAGCACCGGCAGTGCCACGGCAGGTGGGCCGGGCAGCCGAGCGAACAGCGGGGTGACGGGCTCGTCCACGATCGCAGGACCAGCGGTTGCGGATCGCACCGGTGACGCGCGGGCTAGTAACGGCGGCAGCGCCAACAGCGGTGTGAACCTCAACCCCTGACGTCGAGGCCCTGCGCGGCGGAAGGGCTCGCGGTGAGCTTGAGACGATTGCCCGAGGCAGTAGCCCGCGATACCGGCAACGCGATAGCTGACAGCGGCGGATTCGCCAACACCGGCGTGATCACGGGGCCAGTCACCATCGACTCGCGGCCCGTCGCCCGGTCGGCCTACCGCCAGCAGGTGCAACGCATAGCCCCGTCGGATCTGCTGGACCGGGAACAGGAACTGGCCGAGCTCGCGGCGTTCTGCACGCTGCCTGATGCCGCCGGCTACCGGTGGTGGCGTGCGGACGCGTGGGCCGGCAAATCGGCGTTGATGTCGTGGTTCGTCCTGCACCCGCCGCACGGGGTACGGCTCATCTCGTTCTTCATCACGGCCCGATGGGCTGGACAAAGTGACCGCGTTGCCTTCACCGACGTGGTCATCGAGCAACTCGCCGAACTGCTCGGCGAGCCAATGCCGGCCCACTACACGGACGCGACTCGCGACCAGAACTTTCTCGACCTGCTCGACCGCGCTGCCGAAACCTGCCAGACACGAGGTGAGCGACTGATCCTGCTCATCGACGGCTTGGATGAGGATCGCGGATCGGACACCCACAGCATCGCCGCACTGCTGCCCGCAACGCCGCCGGCCGGGATGCGCATTATCGTTTCTGGGCGGCCGAACCCCCCGATCCCCACCGACGTGCCAGATGGTCATCCGTTACGCGATCCCCGGATTGTTCGACTACTGAACAGATCGCCGCAGGCGGAGGTGAACAGGGCAGACATGCTGCGGGAGTTGGCCCGGCTGCTGTCGGGCGCTCCAGCCGAGCAGGACCTGCTAGGGCTTCTCACAGCCGCCGGGGGCGGCCTGAGCGGCAACGACCTTGCTGACTTGACCGGCTGGCCGGCCTGGCAGCTTGCGGACCACCTCAGTACCGTCGCCGGTCGCTCATTCACTCAACGCCCGAGCCGCTGGCAGCCCAACACGGGACCCGACCTGTACGTGCTCGGTCACGAAGAACTGCAGAGTGCCGCCGTCGAGCGCCTTGGCCAGGCGCGACTGGAGGGCTACCGGCAGCGTCTACACGTCTGGGCCGACACCTGTCGGGAGCAACGATGGCCGGCCGGCACCCCCGAATATCTGCTGCGCGGCTACTACTGGATGCTGCTTGCCACCGGAGATCTATCCAGGATGATCGCCTGTGCCGTGGACCCTCACCGACACGACCGGATGCTCGACATCACCGGGGGCGACACTGCTGCCCTCGCTGAAATCACCACCACTCAGGACGCCATTCTCGCCCAGCCCGATCCTGACCTACTGGTCATGGCTCGCCTTGCCGTTCATCGAGACAACCTCGCGGGACGCAACGCCACCATTCCGACCGGGCTACCCGCGGTCTGGGCATCCCTCGGCCAGCCCGTTCGGGCCGAGGCATTGGCACGCTCCATCGACCAACCCGGTCGGCAGGCGTTGGCGTTGGCTGATCTCGCGACGACGGTCGCCAGAGATGGCGATGTCGAGCGGGCTGGCGTGCTGGCCGACCGCGCTGAGGCGCTGATTCACTCGGTCGCTGATCCACACCGGCGGGTGCAGGTATGGATCGCACTGGCCGGGGCAGTTGCCCAGGCAGGCGACGCCGAGCGGGTTGGCGGGCTGGCTGACCGCGTCGAGGAGCTGGTTCGCGCGGCCGACCGCCCGGACTGGCAGGCGTGGGCGCTGGCTGGTCTGGTCGTGGCGGTGGCCGCAGCAGGCGACACCGCGCGGGCTGGCGGGCTGGCCGACCGCGTCGAGGAGCTGGTTCGATCGATTGACGGTGCGGAGAGGCGTGCGCGGGCGTTGGCCGGACTGGCGGCGGCGGTGGCCGCGGCAGGTGACAGTCATCGCTCTTACAGCCTGGCCTGCTCGATCGGTCAGCCCGAGCCGAGGGCGCGCGCATTGATCGCCGTGGTGAGGGCGGTGGCCGCAACGGGCGACGGCGAGCGGGCTGACGCGTTGGTTGATCAGGCCGAGGATCTGATCCGCTCGCTTCCAGATCCACACCAGCGGGCGCAGGTACGGGTCGTCCTCGCCGGGGCAGTCGCCCGGACAGGCAACACCAAGCGGGCTGAGGCGCTGGTCGAGGGCGCTGAAAACCTGATTCAGTCGATGGACCCGACTGACCGAGCGCAGGCGTTGATTGGCATGGTCGCGGCAGTTGGCGGAGTTCGCGACTCCGAGCGGACGATTGTCCTGGCCGACCGGGCCGAGAAGGCAGTCAACTCGATGGTTCGCCCGGACAGAAGAGCGTGGGCGCTCAGTGAGTTGGCGAGGGCTGTCGCGGAGGCCGGCGACGCGGCGCGGGCCGGTGCGCTGGCTGACCACGCCGAGGAACTGGCTCGTTCGGTCAGCGACCCGGACCGGCGGGGGCGGACGCTGGCCGCTCTGGCCCCGGCGCTGGCTGCGGCCGGCGACTTCGATCGGGCAGAGACACTGGTGCGTTCGATCAGCGGTGGAAGGCTGGAGGCAGAAGCCTGGGCATCCCTGGTGCGAGTGATGGCTGCGGCAGGCGAAATCGAGCGGGCCGAAGGGCTGGTGCGTTCGATCAGCGGCAGTGACCGCCAGGAGCGGGCACTGTGTGCGCTCGCGCCGGCTGTGGCCGCAGCGGGCGAGATTGAGCGGGCAGAGATGTTGGCCCGTTCGATCACGAACCGCGACCGACGGGAGCAGGCGCTGTCTGCGCTGGTGCCGGCGGTGGCCGCAGCGGGCGAGATTGAGCGGGCGGAGAACCTGGCCCGTTCGATCACCAACCAAAGTCGCAGGGAGTGGACTCTAGGTGCGCTTGTGCCGGCGATGGCCGCAGCGGGCGAGATTGAGCGGGCAGAGATGTTGGCCCGCTCAATTGGTCGCCGTCAGGGGCGGGCCAGAGCGATGGCCGCGATAGCGGAAACGGCGGCAGGCATGGCGGAGACCGCTGCGGCAGACGGCAACACGAAGCGGGCGGAGGCGATCGTCCGCTCGATCAGGAGCCCCGACCGGCAGGCGTCGGTGGTGACCGCTCTTGCCCGACGGATCGCTGCGGCTGGCCAGATCGAACAGGCAGAAGCGTTGGTGCGGTCCGTTCAGCGTCCCAAGCAACAGGCAGAGGCGCTCAGCGCGCTGGCGGAGGCGGTGGCTGCAGGGGGCGACACGGAGCGAGCGGAAGCGTTGGTCTCCTCGATTGACCGCCACGACTGGCAGGTGCCGGCGTTGGCCGCTCTGGTAACGACGGTCGCCAACGCTGGTGACAGAGAGAAGGCGGGCGCCCTGGCCAACCGGGCGGAAGAGTTGGCTCGGTCGATCAACCATCTGGACCGGCGTGCCCGGGTGATGGGCGTGCTGGTTGCGGCGGTTGCTGCGACCGGTGACATCGATCGGGCCACCAGGCTCGCCCAATTGATCGACAACCCGGAGAGTCGGGCGAGAGCCTTGACCGCAGTCGTGATCTCGACGGCCGGGGCAGGGTGCACTGAGCGAGTCTGGGCGCTTGCTCACCGGGCCGAGGAGCTGGTCCACCTGATTGAACGTCTGGACAGCCGGGCGCGGGCGTTGGCACGGCTGGCAGTGGCAATGGCTGTGGTCGGCGATGCTGAACGGGCCAGTGCGCTGGCTGACCAAGCCGAGGAGATGGTTCGTTCAATCAGCAATCGGAACCAGCGTGCACAGATTTCTCTCACGCTTGCGGAGATGGCTGTGGCAGCCGGCGAGATCGAATGGGCCCGGAAGCTGGTCCGTTCGATTGGCCGCCCGGATCAGCAGGCGTCCATGTTGGCCGCGCTGGCAAGGACGGCGATGGAAGCCGGGAACGTGGAGTCGGCCAAGGAGTTGGCCCAGTCGATACGGAATCAGGAGCGGCAGGCGTCGGTGCTGACCAGGCTCGCCAGAACAGCAATGGCCAGCGGCGACACCGAGGGTGCCGAGAAATTGGCCCGCTCGATCGGAAATTCGGAGCGACAGGCAGCGGCGCTGACGACGTTGGCAGAAATGGACGCTGCCCGTGGACCGATGCTCATCGCGTGGGCGTTCCGTTTAGGCAGCTGGACGACTCCGTTGAAGGCTCTGGTTCAAGTCCAACCAGCTGCACTGCCGGAGGTCGCTGACGAATTCCTGGACCTCGCCTGAAGGCCAGAGCCGTGTCGTCGAGCCCAAGTCGATCAAGGCGGAAGGCGCACGGGCGCGGGCGGTGTGCGCTGTCGGTGGATCACACCTCAGCGTGCGCACAGCGCCCGCCGTGGCCCTGGCGACGCTGAATCGTTCACGTCATCAGGTCCATAGTCGCTCACCTGGAGACAGCCACGCGGACGCGGACGCGCCCGGCCAGGCGGGGGGGTCAGCGGCTCAGGACGATCTCCCGCTCCATGTGTGACAGCTTCGCGGGATTGCGCACGGCGTAGATCCCGGTGACGAGGCCGTCGTCGATGCGCAGGGCCACGACGGTGTCCAGCTCGCCGTCGAGGTGCACGATCAGCGCCGGGTAGCCGTTGACCTGCGCCGGCCGCAGCGAGGTGACGCCCGGGACCTTGCCCCACCCGCCGGCCAGCAGGCGGGCCACCTTGTCGGCGCCGAGGATGGGCCGCGGAACGGCCTGCTTGACGCCGCCGCCGTCGCCGAGGAGGACGACGTCCGGCGCGAGGATGTCGAGCAGGCCCTGGAGGTCACCGGTCTCGACGGCCCGCTGGAACGCGTCGAGCGCGCTCCGGGTTTCGGCCACGGACACGACCTGGCGGGGCCGGCGGGCGGCGACGTGTGCGCGGGCGCGGTGGGTGATCTGGCGGACCGCAGCGGGGCTCTTGTCGACGGCTTCGGCGATCTCGTCGTACCCCAGGTCGAACACCTCGCGCAGCACGAACACCGCGCGTTCGGTCGGCGCCAGGGTTTCCAACACCAGCAGCATGGCCATCGAGACGCTGTCGGCCAGCGCGATGTCCTCGGCCACGTCGGGGGCGGTGAGCAGCGGCTCGGGCAGCCAGGAGCCGACGTAGGACTCCTTGCGGCGACCGAGGGTCCGCAGCCGCGTGAGTGACTGCCGGGTGGTGATGCGGACCATGTACGCGCGCTGGTCGTGAACCGTGCCCAGGTCGACGCCCGCCCACCGCAGCCAGGTCTCCTGGAGTACGTCCTCCGCGTCGGCGGCCGAGCCGAGCATTTCGTACGCGACGGTGAAGAGCAGGTTGCGGTGGGCGAGGAACGCCTCGGTGGCCCGGTCCGGGCGGTCGTCGGCGGCGGCGGTCTGCGGCTTGCCCACCATGGGTGACTCCTGTTCGCTCTCGACTGCGTCGCCCATCAGATGCCGGACCCGGCGATTCTGTGACACCTGCGGCCTGTGGCGGTCGTCACCCGACCGTGCCGTCACAGAACGGGGAGGGCCGGCATCTCATGGTCGTCCGATCGAACAAGGCGAGTGGAGGACGGAACCATGGACGCCCGATTCAACATGCTCGACAACGAGCTTGCCATGAAATTCTTCAAGCGGTTCGCCAACGCCGGCCAGGTGATTCAGCGGTCGTCGCTGCCGCAGTCAACGCAGGAGCTGGTGTCGCTGCGAGCCAGCCAGATCAACGGCTGCGGCTGGTGCATCGACATGCACACCAAGGAGGCCGTGGCGGCCGGTGAGAGCGCGGTCCGGCTCAACCTGGTGGCCGCCTGGCGCGAGTCGACCGTCTTCACCGATGCGGAGCAGGCCGCGCTGGCGCTCGCCGAGGAGGGCACCCGGCTCGCCGACGCTCACCAGGGCGTGTCCGACGAGACCTGGGCTCAGGTGCGCAAGCACTACGACGACGACCAGATCGCGTCGCTGGTCGCCCTGATCGCCCTGATCAACGCGGCCAACCGGCTCGCCGTGATCGTGCACCAGCGCGGCGGTTCGTACCAGTCGGGCATGTTCGCCGCCGCGTTCGACTGAACGCAGTGCTCGAGCGGCTGACCGGGTTACCGGTCACGATGTTGGCGGTGGGCACCGGTCGGGGAGCGTGACCTGACCCGGCCGGTGGTCGAAGGTCGTCATGGTGAACCACTCGTCCAGCTCCGGGTCGAAGAGGTTCTGCAGGCCAAACTGCAACACCTGCCACCACCGGGTCGGGTCGTGCTGGTCGACGTAGATGTCACCGAGCGCGAGCGGGAACCGGAAGAACTCCCCCGGCACTGGGGAACCCCCGACCACCCCGACCCGCCAGTGGAACGGGGCCGGCGGTTCGCCGCAGAGCGAACAGCCGGCCCCCGACCTTCAGTGGGCTATCCGGCGCCGCCGGCCCGGAACGCCACCCAGGCGTCGCTCATCCGGTCGGCCTGCCCGGCCGTGAACATGTTCATGCAGGAGTCCTGCGTGTAGTCCATGAAGTTGTGGATCGGGTCGAGCCCGGGCGCGGTGCAGGAGTCCGCGCCCACCGGGCAGTCGAACTGCGGCGCCGCCTCGCGCGGGGTGTCCGCGACGAAGTCGCCGGACGCGGAGCAGCCGTGCGCGAAGGTGTGCTCCAGCATCAGCCAGTGCCCGACCTCGTGCGTGAGCGTGTCACCCAGGGCGTACTTGCCGGCCGTGCCGCCCGGCATCGACTCGTCGAGCATCACCACGCCGTCGATGTAGTCACGCCCGTTGTTGTAGCCCTTCGGGAAGTACGCCCAGCCGAGCAGCCCGTCGCCGATGTTGGCCGCGTACACGTTGAGGGTCTCCGAGTCGCCTGTGTACAGCGCCTTCTTCATGTCCCGCTCGTTCTTGCCCGGAACGACCGTGTACCAGGCGGGGTTCACCGTCCACGTCGTGTCGACGAGCGAGAACCGGAACGGGGTGTTGGAGGCGGCTCCCGCCGTGCGGCCCGCGAACGAGTCGTTGAGCACCGTCATCTGCGCGGCGATCAGGGTGTTCCACCTGGTCGTCTCGGCTGCGGTGAGCGGATGGTCGGAGATCATGTGGAAGACCGTCGGCACTGTGACGCTGCCGTTCGCCAGGCGCGGCGCGTCCTTGATCACGCCGTAGGCGTTGGCTTCGTTCGTGGCGTACAGCTCCGGTTCCTGGGCGGTGGCGCCCTCGGCTAGCCGGGCGGCGCTGTGCGCGTCGGCGCCCGGCTCACACGCGGTGGCGCCCGGGGAGGCAGTCGCGGGCGCGGCGGTGGCGAGCGCCCCGGAGGCACCACCGGACGCCAGGAACGTCGCGGCGGTGGCGGTGAGGACCGCCAGTCGGAAGGTTTGTCTTCTGCGCATCGGTGCACCTTTCGATGAGGGAGGCGGTGCCGGGTCGATGACGTCGCTGTTCGGGTATGAGAACACGCCGACGGCATCGACAAAAGACCCTCTGAGCAGGGCAGATGGCGATGTAACGGAACCGGACCGGCCAGCGCTGTTTGGCCGCTCCGGCGGGGGTCAGAGAACCCGGGTCACCTGTTCGGCGGCGACCACCGCGTCCCGCCGCGCCGGGTCGAGGTTGGCGCTGATCACCACGGACGCACCGGCCGAGAGCGGCGCGAGCAACCACTTCAGCGGCTGCTCGGTCTCGGCCGCGTCGACCAGCAGCCGGTCGCCGGCACGCAGGTCCAGCATCCCCGCGACCTCCCGGGCGAGCGCACCCCACTGACCGTAGGTAGTGCCGTCCGCGCTGGCCGGGTCCGACGGGTGGATGGCGGTGTGGTCGGGCGTGACGTCCGAATGGCGAAGCACCTCGGCGGACCAGTCCAGCCAGCCCAGTGGCACGTCGGCGAGCCGGCCCGGCCCGGTGCCGACGAGGTAGCGGTGCGGCGCGTCCGGCACGTCCTCCAACCAGTCGTCCTGGCGTTCGGGGGTGACGAAGACCGCGTCGAACGGCCGGTCGCCGCCGGGCTCCAGCACCGGCAGGCCCGCCGTGGCGCGCGGCCGGAACGACACCGCCAGGCCCGAGGCCCAGGCGCCCAACAACACTGCGGCGGTACGCCAGTGCGGCGGCAGCAGGACCGCTACGCGGCTGCCGGGGCCGAGCCCGCAACCGTCCCGCAGCAGGCCCGCGCTGCGGGCCGCCCACTGGCCGACCTGCTGGGCGGTCAGGTCGATGCGTTCACCGGTCGCCTCGTCGCGGTAGCTGAGCAGCGGATATTCGGCCTCGACGGGTCGAGCCGCCAGGTCGGCCGTGACGGTTGGCTGCATCTCCACGCTCCCCGCGTCGACGTCGGCACCACACTACTCAACGACTTTGGTCGCACCGGTCGTCGGCCGATGGCCGTATCGGATGACCGGGTGGGCCGCGCACGGTGCAGGTGACCCCGAAACGCCGCCGAGGAGCGCCCATGCCGACCGGACCCGAGCCCGTCACCGGCGACCATTCCGCCGCCGACCGCCCCGCCGCCGCCGGCGGTCCACCGCTGCGCCGACGGCTCCTGCCGGTGATCGCGTTGCTGCTGCTCGCGCCGTGGGCGGCCGAGTGCTCGTGGGGTGGCTTCGCCATCGACGACTTCCTCCCGGTGCTGATCTTCCTGGGCCCGATGTACGGCGGCGCGGCGATCCTCATCCGGGAGACCGCCCGGCACCTCGGCGCGGGCTGGCCGACCATCGTGCTGCTCGCCGCCGCGTTCGGCGTACTCCAGGCCGGGCTGGTCGACCAGTCGCTGTTCAATCCCGGCTACCTCGACGACACGCAGTACGCCGACACCCGTGCCGCCGCCGAGGCGTCGCTGGTGCCGGGGCTCGGATTCAGCCTCCGGCAGGCGTTCGACTACGTGGGCAACCACATCGTGCTGACGATCTGCGCGCCGATCGTGCTCATCGAGTCGTTCCTCGCGCCGGAACGGCGGCTGCGGCCGTGGCTGGGCCGGCCCGGTCTCGCCGTGGTGGGCGTGCTCTACCTGCTCGGCAGCCTGTTGATCTTCTCCGACAGCAGCGGCCGGAAGGGCTTCCTGGCCAACCCGCTTCAACTGGCCTTCGCCGCCGTGGTGGTCCTCGCCCTGGTCGCTGTCGCCCTGCTGCCCCGCTGGCGTCACCCACGCCCGCGCCGGGCCCGTCGGGTGCCGCACCCGCTCTGGGTGGGTCTGCTGGTCGTCCTCGTCCGCCTCGGCAGCGACCTGGCACCGGGCTGGACGGGGGTGGCCATCGCACTGGGACTCGCCACCACCGTGGGAGGACTGATCGCGTACTGGTCGTCGGGCAGCGGTTGGGGGCAGCGGCACGTGCTCGTTGCGGGCACCGCGGGCCTGGTCACCGCCGCCGCGTTCGCGTACCTGGTGCCGCCGTACTCCCCGGCGGGCCCGGCCGCGGCCCTGGCCGGCGACGTCGCGGTCACCGTCATCACGGTCGCCCTGGTCGGCGGCGCCTGGTGGCGGCTGCGCCGTGCTTCGCCGCCTGTGTCGGCCGGCGTCCACCCACGCGGTGGGCGCCGGCCGGTCACATAAGTGACCACGGTGCGGGCCACCGCCCCACCTCACAGCCTTGCTCTGCTTGTCTATATGCGACACGCACGCTCCGTGAGGAGAGTTTCCGCCCGTCGAGTACGGGGCCGTCATGAAGTCCCAGTTCAACGCGGTGTTGCATATAGGTAAGCAGAGCAAAGGTGGTGGTGGCCGGAGCGGGACGCCGAGGCCTATAACACTCTGTTGCGGGTAGTGCCCGCGCCCATCCGGGTATCCATCGCCACCTAGCATCAGCCCGGCAACTCCGGGCCGCCGGCGAGCAGCGGGCCGAGCAGGTCGTCGTACTCCTCGACCCGGGCCAGGACCTCGGCGGCGGTGAACTGGCGGACGGCCGGCTTCCGGCCGCGCGCGCCGGCCTCGACCTCGTCCCAGGTCAGCGGCGTCGACACCGACGGCACCGACTGGGCCCGCAGCGAGTACGGCGCCACTGTGGTCTTCGCCGCGTTGTTCTGGCTCCAGTCGATGAAGACCTTGCCCGGTCGGAGGTTCTTCGCCATCTTCGACACGATCAGCTTCGGGTGGGCCTTCTCCAACTCCTGGGCGATCCGCCGGGCGTAGTCGGAGACGAGGTCGGACGACTGGGTGCCGGCGATCGGGCAGCAGAGCTGCATGCCCTTCTTGCCGGAGGTCTTCGGGTACGACTCGATGCCGTCGTCGGCGAGGCGGTCGCGCATCAGGACCGCCACCGGGCAACACTCGGCGAGCCCGGCCGGCGGGCCCGGGTCCAGGTCGACGACCATCATGTCCGGGTGTTCGCCCACCTTCCACTGCGGTGTGTGCAGCTCCAACGCGGCCAGGTTGGCCAGCCAGACCAGGGTGGGCAGGTCGTCGGCGACCACGTAGTCGATGGTCTCCCGGCCCTTCGTCGACCCGGGCGCCGGCAGGTTCTCCACCCGCACCCAGTCCGGGGTCGCGGCCGGCGTGTTCTTCTCGAAGAACGACTTGTCGTCCACCCCGTTGGGGAAGCGGATCCGGGTGACCGGCCGGTCCCGCAGGTGCGGCAGCAGCACCGGGGAGATCCGGGTGTAGTAGTCGATCACCTCACCCTTTGTGAACCCGGCCGCCGGGTAGAGCACCTTGTCCAGGTTGGACAACTCCAGCGCGCGGCCCTCGACGTCCACCCGTAGCCGTTCAGCCGGCATCGTCGACCTCCTCCGGAGGCTTGTCCGGGCGCAACCGCAGCACCCGGGGGAAGCGCAGCCGGCCGTCGGGGGTGCGCTGGCCGTACTTCACCTCCACCACCACCTGGGGTGTTACCCAGATGGCGCCCCGCGCATCCTCGCGCGGCACACCCGGCGCGAACGGTGACACGCCGGAGCGCAGCGGCTCCAGCTCGGCGAGGAGCTGCCGCTCGATGGCCGCGCCGATCCCGCCGCCGACCCGACCACGGTAGATCAGTCGGCCGTCCGGGCCGGGCACCCCGACCAGCAGCCCGCCGATCCGGCGCGCGCCAGGTCGCCAACCGCCGATGACGAAGTCGCCGGTCACCTCCAGCTTGACCTTCACCCAGTCCGGCGAGCGCACCCCCGGGCGGTAGACGGCCCCGACCCGCTTGGCCATCACCCCCTCCAGGCCGTGCTCCCCCGCCGCCTCGTAGGTGGCCGGCCCGTCGGCGAACATCGGCGGCACCGCCCACCGGAGGCCACCGAGCGCCAGCGCCTCCAGCGCCTCCCGGCGGCGCTCGTACGGCCAGCCGGTCAGGTCATCGCCGTTCAGCCGGAGCAGGTCGAAGATCATGTACGTCACCGGCATGACCGCGGCCAACCGGGCCGCCTTGGCCCGGTCCCGGACGTGCATCCGCTCGGCCAGCGCGGTGAACGACGGCTGCCCGCCCTGGCCGAGCAGCACAACCTCACCGTCGAGCAGCGCGTCGTCGACCTGCTCGGGCAGGGTGGCCAACTCCGGGTACGCGGCGGTGATCTCCACGCCGGAACGGGCATACAGGTGCTGACCGCCACCTGAGATGTCGGCCAGAGCGCGGACGCCGTCCCACTTGAACTCGTAGGCCCAGCCGTCACCCGCCGGGAGCGGCCCGGTCATCGCGAGCATCGGCTTGAGCGGCGCGCCGGGCACGACCCGACTGTAGTAGCAGCCCGAACACCTCGCGTCCGGTTCTTTCGGATGCGAGCATGGTCGATACCGGGGAAGGGAGCGCAGGATGCGTGCCATCTGGAAGGGAGCCGTGTCGTTCGGGCTCGTCTCGATCGGGGTGAAGCTCTACTCCGCGACCGAGGAGAAGGACATTCGGTTCCACCAGGTGCACCGCGAGGACGGCGGCCGGATCCGCTACAAGCGCACCTGCTCGGTCTGCGGCGAAGAGGTCACCTACGACGACATCGCCAAGGGCTACGACATCGGCGGCGGCGAAATGGTGATCCTCACCGACGAGGACTTCGCCGACCTGCCGCTGACCAGTTCCCGTGCCATCGACGTGCTGGAGTTCGTGCCGGCCGAGCAGGTCGACCCGATCCTCTACAACAAGGCGTACTTTCTCGAGCCGGAGGGCGCGGCGACCAAGCCGTACGTGCTGCTGCGCGACGCGCTCATCGACTCGGAGCGGGTGGCCATCGTCAAGGTGGCGCTGCGCCAGCGGGAGCAGTTGGCCACGCTGCGGGTCCGCGAGGGTGTGCTGCTGCTCAACACCATGCTCTGGCCGGACGAGATCCGTACCCCGGACTTCGGTTTCCTCGACGAGGACCTCAAGGTGCGCCCTCCGGAGCTGGCCATGGCCAGCTCACTGATCGACTCGATGACCGGCGAGTTCGAGCCGGACGTCTTCACCGACGACTACCGGGCCGCGTTGCAGGAGGTCATCGACGCCAAGGTGGAGGGTCGGGAGGTCGTCCAGCCCGAGGAGGTCGAGGAGGCCCCGGCGGCGGCGGTGGACCTGATGGCCGCGTTGAAGGCCTCGGTGGAACGGGCCAAGGCGGCTCGCGGCGAGCAGCCCACCCGTGGCGGCGGTGGTGGCGGCGGCGAGCCGACGCCCATCTCGTCGGCCCGGTCGGCGCAGAAGGCAGCCGAGAAGAAGGCGGCCAAGGCGCCCGCGAAGAAGACCGCGGCGAAGAAGACGGCCGAGAAGAAGGCGGCCGAGCCGGCGAAGAAGACCGCCGCCAAGAAGACCCCCGCGAAGAAGGCGGAGCCGGCGAAGAAGACCGCCGCGCGCAAGACAGCACCCCGCAAGAGCGCCTGACCGTACGGCAGCGGCGGCGATGTCCGCCTCGCCGGGTACGCTCCGCCGGCCGCTGGCGACCGGAGGAGCCCCCATGCCGTACACCCCTGATCTGGACCGGTTGCTGACGCCCGGCGCCCGCTTCACCGACCAGCACGGCGCGTACCTGATCGAGGCCCACCCGGCGGGCGACGTCGTCCTGCCCACCGGCCAGGTGGTCGGGTGTGACCCGCTGGTCTGCCCGGAGGCGGAGCCGTTCACGGTCACGGTGCCGCCGGGGCGGTATGCCGCCCGCGCCTGGGTGGCCGTGGTGCTCCGGGAGGACGCCGAGGTGGACCGGCGGGTGGCCGCGTTTCAGCTGGTGGTCTCCGACGAGCCGACCACGCGCTGGGAGCTGGCCGTGGCGGGCGACCAGGACGTCGCCACGCTCGGTGCGGACGACTACTTCGGGTACGGGGTGGACGCCGGCGCCGGCACCCTCGCCGACCCGACAGCGCTCAGTGTCCTGGAAGGCTGGGACTACGACCGGGTCGAGCAGGTCTTCATCCCCGACAAGCTGCCCTCGTCCCCGGTCCCGGGGCTGATCAGCGCTGTCCTGGACGAGGCCAGCGGCGCCAACGTCGTCACCGTGACCACCGGTTGGGGCGACGGCTGCTACGGCACCTGGATCGGCCGTGCCGCCGACGGCCGGGTCACCTCGTTCGTGACCGACTTCATGGTCGTCCCGGAATAACCGCCCGGGAAAGCCCCGGAACTGTCGCGCTGGGCGATCCGAGGCGTCCGCGGCGGGCACGGTAGGCCGCGGTGCGGGTACCGTGTGCGTCGGCTTTCCCCCCGGCACCGGGTGCCGGCCACACTTCGCAGCAGGGAGTCGACGACGTGAGCGAGCGGACGCAGCAGACGGGCCCGGACCAGAGCCCGGCAACCAAGTCGGGGCGCCGCCTGGCCGCCCAGTTGGCGGAGAAGAAGGCCGCCGACGCGAGGCGCAAGCGCAACGCGTGGGCCAGCGGCCTCGCCGCCGTCGCCGTGGTCGCGGTGCTGATCGGCGTCTTCGTGACTATCGGCGGGGGCGACGACAAGCCCAAGACCCAGGCCGACGCGACCCCGTCCGCCTCCGCCCCGGCCCCCGACGAGGCCGGCGCGCCGCCCGCGCCGCAGCTGCCCGAGGGCGCCGACCCGGCGCTGGGCAGCAAGCCGACGGTGACGCCGGGCACGGGCGACCTCAAGAAGCTCACCGTCACCCCGCTGATCAAGGGCAAGGGCCCGGCCGTGCAGAAGGGCCAGAACATCACCACCAACTACGTGGGGGTGTTCTACAAGGACGGCAAGGAGTTCGACTCCTCCTGGAAGTCCGGGCAGCCGGCCACCTTCCCGATCGGCGTCGGCCAGGTCATTCCCGGCTGGGACCAGGGTCTGGTCGGGGTGACCGTCGGCAGCCGGGTGCAGCTCGACATCCCGGGCGAGCTGGCGTACGGCAACGACGAGGCCGCCGCCGGTGGACGTCCGACCGGTCCGCTGCGCTTCGTGGTGGACGTGCTCGCCGCCCAGTGACCTGTCCGGGTCGTCCCGGTTGTCCCCGGGACGCGATGGAGTTGTTCACATGGGGCTTCCGGCCCGTCACCCTGCGGCAGTAGGTTCGGCGTCACCCCGGGCGGTTCGCCGCCCGGGGTGAGCATCCGGAACCGGGACGCGGAGGTGCATGTGACGGCGCTGGACGAGCCTGGGCGGACCGCCCGGTCGATGTGGGCGTACTTCGAGCCGGTGCACACTGTCACCTACCTGCACCCCCGGGCCCGGGCCGCGTACGAGGCCGTCGGGTTGCGTGGCTACTGGCGCGGTTACTTCGCCGGCCGGGCCGCGCCGCTGGGAGCCGCCGAGGCGGCCCCGGTGATCGCCGCCTTCTTCAACTTCGCGCCGCAGATGGTGGCCCGCGCACTGCCGGCGGTGTGGCGGTTGGCCACCCCGCAGGAGGCGCTGCGCGCTCGCCTGACCGGTGCCGTGCAGGCGCTCGCCGAGCTGACCTACGAGCTTCCGGAGTCGCACCTGGTGGAGGCCGCCGACCTGCTGGAGCGGGCCGCCGCGGCGGCGCAGACCGCAGGCCGGGTGCTCGGCGCGGCCAACGCGGCCCTCCCGGCCGGCGAGTACCCGCTGGCGCGGCTCTGGCAGGCCGCCACCACGCTGCGCGAGCACCGGGGGGACGGGCACGTGGCGGCGCTGGTGGCCGCCGGCCTGGACCCGGTGGAGACGCTGACCGGGCGGGTCGCGCTGGACGGTTCGCCGCCGCAGTACCTGCTGGGCCGGGGCTGGTCCGAGGAGCAGTGGCACGCCGCCCGCGAGCGGCTCACCGAGCGGGGCTGGCTGACCGGCGACGGCGCGGCCACCGACCACGCCCGGGCCGAGTTCCAGGCCATCGAGGACGCCACCGACCAGGCCGCCGCGCACCCGTGGCAGGCGCTCGGCGCCCGCGACACGGACCGGCTCCGGGAGCTGCTGGAGCCGATCGCCCGGTCCGGTCACAATTTGCTCCCCGAGGGCAGCCCGCTCGGTCTGCCCGCGTTGCCCGGCTGACCGGGCACCCACCGGTCGGGCAGGATGGGCCCGTGACTGATGCGGTGGTCTTCGACCTGGACGGCGTGATCGTGGATTCCGAGCCGGTGTGGGAGGAGGTCCGCCGGGCGTACGTGGCGGCGCACGGCGGGACGTGGCAGCCGGACACGCAACGCCGACTGATGGGGATGAGCACCGGCGAGTGGGCGCACTACCTCAGCGGAGAGCTGGGCGTCGGCCGCACCGCCGAGCAGGTCGCCGCCGAGGTGGTCGAGGAGATGACCCGACGCTACCGGGACCACGTACCCCTCATCGACGGCGCCGACCAGGTCGTCCGCCGGCTGGCCGCGCGGTGGCCGCTCGGGTTGGCCAGTTCGTCCCCGACGCGGCTGATCGAGGCGGCGCTGGCGGCGACCAGCCTGACCGACGCGTTCGGCGCGACCCTCTCCACCGAGCAGACCGAGCGGGGCAAGCCCGCACCGGACGTGTACCTGAGCGTGGCGCAGCGCCTCGGCGTCGACCCGACCCGCTGTGTGGCGGTGGAGGACTCGTCAAACGGGGTGCGCTCCGCCGCAGCGGCGGGGATGCGGGTGGTGGCGGTGCCGCACGGCTCGTACCCGCTCGATCCGGACGCCGCCGGGCTGGCGGTGGCGACGCTGAACGCGATCGGTGAGCTGACCCCGGAGCTGGTGGACGAGCTGGGTTGACCCGGGTCGAGCCGGGTAGAGACCACGGATGAAGGCCATCGTGTACGAGCGCAACGGCGACCCTTCGGTGCTCGATCTGGTCGACCGCCCGGTGCCCGAGCCGGGTGCGGGCGAGGTCCTGGTGCGGATGGCGGTCTCCGGGGTGAACCCGACCGACTGGAAGTCCCGCCGCAATGCCCCGCCGAACGGGTGGCAGATCCCCGGGCAGGACGGCGCGGGGGTGGTCGAGGCGGTCGGCGAGGGGGTCGACCCCGATCTGATCGGTGAGCGGGTGTGGGTCTGGGAGGCCGCCTGGCAGCGACAGTGGGGCACGACGGCGGAGTACACGCTGGTGCCGGTCCGGCAGGCGGTGCGCCTCGGCGCCGCTCCGTTCGAGCTGGGCGCCGCCCTGGGCATCCCGTTCCTCACCGCGCACCGCTGTCTGACCGCTGGCGAGTTCATGCCGGACACGCTGCGGGCCGGTGCGCTGGCGGATCACACGGTGATGGTGCAGGGCGGCGCGGGCGCTGTCGGCAACGCCGCGATCCAGCTCGCCCGTTGGGCCGACGCCACGGTGATCGCCACGGTGAGCAGCGCGGAGAAGGCCCAGCTCGCGGCCTCGGCCGGCGCCTCCTTCGTGATCAACTATCGGGAGCAGGACGTGGTCGAGGAGGTCCACAAGATCGCCCCCGACGGGGTCCACACGATCGTGGAGGTCTCCCCCGCCCGCAACGCCTCGGTCGACGCACGGGTGCTGCGGCACGGCGGCGCGGTCTGCATGTACGCCGACAACGGCGGGGACGAGGTGAGCATCCCGATCCGGGCGATGATGGCACCGAACGCCCGCTGGCAGTTCGTGCTGGTCTACACGGAGCCGAAGGCGGCCAAGGCGCAGGGCGTGAAGGACGTGGCGGCGGCGGCCAGTCAGGGCGGCATCCGGGTCGGCGCGGACGCCGGTCTGCCACTGCACTACTACCCGCTGGCGGAGGCGGCCGCGGCGCACCAGGCGGTGGAGGACTCGACTGTGGGCAAGGTGCTCATCACCACCAGCGACGCCTGATCGGGTCGCTGACCACCCGATTTCCCCGTCAGCAGGACAGAAGCGAATAACTTTCGCAACAATGACGGTGCGGGTCACCCCGCGTGGAGCGGGCGGCCCCGGCGCGGTGCGAACGCCGGGGCCGCCTCTGGGGAGGGTTCAGGAGTACTCCCGCCCCAACAGGCGACAGTGCCCGGGAAAACGTTACGGGGCTGTCAGCTCGCGGACAGTCAGCTCACCCCCGGCGTACCGCGAACGGACGACCTTCTTGTCGAACTTGCCGACGCTCGTCTTCGGCACCGTGTCGATGAACGCCCAGCGCTCGGGCAACTGCCAGCGCGCCACCGACCCGGCCAGGAAGTCCCGCAACTCCTCGGCGGTCACCGAAGCGCCCTCCCGGAGCACCACGGTGGCCAGCGGGCGTTCGTCCCACCGCTCGTCCGGGACCCCCACCACGCACGCCTCCAGCACCGCCGGGTGGGCCATCAGCGCGTTCTCCAACTCCACCGACGAGATCCACTCACCACCGGACTTGATCACGTCCTTGGCGCGGTCGGTCAGGTTGATGTACCCGTCCGGCGAGAGGGTGCCCACGTCGCCGGTACGCAGCCAGCCGTCGCGGAACTTCTCCTCGTCCGGGGCGTCCTCACCGACGTACCGGGCGGTCACCCACGGCCCCCGGACCTCCAGCTCGCCCACGGCCGTCCCGTCGGCGGGCATCGGGTCGCCCGACGGGCCGACGATTCGCGCCTGCACGCCCGCCGGCACCCGCCCCTGGGTGTAGCGGTAGCGCCAGGCCTGCTCACCGGTAGCACCGGCGGGCGGACGCGAGACCGACCCCAGCGGGGACATCTCGGTCATTCCCCAGGCGTGGATGACGTCGATTCCGTGCCGCTCGTCGAACGCGTGCATCAGCGCCGGCGGGCACGCCGAGCCGCCGACGATCACCTCACCGAGCGAGGAGGTGTCCACGTCGTGGGTGTCCAGGTAGGCCAGCAGGTCGGTCCAGATGGTCGGCACCGCGCCGGCCAGGGTGGGCCGCTCTGCGGCGATCATCTCGGCGATCGGCGCGGCCTGGAGGAACCGGTCCGGCATGATCAGCGACGCGCCGGAGAGGAAGGCCGCGTAGGGCAGGCCCCAGGACATGGCGTGGAACATCGGCACGATGGCCAACTCGCGGTCGGTCGGGCCAAGGCCGAAACCCTCCGGCATGCAGACCTGCAACGAGTGCAGATAGATCGACCGGTGCGAGTAGGCCACGCCCTTCGGGTTGCCTGTGGTGCCCGAGGTGTAGCAGAGCGCCGCCGCATCGCGCTCGTCCACCTCGGGCCAGTCGTACGTGTCGGGCCGGTCGGCGAGCAACGCGTCCCAGTGGTGCACGGTGATCCGGTCGCCGGCCGCCGCCACCAGCGGTGCCGGGTCACCACCGCCGACCACCACGACGTGCCGCACAGTGGTCAGCTCACCGATCACCCGGGCCAGCAGCGGGATGAGCGTGCTGTCGACGAGAACCACCCGGTCCTCGGCGTGGTTGGCGATGTAGACGACCTGGTCGGGAAAGAGCCGGATGTTGAGCGTGTGCAGCACCGCGCCCATGCTCGGCACCGCGAAGTAGGCGACCAGGTGCTCGTTGTTGTTCCACATGAAGGTCGCGACCCGCTCGTCGCCGGTCACCCCACACTCGTCGCGCAGCCCGTGTGCCAGCCGGGCGGCGGCCCGGCCCACCTCGGCGTACGTCATCCGGCGGGGTTCGGCACCCGTCCAGGTGACCACCTCGGCCGTGCCGTGCACCAGTGCACCGTGGTCGAGGATCCGGGAGATCTGCAGAGGGGCGTCCATCATCGTGCTACGCATGGGTAACAAGCTAGTGTCGGCGGTCACACGTTGGGAACCCCCGTAAGTTGTCGCAGGTGAGCATCTCCTGGGCCGACTCGTACGTGGGGCAGTTGCGCGCGCTCGCCGGGGACCGGACGCTGATGTTCGTCGGCGCCCGTGCCGTGGTCAGCGACGACGCCGGACGCATTCTGCTGATCAAACGCTCGGACAACGGCCAGTGGGCCATGCCGGCGGGCGCGATGGAGCTGGGCGAGTCGATCGCCGACTGCGCGGTACGCGAGGTCCGTGAGGAGACCGGGCTGCGCGCGCTGCGGGTCTGCGCGTTCGCCCTCTACACCGGCCCGGACCGGACGAGCACCAACATGTACGGCCACACGTACCAGGTGTTCACGACGGCGTTCAAGGTGGAGGAGTGGGACGGGCAGTTGGCCCGGGTCACCGACGAGACCACCGACGCCGGCTTCTTCGCCCGCGACCGGTTTCCCGCCCCACTCTCCACCTCGGTCATCGAGACTTTGGCCGACCTGGACGTCTTCGAGCAGACGAACCGGCTCATCCTCAAGTAGGTCGGCCGGGCCGCGTTACTGCGGGTAGCGCATCTCGGCGAAGAACCCTTCCTGGATCCAGTTCGGGTAGGCGACAGGCAGCTTGGTGGCCTCGTCCAGCTCGGTGAGGTCCTGCTCGGTCAGCGTGAGATCCGAGGCGGCGATGTTGTCGACCAACTGCTCGTGCTTGCGGGCACCGACGATCACGCTGGTCACCGCCGGTCGGGACAGCAGCCAGGCGACCGCCACCCGGGCCGGGCTCACCTCGTGCCGCTCGGCGACACCCTTGAGCACGTCGACCACTCCGAAGGCGTGCTCCGGGTCGAACGGGGTGAAGCTGGCGTACCCGGGCTGGGCGCTACGCGCGCCACTGTCGGCGACTGCGCCGTCCCGGCTGACCTTGCCGGAGAGGAAACCACCGGCGAGCGGGCTCCAGACGGTCAGCCCGACACCCTCGTTGAGCGCCATCGGCACCACGTCGCGCTCGACGTCCCGGCCCAGCAGCGAGTAGTACTCCTGCACCGAGACGAACCCGGCCAACTTCTCCCGGGCGGAGATACCGAGTGCCTTGGAGATCTGCCAGGCGGCGAAGTTGGCGGCGCCGATGTAGCGGACCTTGCCCTGCCGGACCGCGTCGTCGAGCGCGCGCAGCATCTCCTCCATGGGAGTGATCTGGTCGAAGTTGTGGATCTGGTACAGGTCGATGTGATCGGTGCCCAGCCGGCGCAGGCTGTTCTCCAGGTTCTGCATGATGTGCAGCCGGGAGGTGCCGACGTCGTTCGGGCCGGGGCCTGTCCGGGAGTGCACCTTCGTCGCCAGTACGACGTCGCGACGCCGCTTGCCGAGCGCCTTGCCGAGCAGTTCCTCGCTCTCGCCGTCGCTGTAGCCGTCGGCGGTGTCGACGAAGTTGACGCCCGCGTCCAGCGCGGTGTCCACCAGCCGCTGCACCTCGGGCAGCGCCAGCCCACCCAAGGGGCCCCAGAGCGGGTGCCCGCTGCCGCCGAAGGTCATCGCGCCGAGCGAGATCTCCGAGACGTACACCCCGGTGGTGCCCAGCAGTCGGTACTTCACGTGTGTTGCTCCTCGTGGTGGGTCGGAGGCCGAGGTCAGGCACTCTGTGGTCACTATGTCGGACACTGTGTCCGGCAACGAGCGTACGTCGCCGATCCGACCCACCGCCACCTAGGATTCCGGCTATGCCCTCGATCACCCGCCGCCGCCCGCGCCACCCCGGCGGACGCGCGGCCGTCGAAGCGCGGGTGCTGGCGGCCACCGAACGGCTCCTGGAGGAGGGGATCCGCTTCACCGACCTCGGCGTGCAGCGGATCGCCGCCGAGGCCGGCGTCGCGCGGTCGACCTTCTACACCCACTTCCGGGACAAGACCGAACTGCTCATGCGCCTCGCCGGCACCATGCGGGAGAGTTCGTTCGATCGCACCGGCGGCTGGGAGCCCGGCGGGCCCGGCGACCCGCTCGCGCGGCTGACCGAGGTCTTCGCCGACGTGATCCGGATATACCGGACGTACGCCCCGGTGCTGGCCGCGGTCAGCGAGGTCGCCGCGTACGACGAGGTGGTCCGGGAGTACTGGGCGGCCGGGCTGGAACAGTTCGTGACGCGCACGGAGGACGCGCTCCGGGTCGAGCAGCAGGCCGGGCGTACCCCCGTCGACCTGGACGTGACCGCTGCCAGCCGGCTGATCGTGGTCGGCGGCGACCGTTTCCTCGCCGACCACGTCAGCACGACCTCGGCCGACCCCGAGACCGACGCGGCAGCCGCCCGGGAGTTGGCCGCGACCTGGTGGTACGGCGCCTACCGCCGCCCCGCCTGACCACCGACGACCCGGCCGACGCCGACCGCCCCGGAGCGTCCGGGGCGGTCGGTGTCGAGACGCTCAGATCATCGTCTGGGACTTGGCCTCCATGTCGGCGGCGGCCTCCTCCTTCGACTCGCGGGTCAACGGCTTGCCGCCCGGAGCCGGGGCCTCCCCGCCCAGCGGGTCGGCCCCACCGGTGGCACCCTTCGGGCCGGCACCCCGCAGCTGCGTGTTGGGCAGCGTCACTGTGACCACCACCGCCACGATCGCGATCAGGCCGGCGGTCAGGAAGACCATGTCCAGCGCGTCGACGAACGCACCCTGGATGGCCGCGCGCACCGGCCCCGGCAGGGCCAGGATGGTGGCCGGATCGTTGATCGAGATGTTGGCGCCGCCACTCGCCGCCACCGCGGCCTGCTCCTGCGGCGGGAGCTGCGCGATCGCGCCGGGCAACCGGTCGGCGAGTCCGCTGGTCAGCCGGGACGAGAGCACCGTGCCGAGGATCGCCACCCCGAACGAACCGCCCAGCGACCGGAAGAAGGTCGCCGAGGAGGTGCCAGCACCCAGGTCGCGTACCGAGACCGCGTTCTGTACCGCCAGGATCAGCGACTGCATACACAGACCCAGCCCCACGCCGATCACCACCATGTACCCGAATGCCACCCAGAGCGAGGTGGCCACCTCCAGCTGGGTGAAGAGGAACATGCCGACCAGGAGCGTCACCGAACCGGCCACCGGGAACCACTTGTAGCGGCCGATCCTGGTCATCGCGCGGCCGGTCAGGATCGAGGTGATGATGATGCCGGCCATCATCGGCAGCATCAGCAGACCGCTGCGGGTCGGCGAGGCGCCCTTCACGATCTGCAGGTACAGCGGGATGAAGATGATCGAACCGAACATCACCAGACCGATGATGAGCAGGGCCGAGTTGGCCAACGCGAAGGTGGCGCTCCGGAACAGCCGCAGCGGCAGGATCGGCTCGGCCACCCGGGCCTCCTGGAGGACGAAGAGCACCCCCAGCACCACGCCGGCCACGAAGAGACCGATGATCACGCCGGAGCCCCAGGCGTACTCGTTGCCACCCCAGCTCAGCGCGAGCAGCAGCGAACTCACCGCGGCCACCAGCAGGCCGGCGCCGAGCCAGTCGATCGAGTGGTCCCGACGTTCGAACGGGATCAACCGCATCACGTGGTAGCAGACGACGATGGCCAGGATCGCCAGCGGCACGTTGATGTAGAAGATCCACCGCCAGTCCGTCTCCGCGAAGTAACCGCCCACCAGCGGCCCGGCGACCGACGAGATCCCGAAGACCGCGCCGAACAGGCCCTGGTACCGACCACGCTCCCGGGGTGACACCACGTCCGAGATGATGGTGAACGCGAGCGTCAGCAGACCACCGGCGCCGAGACCCTGGATACCCCGGGTGACGATCAGCTGGGTCATGTTCTGCGACAGCCCGGCCAGCAACGACCCGAGCAGGAACGTGCCGATCGAGAAGAGGAAGACCGGCCGACGCCCGTACAGGTCGGCCATCTTGCCGTAGAGCGGCGTCGACGCGGTCGAGGCGAGCAGGTACGCGGTGACCACCCAGGAGTAGTGGTTGATCCCGCCCAACTCGCCCACGATGGTCGGGAGCGCCGTACCAACGATGGTCTGGTCGAGTGCGGCCAGCAGCATGCCGGTCATCAGGCCCAACATGAGCAGCCGGATCTGCTGACGGTTCAGCACCGGCGCATCTGAGGCTTCGGTGGTCATGTGGCCTTCTATCCCGCGAGCCGCAGAACATGCGCCGAACCACCAAAAAACCAACCCGGTACCGCACCCGCTCCGCCAGCGTCGGTCATGAAGTTATCGCCACGACACGCCGCGTGCTACGGCAATAACTTCATGATCAACGGAGGGGTGGCTGGGGGTTAGGGGGTGGTGAAGGTTTTGGTGATTGCTGCGCAGAAGGCGGGGAGATCGTCGGGTTTGCGGCTGCTGGTCAGGTTGCCGTCGGTGACGCACTCCTCGTCCACCCAGGTGGCCCCGGCGTTGGTCAGATCGGTACGAAGGGTCGGCCAGGACGTGATCCGCCGGCCGCGCACCACGTCCGCCTCGATGAGCGTCCACGGGCCGTGACAGATCACCCCGACGGGCTTGCCCGCGTCGAAGAACGCCTTCACGAACCGCACCGCGTCCGGGTCGCCCCGCAGGAAGTCCGGGTTCGCCACCCCTCCGGGCAGCACCAGCGCGTCGTAGCCGGCGGCGTCGGCCTTGTCGACGGTCACGTCCACGTCGTACGTCTTGGAGTGGTCCAGGTGGTTGAAGGACTGGATGGAACCGGGCTTCAGCGAAACCAGCTCGGCCGTCGCGCCGGCGTTCTCGACCGCCTCGCGTGGCTGGACGTACTCGACCTCCTCGACGCCGTCGGCGGCCAGGAAGGCGATCCGCTTGCCCTGCAATGTCGCTGCCATCTCGGTACATCTCCTTTCCGGGGGGGTACCGCAATCCCCTTCCCGCGCTCGAACGCCCGAAACAGGTCGGACAGGTTCGGACCGGTGAGGACCGGTCAGGAGCCGCCGAAGACCGGCCTGACCAGCGGCGGGACCGGTCGGCGCGCAGGTTTGTCCGCCAGGCCGCTGGGGACCCGGGGAGGCATGGCAGGAGCAGCAGCGGAGCAGCGCCGGTTCGCCGCCGTCGTGGAGAGCTGGCTCGGACGCCCAGTCCTGATCGTCGGTGACGCCATGTTGGACGAATGGCGGTTCGCCGACTCCGACCGGCTCTGCCGGGAGGCGCCCGCCCCGGTCCTCACCCTGCGCCGGCGGATCTCCGCCGCCGGTGGGGCCGCGAACACCGCCGTCAACGTCGCCGCCCTCGGCGGCCGGGCGGTGCTGGTGGCACCGGTCGGCGCCGACGTCGCCGGGGACGAACTGCACGACTGTCTGGACCGCGCGAGCGTCTGGGACCGCACTGTCAACCAGCCCGGGCGACCCACCCCGGTCAAGCGGCGGATGTTGGCCGGCAACCAGATCCTGCTGCGTGAGGACTCCGGCGACCCGGAGGACGCGCTGGACCACGACGGGGTGAGCCGGCTGCTCACCGCCCTGAGCTGCGCCACCGAGGAGTTGCGCGCCGCCGCCGGTGGTGAGGCGCCGACCCTGGTGGTCTGCGACTACGGCCTGGGCGCGCTGCCCGCCCCGGTCCGCGCGTGGCTGGTCGACAACCGCCAGCGGTACGCCACTGTCGCGCTGGACGCCCACGACCTGGCCGATTGGCGGGGGCTCGCGCCGACAGTGGTCACTCCCAGCTTCGCCGAGGCGACCCGGCTGTTGGCCCGCGCGGGCGGTACGACCCGACCGACCGGCGGGACCGAACTGCACCTGGAACACCCGGACGGCGACCCCGTCGACGGGCCGTCCGAAATGACCGTCGGCGCGGCCCCGGGGGCGGTACGCGCCGACGACACCGCCGCCGAGTCGACCCGGGCCGACCGCCCGGGGCCGGTCGGCGAGCCCACCCCGGGCGAGGGACGGGTCGCCCTCACCGGTGACGGGCTCAGCGTCACCGGCACCGGCGTCACAGTGAACACCCGGGCCGGAGAGGGCGTCGACCGGGCCGTCCTGGCCAGGTCGCGGCTGGCCGAACTGCGTGCCCACACCGGTGCCGACGTGGTCGCGGTGACCCTGGACACCGAGGGCGCGGTGGTCGGCGGCGCCGACGGGGAGCCACGACGCAGCCACAGCACTCCGGTGCCGGCAAGCCACGCCGTGGGTGCCGGCGACGCGTACCTGGCGGCGATGACGTTGGCCCTGGCCGCCGACGCGCCCCTGCCCACCGCCGCCCAACTCGCCCAACTCGCGGCCACCATCACCGTCTCGGACACCGGCACCTGCGTCTGCCGACGGGACGACCTGCTCGCCGCGTTGGACCAGCCAACCGACACCCCGAGCCACCCCGCGCTGGTCGGCGGCGACGAGTTGGACGCGATCGTCGCCGAGTACCGCGAGGCGGGACGGTCGGTGGTCTTCACCAACGGCTGCTTCGACGTGCTGCATCGCGGGCATGTGCGCTACCTGGAGCAGGCCCGCGCGTTGGGCGACCTGCTCATCGTGGCGGTCAACTCGGACGGCAGCGTACGACGGCTGAAGGGCCCGGACCGGCCGGTCAACCCGGTCGAGGACCGAGGTGCCCTGCTCGCCGCACTCGCCTGCGTGGACCACGTGGTGGTCTTCGAGGAGGACTCACCGGCCGCGCTGATCGAGGCGGTCCGACCGGACGTGTACGTCAAGGGCGGCGACTATCCGCCGGAGCTGGTGCCGGAGGCGCCGCTGGTGCGCCGGCTGGGCGGCCAGGTGCGCACCCTGGGGTACGTGCCGGACCGGTCCACCTCCGCGATCATCGAGCGGATCCGGTCGCACAGCCAGGACCCGTCGCCACACATCGACGACCGGGAACCCGACCCGTCGCTGCGCACCCGCACCCAGGCGTCGTGAACCGCCCCCTCGACCTCGGCACCCCGGAGGAGTTCCGCGCCGACCGGCTGGTCGACGTGCTGATTCCGACCCGGAACCGGCCCGCCGAGCTGGCCGTCACCCTGGCCGGTCTCGCCGCCCAGGACGGGGTACCCGGCTTCGGCGTGGTCGTCAGCGACCAGTCCGACGGCGATCCGGCGTACGCGCATCCCGCCGCCGCCACCATGGTCCGGGCGCTGCGCCACCGGGGGCACCCGGTGCTGCTGACCCGCCGGCTGCCCCGACGGGGGTTGGCCGAACACCGGGCGTACCTGCTCGCCGCCTCGGCCGCCCGGTACGTCCTCAGCCTCGACGACGACATCTGGCTGGAACCGGGTGCGCTGCACCGACTGGTCACCGCGATCGGTGAGCTGGGCTGCGGGTTCGTCGGCAACGGCGTGCACGGGCTCTCGTACACCGACGACGTACGGCCGGAATCGCACGGCCACTACGAGGAGTGGGCCGGACCGCCCACACCGGAGCGGATCCGACCCGGCACCTCGGAGTGGAACCGGGCCCGGATCCACTCGGCCGCGAACCTGCTGCACATCACCGAGCAGTTGGCGCTGCCGCCGGGCGCGTGGCGGGCGTACAAGGTCTCCTGGATCGGCGGGTGCGTGCTCTACGACCGGGCCAAGCTCGTTGACGCCGGCGGCTTCGACTTCTGGCGTCGGGTGCAGGAGAAGCACCAGGGCGAGGACGTGGCCGCGCAGCTCGCCGTGTTGTCCCGCCACGGCGGCGCGGGCATCCTGCCCAGCGGCGCGTACCACCTGGAGTCCCCCACCACGGTCACCGACCGGGACGTCGAGGCGTGGGAGGTCGTCCTCGCCGACGAGGACACCCCGCAGCCGGCCTGACCTACGCGGTGAGCAGATCCCGGGCGGCTTCCAGCACCTCGATCACCGGTACGTCGGTCACGAACGAGTCCCGGTGCGGGCAGTCACCGTCGCCGGGCCGGTGCGGATAGATGCCCGGTGTGCAGTCGACCCCGCAGACCGGGCAGTGCACCGTCCACGAGCTGATCGGCCGGTGCCGACCCCGCAGCGGGCTGGCCCCGTTGATCAGGTTGCCGACCCAGAAGATGCCCACAGTGGGCGTGCCCACCGCGGCGGCCAGGTGCAGCGGGCCGGTGTCGTTCGAGACGACCAACGCGCAGTCGGCGTAGCAGCCGACCAGCCCACCCAGGCTGAGCGTGCCCACCTGTGGGCGCACCGGCACCTGCGCCGCAGCGACGACCCGGTCCACCACCTCCTGCTCCGAGGGCGTGCCGGTGACCAGCACCTCGTAGCCGTCCTCGTGCAGCGCACGGGCCACCTCGGCGAAGCGCTCGGCGGGCCAGCGGCGGCGGGTGTCGGTGGCACCCGGATGCAATGCCACCCGGGGACGGCTTGCCGGGCCCAGCACCTGGGCGGCCTCGGCCCGGTCGGCGTCGGTCACCGCCAGCGTCGGCGTGATGGTGGTGGCCGGCGCCCCCGCCAGCGCCACCACCTCCAGGTAGCGGATCACCTCGTGCTGGTAGTAGACGTAGCGCAGCCACCGGTCCAGCGGTGGCGCGTCTTCGGTGCGCAGGCCGACGGTCAACCGGGCACCGAGCCGACTGATCAGCGGGTTGGAGTTGGCACCCCCGCCGTGGATCTGCACCGCCAGGTCGAATTCCGCACCGGTGGCAGCGGCCACGAAGTCGTCCATCGACGACTCCGGCTCGCCCTGCTCCGGCGTACGGATGCCGGCTGCCGGCGGCACCACCAGCACCCGGTCCACCGGGCCGGGCCGGTCGCGCCAGAGTTTCGCGTGCCACGGCGCCCCGAGCAGCACGATCTCCGCCGAGGGGTACGCGCTGCGCAGCGCGTCAAACGCCGGCAGGGCGAAGATGAAATCACCGAGCGCGTTGGCGCGCAGCACGGCGATCCGCCGCACGTCGGAAAGGCGCTCGGCGGTCGGACCGAGCACGGACGGGGTGACCACCCGGCCCGCTACGGCCGGTCGATCTCGCTGGCGGTGTCCGGGCGGTGCAGCTCCCGGTCCGCTGCGGGATCGGCTGGCATCGGCGTACCCGCGGAGAGGTCGCCGGAGCGCGGCCCGGTGCGGCCGACGGTAATGGTGCGCGGCGCGGGCCGAGTCGCCCGTGGCAGCCGCACCCGGAGCAGGCCGTGGTCCATCACCGCGTCGATGGTGTCCGGGTCGACCCGCGCCGGCAGGTTGACCCGGTACTCGAAGCCGCGCGTCTCGAAGCCGCCGGGGATGCCCTGGTCGGCGTTGACCTCCGCCTCCGAGCGGGCCCGCACGCACAACTCGCGGTCGTCCAACTCGACGGCCACCTCCTCCGGCGCCACCCCGGGCAGCCGGACGACGACCTCCCAGCCGTCCGAGGTCTCGGTCAACTCGACGTCGGACGCCCCGCCGCGACCACCGACCAGGCGACTCAACTCGGAGCGCAGCGACTGCAACTCCCCCATCGGGTCCCAGCCCTGCTGCCGGCTGCCGCGCCACCCCCGGCCGAAGCCGCCAAACTGCTGCTCGCTCATCACACCTCTCCGATCCGCTGGGTGGCCGCGGGCGGCCGTAGTGAGCTGGGCGCGTCCAGGCCGGCGTCGCTGTCGACGCCCACACCGAGCCGGTCGACCAGCTCACCACCGAGCCAGGCGCTGATGCCGAGAATCGCCAGCGCGACCACCTCGATGGCGACGAGTGCCCCGCCGGCGGCCCGGGAATCCGCGTTGAGCCGCACCGCCCACACGGCGGCGAAGAGCAGGATCACCGCGACGTTGGCGCCCGCGTGCAGCAGCCCCACCCGCTTGGCGCGGGTGCCGGTCGGAATCGCCAGCAGGTCGAACGAGCCGGCCGCCGCGGCGAGCAGGCCGCCGATCAGGCCGACGGTGATGTTCCAGTACGCGACCTCGCCGAGGAAGTCGGGACCGCCGACGGTGTCCACCACGTCGAACAGCACCGCCGTGGCCAACAGCGCGACCGGGAACATCACCAGCATCGGATGGACTGGGTGACCCAGTACCTTGAGTCGGCTCTCCATCTCCCGGCCTCCACTGGTCGGCGTCCTGCGGAATGGTCTGCTGCGGCGAGCACGTCGGGTGAGGCCGTACCCCCGGCAACCAGGCACAAACCTCGCGCTGGTCACGGCGGCCTAGGCTGACGACGGTGGTGCCCGCCACCGGGTCAACGGCTGAGGGAGGATCAACGTGACGGTGGAGATCACTTCGCACGAGGAGTTGCGCGAGCTTCTCGGCGTGCCCAACGCGCGGGCCGCCGACAAGGAACGCACCCGGCTGCACGAACGGGACCGCGAGTGGCTCGGCGCCTCGCCGTTCTGTCTGATGTCCACGGCCGGCGCGGACGGCAGCTGCGACGTCTCGCCCAAGGGCGACCCGGCCGGGTTCGCCCTGGTGCTGGACGACACGACCATCGCGCTGCCCGAGCGGCCCGGCAACAAGCGGGCCGACGGCTACCGCAACATCCTCGACAACCCGCACATCGGGTTGCTCTTCCTCATCCCCGGGCGGACCGACACGCTGCGGATCAACGGGCGGGCCCGCCTGGTCAGTGACGCGCCCTGGTTCGACGAGATGGTGGTCAAGGGGCACCGGCCGGCGCTCGCCGTGGTGGTGGAGATCGAGCAGATCTTCTACCACTGCGCGAAGGCGTTCCTGCGCTCCGCGCTGTGGCGGCCGGAGACCTGGCAGCCCGAGGCACTGCCGTCCCGGGCACGTCTGATCAAGGAGGTCGAGGCCCCGACGGAGAGCCTCGAAGACCTGGAACGGCACTACGGCCCGGAGTACGCCACGAAGATCTACGTCTGAGTCCGCACCGAGTGACCCGGGCTGGTGCCGGTCAGGCCGACCAGCCGGCCGGGTTGCCGAACGATTCCCGGGAGATCCCGGAGCCGGTCTCCGGCCACGAACCGAACCGGTCGTTGTGCAGGTGCGCGAAGAGATAACACATGCCCTCGCAGTCGGCGTCCAGCAGCGCCATCGTGGGGTTGGCGCGGACCGCTTCGTAGTACGCCCGCCCTATGGCGACGATGAAACCTCGGGCATAGAGGAAGCCGTCGTCCGACCCGTCGGTCACCTCGTGGATGTCCTCCCGATCGATGTCGTGCAGCTTGCGCTCGACCACCCGGTCGAGGTCGGTCAGCTCCCGCCCGGTCAGCTCGGCGGTCAGGTGCCCGAGGCGATCCAGAAAGGCATCAAGCCAGGCGTCGATCGCGTAGGACGGGCCGTCATCGTCATCGCCGCCGTCGGCGGGGTCGCGCTCGATGAGGGCCTGCCGCAGCGCCAAGGGCTCGGCACCCAACTCGGCCCACGCAGCTTCGATGAGTGCCCACAGCCGGGCCTCGTCGGCGGGGGTGGGCAGCGTCCCAGGGGCATCGGTGGTCACGGTCACCGCCGGACCGTAACCACCACCACCGACGGTTTCAGGACTCCGGATCGGCGGACACCATCCACAAGTGACCGTCCGGGTCTGCGAAGACGCCCGCGTACGCCCAGGGTTGGTTCGCCGCCTCGGTGATGATCTCGGCGCCGGCAGCGCGCGCCCGCTCGACGAGCGCGTCCGCTTCGGTCGGCGAAGCGACACCAAGGTTGAGCAGACATTCGCTCTGGCCCCTCGGGGCGACCTCGTGTCGGCCGATCACCCAACCGAAGCCGCCGGTCGGGATGAGCATCAGCCGCAGCCCGTCGTTGACCACGAACTGCAACGGCTCCGGGATACCGTCGTCGGCCAACTCGCCCACGGCGTCGAGGCCGAGCCCGTCGCGATAGAAGCGGTAGGAGGTGGCCCGGTCAGCGATGGGCAGACTCACGATCACCGGCGCGGAAGTCATGGGTGGACGCCTCCAAACTGTCGGTCCGGCAAGGTCAGGCATCAGTGTGTCGCTGAATTAGCGTTGGACTCGTGACCGTAGACGATTGGTTGACTGCGACCCGCACCTCCTACGACACGGTCGCGGTCAGCTACGCGCACCTGGTACGTGACCTCCTGGCGGAGGCACCGTACGAACAAGCCGCGCTGGCATCGTTCGCCGAGCTCGTACAGGTTGCCGGCGGCGGGTCGGTCGCGGATGTGGGCTGCGGGACGGGTCGCATCACCGCCCACCTGCACACGCTCGGCGTCGACGCCTTCGGGATCGATCTCTCGCCCGGGATGATCGAGGTGGCCCGCCGTGATCACCCGGAGCTGAGGTTCGAGGTCGGCTCGATGACCGACCTCAATCTGGCCGACGGCTCGGTCGCCGGCCTGGTCGCCTGGTATTCGCTCATCCACATCCCTGACGACCAGATCGGCGCGGTGTTCGCGCACTTCCGGCGGGTGATGCGTCCCGGTGGCCCACTGCTGCTCGGTTTCCACGTGGGCGACGAGACGACCCTCAAGACGGAGGGCTACGGCGGCCACTCGATGAACGTGCGCGTCCATCGTCGGCAGCCTGCCCAGGTAGCGGCCTGGCTACGCCAGAGCGGGTTCACGGTCGACTCGCAGACCACCGTCACCTCGGCAGAGAGCCGGCTCGGCGGCATCATCGTCGGACGACGGGAGCCCTGATCGCCCGTTGTCAATCCCTCCTCGTCACTGTTAGCCTAAACTGCGTACGGCGTCAGCAGTATTCGACGCGAGTGAGGCGACTGATGACGGGCGACGCGCGGCCCGTCTGGGTGCTCGGTGGCGGTGGAGTGGCTGGCATCGCCTGGGAGGTCGGCATCCTCACCGGGCTCGCGGACGAGGGAGTGACAGTGGCCCCGGAGGCCGTCCTCATCGGCACCAGCTCCGGCGCCGTGGTGGGCGCCCAGCTCACCAGTGGCAGCCCACTCGCGGAACTCTTCGAGCGCCAGCACGGCGGCGTCGCACACGAAACCTCACCCGCACCGGGCCTGCTCCACCTGCTTCGGCTCGCGCGGGCACAACTGTTCGCGCGCAGCCCCGAGCAGGCCGCTCGCCGCCTCGGTCGACTCGCCCTCGCCGCACGCATCAACGACCCGTCCCGGCAGCGCCGGATAGCCGAGGCCCGCCTGCCCAACCACGCTTGGCCGTACGACGTGGACCTTCGCATCGTGGTGGTCGACACCGAAACCGGCGCCAGCCGCACCATCACCCGGCACGACGGCGTCCCCCTGGTGGACGCCGTCGCCGCGAGCTGCGCCATGCCGATCTCCGCGGCGCCGGTCAGCATCGGCGACCGCCGCTACATGGACGGCGGCATGCGGTCGACCCTCAACCTCGACCTCGCCCCCGGAAACGGCCCGGTCATCGCCCTCGCGCCGAGCACCGCCGCGATCGGACCCTGGGCGCGCATCGACAAGCAGCGAGCCGCGCTCGGAACGGGTCGCCGGGTGGAGGTGCTGCTCCGGGACCCGGCCTCCAAACGAGCGCAGGGGACCAGCGTGATGGACCGATCCGTCGTCCCCGCGCTCGTGGCCGCAGCCCGCAATCAGGGCCGACGCGAGGCACCCCGAGTGGCCGCCGCACTTGGGAATCGAGGTCCCGCAACGCGATAGCCAGGGGTTATGCCCCTATCGCAAGTAAATTCCACCTTCTCCTAAATGTACCCAAGTACTGTCAAAACCCCTCTCGGCCGACTAATCAGTCGAATACGCTACGACTCGCCCAAGTAATAACGTCAGGTGGCTAGTAGGTAGCTCTGGGTGTATCCGGGGTGGCTCTGGAGGGGTCATGAGTAACAACCGACGGCTGCGGCGCAGCCGGAACCATGGCCGGGCCGCTTCAGGGCTGAGCTCCGCCCTACTGGTAGTCGGAATGACGGGTGGGCCCGCAGCCGCAGCTCCGCCGGTGGAGACGAAGGCGTCCGCACAGGACGTACACATCGGTACGCCCGGTCCGCTCGGCCAACGCGGCGCGTGGCCGTCATCCTGGTCAACTGTCCGCCAAGACGACGACGGACCCGGCGATTCGTGGGACCAGTACCCCGACGGGCAAACGGACTACGGCCCACAGGGCTGGCAGAGCCCATGGGGTGGTCACGACAAGGACAAGGGCGACTACCCGAACGACAAGCATGGCACTCAAGGCCCCCAGGGTGCCCAAGGTGCCCAGGGCGATGCGGGCGCTCACGGTGCCACCGGAGCCCAAGGTTCCCAGGGCGACGCAGGCGCGCAGGGCGACGCAGGCGCGCAGGGTGCGACCGGCGCTCAAGGCGCGCAGGGCGACGCAGGCGCACAAGGCGCCACCGGAGCCCAGGGTGCCCAGGGCGACGCAGGCGCACAAGGCTTCC